>JBMDWK010000097.1:0-10745 GCA_048595255.1 Sphingobacterium sp. | reverse complement strand
ATGGGAACCTTTAATTGCTGCATCCAATAGTTTACGGCTTTGCCGCTCAAATTCATATAGGTCGTCGGCTTGATGACATATACATTATGATTACGGATTTTGAATTCGGTATAATAGGCATGCTTTTGCAAAGACCAGGATGTGCCCGCTTGATTGGCTAATTCATCCGCCACCATAAAACCTATATTATGTCTTGTGTCTGCATATTCGTGTCCAATATTGCCCAGACCTACAATCAAAAAATTCATGTTACAAAGGTAAAAAATGATTTCATATGGCACGAAAAAAGGGCATCGATATTTCGATGCCCTTTAGATTGCGGTAAAGCAAAATTATTTTTTCTTAGCGCCTTTAGCAGCTTTAGCAGCTTCTTGCTCCGCTTGACGTAATGCACGAGACATGATTACAGATACGATAGTATCGTCAGCGTTGTTTAATACTTTTGCGTTCTCTAATGCTACTTGACTTACGCGGAATGATTTACCTACTTCTAATGATTCCATAGGTACTGCAACCTCTTGAGGCATATTAGCAGGAAGAGCTTTGATGCGTAATTTACGTAATTTTTGAACTAATTTACCACCCATCTTAACACCTGGAGATGTTCCAGTTAGTTTGATAGGAATGTTCATTGATACTTCTTTATCATCAGATAATTCTAAGAAGTCTATGTGTCTAACTAAGTCAGTTAGAGGGTGGAATTGAGCGTCTTGAACGATAGCTTTTACAGTTTTTCCTTCTAAGTTTAATTCTACGAATACTACTTCAGGAGTGTAAAGAACTTGTTTCAAATCAGCTGCGGATACAGAAAGGTGAGTTTGAGTAGCACCTCCGTAAAGAACTGCAGGCACTTGACCTTCGTAACGCAATTCTTTTGCATCTCTTTTCCCTACGTTCTGTCTTACAGAACCGCTAATAGCAATTGATTTCATATTAAAAATATATAAATTTTGAGGTGCAAAAATAGCTAAATTTTCTGAATAAAAAAATAAACAATCGATTTTGTGAAAAGTGAAAAGATTGTTACGCAGATATAAAAAGATTAATTCTTATATTTAACACCTGCGTCCATAGCATGCAACTCAACTTAGAATATTAAACCTTACAACACAATTTAATAATATTATGGAAAAACAACACTCTTCAAGACGTGATTTTATCAAGAAATCATTGATTGGAGCCGCAGCCTTTACTATCGTACCGCGATTTGTTTTGGGCAAGGGTTACTTGGCCCCATCTGACCATCTGACAAAAGGTGTAATTGGTGTAGGTGCCATGGGACGAGGACATTTTAATTATGCAGGTACAAAAACAGTAGCTATTTGTGACGTAGATTCTAGGCATTTAGCTCTTGCGCAGAATGCGCTGGGAGGTGGCGTGAAGCAATATCATGATTTTAGGGATTTGATTCAAGATCAAAATGTGGATATTGTGCATATTGCTACTCCTCCACATTGGCACGGTTTGATGGCACTAGAAGCAGCGCGCTCAGGTAAAGATATCTGGTGTGAAAAACCGATGACACGCACCATCGGTGAAGGTAAAAAGGTCAAAGAAGCTATTGCCCAACACGGCAATATTTTCAGATTAAATACATGGTTTAGATTTGATGCTAACTTTTACGGAATGAATGTTCCTGTAAAGAAAATCAAAAAGGTAGTCGATACAGGAATGCTAGGCTGGCCTTTGAAGGTTACAATTAGTAAGCATACGGGATTTGACTGGAAATTCTACTGGGTAGGAAAGGAGCAGCTTCCAGTTGAGCAAGTGCCAAAAGAATTGGATTACGACATGTGGTTGGGTCCTGCACCACATAAGCCATACAGCACACACCGCGTACATACTACATTCCGTGGATATTGGGATTATGACGGTGGTGGCCTTGGTGATATGGGACAGCATTACTTAGACCCTGTTCAGTATTTTCTAGGTAAGGACAATGAAAGTCCAGTGAAAATTGAAGTAGACGCCCCACAACAGCACTCGGATGCAGTAGGTACATGGCGTAAAATTACCTATACCTATGCGGACGGTTGCCAAATCATATTAGATGGCGAGGGTACAGAAGTAGGCAAAGCCTATATAGAAGGTCCAAAAGGTAAATTATATAGAGGGTTCAAATCAGATATCCCGGATTTGGAACGCAAATTAGCTCAGTATCCGGATCCGGCACCTCAGCTTACTGATTTTGTGGAAGCGGTTCGTACACGTCAGAAATTTGCACTGAATGAGGAGAATGGATATTATTCTTGTACGTTGGTAAATTTAGGTTTAGCTGCCTTAAGACTTAATAGAACATTGCATTTTGATTCTGCTAAGCAAGAATTTGTCAATGACGAAGCTGCAAATCGTTTAATTAATCAACCTATGAGAGGTCCTTGGACTATGTAATCTGCCCTACCAATGAAAAAGATTTTTAATACCATATCAATATTATTGCTGCTACAGACAGCATCATACGCGCAACAACCTGCAGGGCGTACTGCCGAAACCAAAATCGCCGATGTGCTGGCTCAGCAACCTGCAGCAGAGATGAATAAATTTTTACTGGCAATGGGAGAGCTGGAGAATTTCAGTGCGGAGGACGTGGCTCAATTGTTATCCAAACTGCGTCCTGCAGGCAACGATAATTCTACCATTGAATACGCTACGAACTCGTATGCCTTATATGTCATGCAGCCCGGGAAAGAAGCTGCACGTGAGAAATATGCACAAGGACTTTTGCTGGCCTTGGATAAATTGTCTGATAAAGATAATAAAGGTTACGTGCTCGAGTTGTTGAAATTCTGTGCGAAAAACGAAGCAATAGCAAAGGTTTCTTCCTATTTGTCTGACGAATATTTAGTAGAAAAGGCAGCACGTGTATTAAGTGCTATACACACCAATGAGTCCTCGGCGGCGCTGAGCAAAGCGCTATCAGCTAATGTAAACGAAAAAACAGCAACAGCTATAATTGGTGCATTGGGCGAAGTACGTAATACAGATGCTGAAGACCGTATCTTGGAATTGTTGAAAAGCTATGACTCCGATAATTTTCAATATAATGCGTACGCTGCATTGAGTAAGTTGGGTACTGCCAAATCATACGATGTTTTATATGCGAAAGCGAAGGCAAATAATCTGGAATTTGACAGAACCAATGTCTCGGCTTTGCTATTGGAATACGCTAATAATTTGGCAAATAATGGGGACACCAAATTAGCTTCGTCTATCGCTTCTAGGGTATATGCCGAAGCTTCTACAGAGAAGGCTTTGGGTGCGAAAATAGCATCTCTAGAGCTGCTAGCAAGACTCGACCCGAAGAAACAACGTAAAAACCTAATGACGCTGTCGACAGGTAAAGATCCAATCTTGCGTAATGTCGCATTGGGCTTACTTAGTACAGATGTATCTGCTTCCGAGATGAAGAAAATAACATCTTCTCTTGTAAAATTGGATGCAGAAGGGCAGGAAAGCATATTGAACTTCTTGAAAACAAATGATGCTACAGCATCTATCAACGCTATCGAAAAAAGCCTTCCAAAGATCAAAGGAGAAGAAGCTCGAATAGCGTCGTATTATACGTTGTCAGCTTTGAGCAAAGGGAATAATGCATCTTTTGTGATTAGTCAGATTCCGGCTGCTTCGGACAAGGAATTGAGTGTGCTGAAGACCTTATTATTGACTGCCGCTGATGCGCAGACAATAGATTTGGTAAATAGCTCACTGGCGTCAGCTGATGAGAAAACACAAATTGCTCTTTTAGATGTATTATCTAAACGTTCGAATGCCAATTCTTCTGCTGAAATTATAAAATTAATCAATAGCGCCAGCGGCAACGTACGCACAGCTGCATTCGCCGCCTTACCAAGTGTGGTTAAGGATAGTGATTTCAATACTGTGATTGAATTATTGGATAAAGCTAATAATCAAGAAATAGCGTTGGCACAGCGTGCAGCAGTAGTTGCCCTACAGAATAATCCCGAAAAGGAAAATATAGTGAAGCGACTATCAGCGAATATTTCGCGTTCGATGGCACCATCGGCAGCGCGCTATTTCCCGATTTTTGCAGGCGAAGGTAGTGCGGAAGCATTGCAAACGGTTAAGAATTATCTTCCTGCAGGCAATCCCTTGCGCGCCGAGGCGATAGCTTCTTTAGCGAGCTGGTCGAATACTTCCTCTCTGGATGCATTGACCACTTTGTTGCGTTCGGAAAAAGATCCGGCTTTGTTTAATGTCGTTTTCGACGGATTTATAAGACAATTGAGTGCTAGTAAAGTCAATAACGACCAAAAGACAATCTTGCTTAAAGATGCTTTCGAATACGCACAGACAACCAGACAGAAGAACACAGCCTTATCCAACCTTAAGTCTACAGGTACTTATATGGCCTTGGTGTTTGCGAGCAAATACTTGACACATCCTGAACTCAAAGGTGCGGCTACCGATGTGGTGATGAATATCGCTACAGACAATCCTTCGTATGTGGGTACGGATGTACGTAATTGGTTAGAAGCGGCAATGAAGAATCTGGAAGGTAGCGAAAGCTCGTACCTTCGTGAGGCTATAGTGCGTCATTTGGCGGAAATGCCAAAAGGAGAAGGCTACGTAGCTTTATTCAATGGTAAGGATTTGACAGGCTGGAAAGGATTGGTAGAAAATCCGATTAAGCGTGCGCAAATGAGTGCTAAAGAGTTGGCCGCTAAACAAGTTGAGGCAGACAAAAAGATGCGTGACAGCTGGCGAGCAGAAAATGGTGTTTTAGTGTTTAACGGACACGGCGACAATATCGCTACGGTAAAACAATACGGTGATTTTGAATTGTTGCTCGACTGGAAATTAGACAAAAATGGTAAAGAACCTGATGCAGGCGTATATTTGAGAGGTACTCCGCAAGTTCAGATGTGGGATATTTCACGTACAAACGTGGGTGCTCAGGTAGGTTCTGGAGGTTTGTATAACAATCAAAAACATGAATCAAAACCTTTAAAGGTTGCCGATAATCCTCTTGGTGAATGGAATAACATGAAAATCAAGATGGTTGGGGAGAAAGTTTGGGTTTGGTTGAATGGTGAATTGGTTGTTGATAATGTGACTTTAGAGAACTATTGGGATCGCAACCAATCTATTTTCCCAATGGAGCAGATCGAATTGCAAGCACATGGTTCACAAGTGTGGTACCGCGATATTTATCTGAAGGAACTTCCTCGTAAGGTCACTTATACCTTGTCTGAGCAGGAGAAAAAAGAAGGATTCGATATGTTATTTGATGGTACGAATCTAGACAAGTGGACTTCTTCTTCAGCTTACGAGATTACAGAAGAAGGTGTTTTGAGATCAAATCCAGATGCTAAGTTTGGTAAAAATATCTATACCAAGGAACAGTACGGTGATTTTGTGTATCGATTTGAATTCAAATTGACTCCTGGCGCAAATAATGGTGTTGGCATACGTACGCCTATGGAAGGTGATGCAGCATACTTGGGTCATGAAATCCAAATATTGGATGATGATGCAGATGTATACAAGAATCTAAAACCTTATCAATACCATGGGTCCGTATATGGAATTATTGCTGCCAAACGCGGCGCTTTAAAACCAATGGGCGAATGGAATGAGCAAGAGATACGCGTACAAGGTTCTAAAATCAAAGTCACATTGAATGGCAAAGTAATCGTTGACGGTGACATCAAAGAAGCTGCTAAAAATGGTACAGCGGATAACAAACAGCATCCAGGTTTGAATCAAACGAAGGGGCATATCGGTTTCCTTGGACACGGTACAGAAGTATTCTTTAGAAATATTAGAGTCAAGACTTTGTAATTAGTCTGAATTTCTAATCATTATACGAAGAAGGATGAGCACTTTGCTCATCCTTTTTGTTTTATCTCAATAAAGGGTATGCTATCATTTTGATGAAGCGAAAGAGGATAAAAAAAGGGCTGAAATTTAAATTCCAGCCCTTTTGCAATAATATCTATATGTATTATTCTACTTCGAACAAATCAGAAATAGAGGAATGTTGATTGACACTTTTGATTGCCTTAGCAAATAAATCTGCTGTCGATAATACTTTGATTTTTGTAGAAGCTTTAGCTTTCTCTTCATTCAATTGAATGGTGTCCGTAACAATCATTTCGCTCAACACAGAGTTCTCAATTGTTTCGTAAGCCTTACCTGATAATACAGCGTGAGTACATACCGCTCTTACCGAATTGGCACCATTTTCCATAATCAATGCCGCCGCTTTAGAAAGTGTGCCTGCAGTGTCACAGATGTCATCGATTAATACTACATCTTGACCTGTTACATCACCGATGATAGACATCGATTCAATCTCATTCGCACGTTTACGACGTTTGTCACAAATGATAACTTCAGCATTAAAGAATTTAGCAAAAGTACGTGCACGGTATGAACCGCCCATATCTGGAGATGCAATTGTTAAGTTAGGAAGATTTAATGATTTGATATAAGGAACAAAAATCACCGATCCATCCAAATGATCTACTGGGATGTCAAAAAATCCTTGAATCTGAGCAGCGTGCAAATCCATTGTCATAATGCGACTTGCGCCAGCAGCAGTAATCAAGTTTGCAATCATTTTAGCACCAATAGCTACACGAGGCTTGTCTTTACGGTCTTGACGAGCAAATCCAAAGTATGGAACTACCGCAGTGATGTAGTGAGCTGAAGCTCTCTTCGCTGCATCGATCATCAATAATAATTCGAAAAGATTGTCGGTAGGTTGGTTGGTAGATTGGATTAGGAAAACGTCACTTCCTCTTACAGATTCGTTGTAGAAGGGTTGAATTTCGCCGTCACTGAATTTCGATAGAGTCTTTTCTCCTAAAGCTTTCCCGTAAGATTGCGCGATTTTTTCTGCTAGTTCTTGAGTTCCTGAACCTGCGAATAATTTAACCGTGTTAAATTGCAAAGGCATGGTGTTGATTATTTATATGTTATGAATGATGCACAAAGTTAGCCAAATGAAATCGAAAATAAAAAGACTATCGTGAGAAATAAAAACCGCTAAATGGCCGAGAGGAGGTTAGCGTAAAAAGAAAAAGAGAGCTACTAAAATGTAACTCTCTTTCGTTGTCCGACCTGGATTCGAACCAAGACAAACAGAACCAAAAACTGTCGTACTACCCTTATACTATCGGACAATCCTCCGAACTTTTCCAGACAGGTCTAGAAATTCGTTCGTTGTGCAAAGATAAAAACATTGATCAATATGTCAAAACATTTTGATAATTTTTAAATCTTTTTAGAACAAAAAAGAGAGACACATCGTATCTCTCTTTTTGTTGTCTCACCTGGATTCGAACCAAGACAAACAGAACCAAAAACTGTCGTACTACCCTTATACTATGAGACAAACATTGTCTAACTGCTGTTTCTTATGTTTCTTGTTTGACGATGCAAATATACGCTGTATTTTGAATTCGTCAAATTTTTTTTGATTCCGAAATGTATCCTTCTTGATTTTCAGGGGGATATTTTTTTCAAGATAGTCCAATACTTCTTCATATTCCTCTCCAAAATTGTAAAGCAGTGTTAAAATATGATTTATTTGTTCATTTGTATCAATGTATTCCTTATTTTCGAAGCAAGTTTTTAAAAACAATTAACCGTTTAAGAATGAACTTGCGAACTTACTGGATTGATATTTTAGGTCAAACTTCTCACAAGGCATTCTATAGCGCAATTAACACTTATGATGAATTACAACAAGATCAATAATCTACTAGGATGGTTATGTGCTATCGTAGCTACTCTTGCGTATGTTATTACTGCTGAACGTACAGCCAGCTGGTGGGACTGTGGTGAATTTATTGCTTCTGCTTACAAAATGCAGATCGTCCATCAGCCCGGTGCTCCATTATTTTTGATGATTCAAAATATATTCTCGAATCTCGCAATGGGTGATAAAACTCAAATTGCTTATTGGATGAATATTGGCTCTGCGGTGAGTTCGGGGTTAACGATTCTTTTCTTATTCTGGTCTATTACAGCATTAGGTCGTAAAACTTTCGTCCGTAATGCAGATATATCAACTCCACTATCGCAGGTGCAGACCATTGTGGTCATGGGCGCAGGCTTGGTAGGAGCATTAGCATACGCTTTCACGGATACATTTTGGTTTTCGGCCGTAGAATCGGAAGTATATGCGATGTCATCACTGTGTACCGCGGTAGTGTTTTGGGCTATTTTGAAATGGGAAGCCCGTGCCGATGAGCCTCATGCTGATCGTTGGTTGATCTTTATTGCTTATGTAATGGGGTTGTCTATTGGTGTTCACTTATTGAATCTATTGGTTATCCCAGCTATTGCATTAGTAATCTACTTCCGTAGAGCGAAGCAGGTGACTACAGGCGGCGCCTTCAAAGCTTTTATGATTGGGGTCGTGGTGCTCGGATTTATCTTGTGGGGCGTGATTCAATATTTAATTAAGTTCGCCGCTTTCACGGACTTGTTCTTCGTGAATACTTTAGGATTAGGTTTCGGAACTGGCGTTACATTCTTTGCTTTATTGGTGTTGGGTGGTCTAGTATTCGGTATTTGGCATTCTATCAAGAAAGTAAAACCAATTTTAAACATTGCTTTGGTTTCCTTAGGATTTATCATTTTTGGATATAGTTCATTTGCGATGATTACTATCCGTGCCAAAGCGGATCCTACGTTAAATAACTCTGATCCAGATAACGTTTTTACCTTCTTAAGCTATCTGAATCGTGAACAATATGGTGATGAGCCATTGATCAAAGGTAAATATTTCGATGCCAAACCTACTGATGTATTTGATGCGGGGAATGTGTATCGTAAAGATAAAGACCGTTATGTAGTGGCGAGGAAGAAAACAAAATACAGCTACGATAGAGAAACATTATTCCCTCGTATCTATAGTGATCGAGGTGAACACGCTAATTTTTACAGACAATATTTAAATTTAGGTCCTGAAGAGAAACCTACATTTGCGGACAACCTTAAATTTTTCTTCGGTTACCAAATAGGGCATATGTACTTCCGCTACTTTTTATGGAATTTTGCAGGAAGACAAAATGACGTACAAGGTCATGGTTCTGCGCTAGAAGGAAATTGGATATCGGGTATCAAACCCATTGACAACACGTTTGTAGGTGGTCAAAGTGCTCTTCCGACTTCCGAAAAAGAAAATCCATCTCGTAATACTTATTTCTTCCTACCGTTGATAATCGGATTTTTGGGTGCTTACTGGCACTTTGGAAAGAATCAGCGTGATGCGGGTGTAGTGCTATTATTATTTTTCTTTACAGGTCTTGCAATTGTTTTATACCTTAACCAGCCTCCATTGCAGCCGCGCGAGCGAGATTATGCTTATGCAGGGTCGTTTTATGCGTTTGCCATTTGGATAGGTCTGGGTGTAATCGCTATTTGGGAATTATTGTCCAAAAAATTAAATGCTAAATCGGCAGCTATAGGAGCTACAGCGCTGGGTGTTTTGGCTGGTCCTGTATTATTGGCTTCTCAAAATTGGGATGATCACAATCGTTCGGAGAAATCATTGTCGCATGATATGGCATTAAACTATCTAGAATCATGCGCGCCAAATGCCATCTTATTCTCATATGGGGATAATGATACGTACCCACTGTGGTATCTTCAGGAAGTCGAAGGTATACGTACCGATGTGCGCGTAGTCAATCTGAGCTTGTTATCCTCCGATTGGTACATGCGCCAGATGATGAAAAAAGTGAATGATGCAGATGCATTGCCAATCAATATCGACCCGGAAAAAATTAAGGATGGTGTACGTGATGTGATTTATTATTACGATTACCAAATTCCAGGAAATTTAGATTTGGAAGATGCATTAAATATTATGCTTTCGGACGATCCAGCTAATAAAATGCAGACCCAATCTGGAGAAAGTATAAACGTGTTGCCAACGAAAAATCTTAAGCTAAATGTGGATAAGCAAGCGGTACTTGCGAATAAGGCTGTTCCGGCGATGTGGCAAGATTCTGTTGTAGATTCATTGACATTTACTTATCCAATGGGGTATGTTTCACGTGCTGAATTGTCTGTATTGTCAATACTAACCAATAACAACTGGAAGAGACCAGTATACTTTACCACAACCACTCCTCAGCAATTTTACTTAGGTTTAGACCGCTATTTGGTATCCGAAGGTTTTGCATTGCGCTTAGTGCCGGTTAATACCAACGTAGATGATGCGGAGCAAGGTGCTATTCAACTTACTGAATCGGTATATGATAAGATAATGAACAAATACAAGTGGGGAAATATAGGCAATGCAAGTTATTTGGATCCTGATTCATACCGTTATTTGACCTTCTTCTTGAGTTCAATTTTTGGAGAGACAGCTCAAAACTTATTACAACAAGGAAAGAAAAAAGAAGCGCATGACGTGGTATTGAACGCGTATCAAAATCTTCCGAAGAAAGTATATCAAATGGGTGAAGCTATGAGTTACATTTCTCTGTTGGATGCGATGTACCAAACGGGTGAATCTGCCAAAGCAAAAGAGATATCTTTGCGTTACTTAAAGTATATTAAAGAGCATATGCATTATTTGAGTTCAAATCATTTAATCAAAGATGTGACCTCAGAGCGCAACGCCCGCTTAGCCTTAGTTGGTCTTCAGCGTATCAAAATGATAGGCGATCAATATAAAGATGCAGACGTGCAAAATGCCACAGCAGAGCTTTGGAAACAATATAGTTATGTATTCGGCGAAGAATAGTGAGATAAATTTTACT
>JBMDWK010000096.1:0-17842 GCA_048595255.1 Sphingobacterium sp. | reverse complement strand
GTAGACAGAGAGCCATGGAGCTTTGGACCAGAGTGGGAAGCTATCTGTAAGAAGTTTATCGAATTACGGTACAAATTGTTGCCGTACATTTATACAACTTTTTGGCAACAACACAAATATGGTCTTCCTATTCTACGGCCTATCGCGCTGATCGAACAGCATGTATACAAGAATTTATTACGTGAGGAAGAGTTTGGTTTTGGTGATAAAATCATTGTTTCTCCCGTATTGAATCCGGGCCAATCTTCCAAAAGAGTTTATCTGCCAGAAGGAAATTGGTACTACTACTTTAATAATGCGTTATATAATGGCTCGCAAGAAGTAGAAATAGCAACTCCTCAAGATGAGATGCCGATTTTTGTGAAAGCAGGAACTGTCATGGCCGAGTATCCTGTCATGCAATATACCGGCGAGAAAAAAATTGAAGCACTCAAGTTATTACTATATTACGATGAAGGCGAAAACCATAGTTATGATTATACCGATCATGGTGACACCTTCGCGTATGAGCAGAATATTTATTTAGAAAAGCATTTTATTCAGGAAAGTACAATAGAGCGAGTTGAGTTGTTACAACAGCGGGAAGGCTTATTTACTGAGCGTTATGACAAATACAAAATTTACCTCATCGGCTTCCCATTCGAGCCGAGCAGCATTATGGTCGATGGCTTAGCTCACGACTTAAAAGTTGACGAATATGGGCAGCAGTATATCCACGTAGACAATGACTTTAAAAAACTTAAAATAGAATAATTTATGAGCAAACCTGTTGAAGTTTTTTCATTATTCACGGACTTTGATATCAGTCTGTTCCGAAGTGGTAAGCATTATCGCTTGTATGAGAAGTTTGGTTCTCAGACTGTATTCCTTAATGGTCGTCAAGGCGTCTATTTTGCAGTTTGGGCACCCAATGCAAAGAAAGTATCCGTGGTAGGTAACTTCAATGGGTGGAATCCACATAGTCACGAATTATTCGTGCGATGGGATGAAAGTGGTATATGGGAAGGTGTAATCTTTAATATCGGGATTGGCGAGCTGTATAAATACAGTATCGAAACTCACCAAGGGGATATCCTTGAAAAGTCGGATCCTTTTGCTCTGGTCTTGGAAGTGCCACCTAAGACAGCTTCAATGGTGTCCACTACGTGGTACCAATGGAAGGATGAAAAATGGATGCGAAACCGTAACGAGCACAATCGTCTCGACAGGCCATTTGCAGTCTATGAATTGCATATCGGTTCATGGATCCGGGATCCTAACGATCCGGAGAGATTGTTGACATATAGAGAAATAGCAGAAAAGCTGGTTCCGTATGTAAAATCCATGGGATTCACTCATGTGGAGTTGATGCCTATTATGGAGCATCCCTATTATCCATCTTGGGGATACCAGATTACAGGATATTTTGCAGCCACATCACGTTACGGCACGCCTCAAGAGCTGATGTACCTCATTGAGCAACTACACAAGCATGATATTGGAGTCATCTTGGACTGGGTACCCTCGCATTTCCCGGGCG
Organism: Sphingobacterium sp.; assembly: GCA_048595255.1. Taxonomy (GTDB): domain Bacteria; phylum Bacteroidota; class Bacteroidia; order Sphingobacteriales; family Sphingobacteriaceae; genus Sphingobacterium. The sequence goes on along the minus strand of JBMDWK010000096.1, from coordinate 16,323 downwards.
ACGCGCATGGGCTCTATCGATTCGATGGTTCGGCGTTGTATGAGCATGAAGATATGCGGAAGGGTTTTCATCCGGACTGGAAATCCTATATTTTTAATTATGGACGCAATGAGGTCCGTTCATTTTTGATTAGCAATGCCTTATTTTGGCTGGAGCGCTATCATATAGATGGACTGCGGGTCGATGCGGTGGCCTCTATGTTGTATTTGGACTATTCCCGAAATGCGGGTGAATGGGAGCCCAACGAATTTGGTGGACGGGAGAATTTGGAAGCTGTACATTTTATAAAAGAATTCAACGAAGCGGTATACGCTAATTACCCCGATGTGCAAACCATAGCCGAAGAGTCTACTTCTTGGCCGGGTGTATGTAAGCCTACATATAACAATGGACTAGGCTTTGGGATGAAATGGATGATGGGCTGGATGCATGATACCTTAAATTATTTCAAAGAAGATCCTATAAATAGGCAATACCATCATGATAAATTGACCTTTTCTTCCGTGTATGCTTTTCACGAACATTTTATGCTACCTCTTTCTCACGACGAAGTAGTGTACGGAAAGCATTCCTTAATTAATAAAATGGCGGGTGACGAATGGCAAAAATTTGCTAATCTACGTGCACTCTATTTATACATGTATACGTTTTCGGGAACCAAACTGATGTTCATGGGCGGCGAGTTTGGGCAGTTGGTAGAGTGGAATGTGAATCAATCGTTGGACTGGCATTTGATTAGTGAAGCGCCTCATAAAGGACTGATGAGCTATGTCAAGGCTCTTAATATGTTGTATAAAAGTGAGCCTGCGTTGTACGAAAAGGCCTTCAGTGGGGATGGGTTTGAATGGTTAGAAATGGGAGACACCCAACAAAGTGTTATCGCATATATACGCAAAGGGCATGATAAAAATAATGATGTGGTGGTGGTTATTAATTTGACCCCGGTCGTACGGGAGAATTACAGATTGGGAGTGCCATCCGCAGGTAATTGGGAAGTTATCTTTAACTCCGATGAAATGAATTACCATGGCTCAGGAGTAACGATAGGGAATATTAAATCGGAACCAATACATTGGATGCATAAAGATAATTCAATAGCTCTCACATTGCCACCATTAGGAGGGTTAGTCCTCAAATTAACGACTTAAAATTTTTAAAATAATATGAAGGTAATACATTTAAGTGTAGAGTGTTATCCTATTGCAAAGGTAGGTGGCCTAGCGGATGTGATCGGTGCTTTGCCTAAGTATCAACGCAAGTTGGGGGTAGATGCTCAGGTCGTGATGCCTTGGTACAACAAACCCAGCCTACAGCAATTTGATTTAGAAAAAATAGCGGAGGGCGTTTTTTTGCAAGGATCTCAGTCTCTTACTTATACTGTTTATGCCATTGCCGAACAGCATTTAGTTTTTCCAATTTATTTAATTAAAGTTCCCGGGTTATTAGACCGTAATGAGGTCTACGGATATGCTGATGAAGGTGAGCAATGGATAGCTTTCCAGCATGCTTTTCTACATTGGATATTGACCGATAATATACGTCCCGATGTAATTAATTGTCACGATCACCATGTCGGTTTAATCCCATTTTTGCTTCAATATGGTAATGATTTTCGCGAACTTTCTTACATCAAGACTTTATTTACAATTCATAATGGACAATATCAAGGCTGGATGAATTGGAATAAGGGTATTTTGTTGCCTGGCTTTGATACTTGGAAATGGGGGCTCTTAGACTGGAGTGGAGTGATTAATCCATTTTCTTCCGCTATACGTTGTTGCGATGCATTTTCGACCGTTTCCGAAGGCTACTTGGAAGAACTTTCTCTAGATTGTAAAGGTCTTGAGCAATTGTTTATCGATGAGTCAAGTAGAGGTTTTGGGATAGTGAATGGTATTGATTGGGATGTGTGGAACCCGGCATCTGATCCACTCATTCCTTATCATTATAGCAGAACTTCGGTCAAAACTGGAAAGCGTAAGAATAAGGAGGCTTTTTGCAAAAAAGCTAATCTTCCGAGCGACTCTTTATTACTGACTTATATTGGACGTTTTGCTGAGGAGAAGGGTGCTGATATTTTGTCTGAGGTAATCCGCAAATTTTATTCGAAGAATGAAAAAAAATTAATTATATTTATTTTAGGCTCAGGTAATGAGCAGATTCAGCAAGATCTGGAATTACTGTGCCAAGCGTATCCAAATAAAGTATCCGCTTTTTTTGGATACAATGAAACACTAGCGCACGAAGCGTATGCGGCATCGGACTTAATTCTAATGCCATCGAGGGTAGAACCTTGTGGCCTAAACCAACTCTATGCACTTAAGTATGGCACTATCCCGGTAGTACGGGGGATAGGAGGCCTCAAAGATACGGTTATTGACATTTCTGAACCAAAAGGCTATGGATTTGTTTTTAAAGAATTCGAGGTTGATAAAATTGTAGAGTCAATAGAGCGAGCTGTGGAGTTCAGTATGGACGAAAAGAAATGGGCAAGTATAGTGAAGCAATCCATGGCATTGGATTATTCATGGGACAAGTCTGCAAAGAAATATATAGAATTATATAACCAGTTACTTAAATAATATGACACATAAAGTTGTATCCATTGTGCTAGGTGGGGGTCGAGGTACTCGACTTTATCCACTGACAGACCAAAGATCAAAACCTGCTGTTCCGATAGCCGGTAAATATAGATTGGTCGACATCCCTATCTCCAACTGTTTGAATTCGGGATATAACAAAATCTTTGTCCTTACGCAATACAATTCAGCATCCCTCAACAAGCATATCAAGAATACCTATAATTTTAGTGTATTCAGTAAGGGGTTTGTGGACATACTTGCTGCAGAGCAGACGAATGAAGGCGATAGATGGTTTGAAGGAACGGCAGATGCTGTCCGTCGCACCCAAAAGAATTTAGCCAACGTGGATTATGACTATGTGCTTATACTGTCTGGAGATCAGCTTTATCAGATGGACTACGAAGCTATGGTGGATTTTCATGTCAATAATGGCGGTGAAATCACTATAGGTACCATTCCGGTTACCGCTAAGGAAGCCCATGCCTTTGGTATCTTGAAGTCTAATGAATCCAATGAAATCGTTTCTTTTGTGGAGAAGCCCTCCGACGATCTGCTTCCTGATTGGACCTCCGAAGTGCCAGAACACTTAGCGAAACAGGGACGCAACTATTTGGCTTCAATGGGTATCTATGTGTTTTCAAAAGGTGTTTTAGCGCAATTATTGCGCGATAATCCGGGTATGGACTTCGGTAAGGAAATCATTCCAGAAGCGATTGAAAATAATAAAGTATTAAGTTATCCATTTGATAGTTATTGGACAGATATTGGTACGATACCTTCATTTTTTGAGGCTAATATCAGCTTGACTGATAATATTCCTTTATTTAATCTTTTTGGTGACCCCGTATTCACACGTCCACGTATGCTTCCGCCATCCAAAGTGTCGGGTACTACACTTAATAGTGCTATTTTGGCGGATGGATGTATCATCCTTAGTGACAAGATAGAGCAGTCCGTAATCGGTATTCGTTCGCGAATAGGTCGAGGTACGGTCATCAAGAGAACCTATATGATGGGTTCAGATTATTATGAAGACTTGAATGAAGTCGTAGAAAAGACATCTTCCCAACAGCCACCTCCGATCGGGGTAGGTGAAAGATGCTATATTGAGAATGCGATTTTAGATAAAAACTGCCGTATCGGCAACGATGTGCGGATAATAGGAGGTAAGCACCTTCTTGATGAAGATTTCGAACATTATACCATAGTAGAAGGGATAGTGGTTGTTAAAAAGAATGCGGTCATTCCCAATGGTACGACCATTGGTCATTAATCATAAAAAAGGGTTTGAAATATTTCAAACCCTTTTTTATGATTAGCTAGTTTGTTATACCAAATTAGCTAAAGCTTCTTTCATTCTTCGTAAGGCTTCTTTCAAGTTTTCGTCCGAAGCGGCGTATGATAAACGGATATAGTTGTTGTTACCGAATGAGTCTCCACCCACTGTAGCAATATGGCCGTGGTTCAATAGGTATAACGCCAAGTCCGATGAGTCTTTAATTACATTTCCTTCAGGATCTTTTTTACCAAAGAACGAGCTGATTTCTGGGAAGAAATAGAAAGCTCCTTCTGGTAAGTTGGTTTTCACGCCTGGGATATCATTTAGCAAGTCATATACCAATTGTCGACGACGCTCAAAGGCTTCTTTCATGGCATATACGGAATCCAACCCTTGTTCGTACGCTATTATTCCCGCACGCTGTGCAATCGAACATGTTCCGGAAGTAGTCTGTCCTTGCATCTTATCGTTAGCGGCAGCTATTTCTTTATTTGCGGCAATATAGCCCAATCTCCATCCCGTCATGGCGAATGCTTTGGAAAAGCCGTTCACAATGATTACGCGGTCTTTGATGCTTTCAAATTGAGCAATAGATTCGTGTTTGCCTATGAAATTGATATGTTCGTAGATCTCATCCGATATGATGAATATATTTGGATGTTTTTCAAAAACCTTTACCAATGCGGCTAATTCATCCTTACTGTACACCGAACCTGTCGGGTTGCAAGGAGAAGAAAACATGAATATCTTAGATTTAGGCGTGATCGCTGCTTCTAATTGTTCAGGCGTGATTTTGAAATCACTTTCAATAGTCGTGTCAATAAATACCGACTTACCTTCTGCCAAGGTCACCATCTCTGAGTATGATACCCAATATGGCGTCGGGATTATCACTTCTTCGCCTGGGTTGATCAGGGTAAGGATTACATTCGATAAAGATTGTTTAGCTCCGGTAGATACTACGATTTGCGAAATATCATAATCCAAGCCATTTTCATTTTTTAGCTTATTTACGATGGCTTGACGCAACTCAGGGTATCCCGGTACTGGCGAATATCTGGTGAAATTATCGTCCAATGCTTTTTTTGCAGCTTCTTTAACATGATCTGGCGTATTGAAATCTGGTTCGCCTACGCTTAGACTGATGACGTTAATTCCTTTAGCTGCTAGTTCGCGACCTAATTTGGTCATCTTCAATGTTGCCGATTCTGAAAGGCTATTGATTCTATCTGATAAATATGATGGTGTGCTCATAACGATACAAATATAATTATATAAAATACATTTTGTAGCTTGTTTTGTTAATAACTTCCAAAGTTTTTGTAGATGAAATTTTATTTATCATAATAGGGATGTGTGAATAAATTATGCTTTCTTCACTATCTCTTTATCGCTACATCTTCGCAATATGGGATTTTAACTTATATTTGAATGTTATGAAATTTGATTTTTTTATTGTTTACTTGCTGTTAAGTATTATTGTAGCCTATTTTTTTCCGCAGCTGGCTATTTATGGAGACGGTGTTTTCTTGGATACACTTACTTCGGTAGGTGTATCGTTGATTTTCTTTTTTTACGGACTTAAATTGAGCTTTGATCAGATTAAGACAGGCCTCAGAAACTGGAAATTGCACCTGGTGGTACAGCTGTCTACATTTTTGCTATTTCCGCTTATCGTTCTTTTATTTAGACCTTTCATAGGGGTGTTTCTCTCGGAACATACGTGGATGGGGTTCTTTTTTCTTGCGGCATTGCCTTCTACTGTTTCTTCTTCGGTCGTGATGGTGTCCTTAGCCAAAGGCAATGTACCTGCTGCTATTTTTAATGCTAGTATTTCCGGACTAATAGGGGTTGCAATTACACCTTTATGGATGAGTTTGTTTTTAGATTTTACGACAGAGAACGTCTTGTTGGATGTCTATGCGGGGCTCATGATTGAGATTATTCTTCCTGTATTGGTTGGTTTATTATTACAGCGATTTTGGGGTGGATGGGCGACCAGAAATAGCAAAGTCTTATCCAATTTTGATAAGAGTGTGATACTTCTTATTGTTTACGGCAGTTTTGCGCATTCTTTCCAAAGCGGCGTCTTTGCGACATTGAGTAATGCTTTCGTTATCGAACTGTTTGTTGCGGTGATCTTGTTTTTCATGCTGATCTATGCACTGTTATACCTGCTGTGCAAATTTGTTTTTAAATTTTCTATTGAAGATACGATTACTGCCTTATTTTGTGGTTCTAAGAAATCATTGACCCATGGAAGTGTTTTCGGAAAGTTCATTTTTTTGAATAATCCTTATACAGGCATTTATTTTCTGCCGCTTATGATTTATCATGCTTTTCAGATTTTTGTCATTACGTTCATAGCGCAGCGCTATGGTATGCGCGATTAAATCTTGTTTTATTACTTTATTTTGTGATATATTTAATTATCACTAATATTTGTGATATTAATAAATATCATTAAATTTGATGATATCAATATTTGTGGTTATATTTATTATCAAATACAGCAAAGAGATAAAGAATGAAAAAGAAGATGTACGCCATATTGACGGGAGACTTAGTAGGGTCAAGACGCGTCGAAACTCAGAAATGGTTGCCGCCTTTGGAGGATGCTCTTCAATATTATACAGAGAATTATGATATTTTCAGAGGTGACAGTTTTCAAGTCGCCGTTCCTCTGGAAAGATGTATAGAAGCTGTTTTTTTTATCAAGGCTAGTATGCGCTGCATCGAGCCACTGGATGTGCGTATTGGCTTGGGGATAGGAGAGATTACATATTGGGATACCCATATCAAAAACTCAATGGGTGAGGCTTTGATCAATTCGGGAGAAGCATTTGATCGATTAGACAAGAACTATATCCATGTCCAATCACCTTGGATGGAATGGGACGAACAGACGAATATTATCTTACAATTGTCTACAGAATTGGCTAATCGCTGGACATTCAATATGGCGCAGACAATATCGACCATCATCAAAAATCCAGATGCTAACCAACAGGAAATCGCTCATATGCTCAATAAAAAATACCAAAGCCAGATAAGCACTGAATTGGGGAATGCGAGTTGGCAAAAAATTAGAAGCGCAATAGAATATTGTACCCAACAACTCCTTAGACAATGTTAATTATATTCTTAAAATTCGTATTAGCGCATATTATAGGTGACTTCGTCCTCCAAACCAAGACGATGGTAGCCCGACGCAAAGAGCATGTCGGCTATCTGCTGCTGCATGTGCTGATACACATCCTCGTATTAATCGTCTTTTTTATACCGGATTTGGCAGACTATGGGCTGATGATTGTCTTTATCGGGATATCACATCTGGCTATTGATAGCCTAAAGATCTGGCTGGAATCAAAATACCCGTCCAAGCCCCTGCTTTTCTTTTGTGTAGACCAATTGCTCCACCTTAGTGTGCTCGTGGGGCTGGTTCTTTATAATTATGGCATGCCTGTATTGGAGTACGAACTTTTATTCAGCACCCGAAATATGCTTTATAGCATTGCACTGCTATTGGTGATGGTCGTGAGTCCTATATTTTTACGATTGTTTTTCAGCAAATGGGATAAAGAAAATGTATTTAAGGACAAACGTCAGGAGAGTCTGATGGATGCGGGCTTGCTCATCGGCATTATGGAACGATTGATTATTGTCTTGTTTATACAAGTTGGTTTTCTGTCGGGAATAGGTTTTTTACTCGCTGCAAAATCTATATTCCGATTCGGTGATTTGACCAACGCTAAGGATACAAAATTTACAGAATATATATTGGTCGGAACTTTGGCTAGTTTTACCATTGCGATAGTGATTGGTTATGGCCTTCGTTTGGCATTAAAATACACCTAAATTACATAAACGAAAATGAAAAGAATTCTAACTTGTTGTCTAACTCTTATTTTAAGCAAAACAATGCTCTTTGGTCAAGATATCAAAAATCAGGTACAGTCTATTGCCGATCAATATAAAGCAGTAGGCGTCGCATATGTTGTCGTCAAAGATGGAAAAGTCATTATGAAAGATGCCTTGGGGCAAAGTTCGATTGAAAATAATACGCCGCTCGATGTGGACCGCCATCTTTTTAGAATTGCCTCCATCTCCAAATCATTCACTTCTACGGCGCTCATGCAGCTTGTAGAAAAAGGTAAAATATCGCTGGACGATGACTTTGGAGATTTAGTTGGGTTCCCAATCCGCAATCCGCGTTTTCCAGACAAAAAAATCACTTTGCGGATGGTGCTGTCACACACCTCCAGTATCAATGATGTAAATGGGTATTTTGAATTGGACGTGATTAATCCAGCTAAAAATCCAAATTGGCAAAAGAGTTATAATAACTACGAGCCAGGGGCGGAGTACCAATATTGTAACCTAAATTTCAATATGGCAGGTGCGGTGCTCGAAAGACTTACAAACGTGCGTTTTGACGTCTATATACGCCAGCAAATCCTTAATTCTTTGGGACTGCAAGCTGGCCATTGCGTAGATTCCTTGGATCAGACGCGTTTTGCTTCTCTCTACGCTTACGATAGCAAGAAGGATGCATTTGAAGTGCAACCACTGGCCTACCATCCACGCAGGGAGGAAATCAGCAATTATGTAATGGGAGAGAGCACGCCTATTTTTTCGCCGACTGGAGGATTGAAAATATCCGCACCCGATCTAGCGCAATACATGATGATGCATATGAATTATGGAAAATTGGGTAAGGTGAAGATTTTGGGCAAAAAGGCTTCTCAAACGATGCAAAAAAAGGTGTCGGAAAAAGAAGGCTATGGCTTGGCACTACTCGAAACAAATAAGTTGATTGAAGGACAACATTTGGTGGGACATACTGGTTCAGCTTACGGATTATACAGCTCTATGTTTTTTAATCCAAAAGAAAAATATGGTTTTGTAGTCATCACCAATGGCTGCGTGCCGACAAGCAAGGATGGCAATATTGCACTGACTTCTGAAATCATAAACCTGCTGTATAACGAGTTGGTAAAATAAAGTTGAAAACAGAATTAAATGCACCTTAGAAAGATTGGCTTGTTTTTTGTAAATTATATTGCGTTAGATTAAATTTTAAATTGAGGATATGGTTAAACTTTTTAGCACATTTATTCTAGTTTTTATCGTATTGGGGAGTTTCGCTCAGAATATAAATTTGCATGACGTCAGGAAGGATTTTAATAAAGGAGTCCAGAATGAAGCTTTATGCAAAAAATATCTGCAACATTTACAAAATAATGCCAAATCACCATTAGAAAAGGGTTATGAAGCAGCGTTTCATATGTTTATGGCAAAGCATACTTCTAATCCCTTCAAGAAAATGAACTATTTTAAAGGGGGCAAGAAGATGCTTGAGACACAGATAAAAGCAGAGCCAAATAATACGGAGCTACGCTTTATAAGACTTTGTATCCAGTACTATATACCTGATTTTCTGGGTTATAAACAAAATATTGATGAGGATAAAAGTTTCTTGGTAAATAATCTCCACAAAATGTCGGATGAGAAAACCAAAGAAATTATTTTTAAATATTTGAAAGGTGCTAAGATGTACAATGAGCAAGAATTGGCGCTTTTGGCACGTTAACCATAGCTGCTACACCAGCTTATTGATTTAAATAGCAATAAATAAAATTAAACAAAAGCAATCTGTGATTCATTTCATAGGTTGCTTTTGTTTTTTATCCGCAATAGAGAAGGCAAAGTTTGAGCATCATGCGGAGTGCTTTGCAACTACATATCCATACAATTAAAAATCAACTTTGATTCTAGCTCGAATACCCCAATCTGATACTCCTGGATGATGATTATAATTTAAGCGTTTTACATAGTCTACACGCAATACCTTAAAGATATTGGCTAGTCCCACACTTGCTTCCATGTATGGTTTGTCTCCGAAGGTAAACGACGAAATCTCATCATCTGAATTTCTTTGCCATGCAAACAACTCCCTGTTGTATGAAGGATTATTGCTGTCCCGTAGACCTCCGTACACGCCTTTGAAACTAAAAACTTCGCGTAGTTGCAGTTTCTTGATTAGCGGCAGTTTATTGAGTACAAATCCATTCATATAATACTGCACATTCACTGATGCATGATGGTCAGATATGAATTCCATGAAATTCATCAAATTGTACGATTGCAACTGATATGCATAAGTCTGATTGGCTCTATGCAGTGTCAATAGGGGATAAGGTATGTTTGATCCCGCTATGTATGTTCCATCTACATTAATATCCGTATATCCAAATTGCGAAAGATAAGTTCTCTTGAATATGCCTGCGGTAAAGTTATGGTAGTTATATTCACCATCCAGAAAACCTTTGATGCCGGCAGTGTAATTAAAAGTCAGAATAGGATATTTATTATAAATAGGTGTCCTATACAATTTTCCTTGATAAAATTGTTCCTTGGGCGCCCAACGAAACCCTATACTGGCCTCCGTTGTGTTCAAAGCTTGGATGAGTATCGGATCGCCTGCCTCAGGTATGATCTGATATGTGATAATACCGGCCGGATTTTGCTTCCACTTCGTCAATCCCGCATTGATGGAGAAATTGTTTTGAAACTCCGCTTTGTATTCCAATTTATAAATGTCATTATACAAGTAACTCCTGTTTTCGCCGCGCTTGAATGATAATAGAACATTATCCTCTTGGATGAATTCTAAATTCTGCCCCGGTATTTTAGTATCATGTTGATAAGAAGCCCGAATATAATGTTGCGGAAATTTATACACCGACTTATTATTTAACGAATAGGTTCCGCTGATGAAATATTTCCATTTTTGATCTTCAAAACCATATGCGGCATATCCTTCCGAAAAGAACCGCGTGCTGAACTGTTCGGTAGTACGGCCACCGATACGTAATCGTAATCCTTCGACCGGATTGTAGCTATAAAATGTATTGACAGGTCCAATTTCTACAGGACCCGCTTGTTTGTAACCGGATAGTACCAATGCAGCCACATCCATGAATCTTCGGAATGAAGGCATCTCCTGTAGGGAATCAATATTTTGATATATTGATAACTCTTGATTGGTCAGTGGAGCTTGGCGAAGACCGGACCAATATTGCCTTTCATCTATTGTCTTATGCGTTTTGACCTGATTCACTATCTCAGGACCTTCATATAAGGAGTCGGGTTTTGCCTGACCATTTACATAATCTTTGTAATATATAACACGATTGCCCCGTACACCAGTTCCTTTTCCAGTCAATGCAAAGTCTATCCCTAGTGCGCTGCGACTGAGAAAATACTTGTTGATATTATCTTTTTCAAAGGTGAGGTCTATATGGAGGTCGCGGACGAAATTAAGGTTTATATCATCACTGACTTTCATTTTCGCTCCTTGTACAGCATATTGCCCATCAAGAGTAACATACAGTTTTCCTTGGAATAAAAAGTCACCTTTACTTCTGGGAAAAAAACTCAATTCTATCAGCTGTGGGGAGCTATTCTTAATCGTATCCGTGATATAAAATCGATAGAAACTAGGAGCACTATTCGCTATTGGACTTAAAAACTGGTTGGTCAATAAAGTTATGTTGTTGTCATAAATATCCACTTTGTCATACAACTTGTTGAAATAAGTAGCCAATCCTTCATTGTCAACAAATTTTGGATCAAATTCCGCCTTTTGGTGTGCGAGGATAAACTGTTTTGTCTTCTGTGGATTATTTTTAAAATATATTTTGGATACCTTTTCCTCCATGAAAGCCGGAAGTGTGTATGTTGAAGTGCTATCTGATTCTTTCTGAAATAGGAACTGATAATTCTTAAAAGCTTTTCTTCCGACGAACTTAGCGGATAGATTACTCAAACCCAAAGTTATTTTCTCGTATTGTTCAAATTCAACATACTCTTGGCCTACTAATCTATTCTGATCGCGATGCGCAATCACCTGACGGATTAGCTCTACGGCAGGATTATTTTTGTTGGAATATTTTAATTTGGGCCTTTTAATGACTACAGCCTCAATTTCATTCTCAGCCGAAAGTTCAATTGTCCAAAAGGATTTATTTTGCGTAAGGTCCAGCAGAATGGATTCGTATCCTACATAACTCACACGTACAGGCAGGCTTATGGCTGGAACATTAAATTCAAAATTTCCCTGTTCATCCGACTTAGTTGCTTTGCTGCTGCCGACAATAGCTATCGTTGCGAATTCGATTGGTTCTTTAGTCGCTTTATCTACAACTTTTCCTTTCAGTTGGATTGATTGTGCTATGGAAGACAAACTTATCAACAAGTATAATGAAAGTAATAATCCCTTAGATATATATTGTTTCATGATTATTTGTATGCTAAATTTTTGACTTTTTGAATATTATATTCAAAAATTTTGCTACAAATTAAGTATATATTAAAGAGATTATAAAGAGTTGAAAATGAGTTTTACTTTTTTGTGATAAAGTGGAAATATAAGGACACAATTATATACACAATAGCTGATAATATTGACACTAAATTGTCAAAGTCAAAAATCTTGACAAGATTATATCGCTACAATTTTGGGGTCATCATTCCTCTTGGAAAGGAATGGCTGCACGGCTTTTATACTTATTTCTTGAGAAAGGGAATGTTAAGTTGTAAAAATTTTTTATAAAAAACGATAACAGATTAAAGCAGAAAAAACTATTAGATAAGGAAATAGTTTCTGTAGTGTGAATGGAGACATAGAACAGAATAGGGTATAAAAGTATACTGCAAAAAACCTTTAATCATGCAAGCAAAAGGGTGTTACAATGATTGAAGTATAAAATATTTGAATCTAATACTATCGAAAAACAGAAGAGTGTTGAATGGATTTGTGTAGAATAGGTTCTAACTGGGGTAGATTCCCATTCCGCTGCATTCGGAATGGGATCTTTTATTTTTACACCATATTAGCCTGGTAATTTTGGCTCCTTAATAAATTCCTGGAATATCTTAGTGTTTTGTTTTATAAGGTATTCATAAATTTTCGCCCCATGGCTCAATCTTTTGACGCCCAGTTTATTGAGTTGCTGGATGGAAGGAAGATTCGGCGTTAAAAAAACATTTAGAGGTAATGAAGTCACATCGAGAAAGGACTTAATATCCTCTTCACTTTCTATAAGCGGTACAAATATTCCATCAGCACCTGCTTTTGTATATGCTTTGGTACGCGTTATAGCTTCTTCGAGGGCGGATTTATGTTTGGTCGTGTAAGAGTCTACACGTGCATTAATGAATATATTTTTAACTTCGGACTTAATTGCCTCAATTTTTTGTTTGTGCAGATTCATATCGCCGAGCACACGTTTTCCATTCTCAACTTGCCCGTCTTCCAGATTGATACCTACAACCCCTAAGTCTACGAGTTTTTTTACATTTTTCGCTACTTCATCAGGATTATCAGAATAACCAGACTCAAAATCAACGGATACAGGTATATCGACAGCATTAACGATTCGTTCGACTACAAAAATAATTTCATCCACCGTAATTTGTTCGCCATCTTCGTAGCCCATAGCGTTGGCAATGGCATGGCTGGATGTACCTAAGGCTTTGTAGCCTGCTTCTTGAGCTATTTTGGCAGATTGCGCATCCCATACGTTTCCTAAAATAAGAATGTCGGGCTGCTGATGTAATTTTTTAAACAAAGTATATCTCATCGTTCACATAGTTTTATCTAAAGAACATTTTCCTACGCAAAATGTTTTTTCGATAATATTATATCAACTCTCATAAAATTTTTACTTTTAGCCAATTAAATATATTTATGGCTTCAGGAATATTTGCAATATTAGATGACATCGCAGCCTTAATGGACGATGTGGCAGTCGCTAGTAAGCTTGCTACCAAAAAAACTGCTGGAATATTGGGTGATGATTTGGCTGTTAATGCCGAAAAGGCTACAGGATTTCTGTCTTCGCGAGAGATTCCTGTCTTGTGGGCTATCACCAAAGGCTCCTTCATCAACAAACTTATTATTATCCCTTTGGCTATTTTGTTACAGATTTTCTTTCCAATAGCGATAAAAGTTATTTTGATTATTGGTGGATTGTATTTGGCGTATGAAGGAGTAGAGAAGATTGTAGAATTTATTTTCCATCGGCAGAAAAAAGGCGAAGAGGTCATAGAAGCGGTACAAGAAGAAGGAGTAGCCGTTGAAAAAGCAAAGATAAAATCTGCCGTTACCACTGATTTTATCCTTTCTGTAGAAATAGTTATAATCGCACTAGGGACAGTATTGGACCGTCCGCTTTCTATTCAGATAATGACGGTTTCTGTAGTTGCTATACTCGCCACAGTAGGTGTATATGGTATTGTAGCCTTGATCGTGCGTATGGATGATACCGGCTATAAGTTAATTAAGAAATCGCATAATGAAGGAGTTGCAGCCTGGCTTGGCAAATTATTAGTCAGATCGCTGCCGGTTATTATCAAGTCATTATCCGTGATCGGTACCATAGCACTTTTGATGGTAGCTGGAGGTATATTCGCACATAATATTGACTTCTTCCATCATATATTACCCAATTGGAACAGTATCCTTAAAGAAATGCTAATTGGGCTGGTAGTCGGACTAATTGTTGTAGCGCTAATAACTATTGTTAAAAAAATAGTAAAAGCCACGAAAAAATAATCTTTTTATTGGAAAAGCCAGTTTGCGGGAACTGGTTTTCTAAAGTAAATCGTTAATCTTTGAATTAAATAGAGTTCAGCATGGCTAAATGCTGAACTCTTTTTTTTAATTGAGAGTGCTGATTGTTAATCTTTTTAAAGAACCTTACATTTCAATTTAAATTGTAACCCTTCAAACACTCGAATTGGATTGCCACGAGCTATCTGGCTTTGGTTCATCCATTTTTGATTAGCTAAAGATTCAACTTTGGACGTTTCCAACTGTGCTATTCTATTTTTTAGGCGTTGAATAGCAAGCTGTTTGTTTTGCAGTTGAGAGCGTGTGTCCATCACTTGAACTGCTAGGTTTAGTGGGGGATAGGTCGCGCGTACAGCCGAACTCACCTTGTTCACATGTTGGCCACCCGCACCAGCACTACGCATTGTTTCGAATTGAATCAATTTCTCGTTGATAGGATGTGAACTATGTTCTTCCACGTCCAGCACTGCAATAAACCAGTTTTTACGTTTATGATTTTTGCGAATAGGACTTTGACAAATCCACTGAATCGTGCCCATCCAATTTGTTGCGAAATCTGCTGCATCAGGACCTTCTAAGGATAGGACCATGGAACATATTGTTCCATTTTCTTTTTCCGAAGAAACAATTTCTGTTCTCAATTGATAGCGATTTGCTTCATGTTGAATTATTTTTGAAATGTGGCCAACAGCCAAATTGCACTCTTTTGGACCCCTTCCGGATGTAATTAATAGTTGCTTTCTCATACATTCTACCTATTTATCCATTCGTACAATTTTTGGCGTAAACGTACCTAATACATTTACTAATTCACTTTGGAGCGCAATGACTTTTTTGATGTCCTTGTAGGCCATCGGTGATTCATCAACACTACCACCGATCAATTCTATACCTTTGTTTTCAATTTCTTTAAACATCTGACTCTTGGTAATAGAATTCTTGCAAGCAGCACGTGACATTAATCTTCCGGCACCATGTGAAGCTGAGTTTACACTTGACGCATTACCTTTGCCTTCAACAATATAACCTTCAGTCGTCATAGAGCCGGGAATAATACCCAAAACACCTTTTTGTGCTGGTGTAGCGCCTTTTCGGTGCACGATGCATTCTTTGCCGTCAATCATTTCTTTCCACGCAAAGTTGTGGTGATTCTCAATTTTCGCCAAAGGCTGTTTACCTAATGCTTTTGAAATCCTTCGATGGATATCGTCATGACAAGCTTTTGCATAATCTCCAGCTAAATTCATTGCCAGCCAATATTCTTGACCGTCATGCGTGTCTAGATCTAGCCAAGCCAAATGCTGAACATGACGAGGCAATGGACATTGTTTAGTCGCCAAATACGTGTAATGTTTCGCGATATTAGCTCCTAATCCTCTCGATCCAGAATGTGCCAGGACTGCCATATAGTCTCCTTTTGGAATGTTTAATGCTGCACTTTCGGTGTCTATGCTTACTATTCCGAATTCGACAAAATGATTTCCGCCACCAGAAGTCCCCAGTTGTTTGTAGGCTTTATCTTTGAGACTTTTTAACAGTGGAATATCCTGAAATTCATTTCTGTCTAAAATAGCATGTTCACTTTTTTGCTTGTGTACCTCACTCATGCCAAACTTCGTGTTATCCTTTAGGATATTTGTCAGCTGAAATGTTTTTCCAGTGAGGTAGCTGGCGGGTAAGTCGTAAATACATAATGACATTCGACAGCCAATATCGACACCTACTCCATATGGAATCACTGCATTGTCAGTCGCTAATACTCCGCCTATAGGCAGTCCATAACCGCTATGCGCGTCTGGCATCAATGCACCTTGAATTGCTAC
>JBMDWK010000095.1:0-28385 GCA_048595255.1 Sphingobacterium sp. | reverse complement strand
TTAACTTTGCGGATCCATTACAAAATCTACTGCCTTATGATGGCACGGTTCATTATTACGGAGTAATCATTGATCAACCTGACTATTTTTTCGAGCGACTAAAAGAAGATACCAACTGGCAGCACGATCAAGCAATGATTTTTGGTAAACTAATCCACACCAAACGTAAAGTCGCGTGGTATGGTGATGCTCCCTTTGAATATACTTACTCTGGAATCCAAAAAGTAGCTTCCCCGTGGAACGATACCCTTTTGCAATTAAAGAATCAAGTAGAAGCAGTTAGTGGAGAAACATTCAACTCCTGCTTACTGAACCTCTACCATGATGGCAGTGAAGGAATGGCTTGGCACAGCGATGGTGAAAAAGACCTTAAGAAAAATGGCGCTATTGCTTCGTTGAGCTTTGGAGCAGAACGTAAATTCGCTTTCAAGCATAAGGTGACCAAACAAAAAATCGACATCCAACTCGAAAACGGTTCTCTACTGATTATGAAAGACGAAACCCAATCCCATTGGTTGCATCGTCTCCCACCTACCACCAAAATCCGTACAGCTCGGATCAACCTTACATTTAGGACCATCGAAGAGCTATAGCAGAATGTAACAATTCTAAGAAACTCTCTTTTACTCTGCTTTAATCAGCCTTTACTTCTTATATTTATCCCATTACTACCAATCACTAAGTTAATGAAACACGTATTACTATTTTTAGCCTTTTTGGCTCATTTGTCATTAGTAACTGGGCAAATTACATCTCCAAAAGAACATTTTGGTTTTAATATTGGTGATGATTATCATTTGGCAAACTTCACCGAGACCGAAGCCTATTTCAAAAAACTTGCGCAGCAGTCCGACCGCATAAATTATCAAATCATAGGCAAGACAGAAGAAGGACGCGATCAGCCTATGTTGATTGTATCATCCCCTCAAAACCTTGCAAACTTTGCGCGCTACAAGTCCATAGCGCAGACTTTAGCAAGAGCAGAATTGCCTGAGCAAGAGGCACGCGATCTGGCCAAAGAAGGAAAAGCAGTTGTCTGGATAGATGGAGGCTTGCATTCTAACGAGACCGTAGGTATGCATCAGCTGATCGAGATTGCTTACCTTTTGGCAAGCCGTAATGACGATGAAACAAAACATATTCTTGAAAATACGATTATCTTGTTGACCCATGCGAATCCCGATGGACAGCAATTAATTTCGGATTGGTATATGCGCGAAGCGCAGCCGGAAAAAAGGTCTCTTTCGAATGTTCCTAAACTTTATCAAAAGTATGCTGGACACGATAATAACAGAGATTTTTTTATGTTGAACTTAAAAGAATCCCAAAATATTGCACGTCAGCTATTCATTGAATGGAATCCACAAATCATGTATAATCACCACCAAACTGCTCCTGCAGGTGCAGTGGTAGCCGGTGCACCTTACCGTGATCCATTCAATTATGTATTTGATCCATTGGTAATTACTGGTATTGAATCTTTAGGCGCAGCCATGTCATCTCGCTTGTATGCGGAGAATAAGCCCGGCTATACACAAAGAGGTGGCTCTGTATTTTCTACTTGGTATAATGGCGGTTTGCGTACAACCACATATTTTCACAATACCATTGGCTTATTGACCGAAATTATTGGAGGACCAAATCCTTTTGAAATCCCTTTAGTGCCGTCGCGCTTAATTCCAAACAGCAACACACACTTCCCCGTAATACCGCAGACTTGGCATTTCAAACAATCTATCGACTATTCCACTTCGTTGAACTACGCTGTGCTTAATTACGCCTCAAAATTCCGTCAGGAATTATTATTCAACATTTATAGAATGGGGCGCAATTCGATTGAAAAAGGAAATAAAGACACGTGGTCGCTTTCCCCAAGTAAAGTAGCTGTAGTGGAAAAAGCAATTGAAAACTTAAAAAAGGAAAACGACAATCAAAGAAACCAAAGGTATCCTTCAAGACATGCGATAGACTCCCTGTTAAAAAACAAGCAGTATAGAGATCCACGCGCCTACATTATTGCTGCCAATCAAGATAACCCGGCGACAACAGTGAAATTCTTGAATGCACTATCCGCTAACGGCATACGCATTGAGCAAGCGCCACAAGCTTTCACCCACAATGGCAAAACGTATCCTGCACATAGCTATATAGTCCGCACGAATCAGGCATTTCGTCCACATATCTTGGATATGTTTGAAGCGCAGGATCATCCTAACGACTTTGAATATGCCGGAGGCCCTCCTATCGCACCTTACGATGCTGCAGGTTGGACATTGGCCTACTTGATGCACATCAATTTTGATCGTGCCTACGAAGAAGTAGCGGGTAGTTTCACCACATTGCCATATGGTGAACCCCTAAAAGTAATGACACAATCCGTGGCAAAAGGTAAGTTTTTGAATTTGTCAAACAAGGATAACGAAAGTTTCCGTGTCGTGAATGACTTGATAAAGCAAAAAATAAAAGTATATAAAACAGAGGCTGGTGACTTTATTATTTCGAATAATAACACCGCAGAAAAAATAATTTCTGAATCGGGATTGGCGACAACGGCAATAGACAAACTACCGAATAATGCTAAGCCGATAAAGCAATTACGTATAGGTCTTTGGGATACCTATGGTGGCAGTATGCCTTCCGGATGGACCAGGTTTATATTCGAAAAATATGGTTTTGACTTCACGGTCATCTATGCACCAGACATGGACAAAGGAAATTTAAATCAGCAATTTGATGTCATTGTATTACCAAGCAATGCTGTAATCAGAAGACCTGGCAATTCACAATTCGGGACGACGCCTACATCTGCTCCTGATAATATTCCAGCGCCATATGCTGCGACTTGGGGCAGCATGAGCATCGAAAAAACATTGCCTCAGCTGGAAGCTTTCGTCAAAAATGGCGGACGTCTGGTCGCTATTGGAGGAAGTGCAAGAATAGCTGAAGACTTAAATATCGGCGTGAGCAATCATTTGGTGGATAACCAAAATAAGGCGTTGACACGAGAAGTATTCTATACGCCGGGCTCCGTATTGGTAGCCAATGTGGATAACACGACGCAATCAGGAAAAGGTTACACTGACAAGATGGACATATACTTCGCCAACAATAATGTGTACAAGATTAATGACACATCGATAAAACCATTGCTTTGGTTTGGATCAGACAAAGTCCTTAAGAGTGGCTGGTCTTGGGGAGAAAAATATTTGAAAGATGGCGTTATCGCTTTCGAAACATCGCTAGGCAAAGGAAAACTTTCGGTTTTCACGCCTGACATCACTTTTAGAGCACAAGCTCACGGTACCTTCAAATTGTTGTTCAACAATTTGTACTAGATAAAAGAAAAAAGGCAGGTTCTGAAGAACTTGCCTTTTTCATTTAAAAATATTTCTCGGTTCTACAGCAACGCTGCTTCAATCAATTCACCATAAAAATCCGTTTCTTTCATTCCGAAGGCTCTTACTTGCTGCGGGATAAAACTTTGAGCAGTCTGTCCTGGTATTGTATTGATTTCAATAAAATAAAATTTGTCGGTATCATTTTCTAAGAAAAAGTCTACGCGCACCATTCCTTTACAGTTCAAGCGAATATAGATTTCTTTTATAATCCTTGCTGCACGGTCTTGTTGCTCCTGATTCAGGTCCGCGGGGGTAATTTCTTCTGTCAATCCCGGAATATATTTCGCTTCGAAATCGAAAAATTCACGAGTAGTTCGAACCTCTGTAGCCGGCAATACGACTAATTCCCCTTTCGCATTGCGAAATATACCTTGGGAAAATTCCCTTCCTGACACGAATTCTTCGACCAACACCTGATTGCCTGTATTCTCCGCATCGTAAGCTTTATCCAGCGCTCCTTTTAGTTCTTCCGCAACCTTAACTTTACTCATCCCAATACTCGACCCACCTGCATTAGGTTTTACAAAATAAGGTAACGCTAATTTGGATTCTACTAAAGAAACTGCATCCGCTCTGTGATTCTCAAATAATAAAACGGACTGCGCGACGTACAATTCGGGGATATCCGCTAGAATAGCTTTTGTATACCCTTTGTTCATCGTCAGTGAAGATGTCAGCGCATTACAGGAGGTATATGGAAGACCAATCATATCAAAGTAACCTTGCAAACGTCCGTCTTCGCCTGGCGTACCATGCAGGATGATAAAAGCGACATCAAACGTTACTTTAACATTATTTAACAATAAAGAAAAATCATCTTTTACGATTGTATGTTGGTTGCCATTTGCATCTTCATAAAACCAGCCTGAAGGTGTAATATCGATCAAATAAATATCGTATTTGTCCTTGTCTAATTGGCTAT
Source organism: Sphingobacterium sp. (assembly GCA_048595255.1). GTDB lineage: Bacteria > Bacteroidota > Bacteroidia > Sphingobacteriales > Sphingobacteriaceae > Sphingobacterium. The sequence goes on along the minus strand of JBMDWK010000095.1, from coordinate 24,065 downwards.
AAACAAATTTTGAACTTTTGTATGACACCTCGGCTTCACCTGTATATCCACCTGTGACTAATGCTACTTTTGTTTTCATGTTATGGGTTTGTCTTCGCAAATATAATTTGTGATACACGGAAAAACGAATATTTTTGCTTAATATTCATTAGGTTTATGCACTATTTATACCTTAACTTTGCTCAATTAAATTAAAGAATTACAAATGTCCAAACTATTACTCTATTTAAAAACGGATACGTTTAGAAAAAATCTTATTTATGCGCTGATAGTAATAGCAGCTTTTTTCTTGACCGTATACATAGGACTACGAATATATACGAAGCATGGTGACTCACAACAGGTTCCCTTACTCAAAGGCCTTAATATATCAGAAGCAAAGGCTATCTTAGAAAAGGCAGACCTAGAATACCAAATCGATTCTATCTATCAAATGGATGCAAAACCTGGTGTTGTTATTGAGCAAAACCCTTCCGCTAATTCTTTAGTAAAAAGTGGGCGTACTGTTTATTTGACAATCATTACCGAAGTCGCACCGGACGTAGAATTCCCGAATATCATCGAAAAAACTTTTATTGAGGCTAGTGCCATTCTGAATAACTCTTCCTTGAAAATTGGGGATACCATCTATATATATGACATCGCAAGAGATGTGGTCTTGGACGCCAAATTTGCTGGACAGTCCATACGCACTGGCCGTCCTATCGCCAAAGGATCCAAAATTACCTTGGTATTGGGTAATGGTAGAGGTTCCAACGAAGTAGAAGTACCTACCTTGACAAACCTTACCTTGTCAGAAGCAAAGTTTGCATTGGTCGGATTAGGTCTCACTGTAGGCAAAATAACGGGCAACATTACAGACACCGCATCAGCACGTGTGATAGGACAATCTCCAGATTCCACGGCTCGATTCATCAGTATAGGCTCCCCTATCCATCTAGAGTTAAGCAATGATAGCACACCTTCAGAGGTTCTTCCAAATCCGTAACTATGACACAGAAACGTAAATTCCCAAAATGGCTAGGCATTACGCTAGCCGTAATCCTTGGTGTAGGATTGTTAGTTGGCTACAAAGCTTATCAGATATTCTTAGGTGCCTCGGTTACAGACAGCCAAAAATACTTGTATGTGCATACGAACGACAATTATGAAAATGTACTCCGTAGAGTACGCACAGAAAATATTGTGAAGGATGCTGATGAATTTGACATGGTAGCAAAAGCCATGAAGTATCCTGCATCTGTCAAGCCAGGTCGCTATAAGCTAGAAAAAAACATGAGCAACAGACGACTGATAGGTAATCTACGTGGAGGCTACCAAGAAGCCGTTGCGCTACGTTTCTCCAACATTCGTCTGAAAGAAGATTTTGCGGGTTTCCTAGGCCGTAATTTTGAACCCGATTCGCTGCAGTTTATTTCGCTACTTAATAATGAGGCGGAGGCAGAAAAATACGGTTTTACAAAGGACAATTTCTACACGATGTTCATTCCGAATACGTATGAAATCTATTGGAATACATCAGCGGATAAAGTAATCGAGCGCTTGCATACCGAATACAAAAAATTCTGGACAGCGGAGCGTATTGCCAAAGCCGAAAAGCAAAACTTAACACCTATCGAAGTATCTATACTTGCATCTATAGTACGTGGAGAAGCACTGCACAATGATGAAATGCCTTTGATCGCAGGATTGTATTTGAATCGTTTGAAAAAAGGCATGCTGCTACAAGCAGATCCAACAGTCATATTTGCGAATAATGATTTCACCATTCGTCGAGTACTTTTTAGACATTTAGCCATAGACAATCCTTACAATACCTACAAATACAGAGGCTTGCCTCCGGGCCCCATCAATATGGCACCTATTGTCGCTATCGATGCCGTATTGAATCCCGCACAGCACAACTATATATACATGTGTGCCAAAGAAGATTTTTCAGGGTATCATGCATTTGCGGAGACTGTAGCCGAACATCAAGTCAATGCACGCAAATTCCAAAAAGCCTTAGACGAAAGAAATATCAAAAAATAACGCTATCCATGTTTGTACACGAACAAAAAATTAGAGTAAGATATGCAGAGACGGATCAAATGGGATACGTATATTATGGCAACTATGCGGCATACTACGAAGTAGCGCGTACTGAAATGCTCCGTCAGACAGGATTTTCTTACAAAGAATTAGAAGAATTGGGTGTGATGATGCCTGTATTGGAAATGAACATCAAATACATTCAGCCTGCCAAGTACGACGAATTGCTGACCATCAAAGTCATCATCAAAGAAAAACCTGCAGTACGTATCAAATTTGAATATGAATTGTATAATGAAGCGAGCGAACTGATTAATACGGGTACGACGCAATTGGTTTTTGTGGATATGCAAAAAAATAGACCATGCAAAGCTCCAAGCGTTTTCATGAAGCAAATGGAGCCCTATTTTAGCTAACTTTAGGCTATGAATAAGCTTCATCATAGATTATTATTGTTAAAACCATACGACAATCTAGTTGAATGGAGCAAAACCGCCATCATCCCCGGATTTGGCAAATTACCGTTATATACGGTTGCTACCTTCTTTTTTCAAGAGATCACCCGAGAATCGTTGCTTAACAAAGCGTCAAGTCTGGCTTACAACTTTATGCTGGCGATGTTTCCGGGTATAATCTTTCTATTCACACTCATCCCCTACATTCCTGTAGAAAATTTTCAGGAAAAGCTATTAAGTTTTTTGGAAATAGTGATTCCTACAGATGCTTTTAGCGCTTTCCAAAATACCCTCGAAGATATTATCAAAAATCAAAATGGTGGATTGCTGTCCTTCGGTTTTTTGCTGGCGACATTCTTTGCAACAAATGGCATGACCAATTTAATGATGGCTTTCAACAAATCATCGTTGACTCGTGAGAACAGAAAATGGCTCAAGCGTAGAACAATTGCATTAGCGTTGTCCTTTGCCATTATTATTGCATTGACGCTTGGGATCGGTGTATTTACGATGGTAGGCGTTTCGATCAATTATCTCAAAGAAAATATTGATTATGATCTGGCTTGGCTATGGACCTTCTTATTGAAGATATCTCGCTGGAGCATTCTGTTTCTCATTTACTTCTTGACAGTTGGATTGGTATACAAATACGGACCTTCCAGCTCTAAGCATTGGCGCATCTTAAGCCCGGGCGCGATGCTAGCGACGATTTTAGCTATTATTACTTTTTCAGGATTCGCATTTTATATCAACAATTTCAACGCTTACAACAAATTATACGGTTCGATCGGCACGATAATAGTCGTCATGATATGGATGTACCTCAATTCGCTGATTATATTGATCGGATTTGAGTTAAACACCAGCATTACCTTGTCCAAACAAAGTATAAAAGTTGTCACGCAAAAAAAATCCAATAGCTTTAGGTATTAGGAAGTTCAACTTTTTTATCCCCCTTAGCCCTTCTTTTTTCTGTTATACATTTTACAAAAGCCCTTTTTATGGTAAGCTACAGCTGGCCATACAGATAGTAGAGAAATTTTTTATCCCAACAGACAAAAAAAATAGCATATAAATAATTGGAAATAAAAGTTTTTCGTATCTTTGCACTTCCTACAATGTAGGAAAAAGGAGAAATTAATTAATGGCAAAAAAACAAGAAGCAGAAAAAGAGTTAGCGGCGAAAAACGCAGAGCTACAAGGTGCTGACACTAAAGTAGTGAAAGACACTGAAAAAATTGAGTCTGAAGCAGATTCAACTTTGATCGACCAAATCAAATCAACTACTTGGTCTACACCAGAAGGTGATTTCGATTGGGATGCTGACGAAAAAGCTTTCGGTAACTACAGCGAAGCTGAGCGTTCTAAATTAGAAGAGCAATACGCTGGTACTTTCAACCAAATCAATCAAGGTGAAATTATCGAAGGTGTTGTTGTTTCTATCAACAACAAAGACGTTGTATTAAACGTAGGTTTCAAATCAGACGGTCTTGTAGCAAAAACTGAGTTTCGTGATCTACCTGACTTAAAAGTTGGGGATACTGTTGATGTATTTGTAGAATCTCAAGAAGATGCAAATGGTCAATTGGTATTGTCACGTAAGCGTGCAAAAACTCAAAAATCATGGGAAGCTATCAATGAGGCATTAGAAAATGATGCAATCATCGACGGTTTCGTTAAATCTCGTACTAAAGGTGGTTTAATCGTTGACATCAAAGGTGTAGAAGCTTTCTTACCTGGATCTCAAATCGATATCAAACCTATCCGTGATTACGATATTTACGTAGGTAAAACTATGGAATTCAAAGTGGTAAAAATCAACCACGAGTTCAAAAACGTAGTAGTATCACACAAAGTATTAATTGAAGACGATTTAGAAAACCAAAAATCTGAAATCGTTGCTAAATTAGAAAAAGGTCAAGTATTAGAAGGTACTGTTAAAAATATCACTGATTTCGGTGTGTTCATCGACTTAGGTGGTGTTGACGGTTTACTTCACATTACAGATATCTCTTGGGGCCGTATCGAGCATCCAAAAGAAGTTTTAGCTCTTGATCAAACTATCAACGTAGTTGTATTAGACTTTGATGATGAGAAAAAACGTATCGCATTAGGCTTAAAACAATTATCAGCTCACCCTTGGGAATCTTTAGATACTACTTTAGCAGTAGGTTCTAAAGTAAAAGGAAAAATCGTAACAGTTGCTGATTACGGTGCTTTCTTAGAAATCATCCCAGGTGTTGAAGGTTTAATCCACGTATCTGAAATGTCATGGTCACAAAACTTACGTTCTCCACAAGAGTTCTTAAAAGTAGGTGACGAAATCGAAGCTCAAATCTTAACATTAGACCGCGATGAGCGTAAAATGAGCTTAGGTATCAAACAATTGACTCCAGATCCTTGGCAAAACATCACAGAGCGTTACCCTGTTGGTTCTAAACAAACAGCTGTTGTTAAAAACATGACTAACTTCGGTGTATTTGTTGAATTAGAAGACGGTATCGATGGTTTAATCCACATCTCTGATTTATCTTGGTCTAAAAAAATCAACCACCCTAACGAATTCACTAAAGTAGGTGAAACATTAGACGTAGTTGTATTAGAATTAGACGAAGAAAACCGCAAATTATCTTTAGGTCACAAACAATTAGAAGAAAACCCTTGGGATACATTCGAAACTATCTTTACTGAAGGTTCGATCCACGAAGGTACAGTAATCAAAGTTGGTGACAAAGGTGATATCGTAGCTTTACAATACGGTGTTGAAGGTTTCTGTCCTTCTAAACACTCTGTAAAAGAAGACGGTTCAGCATTGAAAGTAGATGATACTGCTGAGTTCAAAATCATCGAATTCAACAAAGAGAACAAACGTTTAGTAATCTCTCATTCACGTATTTGGGAAGAAGCTAAAGAAGAAGCTCGCAAAGAAGAATCTAACGCACGCAAAAAAGATGCTAAATCAGCTTCAAACGCAGTGAAAAAAGTGAAAGATTCGGTTGAGAAATCTACTTTAGGTGACTTAGACGTGTTAGCTCAATTGAAAGAGCAAATGGAAGGTGGCGACAAAAAGTAATTTTTAGTCACTAACTAACATATAAGAAAAGCTCCGGTCAATAGACTGGAGCTTTTTATTTTTATAGGCTATTTTGTAAATTTAGGCTATGGAATTCAATTCTTCACTTATTACCGCTCCCGAACTCGCAAAAGCATTAGAAGATTCTGAGGCGATTGTGCTTTTGGATTGTACAATAGACAAAATTGGCAATTCTCTACAAGGAAAAAAACTCGAGCTTATCCCCAACTCCCTATTCTTTGATATAGAAAAAAAACTGTCGGACATAAAATCTCAGCTACCGCATACGCTCGTTTCCGCAGCTGTATTTGAGCAAGAAATGCAGCAGCTGGGCATCAACAAAGATAGCACAGTAGTCTTGTACGATCGCTGGGGAATATACTCAAGTCCCAGAGCATGGTGGATGTTCAAGGTCATGGGATTTGATAATGTATATATTCTCAACGGAGGGCTGCCTGGATGGAAGAAGAGCAAACTGCCTATTGTAAACTCCCATAGTACCGCATCCTCGAAAGGAGATTTTGAAGCACAGTTCAGAGCAGAGTGGTACGCAGACAAGGATTATATATTACAACATTATAAGAGCAAGAAAGTAGATATCTTCGATGCACGCAGCAAGGGAAGATTTACGGGATTAGTCGCGGAGCCTCGAAAAGGATTAAACGGAGGACATATCCCGCATTCAAAAAATCTGCCTTTTGACGAGGTACTAGCTGGGGACAAGTATTTGGACTCGCAGGAGCTAACTAGTATTTTTCAAAATCTGCAACCTGTCTCCGATGAACATGTTTTTACTTGTGGGTCAGGAATAACAGCTTCCATACTTGCATTTGCGAGTTACCTTACTGGAACTAAACGCATTAGAGTCTATGATGGATCCTGGGCGGAATGGGGAATGGAAGATCTAAATCTTCCGACTAAAAAGTAAATTTATTCTTTTGCAAAAAATAGGCATAATTAATGCTTTAACAAATGCAGCATATGGCTTAAATAAAAGTACGCATGCCACAACTTGATTTTTTTATATTATTTTTACCATGAACTAAATGGTACCCTTTGTCCAATACTTAAATATGTTGCTCCAGTCGTAAAAACATGAAAAATAAAATCCGAATATTATTATTCGTACTCACGCTCCTATTTTTTGCGACGGCTGTTACTGTAAAAAATGCGATAACAGACAAGGACATTCTTGACTTAGAAAGTCAAAAGGTATCTCAGAATATTCACCTTAAAGAACAAATTATTGATGAAATATTTGGAGATTCTATTCTTCAGAAAACTTTTATCAATAGTGAACGCTATCCGCTACAAGTACGGGAGATAGCCAATGAATACAAAGAAAAGCAGATCTATATTTATCTTTTCAAAAATTCGAACCCGATATACTGGTCGACAAATATATATGTGCCCGAAACAGATGCCGGACTCAAAGAAGGTATTAGCTATATCAATGGGGACAACTTTTCATTCTTGGCGAAAAAGAAAATATTGCCCGGCGGCATGCATCTTGTTGCCTTGACACCTATAGAAAGGCAATTTCAGACCAATTATACCGCCAGATCCCGACAAAATTATATAGGAGCATTGACTGCTACACAGCTGCAAGTCTCGAAATTTGGTGACAGCGATGACATTCGAAACATTTACTCTCAGGGTGGACAATATCTTTTTTCGGTAAAGCTCAAAAATGGTAAATACAACAATATCTATCTGAATATCCAACTCATCTGCTGGGTGCTTGGCACTATCTGTTGTGTTATCCTAATCAGTAGCATTTGTGTTAACATTGCCCGAAATGGTAAGCCTATATTATCCATAATAATCTTAGCTGTTACCTTTACCATTATTCGGCTGATCGACTTGGAGACCAACTGGCTATCCCAGATTTCGGATTACCAATTGTTCTCGCCTAAAGTATATGCCTATAATTATCTAGCTCCCAATCTCTGGTCTTACCTCATCAATTCGACCGTATTATTATGGGTATTATGCTTTATAATATTCATCAAAAAACACATTGTCATACCCGAATTCTTTCTCAAACGGAATCTTCGCAATTGGGTATTTCTAGGGATCTTACTGTTCGTTTATTACATTTTTAATGAACAATTCCGACAGCTTGCTTCCCTGATCACACACTCTTCATTTTCTACAGAGGACTTGATTACGCTATTTTTTACGTATGATTTCACGATATATCATATCCTAATATATTCTTTGAATATATTCTCTATATTCTTGATTACGGATATTTTGGTATTCCTCGGTAAGATACTTACGCCAAAAACAACAACCAACTTAAATATCCAGCTTATAGCTCTTGTTATCACCTTGATCGTAAGTGGTTTTTATCAGGATTTTTCCCTCATCAATGTATTGATAGGTATTTTAATAATGATGAGTTCGTTTGACAAGTCTATATTAAAATACAACAATGTATATACACAAATCATCACCATACTGACCATCGCTTGTATCACGACAATCAAGTATGCAGATGCCATCAATGAAAATAACAAAGAGCATATGAAGCTCATGTTGCTCAATCTGGAATCTGATGATGATGTCGAGGCAGTATCTTTATTTGCGGGAATCGAAACGCGTATCAAGCAAGACGAAAGGTTGAAAAAACTAATAGAAATTGCTAGCCGCAATCCCAACACGCATCTTATTGATGATTATATTCAGAAGAATTATTTGGCGACATTGTCCAGCAATTACAATTTATCAACTTACTATTATTTTAATGGATTGCCACTCGGCACCTATGTGTCCAATCCATTATTAGATTTTAGGGAGAAAGTTATTTCCAATGCGAATAAAATCACCAATACGGAGACTTTTTATAAATCTAAAACGGAGATCGGCTTCTATGATTATTTTTCATTACTAAGTCTGCAAGATAATAATGGCAACAGTTATACGGTAATAATCAATCTGAAGAAAAGCCTGACAAATATTGCTTCCTTTATTCCATTCCTCAACAAGAATACAGGCATTGATGATCACCCCAATAGCAAAATAAAAGATTTTAATTTCGCGATATACAAAGATGGTTCGTTGATCAGTCAGAATGGTAAGCATACGTATTCCAACAATGATCCGTACCACACACAGAAAATCAATGAGTTCATTTATATTCATGACGACAACTCCTTTAATCACGTGATATATCGTCCGGACGACAATACAACGTTGATCGTCAGTAAGCAGATTCAATCTTCCTGGCAGTTTATCACAGTCGTGTCGATTACATTTTTGTATCTCTATATCCTGATCAATCTTGTACGACTGCTTGCACAGATCTTGCCGGTGTATGTACGGCAAAATGTGACTTTAATGAACCTATTTTTACGTCTGCGCTACAGTATTGCGCAGATAAGATATAGTTCACGTATTCAGACGCTCGTGATTACTTCGGTATTGGTTGCCATTGTGATTTCGGGAATTATTAGTTTCTATAGTATCAAGATTCAAACGGCAAAAACACGGAAGGAACACAAATTGAATTTTGTGAACGAAACCATTCAAAATCTACAGGATATCGCTGTCAAAGATTCAACGCAAAGTTATCTTACATCACTGCACAAGACTATGTCATCCCTCACGAACGTGCATGTGATGGATTTTAACTTGTATGACAAGAATGGGAAGCTATTCTTCACGACCCAACCGGCTATTTATAACAATAGCCTCATATCGTCATTTATTAATCCAAATGCATTCATGGAGATGAATGTGCTGAAGAAAAACGAGACCCTCGTCTACGAGCAGATTATAGATTTCACCTATGAGAGTTCCTACGGCGCCATCAAAGATGGCAACTACCGAACCATCGCCTATCTTGGTATCCCGTATTTTGATTATTTGGAAGTGGAGAGACAAAACACCAATATCCTCCTGAAGACTATTTTAAATATCTACACGATCATACTTATTATCTTCGCGTTCCTATCTTTATACATATCCAATAAGATTACCGAACCGCTCCAAATGATTCGGAAAAAACTTTCGCAGACAAATATCTCAGACAAGCCCAACGAATCTTTGTATTGGGAAAAAGATGATGAGATCGGTTTGTTGGTCAAAGAATATAATTATATGCTCGTCAAGCTGGAGCAGCACGCTAAACAATTGCGTCACGCTGAGCGCGAGAGTGTATGGCGAGAAATGGCCCAACAGGTCGCTCATGAGATCAAAAATCCGTTGACACCGATGAAATTGGGCATTCAACAGCTCAACCGGTCTTTCAAAGATAACGACAGTCGTTTTCCGGAGCGTTTCGAGAAAATATCCAACTCATTCATCGAGCAGATCGAAGCATTAGCAAATATCGCTTCAGAGTTTTCGGCGTTTGCAAAGCTCCCGGAATCTCATTTTATCGTGCTTAATCTCATAGAGAAGATAAATAAGTCCATTCACGTATACGACAATCTTCCAAATGTGAATATCCAATTGCACAATGAAACCACATTTGGTGAGCGAATTGAAATATTCGGGGACCGCGACCAAGTCATTCGTACGTTCAATAATCTCATTAAAAATGCTATCGAAGCCACTTTGGGAAGACGAAGACCACGAATTACGATAACTATTAAAAGCCATGATGACAATCATGTATTGATAGAAGTCTCAGACAATGGTTTTGGTATTCCGGAAGAGGTAATTCCCAAAATATTTAAACCCAACTTCACCACCAAAAGTTCGGGCACAGGATTGGGCTTAGCCTTTGTGAAACAAACAATTACAGGCATGGGTGGTACGATTGATTACCAAACAAGACTCAACCAGGGTACTACTTTCTTTATAGTATTGCCCTTACATGCTGGGGAAGAAAAAATGCTATAAAAATTTTACAAATGCGAAAATCCAAAAAATGTATATTCGTACTAAATTTATTAACTTAAAAAAAAAATGAACTGGAGAAAATCCTTTTATATAGCTGCCTTTTTGTTGGCAACTACCACACAGACTTTCGCGCAAGACAATCTCATTAATGCATTAAAAAATAATGCGAGTGACAAAAGTAAAGAAGGCTTTGTATTTACTGAAGTAATCAATCTTGGCAACACTTCCATTAAAGATCAGGGTTCCTCAGGCACGTGTTGGTCCTATTCTGGAAACTCTTATTTAGAATCCGAAATGATTCGTATGGGCAAACAACCTGTCGAAATATCGCAGATCTTTACCGCATACTACACCTATTTGGAAAAAGCGAAAACCTACGTAAAATTACATGGTGACCAAGCACAAGGCGAAGGCGGACAATTGCACGATGTATTGACCATCTACCGTAAATATGGAGCTGTACCACGCGAAGTATATACGGGATTGAGAGAAGGCCAAACGCGCAACAATTTTTCAGAGATGAGCAACATACTTCATGGTATGAATGAAAATATTGTGAAAAACAAAAAACTTACTCCTACTTGGCAGAATGCCGTAAAAGGAGTGATGAATGCTTACATTGGTACACCACCAGAATACTTTCAATATAAAGGCAAGACCTACACACCACGTACTTGGGCAGATCAAGTGATCGGCATCAATCCTGATGATTATGTAGGAATCAGTTCTTTTAATGAACACGCCTATTACAAGCCCTTTGTATTGTTAATTCCTGACAACTGGTCGTACGAGAGTTTTTACAATGTAAAAATGAATGAGCTAACAGAAATTATCGACAATGCATTACAAAATGGATACACAGTGGCATGGGCTACGGATGTATCCGAAAAATTCTTTAGCTGGAAAAATGGTGTAGCATTTGTACCGGAAAAAGAAATTGAAAAAATGAGCCAGCAAGAGGTTGCCGATATGTTTAACGGTCCTAAAGCCGAGGCTAAAATAACCGAGGATCTACGTCAAGCAGCATTCGATAATTATTCGACTACCGATGACCATGGTATGCATATTGTAGGTATGGTGAAAGATCAAAAAGGTAAAGAATACTATATAGTGAAAAATTCTTGGGGTGAATCCAATGACTACAAAGGTTATATGTATGTCACTAAAGAATACGTAAAATATAAAACAATCTCTCTGCTCGTCCACAAGAACGCTATTCAGAAAGAAATCCGTAATAAATTGGGTGTATAAGTACACATGCCCAAACAAGAAAAGCTCAGCAAATGCTGAGCTTTTTTTTGAACTCAATTTATTATTGTTATACTTGTACCAAAAGTCTACTTTTAATCACATGAAATCAATTAATTTAATTGCTATCTCAATAGTATTCTTGTTCGGCAGTTGTTCGCTGTTTCAACCGCAACAGTATGTTACTGATCAAAGTGCAAGCAACTTAAATGCTAAATGGCATATTATATCCATTGACAATAAAAAAATTGGAAACAAGGTGAATGGTATCGAACCTTCATTCACTATCGACATGGCCAAAAAAGAATATGCAGCGATCACGGGCTGCAATAATTTGATGGGAAATTTTGAAGTCAAAGCACCTAATAAAATAAAAATGACCCGAGGTATCTCGACAATGATGGCCTGTGATAATATGGATGTAGAGCTCGGTCTGTCTCGTATTATACCTAACGTTACACACTACAAACTTGCTAATGACACCTTATCGCTGTTAGATGCCAAAAAGAATATTAAAGCTCAATTCAAATTGAAAAAAGAAAATAAATCGGCTTTACTAAAAGGTAGCTGGGAATTAGATTATATGGGTATGGCTTCGGCACCTATTGAAGACTTATTTCCTACTAAAAGACCAACTTTAGTGTTTGATACTACAGAAGAAACATTGACAGGAAATGGTGGTTGCAACAGTTATTCCAGTACCTATCACTTGGATGGTCACAAATTGAAGTTTAGCGCTATCGCTTCTACGAAGATCGCTTGCCCAGCTTTAAAAGGTGAAAGCATGTATTTCAAAAATCTACAAGGCATATCCTCATTTAGTGTCAGCGATGATCAGTTGACATTAATCACTGACGATATCGCTGTGCTGAGGTTCAAAAAAATAAAGAAATAAAATAAAAGCGGGAGAAATTAAACATTTCTCCCGCTTTTATTTTGTAAGGATATTTTACTATCCAAATAAGTCTGAACTTAAGTAACGATCACCCCTATCGCATGCAATAAACACAATTACACCTTCATCAATTTCGCTGGCCACCTGTAATGCTGCATGAAAAGCACCTCCAGTACTCATACCTGCGAAAACACCTTCTTGCTTCGCTAATAAACGTGATTTTTCTACGGCATCTTGTTGATCTACATCGATAACTCTATCCACACGCGATGGGTCAAATATTTTTGGCAAATATTCTTTTGGCCATCTGCGTATACCCGGAATAGATGAGGACTCCGTAGGTTGACAGCCTACAATTTGTATAGCAGGATTTTTCTCTTTCAAAAAGATCGAAGTACCCATAATCGTACCCGTAGTTCCCATTGCACTCACAAAGTGGGTGATTTGACCTTCTGTATCACGCCATATCTCAGGACCTGTGGTTTTGATGTGCGCCTCGTAGTTGTCAGGATTAGCAAACTGATTAAGGATATAAATGCCATCCTTTTCCGCTTTCTCCTCCGCATAATCACGGCAGACTTCCATATTGTCTAGCAAGGTGACCTGAGCACCAAAAGCTTCCATTGTCAAGGTACGTTCGCGTGTGGAACTCGATGGCATTACCAATTCTAACTCCATACCATACATACTTGCGATCATCGCTAATGCTATTCCCGTATTTCCGCTAGTCGCCTCGATTAATTTATCGCCTTTTTTTATATCGCCTCGCTCGATCGCCGAACGAATCATATTGAGTGCTGGTCTATCTTTTACGGATCCTGCGGGATTATTCCCCTCAAGTTTAGCATAGATTTTCACCTTTGGATTCTGATGAAAACTTGTAATCTCAACTAAGGGTGTATTACCTATTGTATCTATTATATTTCCCATTATTAGGCGGGTTTAGTGTCAATAAATTTTGAATTAGATTGGTGGTATACCGTAGTATATGGATCAATGCTGGAGGTAAGCCAAACATTTCCACCGATCACGGAGTGATGACCAATATGCGTGTCGCCACCAAGGATGGTCGCACCTGCATATATAATCACATAGTCTCCAATGATGGGATGACGTTGTTTGCCAGCAAGATTTTTCTCCACACTCAAAGCGCCTAATGTAACCCCTTGATAGAGTTTCACATGTTCGCCAATGATGCAAGTCTCTCCTATTACTAGGCCTGTGCCATGATCGATGTGTAGGTATTTCCCAATAGTAGCACCGGGATGTATATCTATACCTGTACGCTCATGCGCCCACTCGGTCAGGATACGCGGTATCAATGGTACTTTCAATTGCCAAAGCTGATGTGCCATTCGATAGATGCACGTCGCCAAGAAACCTGGGTATGTGCGTATCACTTCTCGCAAATCTTGAGCAGCAGGGTCGCCATCCAAGATAGCTTGTGCATCAGTGAGCATCACTTCATACAATTCAGGCAATGATTGGTAAAACTTCATTACCACTACATCATGCTTGCAATCATTACAGTTTCTGCTTTTCTTCAACAAATCCAACAATTCCGCTTCGGATTGCTTGAATATTAATTTGATATCCTCAACGGAGGATAGCTCTTGAGGGTTGCGCTCAGGAAAAAGAACTCTAAATAAATCGCGAGCCCATGTCCAAATACGGGTATTACTGGGCATATCTTGCGCTTCGAGTTGTTTTTGGTAGAGGTGACCGTAAAAATCTTCCATGATTGCAAATCTACATATTGAATATTAAATTCTACTAATCCTATAGAACTAATTTACTCATTAATTCCTGATGGGTTTCTTCGGGTGAGATACAGCGACCTATATGTGTAGGCGAACACTGAATAATTGTACTCCTATTCGCTGTCAACCAACGAAATCGCTCGGCCTGCTCCAAATTAGCTATCTTACCATGACTTTTAGCTCCCGCACAGATTTTTTGAAAAGACTGCAAGTGTTTTTGAATCTCCTCTATATTCACCCCAGAATGCATAGCACGTAATTTGGCTTCATCCAGATGAAACAAAAACTCCGCATAGCGAAACTTTTTGCAATAGAGAGCGATACCCACATTCACAAATTCTTCTCGCTCTACCCGAGGTACGACGCGTACTACAGCATACTCATATAATGTTCTTACGCTCATGCTCTATCTGATTTAAAAACATTGCTGAATTTGCCAACCTTCCTATCAAGAATTGCAAATACACTTCTCGCACGTCGTTGGGTGTCATCTCCCTACCCTCCTCCATCAACCATTCATCAGGGATGACATCTAATATACCACGAATACTATCCCCATTGAAGAGCGTACTATACTTATCGTGTATTTCCTGAACTTTGGATGCCCTATTGAGCAAAACGTGGTCTTTGATCTGAACAAACGGTTTCGATACATATTCTTCCCAATTGTCCCAAGAGTGATGAAAGTATAATGAAGCACCGTGGTCAATAAGCCATAGTTCCTGATGCCATACCAACATATTGGTATTCCTCGCCGTACGATCCACATTCATAAGCAGAGCGTCCAGCCATACTATTTTGGAAGCTTCTTCTTCGGAGATAGTATCCACATTTGCATCATAGGTAATCGCACCATTGAGAAAATGAACTCCTAGATTCTGTCCGATAGAAAATTTGAGTAAATCTTGAATTTCTTCGTCGGCCTCCAATCGCCAAAACGATTCATCCAGATGCGCAAATACGAGCTCTGGCATACGCAAATCTAATAAGCGGGCCAACTCTCCACCGATAAGCTCGGCGACAAGTGCTTTCTTGCCTTGTCCCGCTCCTCGAAATTTGATGACATAACTAAATCCATCATCGGCATCGACCAATCCAGGCATTGAGCCACCCTCTCTTAGGGGCTGTATATATCGAATGATTTCTACATCTCGAATTTCTGGCTTTTTAATTCCCATTCTGTAATTACAAAGTATATTCGAAGTTACTTGAAAATATATTACAATTTGTCATAAAAAGCTAAAATCAAACAGTAATGTGACTATAGGCTAACTACTTTTCTGATTATATTTGTATCTCAACATATCAAAACTATATGAATACTACGGAGGAATATAATGCGGTCATTGACTATTGTAGAAGTCTTTTTGTGAATAAGACAAAAGATTATGGGACATCTTGGCGAATCATGCGCTTGAGTTCTATCACTGACCAGCTGTATATTAAAGCCAAGAGAATCCGTACTTTAGAAATCAAGCAAGTATCCAAAGTAGGAGAAGATATTGCCGGCGAATATGTCGCTATTATCAATTATTGTGTCATCGCACTGATGCAGCTCGAAATGGGCGACGAAGGTGAAGAAAACCTTGATGCTGCTTGGGTAGCACAAAAATATAGTGACAAAGTAAACGAAACACGTGATCTAATGTTCGCTAAAAACCATGATTATGGTGAGGCATGGCGTGATATGCGGATTTCTTCGATGACAGATATGATTTTGATGAAACTGCACCGTGTCAAACAAATCGAAAATAATGAGGGCAAAACAATTGTCTCCGAAGGACTTGCCGCTAACTATCAAGATATGTTGAACTACGCCGTATTTGCATTGATAAAAATGGGTTTTGCTGATAAAAAATAAGATATGACAACCACTTCCTTTTATAGTCCACTTCAAAGCACATCGAACAAGCCTGATATTCTGCTATGGATATCCAGAATATTTGTAGGCATGCTGTTTATTTTCTCCGGTTTGATCAAAGCCAATGATCCCATGGGTTTTGGGTACAAGCTGCAGGAATATTTCCATGTTTTCAATTTAACGGCATTGAATGATTATAGTGCATGGATAGCCATCATCATATGTGCTTTTGAGATTATTTTGGGCGTTCTATTGCTGTTGGGCATAGCACGGAATAGCGTGGCGTGGGGATTATTACTGTTGATCCTATTTTTCACCTTTCTTACGTTTTATTCTGCTTTTTTCAATGTAGTGACTTCATGTGGTTGTTTTGGTGATGCTATACCGCTTACCCCTTGGCAATCCTTCATTAAAGACTTGATATTACTAGTATTTATCGGCATTATATTTAGTAAAAGACACAAGATTACACCCCTATTCCAAAGCAGCTTTGCCAATAATTTTATAACACTTCTGACGGTGCTATTTGCTTTTGGTGCGGGAATATATACATACGTCTATCTTCCGGTGATAGATTTTTTGCCTTATAAAGTAGGCAATCACCTACCTTCATTGATGAAAATACCTGAGGGAGCAGCTCAAGATGAATTCGAGCACATCTACTCTTTGAATAACAAGCAATCGGGTGAAAGTAAAAAAGTGACGGATAAAGAATACATGAGCCAAAAAATCTGGGAAGATGAAAACTGGGAAATCGTTGGTGAGCCCCAGACCAAACTTGTCAAAAAAGGCTATCAAGTGGCTATTCCAGACTTGATGATATCCGATAATGCAGGGCAAAACGTAACAGAGGAAATTATTGAGAACCCACATTTTAACTTTCTAGTGACGAGTATAGACGTAACAAAATTTTCGCCAGCGGACTTTTTGGCGCTTGATCGCATTAATCAAACAATCAAATCACTGAGTGAAGATTATAACCTGCGCGCGATACTATTAACATCCAGCGCAGCAGCAGATATTGATTATTTAAATGATCAATTGGACCTAGTACTAGAGACATTTTACGTAGATGGTATTCCACTAAAAAGCATGGTACGATCGAATCCGGGTGTCATGCTGATGCAAAATGGCATTGTCATACAAAAATGGTCAAAAGAAACTTTTCCTTCAAAAGAAGAACTCATCCAGCAATATCTCAATAAATAGATGGACAAACCGATATTTTTAGTAGGCTTCATGGGTAGCGGTAAGACCACTTGGGGAAAGAAAATTGCCAATGCATTACAATTGCCTTTTGTGGACTTGGATCATGAAATAGTGGAAAATATTGGGATGTCTATTCCGGAATATTTTAAAGCACATGGTGAAGATAATTTCAGAAAACTAGAACAAGAGTACCTCCAAAAACAAAGTGGAAGGATCGCGGTAATATCCACAGGCGGTGGCACGCCATGTTTTTTTGATAATATGGACTGGATCAACAAAAACGGACTATCCTTATACTTATACCATACCAGCAAATCACTGTGGTGGAGATTAAGCCAATCTGATGTCAACAAACGGCCTGTCCTCAAGGGACTATCTGGTGAAGAGTTATTTGACTTTATAGACAGCAAACTGAAGGAAAGAGAACCTTATTATAACCAAGCACATATCAAATTTGAGCAGATTCACACCTCGTTAGAAGAGATTATAGCGCTTATTAAAAATAATGATACCAATTAGATGAAAAGATCACTTTACTACCTTTCTATCTTTACTATTTTACTGATTCTTATTTCTTGTTTTAGAAATGCGCCATCTGCACATAAACAAGACAATCCTGACAGTAATCAAATCGAATCGTCGAACAACAAATCGAATAATTTTAATATTCACAGTCTCGATGATCTATATAATTTTTTGACGTATAGAGAAGATAGATACCCTTTAGTGAGTGCTCATCGAGGAGGTGACACAGATGGATATCCTGAAAATGCTATAGAAACCTTTGCGCACTGGGCGAATAAATTTCCGTTAATCATTGAGTGTGACATACGTATGTCTAAAGATTCGGTATTGGTACTAATGCATGACGAGACATTAGACAGAACCAGTAATGGTACGGGCAAAGTGAGTGATTATACCCTCAGTGAACTCAAAGAATTCATACTCAAAGATCCCAACGGTGAAGCTACAAAATTTAAAATCCCTACATTAGAAGAGGCGCTACATTGGGGTAAAGGAAAGGTGCTATTTACGTTGGATGTGAAGCAAAATGTACCGTATACGCTACTTTCCCAAGTGATACAATTGACCAATTCTCAAGCATCCGTGGTAGTCATTACCTACAATGCTAATCAAGCTAGCGCACTTCACCGCGTTAATCCGGATTTGATGATTTCAGCAAGTGTCAAATCACAACAAGATATCATAAAATTAGCAGAACTCGGTATTCCCGACAACAAACTCGTAGCTTTCGTAGGGACTGCTCAACCTAAAAAAGAGCTAGTAGAAGCTTTACATGCACATGGTATCAAAACAATCCTAGGCACCATGGGCAACTTAGATAAGCAAGCTCAAAGCAGAGGGTATCAGGTCTACGCCGAATACATCGAAAATGGAGCCGACATCCTGAGCACAGACAGAGCTGCAGATGCACAAAAGGCTTTGGATTTCTATATTCAAAAGCGCAAAATCAAATCACCGTACATTAATCGTTAGGAGATGTCTATACACGTTCAAAATCTGACTAAGCATTATGGTAAGCAAAAAACCTTGGACAATGTCACTTTCCAAACGCCAAGCAACCGAATCATAGGATTTTTAGGTCCTAATGGTGCTGGAAAATCAACTACCATGAAGACACTAGCTGGGATATTACCTATTGAGCGTGGTGAATGTCGGATTGATGGTATAGATATCCAACAAGATAGCTTATTAACGAAACAAAATATCGGTTATCTTCCTGAGAATAATCCCCTATATGCAGATCTGTATGTACAAGAAATGCTCGAATACCAAGCAGCGTTGTACAAGCTCAAGCATACAAAATCACGCATACAGGAAGTAATCACCCTTACGGGATTAGAAAACGAACAACACAAAAAAATCAAAGAACTTTCTAAGGGATACAAACAGCGAGTGGGATTGGCCTGCGCCATTATTCATGATCCGCGCGTTTTAATATTAGATGAGCCTACAACAGGGCTTGATCCCAATCAGATTTTAGAAATTCGTCAGTTGATTCGCGAACTCGCAAAAGACAAGACCGTGTTACTATCGACACATCTTATGCAAGAAGTCGAAGCCATCTGCGATGAAATCATTGTCATCCACCAAGGAAAAATCAAAGATCAGTTTATGGTGAATGACAAAGCCCAACGCTATCCAAATCTATCTATGGAAGATATTTTTGTGTTGCTGACTAAATAATTGCACAGCTAATATTTTGCTTTGTGTGCCAATATTCCTATTTTCGAGCCTAAAACCTGATCAAATTGCTTAGTATTTATAAAAAAGAAATTGTCACCTATTTTAATTCTTTTATTGGCTATTTGGCAATAGGCTTATTTCTTTTAGTAAGCGGATTATTAATTTGGGTATTTCCCGAAACATCCATTCTGGATTATGGGTATGCTAGCCTAGAACCTTTTTTTAATCTAGCCCCCTATCTCCTGCTTCTACTGGTACCAGCTATCAGTATGCAAAGTATAGCGGGAGAAAAAGCAAATGGCACCTTTGACCTGCTCCTGAGCAAACCGATCACTTTCATAGAAATTGTTGTGGGGAAATTTTTAGGAAGTTGGACTGTGTCTTTGCTAGCCTTACTACCGACGCTTCTTTATCCGATCTGTCTGTATGCTTTAGCCGCTCCTAGTGGGAACATAGACACAGGCGGCATTATCGGCTCATACATCGGATTATACTTACTTACAGCGGCATTTACTTCCATTTCCATCTTTAGTTCTTCACTAACCCACAATCCGATTATCGCATTCCTTTTAGCTGTGGTTTTGTGTTTTTTCGGATATTATGGATTTGACTCAGTAAGCAAATTTCCATTTTTATACAAATATGAAGACATTGTGGCTTCGCTGGGCATCCAATACCACTACGAAGCCTTAAGTCGAGGTGTAATGATTGCAGCAGACTTCATTTACTTATTGAGCTTCATAGGCTTGTTCATCGTGCTTTCCATTGGCCATTTAGGGCGGAAATTTACAAACAGAAAACGCACTTTTACGGTATATGGAATTGCTGTATTGACTATACTTCTAATCAATCAAAATTTCATCACCAATTTATTCGGAAGGATTGATTTTACGGAAGACAAGAGATATACGCTTAGCGACACAACTATAGATATTCTTAAAAACACCAACGAAAATATACACATCACCATCTTTTTGGATGGTGAATTACCCAGTGGATTTAGCAGACTTAGACAATCGGCTATCGACCTGGCACGCGACATGAATAGGCTATCCAAAGGAGCCATCAAAGTGCATGTCATTAATCCGCAGGAAGGTTCTGAAGCAGAACAGCAGCAGATCATGGAAGCACTGATAGATCGCGGTCTACAGCCCACTAACTTAAATGTAAAAAAGAACACAGGCTATTCACAAAATCTTATTTTCCCGTTTGCTATCGTAAATAAAGGCGAAGAAGAGGTTAATGTCAATTTATTACAAAATAAAATTGGACTGTCACCCGAGCAGGTGCTTAACAATTCCGTTCAGAACTTGGAATACAGCTTTATTTCGGCTATCAAAAAACTTTCAAGTTCGGTCAAGCCATTTATTGGCTTCACAGAAGGACATGGTGAACCTACAGATCTTGAATTGTACGATGCCATGCATACTTTTGCACCAGCACACCAAGTTGGAAGAATTAATTTGGATTCCATCGAATTGCAAGATTTACAAAAGTTTGCGGTTCTTGTCATCGCCAAACCTCAAACCAAATTTTCGGAAAGTGATAAATATAAGATAGATTATTTTGTCCGAAATGGAGGTGCAGTCCTGTGGGCAATTGATCAAGTCAACGCAAACATAGAGAACCTCAGACAGGCGGGTTCACAGGTCCTCCTGGGCAACGAATTGAATCTTGATGATCAATTATTTTTATACGGCGCCAGACTCAACTATGATATCCTTGCGGATATGAACTGTGCACAGATTCCGATGTCGATAGGCCACATCAATGGTCAACCGCAGATAGAACTGACGCCCTGGTTCTTTTACCCTATCTTGATGCCGACTCGCCCGCATCCCATTGTCAAAAACTTAGATGGCATACGGACCGAATTTATTGGGACGGTAGACACCATTGCTAATCCTCAGGTAAAAAAAGAAGTAATCCTCGAATCGTCGCCTTTTACTCAAGCCCACAAAACAGGTTCTAGTATTTCATTGAGAATGATCGAAGATCAGCCTGATCCCGAAACATTCCGAAGTGAGCAAAAACCTGTTGCAGTATTGCTTTCAGGGCATTTTCCCTACGTATTCCAAGGTAGACCGACGCCTGCGGGTATTGCTAACCCAGTCGATCTGACGCACGTTTCTAAACCCGCTAAAATGTTTGTAATCGGTGACGGCGATTGGTTAATTAATCAAATCAATGGAAAAGATGGGTCGCCATATCCATTGGGTTGGGATAAGTTCACCGAGCAACAGTTTGCAAATAAAACACTCCTTCAAAATGTGGTGGATTACCTGACGAATGATGAGCAATTGATCAGCTTACGCAATAAAGAAGTAAAACTAAGACTTCTGGATCAAGCCCAAGTGAAGCAACATAAAACAAAATGGCAGCTTATTAATGTGCTATCTCCACTGCTAATGTTGATAGGAATTGGTGCGATACAGCAAGGGATGCGCAAAAAGAAATACACGAAAAAAGTCGCAATCTAAATTGCGACTTTTCAAAATTAAACATAAAAGTATTGCTTTTTTATTTTTTCATGCTGCCAGTTTCTGCTAGACGCATGTGCCAGCTGAATGCCTCTTCCAGTAAGTGTGGTGTATGTCCTCCGCGAACGCAGGCTCTATCAAAATACGATTGCAACTCCTGCCGATAATCTGGATGTACACAGTTGTCAATAATCTTTTGCGCACGCTCACGCGGCGCTAGACCACGCAAATCGGCCAAGCCAATATCTGTAACCAAAATATCAACATCATGCTCAGTGTGATCCACATGCGATACCATTGGTAGGACGTGAGAAATTTTATTTTCTTTGGATGCCGCCTGCGTCACAAAAATACTTAGGTATGCATTACGCGCAAAATCTCCCGATCCTCCAATACCATTCATAATTTTGGAGCCTGAAATATGTGTAGAGTTCACATTGCCATAAATATCAAACTCAATAGCAGTATTGATTGCGATAATGCCCAGACGGCGGATTAGACCAGGCGTATTGGAAATATTTTGCGGTCTCAACACAAACTTATCACGGTATTTCGCCAAATTACCGAATACACGCTCATAGCATTCTTGCGACACCGTAACCGAAGACGCAGAAGCAAAGCTCAATTTGCCCGAATCGATCAAATCAAAAGTACTATCCTGAAGCACTTCCGAAAACATCGTCAAATCATAAAAGTTACTATCCTTAAAACCTGTCAATACCGCATTCGCCACTTTACCAATACCTGCTTGCAATGGTAACAGTCGGTCCGTCAAATGACCTAGCTTTACTTCATTCTCAAAGAATTCCAAAATATGCTTCGCAATGTTCGATGTTTTCTCATCTGGAGCGGCTATATCCGCCGGACTATCCTTAATATTCGTAAAAACAATACCTACTACTTTATTGGGATCCAAAGGAATCGTCTTGCGTCCTATTTTATTCCAAGGAGCGACAATAGGAATAACGTTACGATGCGGATAGTCTTCAGCTTGATAAATATCATGCAGACCATATACATCTTCTGAAACCGCCATATTCACTTCCAAAATCACTTGCTTTGCTAGACTGGCAAATGTAAGTGAATTACCTACCGAGGTAGTGGGCACAAAACTGCCATCTCTTTCGATATATGCCACTTCCAATACAGCAATATCTACGGGAGGAAGATTTTTATTATGTAATAGTTCTGCCGCTTCACTCAGATGCTGGTCGATAAATAGAACTTCTCCAGCATTTATCTTATTTCGCAAGATACGATCCACTTGAAAAGGCATGCGTTTTTTTAAGGCTCCTGCCTCTGCTAATTTGCCATCAGTATCATGTCCAAGAGATGCGCCTGTCATCAATGTGATTTTTACATTTTCTCTTTTTGCGCGCTCAGCTAATGCCGGAAGGACTACTTTACTATCTCCTGCTTTCGTGAATCCACTCGAACCCACGACCATACCATCTTGAATTAGTTGTGCCGCTTCTTCAGCAGTCATTACTTTATTATGTAATGATTCTAAACGTATTCTACTTAAACTCATTTATCTTATATTATTAAGGGTCACCTTATTACCATCTCTACTCACATACAATAATAATGATTATAAATAGTTGAATTTTATTCTTTTCAGTCAGATAATTATTACACTAGCAATAGTGGTAAATAAACACCTGAAAACCAATTGCTTACATAAAATATATTACTGTAAAAAAAAATAATTACTTTTTATACATGATTTTGTGCGAATAAAAGCATCTTTAGAAAACGTTGCAAACGAAAAGTTGTCAAACGAACAATCGAATAAAGTGACCAAACACTTACTTTTTGGTAATCTAACTTAAAATCGAGAAATTTGTTAGAAAATAAATAATATGGAAAAGGAATATGTAAATAAATATTACATGACCGAGGTCGATGCATTCGAAGATAGTATATATTGTCATCATGCTGTGATGGGGGATAGCTATATTGCAGAACACATGCACAAGAAGGGACAATTTTTG
>JBMDWK010000094.1:0-18826 GCA_048595255.1 Sphingobacterium sp. | reverse complement strand
ATTGACCATTCTGATTGCCATTCCTGATTTCCTGTATTCGTAGTTTGTAATCCACCCATGATATCAAAATCATCATTATCCTTTATTCTAAAGGTTTCGAAACGATTATCTGTTCCTCCTTCGTAACTGAAACCAGCCAATGCACTCAGTGTATGAGCCCCCCATGACTTGTCATAGTTCAGCAGTAGGTTTGAAGTAATATTTTGAATTTTTTGAGAACCATTGGTACTTCTATTTTCTAAATCACCTGATCCCGCAATAGCAGACCTATTTTCTTTAAGTCGATTGTAATACAACTGACTACCCAACATTCCTTTCAGTTTTAACCCATCGATTATTCTAAACTCAGCATTTACAACTCCAGATAAATCATCATTCGCGCTTGAACGCAATCCTCCTTCATTTAATCTTGCCAAAGAATTTGAATTGCTACCGCTAGGGTAATTATAGCTACCATCTGGATTGACAATAGGGTAAATAGATGGCATACGAGTCGCTTGCTCGATTATCCATTCTGTCCAATACGCATGATCTTTAATCGTATTGCGGCTGTATGCAGCTAATAAGTTTACCTTGAATCTATCTGTCATTTCTGTTTCCACATTGGATCTAAAATTGACACGATCCAAACCATAATCAGGACCTTGTAGCATACTCGCTTGTTGAGTGTAGGCACCAGAAATTAAATATGTGGTATTATTATTTCCACCTGAAATAGATAGATCGTGTGCTGATTGAGGTGATTTTTCTTTGTAGATTTCTTTCATCCAATTGGTATTAGGATAATTTTGTTTGAAATCCATGATTTGTTCAGCACTAAATTGAACGGGACGCCCTGAGTTAAATAATGCTTCATTTCTTAATTCGGCATATACCCAAGGTTCTACTATATTGGGCAAGAAAGTTGGCGTTTGGCGTGCCATATTAAAATTATAACGAATAGTGGGAGAATCTTTATTTCCGCGCTTAGTCGTGATTAGTATAACGCCATTAGATGCTCTTGAGCCATAAATCGCAGCAGACGAAGCATCTTTCAATATAGAGATATTTTCGATATCTGACATATTTACATTCTGGATATCGCCTATTATACCATCGACAATCACCATAGGATCATTATTATTCAAGGTATTTATGCCCCTGATATTGATAGCAGGACGGCTGCCGGGTTGAGAAGTGCTTTGTTGAATAGTCAACCCAGGGGTCGTACCTTGCAAAGCTTCTACCACATTAATAACAGGCTTATTTTCTAGCTCTTTTACATTTACAGAAGATATAGCACCGGTGACATTGGATTTTTTTTGTGTCCCGTATCCAACCACCACCACTTCATCTAAAGTGTTTTCAATAGATTGTAATACTATCCGCAGAAACGTTTCACCTTTTACATTAATAACTCTTGTATCATAAGTAACATGAGTAACGGTAATATTGGAATTACGTGTCAGAAGCTCAATACTAAAATTTCCGCTTGCGTCAGACACCGACTTCACCCCATTTGATGTTTGTAAAGAAGCTCCACTAATCGGTTCATCGGCACTATTAACAATCACCCCGCGTAGTAAATGTGAATTTGTCTGAGCAGATAAATCCTCACTAATTAGCAGAAAGGTCATACAAAATGTAATAAAATATTTTACATTCATCTGTAAGGAACAGAGATGGCGTTCCCTGAACCAGCGTAGTTTAATTGGTAACAAATCTTTCATTTGATCATAATTTTCGTGTTTACAATTCCACAGGCTATTGCTCCAACATATGAAGTGCATATGCATAAGCACCAAGTGAGATGGATGCACTTGTACCTAATTTGGTTTTCATAATAAATGTTGTTTTTAAAGGGTTGTAGGTTATCTCCTTATTTGATTGTGGTATATGGATTATCTTTTGACTTTTAAGAATGAAGTCAAAATTGTTCGTATTCTCATATTGTAAAACCTCCATTTGCAACCGAGGAGTACTTTCATTGTTAGCTAACTCTAATGAGGAATTTAGTTCGTTTAATAAAGATGGCAGAATATATTTAGAGGCATGCATAAGGCCTCCTCCTAGTACCACTATACCATCAATAAAGGTGAGTAAATGTGCTATAGCATCCCCTGCCGCTTCACCTAGTTTGCCAAAACTCATTTGTGCAGCTCGCTGATCCCCCTCAAGCATACCCTCAGCAATCAAATAAATGTCTTTGGGTGTCAAGTTATAATCTTTTACGGTCGCCAGTTTGTTATATTCTGAAGTTACAGCGCGAGCACTTACACTCTCTTCTACTATTTTATTGGGAAATAATTTATTTCTAAACACCCAGACATCACCTCCGCAATCATTATCTCCAGTCAACAAGTTTCCATCAATGACCACCCCTGATCCAAAACCCGTCCCAAATGTCAGTCCTATTACATTTTTATATTGCTTGTTGATATCTGCTTCCTTTAGCTGTTTATTCAAAGTAGGTAATGCGCCACACAATGCTTCTCCATATGCAAATAAATTCCCATCGTTATTAATGTAAACTGGTATTCCAAAAATTTCTTCTAGATATGGCCCTAATGGCACACCTCCCCTAAACGCCTTCATATTAGGTAAGTCTCCAATAATACCATTTTTATAGTCTGCAGGACCAGGAAAAGCAAAACTAATTGCTACCGGTGATTCGGACAACATATCTTCAATAGCCTTAAATCCTTTAACGAGCTGTTCTAAACACTTATTTAAATCATCAGAACATGCTGGCATCGTCACCACGGGTGTAATAACTTTATAGTTTTGAATAGCTGAAAAAACAAAATTTGTACCTCCTGCATCCAAAGTCATGACTATTCTATTTTCTAATGGCTTCATAACTCTGTCTTTTTATATAAAAAAATGGATAATGAAAATAAGTAACATGCACAGAGAAGCATAAGCAAGAATGAACTCCATATCCCAAATTGTGTTGATAAAAATCCTGCAATAGGGGTTATTATAGCTCCCCCAGCTACGCCCATAATCATCAACGAGGACATCTCATTCGCTCTATTTTTATTATAATTCAATACGTTTGAAAAAATAATGGAAAAGACATTTGCACAGCTGAATCCAATAAGTGAAATTCCAAAATAAAGTGACACCTCAGAGGTTGTGCCCATCAGAAGAAAGAATCCGACAAAAGCAACAAGCATACTCCACTTCAAGAAAGTAGTGCTATGAATTTTTAGTAAAACAAAAGCACCCACAAATGCTCCTATGGTTTTAGCAGCAAAATAAATACTGATGCCATACGCACCTTGTTGCAAGGGGATATCTAATTTTTCACTAAGAAGAAGTGCAATATTCGTATTCAAACACACATCAATACCCACTATGACTAGAATACCAATAAATGAAAAAGCAACGTATGGAGACTTCAGGAGTACTAACGTATTTGAAAAGGTAACTCGTTGATTATTGGATACATCTTTGGCCTCAACAATATTTGTTTTGTAAAGTAAAATCGAACAAGCGATAGAGAAAATAGAATAAGTAAGTAAAACAAAAATCCAATCTCCAAATTGGGAAGCAAAAAAACTAGCAAGAATAGGACCTATAAAAGAAGCTATAGCTTTCACAAATTGTCCAAAAGTGAGTGTACTAGCTAAATTTTGTTCTGAAACTACATTACTCACCAAAGGATTGAGCGAAACTTGAAGAAAAGTGTTGGCAATCCCTATAAATGCAAATGAAATCAATATAAAAATAAAATCATACCATATATATGGTATGATTAAGGCAATAGAAGTAATAACTATAGAAATCAAGACTGTATTTTTTCTTCCAATTCGGTCCATTACCAAAGCTGAGGGAATTGAAAAAAGGGCAAACCAAACAAATACCATCATTGGTATAAGGCTTGCTGTAAAATTATTAAGATTAAAATCTTCCTTAATAAAATTTGTAGCAACGCCTACTAAATCCACAATACCCATTGTGAAAAAGCACAGCATCAGAACAATTAACGAAGGTCTTATAGAATCACGCATATTTATTCAATTTAGACACGCACAAATGCTTTCACCGTAATACACACCGTTCCTTCTGCAACACCATATGGTCGAATGCTGTAAGGACCTATTGAGGCAGGAATAATAAAAGTCTCTCCATAGTGGACAACGAAAGGTTCAAATGAAGCATTCGGACTTTCTACAATAGCCTCTTCGCCCTCTACTAAATTCAATACATTCACACTTTCTCCGGTGTAATGATGTACCGTGGATGTAAATTTATGACGCCTTACTTCAATGAATTCGTTAGGATGCAGACCTGTTTTCTCTTCTATCCACCCTTCCCCTTCTGCTATTTTATCAACTTTATTGATTAAATTGGTTTTTGTATATTCTTCCTTACAATTTAGATTTATAACTTTTTTACCTCTGTCTATATTAATAGGTCTGGGTTTGCCATCCAAGCCCAATCTATCCCAATCCCACAATTTGAAAGTAAACAAATTGGGTGTAGAGCTTATTTCCAACACCACAGCATCCGTTCCCGAACAGTGAATTGTACCACTTGGAATCAAATAATGATCATGTTTTTTAATTTTGAAAGTATTAACAAACTTTTCTGCATCAAAGGATCTATGACCAGATTGAGCAGCTTCCAATTCCGCAAACATTTCCTCACCATCTTTGACCGAATCCTTCAGACCCAGATAAACTGCTGACCCTGCTTTTGCGTCAACGATATAATAACTTTCATCTTGGGTATAATGCAGTCCAAAGTGATCTTTAGAAAAGTGTATTGTAGGATGCACTTGCAAGCTTAAATTACCACCACCAACAGTGTCCAAAAAATCAAATCGTATGGGAAAATCCTTTCCGAATCGAGCTTCTACAGGCTCGCCTAAAAGTTCTTTACTCTTTAGCAAAACCAGATTAACAGCAGGAAATTCATATTTCACCCCCTTGAAGTCAAATAGAATACTATTTTCTTCAGGCACACAATCAAAACCCCATCCATAGTTTTCCTTATCATCAGGCAATCCAAATTTCTCTTTCATCCATTGTCCTCCCCAGGGTGCAGCATCAAAAAATGGAACCACTCGAAATGGCCCTCCAATTATTTTTTCAATTCCGGACATAAAACTCTCATGACTTATGATTACAGGATGTAAAGGATCATGCGTATCCACCCAATAATTTACAGTAGTAAATAATTGTTCTTTTAATCTATCAGCGATTTTCCAATCATTAAAATATCCACGCTTATATTGCAAGGAGGCAGGCTCATGTCTAGATATCACACCGATGCCATCTGTCTCATTTCTTCGAAATCGTTGTATAATCTCCCAGCGGCTTAAATCAAAATAAACAAGAGGAGATCCCTTTTCCGTAACCAAACTTGCTCCAACCCCAACAATTAAATTAACACCACTGTTCTTTGACAATTTGAATTGATTTAATTTCCTTTCATCAATATAATCCGCTATCGTCAACGGACTTATGTACCCAAACAATACATCATCTGTCAAGAACACCTCTGTTAATGTTTTGATCTCGCTTTCGCTTTTGTAGAGCGAACGCATATCAACAACTTGTCCAAGCTTTGTTGATTTTAAAAAATCAATTACAGCCAACTCATCCACACCAGGATATAATTCAATAGCTACATTTCTATTTGTCTGAACAAGCTCTTCTAATAGTAAATGCAATGAACTCCATCCAACATAAGCTTCAGCATCAACAGATGTACTCGGAAATCGATTATAATTCGGGATTCTCATAAGTGTTTATAATGTAAATATTAATTGGTTATAATATGTATGAACATACTAAGTTTGTTCAAATATAAATATATAAATAACTAATACAAATATTTTTTTATATTTTTGTTTTATACATATCAATTGATTATGAATCTAAAGATAGACCACAACAATTCAGTTCCTCTACATTCTCAAGCTGAGAACATAATTAGACAACTAATTAAAAAAGAAGAATATAAGAATGGTGAACTGCTACCGAATGAAGTAGAGCTATCTAAAAAATTAGGCATTTCTAGGAACACATTAAGACAAGCTATCAACAAGCTCGTTTTCGAAGGTTTGTTGGTACGAAAGAAAGGTGTAGGTACAAAAGTAGCGAGTAAAAGTGTTTTAGGAGGAATAAAAAACTGGTTGAGTTTTTCTCAAGAAATGAAAATGCTCGGACTAGAAATCAAAAATTACGAACTACATGTCACATTTAAACAGATTAAACCTGAAATTTCTAATTTTTTCCAAATTGATCCAAACATTTCATGTCTTACTCTCGAAAGAGTGAGAGGGCATGCTGACTTTCCCTTTGTTTATTTTATTTCACATTTCAATCCAAATATAAACATGGATTGTCAACAAAATTTCAATAGGCCGTTGTACGAAATTTTAGAGAAAGATTTTAACATAATCGTTAAAACATCAAAAGAAGAGATATCCGCTAAGCTAGCAGGGGATTACATCGCCGAAAAACTTAATATTAAATCAAATGATCCCATATTAATTCGTAAAAGATTTGTATATGATATCAACAATCAGCCTATTGAGTATAATATTGGATATTATCGAGCAGATAGCTTTACATACACCATAGAAGCCGTAAGGTAATTATCAGATATTCTGATCGACTTAACAAAAAAGCTAATCGTTTATTTCGATTAGCTTTTCATTTTAAATATATAGGATTAATTAAGTGCTGAAGTAAGCTCTTACATTTTTACCCTCTACCCAGTTCATAAATGCTCTATTCGCCGTTTTATTACCTCCCGGTGTAGGATAATCCCCAGAAAAATACCAGTCCCCTTTGTGATCAGGACAAGCTACATGAAGATTTTCCAATGTTTGGAAAATAATCTGCAAATCAGCTCTTAAGTCATGTGGTCGTACAATACGTGCAATCTCTTCAGATATTTCCTCATCGGTAAATGGCTCGTAAATAGCTTTCACATAATTATCAACTTGATCTTTAGGCAATGTGATAGAGGCAAGACATTTTTGATATACTTCGTCAATAATGTGCGACATGCCGCTTTGCTTCAACAAATTGATCGCTGCTTCGAACGCAACAAATTCACCCATACGCGACATATCAATGCCGTAGCAATCCGGGAATCGAATCTGCGGTGCTGAAGACACAATAATGATCTTTTTAGGATGTAGACGATCCAAAATAGTCAGAATAGACTGCTTCAGTGTAGTACCTCGCACGATAGAATCATCTATCGCCACAATCGTATCCTCATGGTCACGCACAATACCGTATGTCGTATCGTACACATGCTGTACCATATCCTGACGATCTGCATCTTGTGTAATGAAGGTACGTAATTTAGCATCCTTGATATTCAATTTTTCGAAACGAGGATGTAAACTCAAAATCTCATTCAACTCATCGTCCGAAATTTTCTCATCACGATGTAGCAGCACTTCTTTTTGATAATCACGTACATATTTGTTCATCCCTTCCATCATACCGTAGTACGAAACTTCAGCCGTATTCGGGATGAAAGAGAAAACAGTGTTTTTAATATCGTTATTAATAGATTTCAGCACCTGCGAACACAATAATTTACCTAATTGCTTGCGCTCTTGGTAAATATCAGCGTCCGAACCGCGAGAGAAATAGATACGCTCAAACGAACATGATTTTTGCTCGACCGGCTGTCTGAACATTTCTTCCGTAATAGTACCATCTTTTTTGGCAATCAAGGCATGTCCTGGCTTAATCTCCTTAACAGCTTGTAATGGAATATTAAATGCTGTCTGGATTACCGGGCGCTCGGATGCCACGACCAATACCTCATCATCTTGGTAATAAAACGCAGGACGGATACCCGAAGGGTCACGCATCACGAAAGCATCACCATGGCCCATGATCCCTGCAATGGTATATCCACCATCCCAAGTTTTGGCCGAACGTGTAAGGATTTTAGCGACATCAAGATTTTTGCCAATTTGAGCCGAAATTTCGATATTGGAATAGCCTTCTTTCTTGAATTGATCAAATAACTCTTGGTTTTCATCATCCAAGAAATGACCAATTTTTTCTAAGACTGTAACCGTATCCGCTTGCTCCTTTGGATGCTGACCAAGATCATATAGTTGTTGTAACAACTCGTCCACATTGGTCATATTGAAATTACCTGCCAACACCAAATTTCTGGTCATCCAGTTGTTTTGACGCAGGAAAGGGTGACAACTTTCAATACTATTCTTGCCGTGTGTACCATAGCGCAAGTGCCCTAGTAATACTTCACCGGTAAAACTAACATTGTCTTTCAGCCATTGTGTATCTTTAGATTCTACAGGATGAGCCTTCTGTACGGCAGCAAATTTCTTTTGAACGTATTCAAAGATATCAGCCACAGCCGTAGAACCCATTGCTCTATAGCGGCTTATATATCTGTTACCTGGCTTTACGTCAAATTTGATGGTAGCAATACCCGCTCCGTCTTGACCACGATTATGCTGTTTCTCCATAAGAAGATACAACTTATTAATCCCGTAGTAAGGCGTACCATATTTTTCCTGATAATATGAGAGGGGTTTTAGTAGTCTGATTAGTGCGATACCACACTCGTGTTTTATAGCGTCACTCATAGTTTGAATTGATGCTGCAAAGTTACGAAAATTAAAAACTACTGAAGCTACACACTTCATTTTTATAGCAAAAAAATTACTCGGCTATTACTTTAGCCGAGTAAATCATAATTTAGTAGTATTGAGGAAGGATTTTTTAATATATATATTATAATTTTTCACCATGCTGAGATATATCCAATCCCACGAGTTCATCCTCTTCTTTCACCCGCAATGGCGTAATTAAATCTACTATTTTCAATAAGATAAAAGCAACGATCAAGGTAAAA
Source organism: Sphingobacterium sp. (assembly GCA_048595255.1). GTDB lineage: Bacteria > Bacteroidota > Bacteroidia > Sphingobacteriales > Sphingobacteriaceae > Sphingobacterium. The sequence goes on along the minus strand of JBMDWK010000094.1, from coordinate 9,973 downwards.
GCACTCGCTCCGATCAGACCTATTATATGGGCATAAAACAAGCTGGTCTCACCGTAAAATAGCCCACTAGACTCTACCGCGCTATTGATGGAATTGTGCGCAAACACCCCGGTCATAATCATCCCCACCATTCCCCCTACACCATGACTTGGAAAGACATCCAACGTATCGTCCACTTGCGAATTAGTACGCCATTCAATACACAATCGACTCACTACGGCCGCTACTGCTCCGATCACCAGTGAATGTGGCACACTCACAAAGCCGGCAGCAGGTGTAATAGCAACTAATCCCACAACAACTCCAATACATACCCCCATGGCTGAAGGCTTGATCCCCTTCGCCGCATCGAAGAATATATAGGTCAGCGCCGCAGCACCTGAAGCAGTAGAAGTCGTCGCCAAAGCTGTAGCCGCCAATTGCGAAGCACCGAAGGCGGATCCCGCATTAAAACCAAACCAACCGAACCACAGCAAACCCGTCCCCAGAAGCACATAAGTAATACGCGCAGGGGTATGCTCTTTAAACTCACGTCCGTGCTTCATATATAATGCGGCTGCCAATGCTGTCAAACCCGCCGACATATGCACTACTGTGCCCCCAGCAAAATCAAGCACACCCAACTTAAACAAAAGTCCTTCGGGATGCCAGGTAGCATGGGCTAACGGCGCATAGATACAGATGAAAAACAAACAAATAAATAGCACGTAAGATGTGAATTTAACACGCTCGGCAACGGCCCCTGTGATCAGTGCTGGTGTGATGATAGCGAACTTCAATTGATACATTGCAAATAGCGTAAAAGGAATTGTAGGTGCACCAGGCCATGGCTCCCCATCTAGCACACCATCAAACATGAAATAAGTCATTGGATTGCCGACCACCCCACCGATGGATTCGCCAAACACAAGTGAGAACCCGAAGACCACCCATAGCACCGCAACCACCGCCATACAGATAAAACTTTGGAGCATGGTCGATATTACATTCTTTTTCTTCACCATTCCACCGTAAAAGTAAGCCAGCCCCGGCGTCATAATAAGAACAAGCGCCGTTGAAGCCAACATCCAAGCAATATCCGCCCCATTATATTCAATATTTTTTGAAGGATCAGGAAGAGATGGATTAAATAAACACAAAACCACAAGAATTACCACAAAAAGTAGCGGAATTAATGATTTTTTTTGACCTGTTTCCATATTTTTTTTGGTTAGATTTAATTCAATAGCTCAAAATAAAAGTAAATTCACAACAAAAACAAGAGAAAAATAATTTTTTATTAAAAATAATTTTAAAATATCGACAATTATCAAATTTTAAACTCAAAATCTACAATAAAACAACATATAAAAGCCATTAACAACCAAATTATAACATAAAATTCATAGAAAACAACTAACAGCAACCAACAAAACACTAAATTTTCATGCTTTTCACAAAATAAATGATCCCAATAAACAGAATTAGTTAGTTCTGCATCCCCTAATCAGGATATTTTATGACAATCCACAGAAATTTGACTATTTACTATATTATTTTTTATACGGAAATTTGTAAAACAAGTTATTTATATAGAAAATGAATCCTGAAAATTCTCCATCTACCGCAACAAACGCCACCTCCCTATTAAAAGGCGGTATACACAAACTAAATAAGTTGCATAGCATTTCATTAGATATGGAAAATTCAACTCGTATGCCTGTACTTTTTTTAGGACACGGTAGTCCTATGAATGCTATCGAGGAAAACGAATTTGTGCAGGGATTTAGACGAATTGGAAAGGATATAGAAAAACCTAAGGCAATATTAGTCGTTTCGGCGCACTGGGAAACCCCAGGCACATATGTCACAGCCATGGATATGCCTCCAACAATACATGATTTCGGCGGCTTTCCGCAAGAGCTCTTTGACGTGCAGTACCCGGCTCCAGGCAGCCCTGAGCTTGCGCAGTTGACCAAAGAAATCATTACTTCTACAGACGTACACCTTGACGATAAATGGGGTTTGGATCACGGCGCTTGGTCTGTTATCAAACATTTGTACCCTGAGGCGGATGTTCCTGTCATTCAGATGAGCATAGACTACAGACAGCCTCCTGCTTACCATTATGCACTTGCTAAAGAGCTAGCCTTACTGCGCCAAAAAGGTGTATTGATCGTAGGAAGCGGCAATATGGTGCACAATCTCCGTATGGTATCATGGCAACATCTCAATAGTGTTGGATACGCTTACGACTGGGCACGCGAAGTAGACGAAACTATTAAAGAGCACCTTCGATCCTGCAATCACAATCCATTGATAGAATACCACAATCAAGGTAAAGCCTTTCAACTGGCTATCCCGACCCCGGAGCATTATCTCCCTATGCTGTATACGCTAGCGTTGCAGGAAAAAGATGAGGATCTGTCGATTTTTAATGATAAAGCGTTAGGCGGATCATTGACGATGACATCTTTCAAAATTGGCTAGACCTATCGGCTGATTATGTTAGAGCAACAACGACTTAGATCGTTTTCTGAATAAATTAGCCTGCGCTAAAGACAGAATATAAGGGAGATTTGAGAATTCGATTAAAATAAGTTAAATTTAATAGACTAATTGGTTTGACTTATGAAGGATAACTTTTCATTTTCCCCGGAGCAATATGCGAGGTATAGACCAGATTATCCTGCAGCGATATTTGATTTTATCTATCCTCTGTTGAATGATAAGTCCGTCGCCTGGGACTGCGGCACTGGAAATGGACAGCTGGCCAAAGAGTTGTCCAAGGATTTTGGGCGCGTAGAAGCCACTGATATCAGCAGCAAGCAGCTGGATCATGCCTTCGCGACAGAAAACATCAATTATACTGCTCAGCCTGCTGAAAAAACCAATTTTGCGGACAACAGCTTTGACCTTATCACCGTAGCTCAGGCGGTGCACTGGTTTGACGTCGACAAATTTAACGAAGAAGTGAAACGTGTAGGCAAGCCGAATAGCATTATCGCCATGATTGGGTATGAATTGAATAATATCACTCCCGAGATTGATGCGGTAATCCGTCACTTTTACAAAAATATAATAGGTGAATATTGGGATGCTGAACGCAAACATCTTGAGAACAGATACCAACATATTGCTTTTCCATTTCGTGAATTGGAGACACCGACCATACAGAACATCAAGCTATGGAAATTCGAACATCTGTTGGGCTACCTGAATACTTGGTCTGCCGTGCAGCATTACAAAGACAAGAACAACGCCAATCCCATTGATCTGATACAGGAGGATTTGCAAAAGGCTTGGGGCAGTGCGGAAGTAAGGCGCGTTATTTTTCCAATTATTTTTAGAGTGGGCCGTGTGAAATAATGCAATAGCTTTGATTGACGCATTTTTTTGTGTAAATTTGCAGGCACATAATTATCAGGGGTCGACCGGAATTGACAGGATAGCGATGGTTATGTAAGCATGCAGTGCGTTGTTAGTAGAGCACTTTAATCTGAACTTTCACATTTATAACTGGCGAAGAAAACTACGCCTTAGCTGCTTAAGTTAGACTTAACATAGCTATTTGTCCCGTTAGATCCTGTTCTTTGGTCTAACATTCGGGGCATCGAACAATAGAACTGGTCAGTGTGATTTTGCTAAGCACTGATGAGACCCAGCAAATACGGAGAACGGTATAGGTAAGCGACTCACCTTCCCTCTCCCGACAATCAAAGAGGAGCTAAGCATGTAGAAAGCGTAAATCATACTATGTTTGGACGAGGGTTCGAATCCCTCCGACTCCACAGAAACAAATAAAAGCTCGACGAAAGTCGAGCTTTTGTTTTATCAGGAGGGATGAGAACCCGATAAGAGGGTTCGAACTATCTCTTTGCAGACATGTGTATGGGAAATGAGCGGCGCAAACAACAATCTCGGTCAGGGTATGCGTGCGGGAAAAGTGGGGCTGAGCCAATCCTCCTACTCCGCAAGCAAGCATTTAAAAGAGGTGATAATCAACAATTTACCTCTTTTTTATTGCCTTTGGTCACGGAATTGGCCACGATTTTATTGATTTGTTAGATCATGAGTAAAATCCAGGATTAAATTATAATATTATATCTGGAGTTATATGAAAAAGATATAATATGAAAATTACAATAGTATAGGCAATTCATTCAACAACTTCTTCTGAGTTCTCCAATTTGGGTAGTATTTGTCCATCAGTAGGACAAAACGCTTATTATGATGACGTTCTAATAAATGAACCAATTCATGAACAACTACATATTCGATGCATTCAATAGGTTTTTTGGCTAACTCAATATTAAACCATAATCGCCCATTAGTTACAGCACAAGAACCCCATTTGGTTTTCATCGTTCTGATTTTGAATTCCGGGGCTTCTAATTGCATTTTAGTTGCAAATTGTCCTACTAAAGTGCTGAGCTTTTTACGAAGTGCTTTTCTGTAAAACTTGTATAAAACCTCACGCTTCAATTCTTTATCATTTCCATCTATTACAAAAAGAACAATCTTTTTACCTTTTAAACTAATCGAATTCCGTTTAGCCACAACGACTTCTAACAAATATCGTTCACCAAACAAATAATGACTTTCTTGGTTTATCATTTGTCGTTCGGATTCTCTTGCTTGATTTTTAAACTTTAGCTGCTCTTTCTTAATCCAACCCAATTTGGTAGCCGCATAGATTTTCACCTTCTCCAAATCATAAAATTCTGGCGAAGAAATCGTCACCTTTCCTTCTGGCGGGTGGACACTAAGATGTAAGTTCTTTATATCTTTGAAAGTCACATCTATCTCCACACCAGCTATCTTCAACTGCTGTACTTTCATTTTATCCTAAACCAACGAAGAAAGCTAGTATAGCAACCCTGAAGCCCTCAAAGAGTGAGTATTTGTTGTTCTGACACCTAAATCTTCATCATTAGTTTGGCGACAAAACTCTAAGCTGGCTGTACTCCTTCCGTTAAATCCCAAGGATGGATCAATTTCGCTGTAAGTCCTCGCCAAACCCTATTGGGTGGAAGCCAAACCCTAATGGGTGGAAGCCAAACTCACTTGCATTTGCGGCAAACCCACGTGACTTATCGTCAAAGTGATGTCACTTGTACGCAAACCCTTTAGGGTTTACGTACAAGTGTAGTGACTTGTTGAACAACCCTAAAGGGTTTGTCAACAAGTCATGAGGGTTTGCCAACAACCGTGAAGGGTTTGTGAACAACCGAATACGGTTTACCAACAACCGAGAAGGGTTTGCGAACAACCGTTTAGGGTTTGCTGAAAAGTATAAGCAGTTCCGCGCAAACCCTTGAGGGTTTTTGATCAAGTTTTTAGATTTTTTAGCTCACCTTCTGGGTATAATGACCAAAAGTATTGTGTCCTTCGGCAACTGTCGAATATCTTACTTTCTCCCTTCAGGCTCCGTAAACAAGGTATTTGAGGAACAAAAAGGTAGATGAAGACGGTTCCGTAATTGAAACGGACAAAACTTTACTACATTTATGCTGCTAATCATTTGGTATGCCCTATGTTAGAAAACACGTGCAAACATTATTTAATCGGATTAGGACTAACACTATTGACGATAGCGTTTGTTGAAGCTGTCATAGCTCTTTTTCCGGGTATAGGCTGGCACTTTCTGACCGTGCTATATGTCACGATACTTGTCATGCAAATTATTTTTTACTGGCTGACGACCAACTATAATTTTGCATGGAGCGCCTTGAGTTTTATTATAAACTTTATACTATGGACACTAGAACTGGTTGCTGTAGAGAAAACCTTTCCCGACTCTGTTATTTTCTATTCAGATAACTGGAAAATCGGAGCCTACATGCTTGCTGGATTACTCTGGGTAACCAACAAAATTATAATTGACAAGATTTTTGCCCTTAATAAATCCTTGCATAAGCATCCCAGCAAAATAAAGGCTTAACCTTTTCTACGCTCACAGGGCTTTCCTGCCTGCGATCAGTTCATGATTTTTCAATCCTTATCCAAGTGAAATTTTTCTATACCATGTACGACCAAGCAAAATGCAGATAATGGAAAAGTCAGAATAGCTAGCGTTTCGTAATTCAAATAGACTCTAATTAAAATACTGTAATTTCTATACAAAATGCGAACCTAAAAACACCATTAAAAGCGCTGATAAACAGGTGTTTTTATTGAAATTAAACATATTTTAATTAAACAGAAACTTTCGTATATTCGGGTGATGATACGAAATCCGCTACGTTCCTTTCGTATCATCGGGTCGGCGGCTTGCACCGCTTGAAATACGAAGTCGCTACGCGAACTTCGTACATCAAGCGGTTTGGCGCCATTTCAATCTCGAGCAAGCTCGATCGAAACTGCGCCAAGCCGCCGACCCGTTATGGGGCATAATAAGAAATGACAGACAGAGACTTTAAAATAGAATTTGAAACTTTAGTAAAGGAAGTAGTCGCACCTATTTTCCAAGGACTTGACTTTAAGAAAAACGGAAATAATTTCTACAGAGAAATAAACGGTATCGGACAAGCTTTCAATTTTCAGCAAAGCCAGTGGAACTCTAAAGACGACAAGACTTTTGTTTTTAATCTTGGCCTTATTGACAAAGAAACATATTCTGAAATCTACAAAAAAGAACTTCCAAAGTTTCCGAAAGAATATGACTGCGAAATCAGGTTACGACTTGGACACTTAATGAACAAAGGCGACAAATGGTATGACTTGAACCAGCGAACTGACTTTTCTAAACTAAAAGAACAAATTAATAAAGACCTTAAAACTTTTGCAGTTCCTTTTTATGAAAAGTATTCAGACCCTATGAAGTGGCTTGAATTCTTTGAGTGGAAGTATGAACCACTTACAAGTCCCATAGGAAAATTTTTAATTTTAGAACGATATGGACAACGTGAAAAAGCAGAAATATTTTGGAATAAACTATATAATGAAGCATTGACACCAAAGCCAAGGGTAAGCGAGATTCACACAAAGAATGGAGAAATAATTAGAACCGAATCTGAGCCGACTGTAAATAAAGAATGGCTCGGTAGACTTGAAGACTTTGCAAAAAGAAAAAACGTAGAGCTGAAAATTACGCCTCATAACAGCACCTTGCCAAAAGCGGGGCAGTCGTGGTTAAAGAAACTTTTCGGCTCCGAATAAACATTAATCGTAGCTTGACAGATAGTGCTCCGAACGCCCCGCCTTCGGCAAGCTGTAAAACGATGATACGAAATCCGCTACGCTCCTTTCGTATCATCGGGTCGGCGGCAAGCTTATAGAAACCCTACACAACAATAGCAGTGGACAATAATTTTAAAATACTAAACGAAACCAATAAGTATATACTTGGACATATTTTTGAAGAAGTATACTTAATTGACAAAGAAACCAATAAAAGATTTGAATTAGGTAGTATGTATGGCGATCCAAGCTGTGGACTTATCGATCAAGACAATGAATGGTGCATAGTTGGTGGTTCGACCGTAATAATTTGGATAGCAAAAGCAACGACTGAATTAAAAGTTGACGAATTGTATTGGGCTTGCAAACTTAGACAGATTAATAAAAGTAGTGTTCAACTTTTAATTGACCCTTGGTCAGACAATGCAGCCATTTGGGAACTTAATATTATGGATAAATCATACTTTAAGATTTGTGAGTTTAAGAATTACATCAACAAAGGATATACACAACAAATAGAATGGTAAAAATGATTTCAAAAATTGCAGGACAACTAACACAAGATGAAAATTTGAAGAATAGTAGAATTAATTGAAATACCATATTTTCAGAATAAAAGATTGAAAATTGTTTTTACAGAAGCTGAAAATGAAAGCTATTTGACACTTGCAGACATTGCACTTGATAGTTTTATGCACCTTTCAATTTCCGACAGACAAATCCATTCTTCGAAGATCATAGAGATCTATAAACAGAATTTAATTTTTGAATATACGCCAAGAGTTGAATTCAAATCGGACGATGAAATTTGGAGCTTTGTTTATCCGAATATTATTATTTTGGCGCAAAATGAAATAGGTGAAATTCTTGTTTTAATTGAATGTGGTTGTGATTGGGAGGAAGAACACGGACTTCAACTCGTTTTTAAGAATGGGCAACAACTAACAAGAGTAAGTTATAACGACGGTGGATTAGAAGATGAGTAAAAACGAAAAAAATATAAAGCCAGCCGCTAACAAGGGTTTGGCGAAATGGCGGGTTGAATTATAACATCAACGTTTGTAGTTCTATCGCCGCATAAGCCGATTTTATTTTCTTTTTCATAAATTAGCAAATAAAAATCGGCTTATGCTACTGTGGTGCTAAACTGAACTTTTGTACTTCCTTTTCCGCCACTATCGCCAAGCCCCGACCCGTTACCTGCAATCTTAAACCAAACCGTATAAATCAAAGATGTCTGAAATTTTCAAAAAACATATAACTAAATTCGCAAAAGTTTCTAACGATGAATTTGAAGAAATTAAAAAATTCTTTGACACGAAAGAGGTCGCTAAAAAAGAAAACCTATTAGAGGAGGGACAAATTTGCAGGCATCATTATTTTGTTTTGAGTGGCTTGTTGAGAAAGTTTTATATCAACGAAAAAGGTACTGAACAAACTACTGAATTTGCCATTGAAACCTGGTGGCTTACAGATAACTTTGCCTATGAAAACCAAGTTCCTACGGAATTTTATATTCAGGCTGTAGAAAAGTCTATTGTTTTTTATATCACCCAAGATAAACAAGAAAAATTATTAGAAGAATTTCCTGTGATGGAACGCTATTTACGTTTTGTTTACCAACGAGCTTATGCAGCAGCTCAAAAACGTATCAAATTTCTTTTTTCGTTTTCAAAAGAAGAATTTTATTTCCAAGCTGTGAGAAATCATCCCGAATTTGTGCAACGCGTTCCCCAATATTTAATCGCTTCTTATTTAGGTTTCACTCCCGAGTATTTGAGCGAAATCCGAAAGAGGCTTCTTTCTTAAACCAGTTTAAGTTTTTTTATCTCCTTATTCTCCAACTTTGCATTGAACAATTTTAAAAGAATTATAAAATGCAAAAACGATTTAACTTTAAGGAAGTTGCACCAAGTGCACTAAAAGCGATGGTTGGTTTAGAAATGTACCTTTCAAAGGCTTCAATATCTAAAACATCCAAAGAACTTATAAAGATCCGAGCATCACAAATTAATGGTTGTGCCTATTGTATTAACATTCATACTCAAGATGCAATTAAAAATGGTGAGACAAACCAACGAATTTTTCTATTGAATGCTTGGAGAGAGGCTGAAGACATTTTTACGGAAGAAGAAAAAGTAGTGTTGGCGATAACGGAAGAGATAACATTAATACATCAAAATGGATTGGCAGATGAGACCTATTCAACCGCATTACAGTTTTTTAGCGAAACTCAAATTGCAGATATTATAACAGCTATAATTACCATCAACCTCTGGAACAGGGTCGTATTAAGCACCCACCTACCGATAGGACAAAGTCTGGCATAGGACTATTATAAAAAAAGCAGGTTGTTAAACCTGCTTTTTTACACAAAGGATATTTTTGTAATTTAGCTCTGTCTAACAATAGTATGCGAAAATATTCGATGAGTAATTGTAGGATACTCAAATGAGTGTTGTTAGACGTGAACAATAAAAGACTGCAGGTAACATCGGTAACTGTTGCACAACTATGATTTTTGGAGAAAACATAAAATATTCGACCTCGTTTAAGCCTCTTTAAGCGGGGTTTGTTGGTTTTACACGTTCATCAAGCCAGAAATTTCAAGAGCTTATATTGCCTGTTTTGATGTCCAGATAACTGAGTTCCAAACAGAAATAGCATCCCATTCGGAATTGCTAATACCTGTCTCATAGAAGCGGGCAGTTTTCGGCTGAATTTAAGATACTTTTTGAGATTATAGCATACAGCGGCCATCAACACATGCTTATTCGCTTGTGCTAGCCCTCGACTGTTGATGCGTTTCATA
>JBMDWK010000093.1:0-3404 GCA_048595255.1 Sphingobacterium sp. | reverse complement strand
TTATCTTAATTGGGGATTGAATTATTTTCGACAGCCGGTTGCTGAGAAACTTGGTCTTCATACTTATGAAGTTAATAAAGAAGAGCATCTAGAAGTGCTTGATAAGTATATCAAAATCGCCAATGAGTTGAGGCAGGAAATTGAGCTAGAGAATAAAACAAAAAATGGGGTGAAGGGAGATCTTGTCGAAATTGTAAGACATGATACATTGCTGAACGACTATTTGTGCAAAAGTCAGGTAAATGCAAAATCACCACTTTCGAGTGATTTGATATCTTACTTTACGGTTTCAGGATATTTTAATCCATTTACTTTAGAAGTACAAGTCAATCAAAATATACCGAATGCATCCTATCCGTTTACTACCGTACACGAATTAACGCATCAGATGGGAGTGGGGTTTGAAGATGAATGTAATTTCATCGCTTTTCTGACCCTGCATGACGATAAGGATGTGTGGTATCAATATTCGGCGTACTATGCGGCTATAGGTTATTTAATGCAACCGCTTGCACGCGATAAAAAATTGTTCGAGAGTTATAGAGATAAGTTTTCTCCTTTGGTGCTCGATGATTTCAAGCAAGAAAGAGAGTTTTGGCAGTCGTATAGAGGTTGGCTAGATCGCATTTCCTCTGTATTTTACAATCAATTCTTAAAGCATAATAATCAGCCTGAAGGTCTGGAACGCTATAATTTAATGACAACTCTTCTCGTAGCTTGGGAAAAACAACAAGAAGAGTTGCGTTGATATTCTAGAATTTCTCTATCCATTCTTCGAATGCACTCACAAAATTTTTAAATAGCTTGATCGATTCTTCGGAATTAATTTTGCCATTGTCATCCAATATTTGAGTTACATTACCAATATACATTTCGGGTTGTTGCAAGGGATGCATATTCAAAAATGTCAAGCATTGACGTAAATGATGATTGGCTCCAAATGCGCCTATAGCTCCTGGTGATACCGAGATTATTCCGGCGGGTTTGCCATCCCATTTACTCTTTCCATAGGGCCGAGAACCCACATCCAATGCGTTTTTAAGTACAGCCGGCATAGATCTATTGTATTCCGGTGTAAAAAATAAAAACGCATCAAAACTAGATAACTTTTCACGGTAGCTTGAATACGAGGCTGGTGGATTATCTTGATCTATATCTTCATTGTAAAGTGGAAGATCCGTAATATCTACAAATTCACAGTGATTTGATTTGTCGAACATTTCCAGCATGTTTTCTGCGACTTTTCTGTTGAAAGAGTCTTTTCTAAGACTACCGATAAGGATACCAATATTTTTGCTCATAATGATTTCAGTTTGTTATTCTCTTTACTCTAACAACTGAATTGGAGCAATTGTTTAGCCCGATTAGCACGTGTAGATAAGTCGTGCTAATCGCACTGGCCTATGCTATCGTATGCAGGATATCCAAAATCAAGGGATAGGTGTTCTCTCTTACTTTATCAAGATCTTTCTTGCAAAGCCAAACTGCCTCCGTAATATCTTCTTCGACCTGGGGAATGAGTTTAGGGACTTTATTTACACCCATGTCATACCATTTTGTTTGTTTGAGCACAGTCTTACCCTTCATGGTGTAGATATGATAGGTGGTGCTAATTTTCTTGCCTAAGTAATCCACTTCAATGCCACATTCCTCTTCCACTTCACGCACCGCTGCCTCACGCATTTTTTCACCTTCGTCGACTTTTCCTTTCGGTAAATCCCATTTTCCCATTCGATGAATAAACAAATAGTCACCTTTGCCATTTTTTACAAGACCGCCTGCTGCAAAGATGATTTTCATGTCCGCTATCAGCTTTTTGAATATGGGTTTAATATCGGGATGCACAAATAAATAGGTGATATGTTGGTTTTTAGAAGATGAACTAAAAAGATTTTCTAAGTCAATTTCTTGTAATCCAATAGTTTGAATATCTTTTTTAATCTTAGGTGCAAAATCTGCCAAAATAAGCAGGCTTTGGTTCATATAAATTTTATAAATTTGTGCCATGAATAATTTAAATGAGGTTGAACAAAAAGTTGCTGAATCCTTATTGCAAATTAAAGCAATAAAATTGCAACCTAAAAGTCCTTTTACATGGGCTTCGGGTTGGAAGTCTCCAATTTATTGTGATAATCGTATCACTTTATCGCATCCGGCTATTCGCACGTACATCCGTCAGACTTTGGCTAAAATGATTCAAGAAGAATTTGGATCTGTAGAAATGATATCTGGTGTAGCTACAGCGGGTATTCCTCAGGGCGTATTGGTAGCACAAGATTTAGGTTTGCCATTCACTTATGTGCGTAGCAGTGCCAAAGATCACGGTCGTCAAAATTTAATTGAAGGCGAAGTAGTAGAAGGTCAACGTGTAGTGGTGGTGGAAGATTTAGTTTCTACCGGTAAAAGCTCCTTGCAAGCGGTGCAAGCGCTACGTGATGCAGGTTGTAACGTAGTAGGCTTAGTTTCGATATTCACCTATGGGTTGGACCAGGCTACCAAAAATTTTGCTGACGCAAAATGTCCTATGTTTTCGTTATGTAATTATGATGCTCTCATCCAAGTGGCGGTAAATAATAGTTACATATTAGAATCTGATATTGAATTTTTACAATCATGGAGAAAAGATCCAGCAAACTGGTCTCCAGCTCAATAATAATTTACACGAATTAATTAGCTACTTATGACTATTATTCAAAACAGTGTTGTTATCAATAAGCCAATAGTAGAGGTTTATAATTTTTTGAGTGATTTAAATAATCACGAACAGTTGATGCCCGAAAATATTTACAATTGGTCATCTACCGCGGATGAAGCTCGTTTTACCATCCAGAATATGGCAAAACTGGCCCTCAAAATAAATCAACGTGTTGAGAATAAAGAAATCATATGTGTTCCCTCAGAAGAAGCTCCATTTGAAGTGAAACTAGCGTGGAAAGTAGATGAAGTCTCAGCAAATGAAACAAATGCTACCTTTGTCATCGAAGCTCAACTTAATATGATGATGAAAATGATGGCTTCGGGTCCTTTGAAGAAGCTGGTGGATCATCAAGTGAACAAATTAAAAGAAGTATTAGGGTAGGTAAATTAATCTTGCTACGATATAAAAAAGAGGTTCGAAACTAATTCGAACCTCTTTTTTGTTGTGGTGTGCCGGGCATGGCAATCGACTATAGGGTTAAAGTCCCAAACCCACTTTGCAGTAGGAAGGGTTAGTCAAAGGCAAGGGTGTCGTGGGCGACTGCGAATCTGAAGGAAGCTGGCGTCAAATATTGGGGCTTACGAACAGAAACTGTATATGAGGCGGATTTAGTCCGGGTGATGTTGCCACACAAACAGAAGCCCAATACTGCACGGGGGCTATTACGTAAATACAGAAGCCACATCCATAGGAAGTTGATTGTCTT
>JBMDWK010000092.1:0-33456 GCA_048595255.1 Sphingobacterium sp. | reverse complement strand
GGCTTATGAATTTTTATACTCATAAGCCCTTATCCTTTGTTTATTTGAATGCATTTAGCAACAACTCTTCAAATAAGAGATGCTCAGTGGGTTAAATATGTGCTTTTTCCCTTTTTTTGATGCTCAAATTTTTGAAGAGGACTTTTTCAGTTCCCTCCAGAGATGGAGGGGATTTTTTTATTGTATATCATAAATCGTAGAGGACGCACGATTTGTGCGTCTGATAAATTTATGCTGCAATGTCCCATACATTCAATAATAAATATCGAATACCAACGAATCGTTTATCTGGATTTGATTACGGATCAAATGGCTATTATTTTGTTACCATTTGTACGAAAGACCGTTTGCATTATTTTGGTGAAATTAAAACCGTAGAGCCGCACAATTGTGTACCACCCGTAGAGCCGCACAATTGTGCAGCTCTACAACATCATAAAATTGAATTAACAGAAATTGGAAAAATTACCCAACAATATATAATTGATATTCCAAATCATTATCCTTTTGTTACGGTTGATGAATATGTGGTGATGCCAAATCATGTACATTGTCTATTATTTTTAAACCCGGTAAACAAAACAGATTAAACAATAAATAAATTTGGTCCTCAATCTCAGAATTTGGGTGCAATTATACGAGCCTTGAAATCTTCTGTAAAAAGATTTGCCAATCAAAACCATATTGGTTTTGATTGGCAGACTCGATATCATGACCGAATTGTGAGAGATGAAAAGGAATATTATGCCATTAAGAAATACATTTTGACGAACATAATGAATTGGCAAAAAGATGAACATTATTAATTGAATATGCTCCTTAGTTAGAAGCCCTCGTAAACGCTACAAACTGGTGCGTTGCAAATAAGAAATAAGTTGACCAAAAACTAATTTTCAGACTCCTCCTCTCTATATAAATAATGAGATCATTTTCCCAATCAACCATAGCTACATTTCTAAAAAATTGAAAATCAACAAAATCGTTCGCTAAAAATTATATGTTAATTTTTTCAAAAAATTTTAGGATATCAAATATTATATTTTACTTTGTAATTCAAAGTACTTTTATTTAAAATATAAATTATAAAATTATGAGCAGCCTAATACACAACCGCAGAACAATTATTCTTGCAAGTATCGTTGCTATCTTATTATTGCCTTTAATAGGCATGCAATTTTCCAATGAGGTCAATTGGACTGGATCAGACTTTTTAATCGCTGGTATCCTCCTGGCCACATTGGGTCTGGGCATAGAATTGGTATTTCAGATTGCAAAGAATAAAACCAGCCGAGTAATTCTAGTTGGCTTAATTCTCCTTGTAGGATTTTTAATTTGGGCCGAATTGGCTGTAGGACTATTTGGATCCCCGTTCGCGGGAAACTAAGTTTACATTCTAGCAATTAGATAAAGATCTTCCTCGACTCGAATTCCATACCAGTCTTTATAGCATGAATATGGATTAAATTCGTTTTTTCTAGGACGGTCTCTTCTATGTTTTCTAGTGCAGAAACACTTATTTAACTATCTTTGTATCTACATGCAAAAGCCTCCTATAATCATTATTGGCGCCGGTCCTGCCGGATTGATGGCCGCGCAGCGTCTGGCTGAAGCAGGTAAGGAAGTACACATCTATGAGCAGAATAAAGCCGCTGCACGTAAATTTTTAGTGGCAGGTCATGGCGGTTTTAATCTTACCCACCAAGAGCCAATAGCGGATTTTGTATTAAAATATGATCAGCCAGCAATTCATGACATTGTAAAAACCTTCGACAATGAAGATACAATACAATGGCTCGCCAGTATAGGAATAGAAACCTATGTGGGAAGCTCTGGTAAAATTTTTCCAATTAAAAATATTAAACCCATACAGGTACTACAAGCCTGGTTGGACAAATTGCAACGTCTTGGAGTACGAATCCATTATGAACATCAGTTCGTCGGATTTAATGAACATACGGTTACCGTTCGTCATCTTAGGCAAGAAATTATACTGGAGTTTTCACAATTAATACTCGCCCTAGGCGGAGGATCCTGGCAGAAAACAGGTTCTGATGCCAAATGGATAAAAGTTTTGAGTGAAAAAGATATCGCAATTTCACCCTTAGCTCCCGCTAATTCTGGCTATAATACACAGGATAATTTTTCTTCCCTTGAGGGGCAAGTATTAAAAAACATCGGAGTACGATTCGGGAATGTCCGTAAAAAGGGTGAAATGGTATTTACAAACTATGGTATTGAAGGAAACCCGGTGTACTACTTAAACCGATTTACCCGATCACATTCTTTTCCTTTATATCTTTTTATCGATTTGAAACCTACGCTAACGGAGTCGGCTGTGATACAAGCACTTCAGTCTTCTTCTAAGACCTCCGAGGTACTCAAGAGTAAGCTCAATCTCTCCAAGCCCGCTTTATATCTATTGAAAAAATTAGACAAAGAAACTTACATGACCCCTACCCGACTAGCAGCTGTCATTAAATCCTATCCGATTAAAGTGACTGGCCTTAGGCCCATCGATGAGGTGATATCTACTGCAGGAGGTGTATGTTTCAATGAGTTGACGGAACAATTAGCTTTGAAAAAATACCCTGGGGTATATTGTGTGGGCGAAATGGTAGATTGGGAGGCGCCAACGGGTGGCTATCTCCTACAAGCCTGCTTTAGTATGGGCCATTTTTGCGCACAGCAAATTATTAATTTAGAATCATAATCCAGCCTATGTACCCTTATCATAATAAGATAAAACAACGTATCAGTAATGGTGAAATGGTAAAATTTGAATATGTTGACAAATACAAACAGATTCAACCTGCGCTGCTCTTGTTTTTCAAAACCGAACCCTATGTGCGTCCGATTCGCGAACACCGATTTGAAGAATATGAAAAACTCTTTGAGGAAATGGGATTAAAATAAAAGCAAAGCTCGAGGCTTTGCTTTTATTTGGGACTGTAAACCTAGACTTACACACTCTGAAATTTTAATCCCTCTGCATCAAATTTTTTGTAAAGCTGGAGGAGAACATCACTTTTGAATGCATCAGCATTCGAGGCATAATTGACCCAAGCCAGCACATTCAAGTGTATGGTATCCGCACTTATATCTTTTACGCTCGTTTTTAGTCCCATATTTTTCAAATAATATTTACTAGCCGTAGCAGCTTCTTCTACCCATGCATGTACTTGCTGCAAATCCGCATTGCGGTCCACCAAAATCGTAAAACTAACTTTGCTATACTCATGGGATAATGTCCAGTTTACGACGCGGCCCGAAAGCAGATCTCCATTCGGTATAATTACATTGGCCCCATCTCCCGTCTGCAATATACTCGCTCGAATACCGATTTCCTTCACTCGACCTTTCTTATCCGCTAGTTCAATTTGATCGCCTACCCGAAATGGTTTATCAAATACCAAAATAATACCCGACACGAAATTGTTGATAATATTTTGCATCCCCAGACCAATACCCACACTGAGTGCTCCAATTATTACCGTCAATTTATCCAGGCTCATACCCAATGCTGATATAGCAAAGAAAAATCCGACCAAGATTATGGCTAATCGAAATAGCGGGAATAAGGTGACTTTTTGATTGTAGCCTTGACGCAATTGGCCATTCTCGCCACCCAGCAGTATTAAACTAATATTTTTCTGCAGCCAATTGGTGATTATCAAAAGCAAAATAGCGATTATTAAATTGGCAAAACTAAACGTAATATCTCCAATTTTACGCTTTCTCTCGAGAACATTCTCACTAAAATTAACTAGCGTATCTATGAAATTTAGATTGTTTGCCAATACCACAATGGCTAAAATAACACAGGTTAATTTTAACAAATCTAACCCCAATTTTGTCATTCGCTCTCTGTTGAATCTCAACCAAAAGCCATTGTAGAGATTGTCTTTTTCGAATTGGCGTTGCAAATCATCTCTAATCATCTCTATGAAAAACCGCAGCGTAAATGATTGCATTAGGCCAACTGCACTGGCGATACTAAAACTCCTTGATATATTAACTTTCCCTATGATATTCAAAACAATAGCAGTGACATTCAACAGCACAAAAATGACGTAAATAGCGTTATTAATATATCCGGCGGAGTCTTTATTTTTTATACGCTTTTTACTATAACTCACCAAGGCAATTGCAATGATATTAAAGAGCATACATATCACTCTCAAAAACATATCATCACTCACTATCATATTTGCAAAGACAATCAAAATATAAAAGAGGACAATACCCATCATGATTTTACGTTGCTGTGCCGTAAGATTGCCAAAGGCCAATCCCAAATACAAAGCTATAATGATAATCTGCGAGGCTTGGATAATAAAAGTAGGTGTAAAAAGACTTACCAAAGGTAGTAAGGTAAAATAAACAATGGTTGATTTGCCAATGACTTTGATTATCCAGGTTTTGGAAAGAGCGACACCATTCTTTTTGTCAATATCAAGTTTCGTTTTAAAACACCAATAAGCATACGCCACACATATCAGCAACAAAAGAATCCGTGAATTCCATGGAATATCATTAAAATACCGGCTAAACGAATTATTTCGCTGGTAATTCTCTTTGATATTATTTATAATGGTCTCTCGCGATATATTTTGCGAAGAAGATTTCCATATGGAGTTTGATTTTTTTTCTGCAGGAGCAGTTATTACATAGTTCGCAGCAATTGCTTTATCACCCAAATAAAGTTCATTGGCCGTAATCAATGAGTTTAATGTAGCGGATGCCGCATGTATCGAGTCCAATTTGTTATTTACCTGTGCTAGAGAAGAATTGAGGCGTAGCGCTATACGTGGATATTTTTCTTCACTGACTTGATACTTATTGATGATATGCTGAATCGCAGTCTTGGTTGCGGCGACGCTCGTTCGGTAGTTATTCAGCGAATTATGCATAGAGCGCAACTGCGTAATATCATCGCGTATCAATCGATCAATTACGGCGATTGAATCCGACGTAGCACGTTTCTTCCTCAGGATATGCGACTCACTCTTTGCTGATAATTCTGTTAAAATATTTTGGATATCGCGGATATAAATATTTGCTAAATATCCCAAATCCAATCCTTGCAGTTCTTTCCGTATGGAGTCAGACAGTATATACCTAGAAGTATCCAAGCTCGACCCTGCAGAAGATTGACTCACACTGTCTTGTGCAGATCCTCCGAGGTGTAAGCTTATAAGTAGAAATAAGATTATAAAGCGAGAAATAAAACTTTTCATAGTATACGAATTCCTAAAAAAATCAAAATGCGAAGTTCGACATTTAAACTTTATTATTAATCAATTCTTATACCGTTATTTTAAATATTGGAAGTAAATATTTTTGTAGTTAACATTCCAAGAATATCACTATTTATGTATTCACCATAATTGCGAAGATAACTTTTCAAATGGGGGACAAAAAAAAGCGGAACTTTCGTCCCGCTTCGAATAAAATTTCTTAGTTAAATATCTCGCTGATATCCGGGTTTGTTCATCATTTTGTCTAATGAAAAATTGCCGGAACCGAGCAAAATAAAGACAATGAGCAATGTCATCACTAAAATGGACAACCACAATTCGGAATTCAAAGCACTAAAACCATTGGTAATGTTTACAAAAAACACAGCGCAAAATAATACAGGAAATAAAAGTATACTAGCTAATCGGGTTTGAAAGCCTAAAATGATAAACAATCCGCCGACCAAATGCGTAAAAACTACATAATGCACCGCACCCCAGATAGATAATTGAAAATTGGTTTGCTCGATAAGCTGCTGTACCGCATCTCGATCATTAATAAAACTTATACCCTTGGCGAGAATAATCACACCAAGCATAATACGAAGATAATCTATCCAATGGGCCTTAGTACTTGCTGTTTGGGTAGGTATAGGGATTCTTTTTTCTGCAAGATTCATAACAAATCTCCTTTCTATATTGGTTATATAACTATAACGTATTAAAAAAGAAAAAGTTGTGAATAAACCAAAGAATATTAAAACAACTTATCGTAGGTTCTATTCCAATGATTATTTCTGTCCATTGGCGTCTCTTTGACTTTGTATTCCAAGCGAATACCATTGAGTCGACGACGTTTGAGTCGTTTGTTCGCCTCGTCACGGAAAGTGATTCCAGTGATTTGATAAATCCCAAAAGCTGTTCCCAAATATTTAGAATTAACACTTTCATCATCCACCAATTGGAGGTCAAAAAAGCAATTCAGATAGTCTTTCCAAAAGAGAATAGGGTTTTCCTCCCTATCATTCATGCTATCAGGTCCGTAGCAGTCCTCATCATAAATTTCAAAATGATCCGCAAGTATTTGATTGGTTTTCACTAAGAAGTCTTGTGCTACTGCTTTATCTTCGATGGGCAAAATAGAAATAACATCTCGTTCCTCCAAGATATCGAACATAGCGTATTCTTGGAAACACTGCACCATATCATTAATCAAATCCTCTATATTGTTAAACATCTTTGCCATAATGCAAAGGTAAGGATTTTATAGAATAAGACATCACTATTTTAAGCTTCGCTTAAGCTCTGCAATAAAAAAAGGACCATTGGGTCCTGTTTACTAATATCGTATGGGATAATCCTCCATAAACTCAAATTTGTATCCCTGAGCAATCAATTTATCCACCAAATCATTGAGCAACTTAGCTCCGGCTTTGGTCTGGAACATATCATCATGCATCAGAAACACCACATTATTTGGTTCTTTGGATGATTTGTTGTTCATAAAGTTAACAATCCGACTATACACAGTTTCTAACGGTAATGTCGGCACTCCTGTTTGGCTTACTAATCGCCACTCAACGTCCCACCCGAATATTTTATAACCATCTTGGTACAATAAATCTGCCGTAGAGGTGGCATTTGCTACGTCTATTTTACGTTCGTTATCATACATCCAGATATTCCGCCCTGGCAATCGAGCTACTTTACTACTCATTGTAATGCTAGACTCATTCTTTTTAAAATCCTCAAATGCCTTTTGGCTGTCCCGGTAAAAAGTTGTTAGTCTATTGAATCCATGCGTGTAACTATGGTTGTATACCGCTACCAATGGGTTCTCCAAAAACTGGGCTAAATCTCTTTGCCTATATTTGCCGAAAGTAGCATGACGCCCCACGACGAACGCATTGACTTTTATATTTTTGGATTTGGCCAATGAGTCAATAGCCTTACTACCTACCAGAGGTCCATCGTCAAATGTTAAATAGATATGCTTAGGCATTTTATCGTATTCCCTACGTAGCGAATCTTTGAGTTTCTGCTTTTGCATTTTTACGCTAATAGGATTAAGGCTATCAACGGTGAAAACGATTTGATTTCGTCGCAGCGAATCCCATTTACCATGTAATTTGGGACGCTGTAAAACATTTTCGTCTACTTTACCACTAAGCGAGTCATGTGTTTGTGATCCAAAAACAGGGGAAGATAAGTTATTGCAAGACGTAAATCCAATTGAAGCGAGAACTAGGCTGCAAACCCCAAATAGTTCCCTCGAAATTTTCAACATTTTGAATGTATTATATTACCAACAAAAGTAGTCAAAAAATGTATTGAATGATTGATTTGGCAATAAATTTCTCTAAAATTAGTCATATATATACTACAAAATAAAAAGCCGATTCCGTATAGGAGTCGACTTTCTCATTTAAATGTAAACAAATGTATTTCAATAAAATTTTTTCTAAAAGCTAAGACCGCTTATGGCTATGCTTGTGACTGTTATTTTTTTTATAGTTCTTATCCTTTTTGTGATGTTTTACTTGTTTTGAAGGTGCTTTTCGTTCTACAACATGACCACCTCTGCCATGATGATGGCGCGGCGCATCTCTTAAGATTGGCTGATGTCTATGCGAGGCATAATGTCTATATTTCGATCTATTTTTAGAATGGTAATGCCACGGGTTGCGATCGTTTATTACGACCTTGTATGAGCGATAGATATCAAATTTTTTATAGCGTCCAGGTAATTTGGATTTGGTGACCCAACGATTACCTTGGAGATAAGTATATCGACGACTCGCTACGTCATAATAAACATCAATTTCTGGTATATAATAGTAGCGAACATAATCATAGCCTACAGGACCCCACATAGGTTGAGAGCCGAGATTTATATTAACATTCACCTGCGCCTTAGCGGATTGATTGAAGACAAATAATCCTCCTATCAGTAATGTAAAGTAAAGCAGTTTTTTCATGGTTACCTCCTATTATTAATGTTTTGTTATTGGTATGACTTCAGCTATCGCTGTAAAGATTAATGGCGTAAATGTTAAATTTTGTAAAAGAAGGCTAAGACTTTTAATCTCAATGATTTAAAAAGTATCTGATTCAGTATTGCAGTATTTTGTTATCTTTGCACAAATTTTAAAATCTTACAGCATAAAGAATTTATGGCTTTACAATGTGGTATCGTAGGCCTACCAAACGTAGGTAAATCAACATTATTCAACTGTCTGTCCAATGCAAAAGCACAAGCAGCGAATTTTCCATTCTGTACAATAGAACCAAATGTAGGTGTCATCACTGTACCTGATGAGCGTCTTAATAAATTAGCTGAATTAGTAAATCCTCAGCGCATCGTTCCGAATACTATCGAGATCGTAGACATTGCGGGTTTAGTAAAGGGAGCATCAAAGGGTGAAGGTCTTGGAAACCAATTTTTGGGCAACATCCGTACGACAAATGCAATCATTCACGTTTTGCGTTGTTTTGACGATGGGAATGTAATCCATGTAGATGGTTCAGTAGACCCTATCCGCGACAAAGAAATTATAGATACCGAGCTTCAGCTGAAAGATTTGGATACGGTCGTAAAGCGTATTCAAAAAGTTGAGAAAATGGCAAAAACTGGAGGTGATAAAGACGCTAAAAAGACGTTTGAAATCCTTTCCGTAGTCAAAGAGCACTTAGAATCTGGTAAATCGGCACGTACAGCGCCAATATCGGAAGAAGATTTTGAGTACATTGCTGATTTGACGCTATTGACTGTAAAACCTGTCCTGTATGTATGTAATGTTGATGAGGCATCGGTAAATACAGGTAATGCTTATGTAGAACGTGTGAAAGAAGCTGTGAAAGATGAAAATGCGCAGGTATTAATTATCTCTGCTCAGATCGAATCCGAAATCGCTCAACTAGAAAGCTATGAAGAACGTAAAATGTTTTTGGAAGATTTAGGTTTAGAAGAATCAGGCGTGCACAAATTGATTCGTGCGGCATATTCGCTATTAAATCTAGCTACATATTTCACAGCAGGTGTGCAGGAAGTGCGTGCGTGGACGATCGAAAGAGGATTCACTGCTCCTCAAGCGGCTGGAGTAATTCATACTGACTTCGAAAAAGGATTTATCCGTGCTGAAGTTATAAAATATGCTGATTTTGTTCACTATGGTTCTGAAAATGCGGTAAAAGAGGCTGGCAAACTAAGTGTAGAAGGAAAAACATATATCGTAGAAGATGGGGATATCATGCATTTCCGCTTCAATGTATAATTGATATAAATACTATAAAATGAAATAGGCTAAAGATAATTCTTTAGCCTATTTTTATTTATACCTATATTTAATTCGAAATTAAATATTCGGCAAAATATTCTATTTTGTATTATTAAAAATTACTTCTTATAACCAAATACATGTAATCTGATGGAAGCCATCTTGTTCTTGACCATAATATGTTTGCTTTTGTACCACATTTCGAATCAGAACAAAGAGATCAGAAAACTAAGGGAAGGCTTAAAACTTACATTTGACGAGTTAAAATCAATTAAAAAATTAATTGAGTCCTTGAATTCAAATGTAGTCCCTCAAGCTCCTGAAAGTATAATTGCCGAGCCGACACCTAGTCCCCAAGTAATTAGTCAGGAAGAGGAAATAGACACCTCGCCTACTGTGGAAGAAGAAAAAATACCTGCACCAGTGGCTGAAGTTGAGGAAGAGTTTGTAGAGGAGGTTGTGTGGAATACACCTATCCCACCTCCTATTCCCGAATATCAACCTGCAGTAAGTCGTCAAGAGGTAATTGCCCAACCACGTATGTCTTGGTATGAAAAGTTTAAGGAAAACAACCCCGATCTAGAAAAATTTATTGGGGAGAATCTGATAAACAAAATCGGTATCATCATTCTTGTATTGGGTATTAGTTTCTTTGTGCGCTATGCCATCGCCAAAGAATGGATTAATGAACCTGCACGCGTAGGCATTGGGATTCTAGCCGGTGGAATGATATTGATAATAGCGCATCGCCTAAGACTTAAATTCAAGGCTTTCAGCTCTGTATTGGTAGCAGGTGCTATTGCCGTATTTTATTTTACAATTGCCATCGCATTTCACGACTATCAGTTGTTTTCTCAGACTACCGCATTTGCCATTATGATAGTCATTACTCTATTTAGTGTTTTTGTTTCTATTGCATACGATCGTCAGGAATTAGGCGTTTTGTCAACTCTGGCAGGATTTGCTGTACCATTTATGGTAAGTACAGGGGATGGGAATTACCATGTGTTGTTGACGTATTTGTTGATTTTGAACAGCGGCATGCTCATCATATCGTATTACAAAAGGTGGTTTATTGTCAATTTCACCGCATTGATTGCAACAATAATAGTGGTGTTCGGATGGTACGGCACTATAGCTATCCCCAGCTCGCAACTATTAAGTAATGCATTGATATACTGCAGTTTATTTTATTTCATCTTTAGCATCGCATTTATTATCAACAATGTAGTCCATAAAAATAAGTTCGCAAATTATGAAATTGGTGCCCTACTCAGTTCAACTGCGTTATATTTTGCCATTGGATGTCATATCATCCAGCGTATCAACCCCGATTACATGGGGCTATTCAGTATATCGTTAGGTTTCATCAACATCCTATTTGCTTATACTATTTATAAAAAATATAAGTTCGATAAGAATATTATCTATGCATTGATTGGATTAGCATTGACGCTAGGTACTGTCACCCTGCCTATTCAATTCGAAGGCAACTATATTACTATTTTCTGGGCCTGTGAAGCTGTATTATTATTTTGGTTAAGTCAAAAATCTAACATGAAAGGCTTTACTCTGGCGGGAATTATTGTACAGTTACTTGCCTTCATAAGCCTCATCATGGATATGCAATATTACGCGTTTTACCAAGTGCCTTATGTTTTTGTATTCAACCTACAATTTATCACAGCGCTTATTTTTATCGGCTCATTAATTACCACCTATCGGTTATTCTCACGTCATGAATTTACTTTCCGCTATTTCAATGTTGACTTAAAAAATAGGCCTTATAGGATTCTGGTATTCAATCTCGCATTGATTTTAGGATACATCTTACCTCTTGTTGAAATCAACTACCAGATGAATGGCTATTTTACTAATTGGGGCACAAATATGTTTTTCAAGTACGCATATCATATGCTCTACACTTCTGCATTATTGTATATTCTTCATAAGAAGAACAATCTACAGCGATGGGGCAATATCCTTATTGTATTTAATATGTTAGTCTATATATTACTAGCCTATAGATTGCCTATTTATGAAAAGGAAGAAGCTTTCTACGGCCCAATGAATTTTCCGTACGCATTCAACTTCCATTACTTGTCTTTAGCCTTATTACTATATCAGGTATGGCTATACGTGAAGAAGCATATATTCGAAGCTTTAGACAGTCTGACCATTAAATCCTTTGCACCGTGGTTTGTAGCATTTTTCATAACCTATATGTTGAGTGTAGAAACTAATACTGTCTTTTTATTCCAGACGGCGAATTGGGAAGAATTTTATATGCAGAAGAAGTTTGTCATCAAAGTCATATTTCCGGTATTGTGGGGTATAATATCATTTGCACTATTAATATTTGGCATAAAAAAACAAATCAAAACCATTCGAATTATTGCCTTGGTGCTATTAAGTATCACGATCTTGAAACTCTTTACTTTCGATATCCGGGACGTATCCGAAACAGGCAAAATCATTGCATTTATATTATTGGGGATATTGATATTAATTATATCTTTTGTTTATCAAAAAATTAAAAAACTCGTTGTAGAAAATGACAAAAAACCATTATAAGTATCTTATTTTTAATGCTATTATCTTCGCTACCTTTTGCCTTCCTTCGTTAGGATGGGGACAGCAAGGCAAGGCAAAGATCAATCCTACAGACACTGAATATCACCGTATAACTATACCACAGGAGTTTAGATCCTTAGTTGGCAATGCTGTAAGCATGATTAGGATAAAAGACAAAAATGGTCATGAAGTGCCCTATATTTTTATCCAAAAAGCATTGGATTATACAAAATTTGCAACCGTGGCTTATGATAAAATCTCAACGGATAGTACACAGATATTCATCATTCAAAATCCTACTAAGCGGAAAGTAAGCAACTATGTACTAGAAATTGCTAACACTAACATCAGTAAAAATTACAGTATAGAAGGAAGTCACAATAAGGAGGAATGGTTTGCACTTGAAAATCACGGCGTACTGGAGAATCTCCAAAGCACGGCAGAAACGTCAATACTTGCCCCTATTCATTTCCCGTTGAATGATTATACATATATCCGTATTCGCATGGATGACAAGCGCTCTGCTCCAATTAATGTATTGAAGATTGGTCACATAGAAATAGGCAACATTGAACAAGACTTCGAGAAATTAAAACAAATACGCTTAGCAACTCAAGAAATCAAAAATGAAAAAATAACACGACTAAAAATCTCAAAAGCGGGCCGGTCCATGGTCGATATTATCCAATTCCACATTTCCAATCCGACCTATTTTACCCGAACAGCTCGCTTGTATAGCAAAGAGCATGTTTCTAATAAAAAGAAAAATCGGAG
Source organism: Sphingobacterium sp. (assembly GCA_048595255.1). GTDB lineage: Bacteria > Bacteroidota > Bacteroidia > Sphingobacteriales > Sphingobacteriaceae > Sphingobacterium. The sequence continues at coordinate 20,594 of JBMDWK010000092.1, read as the reverse complement.
TGGCCATATTGGAGACTATTATTTTAATTTAGAGAATGCAAATGCGCGGCAAATAGAATTACCGGCGAGTGAATACCCAGAGACATTCTATATCGAAATACAAAATGATGATAACCCGCCTTTGCGGATAGATAGCATTACACTATACCAAAAACCCATATCTGTCGTGGCACTCTTACAAAAGGGAGAGCAGTATACTTTAGAAGCTGATACCACATGGAAGCCACCCATCTATGACTTGGCAAAACTTAATATGGATTTTTCAAAGGTTACAAAGGAAGCTATAGTCTCTGAATTACATATGCAGAATGCTTCGTCAAAAGCCGCTTCGGACAATAAAAGCGGGAAAATCATATTGATAATCGGCTGTATTGCGGGAGTTGCTGTCTTATTTTATTTTGGAGCATCACTGATCAAGGATATGAAAAAAGAATAAACACATTTAAATTAAATTCAAGTAGGAAGGGTTGATAAATATCGACCCTTTTTTCATAACTTCATAATATGATTCTGACTTCAATATTACACACCTACAATTCGCAATAAGTATATTAGAAACATGAAAATTTTAGCATTCGGAGCCAGTAATAGCTCCAAATCCATTAATAAAAAATTGGTGACAAGTGTCGCTAAGTACTATAAAGAGTTTGATGATATAAAAGAAGTTATCGACCTCAATGACTACAGTATGCCTATATTTTCGGTAGATTATGAAGTCGAACACGGCATACCTCAGCAAGCCTATGATTTTGCTGGTAAAATTGATTGGGCGGACTTTATTTTAATCTCGTTTGCAGAGAACAATGGAAACTATAATGCATGCTACAAAAATATCATTGATTGGGTGTCGCGTATTAAAGGGCGTAAAATATTCAATGGTAAGCCTGTATTTTTATTGGCTACAAGCCCAGGCGCACGCGGTGGCCAATCGGTATTAAGTATTGCCGAGCAGCGACTGCCCTACGATGGTGCAGAAGTACTGGACACTTTTTCGCTACCGGAGTTCAACAACAACTTTGAAGAAGGCAAAGGAGTCACCAATATGCTATTGCGCAGTCAATTGGAAGCTAAAGTCCGTAAAACAAAGCGCACACTTAAAGAGAAGTTTGAAAACAATACAGAAAGTTAAAGGTTTATCTATTAATTACCCTAAAACATAACAAAATGGCAAAGAAAGTATTACTCCTAGTAGGTGATTATGTAGAAGATTATGAAGCAATGGTCCCCTTTCAAGCGATGGGCTCTGTAGGTATAGACGTGGATGCAATTGCACCGGACCGCAAGAAAGGTGATGTCGTACCGACAGCGGTTCACGACTTTACAGGCGACCAAACCTATAAAGAACTACGTGGGCACAATTTTGCAATTAACAAAGATTTCGATGCAGTCAATCCCGAAGAATATGACGGGTTGTACATTGCAGGTGGTCGGTCCGCAGAATATATTAGGCTCAACAAGCGAGTGATTGAGATTGTGCAGCACTTCTTCGAAGCCAACAAACCTGTAGCAGCCATCTGTCATGGTATCCAAGTACTGACAACAGCCAAAGTATTAGAAGGACGCACCTTAACCGCTTATGTCGCAGTAGGTCCCGATATCGAATTGGCTGGAGGAACATGGAAAAATATTCCTGCTGATCAAGCCGTAGTCGATGGCAATCTGGTAACCTCACCTGCATGGCCGGGCCATCAACAAATACTGAAAGAGTTTTACAAACTTTTGAATATCCAAATCAATTTATAATACATGAAAAAAAAACAAAAAGGTATGGTTCCTAGCTGTACCTATCATCTTGATATTAGGTTATATGATATGGGATTCCTATAGCCAGCCAAGTATTAAAGATATTCCTGGTGATTTTGAAGAAGTCGCTTTTGTACGTAATGAACAAAATAAAGGAGGTATAGAACGCATATATGCGCTCACTGTAGGTGATCTGCATAATGCGAAATATGAAGATTGCGCCAAACTTTTCCCGACGAATGACTTCAATAGTGTGACACGCGTGTTTTTTTTCGACAAGAATAAACCCTATCCCACTACACTTCACATAGACCCTCCGCATTATGATACATCGAAATATGAAGCGATAAATATCATTAAAAGAAGAGGAACACAATAAAGTTGGGCTATTCGATGCACACCAATTAAGCAACGAAAAACAAAAACGATGGCAAGAAAATATATACCTAGAGATATCAGTTGGTTGAGTTTCAATGGGCGGGTCTTGCAAGAGGCGGCAGATTCTACCGTACCCTTGATTTCACGCATTAAATTTCTAGGTATATTTTCTAATAATTTAGACGAATTTTTCCGTGTGCGGGTAGCCGGCTTGAAAAGAGCCCTATTGGTAGATGAAAAGTCTGCCAAGCAAATTTTCTTTGAAAAACCTCAACTTATCCTAGAGGAACTCAACCATCGACTGATCAAGCAGCAAAAAAAGTTTGACAAAGTATGGGATGATGTTCAAATAGAAATGGGCAAGCAAGGCGTATTTATTAAGTCTAGTGAGGATCTGAACGAAGATCAGCAGAATTTTGTGAAAGATTACTACCTGAAACAGGTCGAATCTAGTGTGATTCCACTTCTACTGGATGCTAACAGACCGATGAATTATGTGCGTGACAAGTCCCTGTATTTGGGTATTGTCATGGGTAAAAAGAATCAATCCGAGGATTTGAAATATGCTATTATCGAAATTCCAACCCCCTTATTAGGTCGGTTTGCGATACTGCCGTCGCCCAAACAGGAAATTCATGTCATCTTATTGGAAGACATCATCAAATATAATCTTCCTTATATATTCTCCTTTTTTGGCTTTGATGAGTTTCATGCACATGCATTCAAAATTACTCGCGATGCGGAATTTGATTTGGACAATGATATTAATACCAATCTGGCCGAGAAGATAGCGAAAGCAATCAAAACCAGAAGTAAAGGAAAGCCAACACGTTTTGTATTTGACGAAAATATGCACCCGCAACTAGTGGAGTTTCTTTTCAAAAAATTGGATATTACAAAAAAAGACAGCATTATTCCGGGACGCAAAATCCACAATTTCAAAGACTTTATGGATTTCCCGAATGTCTTCAAAAGGCAGAAATTACCGATCGAGCGAACCTCTTTTCATCATCCCGATCTCAACAACAAATTGCCGATAGCGAATACCATAGCCAAAAAAGATGTGCTATTGGCCTTTCCTTATCATGACTTTGACCATGTCATTGACATGCTTCGCGAAGCAGCTATTGACCCCGATGTGGCTTCCATCAAGATTACAGCCTATCGTTTGGCACCCAATTCTAAAATAGGCAATGCCCTTGTGAACGCGCAGCGCAATGGAAAACATGTTACAGTCATGCTGGAACTGCGTGCACGATTTGACGAACAGCATAATCTTTTGTGGAAAGAACGTTTTGAGAACGATGGCATTGAGGTATTGGTCGGAATTCCCAATCGCAAAGTACATGCAAAGCTCTGTGTGATTGAAAAGCGAACCAAAGAAAGTAGCTTCAAATATGGTTTTGTCAGCACCGGCAATATGAATGAGAAAACCGCCAAACTCTATACCGACTTTTGTCTGATGACCAGCCACAAAGATATTATGGCGGACATGGACAAAGTATTCGATACACTTCGAAATCCTCAAGCCAACCTCGATGAAAATCTAGCTTTGGGAAAAGAAATTTTATTCTCTCCCACACATATGCGTACCCAAATTCTTGCGCATATAGACAAAGAAATTAGCGAGGCTCTGGCAAACCGAAAAGCGCATATTATTATCAAAATCAATGCTCTCAGCGATAAGCAGCTGATCAAAAAATTGTATGAAGCAGCCGAAGCAGGTGTCACCATACAAATGATTGTACGTGGCATTTATTGCGCCAAAAACCAAAAAACTTTTGCTAAGCCGTTGGAAGCAATCAGTATTGTGGATGAATACTTAGAGCATGCGCGTGTGCTCTATTTCTATCAGGGAGGCAAAGAACTGATGTATCTTTCTTCTGCCGATTGGATGACCCGAAACCTGGATTATCGTATCGAAGCTGCTGTCAGAGTTATAAATAAAAATATCAAAAAACAGTTGCTCGATATGCTTCATATCCAACTCCGTGACAATATAAAAGCCCGAAGATTAAACAATCTATTAAGCAATAAGTATGTGCGAAGTGAGGATGTAGCTTGTCAATCGCAAATAGAAACCTACCATTACTTAAAAAATCAGCAACGCTAATTTTATTTTGCTAATATTTTTAGTAATTTTACCTTTATGGATGGAAGAAATTACATAAAAGGTAGAGGTGCGCAATATAATCCACAGAATAATTTTGTCAACGATACATATGGCCAATTTCATATTGAGGCCATTGATTCCTTTGATGAAACCTCCAATAAAACACTTTTTATTCCTTCAGAAGCTAAAAGTTTAGTGCACAAAGTAGAGAGTCCCGATGTAGGTATGGCCTATTCTGCGAATCCCTATCAAGGCTGCGAACACGGGTGTATCTACTGCTATGCACGCAATTCGCACCAATATTGGGATATGGGCTCAGGACTGGATTTCGAACGGAAAATCATAGTTAAAACCAATGCAGTCGCTCTTTTCGAACAATTCATTACACGCAAAAATTGGAACTTCACTCCCATTCATCTTTCGGGTAACACCGATTGTTATCAACCTATTGAGCGAGACAAAGAACTTACACGAAATATCCTTCAAATAGCATTACACTATCGGCAGCCAATAAGCATTATTACAAAAAATGCCTTGATACTACGTGACAAGGATATCCTTAGCGAACTAGCAAAATTAGGGCTAATTAAAGTTTTTTTGTCGATAAACTCACTTACCGAAGATACCCGGCAAAAAGTAGAACCTCGTACCGTGACCGCCAAGCAAAGACTACGAGTGATCGAAGAACTCGCTAACTGCAATGTACCGATGGGTGTTAATGTAGCGCCTATCATCCCCGGACTAACTGATAGCGAGATACCACAGATTCTTAAAGCCGCAGCCGAAGCTGGAGCCCAATGGGCTAATTATATTATCGTGCGCTTGAATGGGCAGATCGGAGAAATATTCAAAGATTGGTTAGAGGTTGCTTATCCCGATAGAAGTTCCAAGATCTGGAATGCTATCAGTAGTTGTCACCATGGACAAGTCAATAATTCTAATTTTGGAGAACGAATGAAAGGCTCTGGAAATATCGCTGAAATCATACGAAGTGTCTTCAAATTGCATTGTGTCAAGAACAAATTAAATCTAAAACCCTTTGAATATGGGTCAATTGATAGACGTACAGGAGAATCTTCCCAGCTTAGTCTATTTTGATATTAAGTCTCGATAAAACTGTTAAACATACGTTAAAACAGCTCAACAAAATGCAGGATGGCATAGTGGTTGCATTTTTCATGTTGATTATAAAATATTTGTTACACACTAATTAAACATGTATGAAAAACACTATTAAAATCCTGAGTTTATTATTAATTACAGTTTTTGCCTTTACAGCTTGTAGCAAAGATGATGACCCCACAGACAATTCTTTATTCGTAGGTAAATACGAAGGAACTGTACGCTATTCAGAAGGACTTTCAGAATTAAAAAGCAATACGAATGGTTCGGTGACCGTAGCTAAAGTTGGGGACACCTATAATTTCAATTTTTCGGATGCTATTCCTTCTTTAAATGGAATTAAAATGAAAAAAGGTGAAGGCAATGTAATTATCTTAGAAGATGGAGAATTTGGATCAATATCGATTTCAGCTTCTGAATTAAGTATTAATTATACCAAAGATGGTAAAACTTGGTTTGCGAATTGTGATCGATAAATTAGGAATCATAAAATAAAGAAGGGCTTGAAAAATTTTCAAGCCCTTTTGTTGTGTTAAGATTGCAAGGTTTTGTCAGCCACTCTACGCACAAACAAATTATAATTCTCGTGCTTCTCGACGATAATTTGTTCGCCCATATCAATATAGGCATCTAAAGCAACTGCATCATACCATACGCCATCTACTTCAATCTTCCCAGAAGGACGAAGGACAGTGCGCGTGATACCTGTTTTATTTATCAAATTTACTTTCGGTACAGAAGAAGTATATCCACTATCCGCACGTTGCTCGTCGGCAAGCACCAATCTTTTGAAGGCAGGTGATTGCAATATATTTCTGCCAAATAAGACTAATAATACCACAGACAACACCATTGCTCCTATCACAATTAAAAATGAATTCATTAATACGCCTGGTTTAGAAATTTTAAAATCAAAAAAGTCATTCGCTAACATCGAGAATGAAAGTCCACACAAAACGAAAATTATACCCAATATTCCCGCAACCCCAAATCCGGGTATAACGAATACTTCCAAGGCTAATAAGATAACCCCAAGTATGAAAATAGCAATTTCCCAATTATCCGCTAATCCCTGTAGATATAATGGTGCAAAAAATAACACGGCACATATCGTAGCGAGTACAAGTGCAAATCCTATACCCGGTGTCTGTAACTCAAAATATATTCCGCCGATGATACCCATAATCAGCAATCCATGCACAATTGGATTAACTAAGAAACCAATGACATTATCCACCCAGCTCTTTTTATAAGACTTCACATTGGACGGTTGTACATTCAGTTGTTGGTATACCTCATTCCTACTTTTTACCTCAGCATTGATAATATTCGCCTTCGCTGCCTCTGCTGCCGTGAACGTCAATATTTTACCATCTTGTTTGATTTCCGGGATAGAAATAGAAGGGTCTACAAAAGCTTCCGCGATTTTGGGGTCACGTCCTTTGGCTTCCGCTGTAGCACGCATCAATCCACGCATATAAGATTGATATTTCTCGGGCATGATCTCTCCTTGTGGATTGACTACACTCGCTGCTCCCAATGAAGAACCACTTTGCATAAAAATATAATCCGACGCCAAAGAAATCAATGTACCCGCAGAAGCCGCATTATTATTGATATAGACGACAGTCTTGATAGGAGAATTGAGCAGCAAGGTCCTTATCGAATCAGCAAAATTGACAGCTCCACCAAAAGTATTCATTTCGATAAGAAAGAAGTCTGCCTTTTCCACAAGTGCTTGATCATAAGATTTTTTTATAATGCGCCAAGAATTGGGACCGACATCTTCTTTGAGATCCGTCTTGAATATCGATTGGGCATGTGACATAATTGCCATTACTAAAAACCCGAATAAAAGAATAGATTTAGTAAATTTGTGTAGCATAGCTGTGAGCATTGGTATGAATAAATATACAATAAATAACGTATTCGAGCGAAATTTTCCCTATCCGATCTGGAAAATCGAAGTGGACTGCATGAATAACCAATTAGCTATCGAATGCCGTGATCCAGATTCTACACTTCCTATATTCTATGTGCTGGATTTTAAGGGGAACATACTTTTAGAACAATTTCAAAGTGAATCGCGCGAATGGACGCTAGAGGACATTCAAGGTGATTATCTTATTCTCAAAAGATTTGGCGAATATTCCCCTATTCAGGCGGGTATTCAAGTCATTCATATTCCTACCAAAAGCACGGTATTCACCTATATGGAATATGTTATTAAAGAAGTATTCAACAAGGTAATTCAAGCGTATCATCGCTCTATTCCATCCGGACTATTTTTTTATATAGACATCGTGACGGGAGAAGTTTCTAATACGCCATATTTTGAGACATCATTTCCTGTACGTGATATCCGATACCCTATCCCATTTCAAGGAACAGTGCCTTCGTTTTTGAATCAGATTTCTTTTATCGACCAAATCTGGTTACAACCGTATAAAGATTTATTTCTTTGGTCATACCACACCCAGACTGCCAATCAATACGATCTAAGCCTAACCTTATCTTCTAGAAATGAGTTATTTGACACTAAAGTTATAATTGAGGACATGGACAAATTAATCCCTCAACCCTATTTTACTGTCAAAGATCATATTTTCTTTTTATCAAGTAATAAAATGAAAATTTCCTCGTATTTAGTATAATTGTAAGATATGAAGCAGAAAAAAAACTTTAAAACGTATCATAAATTATCTTTTTTATTTGCACTTGGTTTAGCTTTTCCCGCTGTAGAGAACCTGCAAGCCAAAGAATTGAATATTGAAAACAGATTGAAAATCGCGCTTGATTCCATCGGCACGGAGAATATAAATGGCAAGCGGTATGTAATTCACCGTTTGAAAACGAAAGAAACATACTATCAACTAAGCCGCATCTACAATACACCTGTCAATGAAATCATGGCAGCCAACAATAAAAAGAATTTGCGTGTAGGCGATACGGTACGCATTCCGCGTGGAGCCGCAGTTGAAAGCCGCCCCGCACTACCTACTCCACAACCCACGACAAGCTCAAGCAACACTAGCAATAAGCCTGTGCTAGTCAATCCCAATGATATTACCGAATATAAAGTAGGCAAGAGCGAAACACTATATGCCATCTCTCGACGCTTTGGTATCTCTGTCGATGATATCAAACGCATGAACGACCTTACTTCTGACTCGTTAAGAGAAGGACAAATCCTCAAAATACCAAATCGTGCGCTACCTCCAATAGAACCCGAAATCGTACAACCTCCTATTCAAGAAGTATTAGAGAATAATAATCCTATCGACGATTCGAGCTTCAAGCCAAACAAATACGGCATTAGAGAGACCAAAGAAAAAGGTGTAGGCGTATGGATGAACGATTTAGAAAATAATGACCAAATAAGTCTGGCACTTCACAAGACAGCTCCCATAGGAACTATATTAAAAATTACAAATCCTATGAATAGAAGTGTTACCTTTGCAAAAGTTGTCGGAAAATTCTCTGACAACCACGAAACACAAGGAGCAATAGTGATACTATCAAAATCAGTAGCCTCATCTATTGGTATTTTGGACAAAAGATTTCAAGTAGAAATCACTTATGGTATGCCCTTGAATTAATAATTATTCAGTAACACTTTAAATGGATAAACCATACGTAATTGGTATCGCGGGAAGTAGCGGGTCAGGTAAGACATTTTTTTTGAAAAGTTTCTTAAATCATTTCAAGGACTCAGATGTAACGTTAATCTCACAAGACGATTATTATATCCCCGCTAATACAAAAACGCAGGAAGAAAATAGGTTGTATAATTTTGACTTGCCGACAGCGATAGATCGCGATGCATTCTACAAGGACATCAAAGACTTATTCGACGGCAAAACAATTTATAAGGAAGAATACACTTTCAACAATCCCAACATCAAGCCTAAAATGCTTGAAATTAAACCGGCTCCCATCTTAATCGTAGAGGGCTTATTTATTTTTCATTACGAAGAAGTGAATAATCTGTTAGATTACCGCATCTTTTTGGATGCCAATGAAGATGTTGCGCTAGAGAGAAGACTTAAGAGAGACCTATTGGAACGCGGTTATGACCATGACGATGTGATGTACAAATGGATAAATCATGTTGTTCCTTCCTACAACACATATTTATTGCCTTATAAAGAGATCACGGACAAAGTAATAATCAATAACACGGACGATCCTGCAGTAATTAACTCAGCCACAGATATAATTTCACAAGATTTAAGACAAAAATTAAATTTTATTTAATTTAAAATCATTCTAAATAACTATCTTTGTAGCATGAGTTTGCAAAGTGAGTTGAATCAACAGGAGGTTTTGATTGATATAAAAGAATCAGCAAAAGGTTTTAATCCTTTTGCTGATTTTTCGTGTTGTGCCCTGAAGAAATGTTGTAAAAAATATAAAAAGGGAAAGCGCTGTAAAAAGTGCCCGGATAGGTAAATAACTATTATCTCCTACTCTTCATTATAATTCAAATCTTTATCAAAGCTTTCTTTCAATTGTGACAGCGCAAATACGGCTATCCCTGTCAAAAGTAACAAAGTCAGGATAGCAGCCGTAATAATTCCAAACTGATTTATCAAAAATCCATAGAGTATAGTCGATGGAATCAATGCGCCTCGCACAAAATTAGGTGCAGTAGTCGCTACAGTGGCGCGCAGATTCGTGCCAAACTGTTCTGCAGCAATGGTGACAAATGTCGCCCAATACCCCACTCCTAGTCCCATCAGAAAAGCCAGCCACATAAAACGCTCTTCGCTTATTCCTTGACTTGTCAAATACGCTATCGACGTCAGCACAATCAATATCTGGCAAATAAATACCACTTTACGCCTTGATTTCAGCCATTGCGCCAATAATCCTGCAAGGAAGTCTCCTATCGAAATTCCCAGGTAAGTAAACATCACCCCTTTTCCTGCACTCAATATGACAGGAGCTCCCAATGCTTTGCCAATTTCGGGAGACTGCGTAACCAATACACCTACTACAAACCAAATGGGCAAACCGATACATAGGCAATAAATATATCGAACAATACGCTCTTTGCTTCGGAAAAGTAGTTTCAAACTCCCTTTTTCGACATGTTGCTGAGAAGCAGTATGCGCAAAAAGTCCGGATTCAAAGGTGCCTACCCGCATCAACAGCAGCAGAAGTCCCATACCTCCGCCTACAAAATAAGCTGTACGCCAATCAAACCATTCGGACACGTAATACGCGAGAATCGCCCCCAAAACCCCTACACCTGCCACAATCATAGTACCATAGCCACGCTTTCCTTTAGGCATGCTTTCACTGACTAGAGTAATGCCTGCCCCCAATTCGCCAGCGAGACCGATACCAGCGATAAAACGTATAATCGCATAGGTATGGACATCTTGCACAAAACCATTATAAATATTGGCTAACGAATATAAAAGGATGGATCCAAACAAAACCTTAATTCTTCCATATTTGTCGGCTATAATACCCCAGATCAATCCGCCCAACAGCAATCCACCCATTTGCATATTCAGGACGAATTCACCCTTGCTACGCATAAGCTCATGAGGCACACCGATATCTTGGAACGACTGGATGCGGACGATAGAAAAAATTATTAAATCGTATATATCAACGAAATAGCCCAAAGCTGCCACGATGACCAGCAGAACGACATTATTTTTAGGTTTCATTTTTTCAGCTGATTAGAGAAGAAAGATAGTGCACAATTTTTTTTAAAACAACATATTGCGCACATTTGACCGTACAAAAGGCAAGAAAGTGTACTTTTGCAGAATGAAATTATCACCGACAAGTCTTAAATGGGTTTTACGTACTTATCCACCCTTTTTATTTCAACGCATATGGGTGAAGAAAATATATGACGGTTTCAAAGGTGCAGAGGTTAAGATTTATAAGAGTTTCTTAAATATAAATTCCAACAAAACCGTATTTGGAGGTACTATTTTCTCCGCATTGGATCCTATGCATCCCATTTTATTAGACCAAGTTTTCAAAAAAAGGGGTTTAAAAAAGACGGTAGCCTGGCTAAAATCCGCTAAAATTGATTATCTGAAGCCTGGAAGTACCGATCTAACGTATCGTATTACTTTGGATGATTCAGAGATCGAAGAGGCATACAAAACAATTAAAGCAAAAGGAAAAATCATCAAAACCTTCACGACGGAGGTGATTGACAAAAATGGAGTGAAGTGTGCAGTTTGTCAAAATGAAATATATATCCGAGATTTGACTTTCGACTTTAGTCTACTTAAACATATTGAAAAAGAAAAGGTAAAAACAGCTTAAACTGTAATCAGATGAAAAAAACTATTCTTGCAGCTATTATCGCCTTGGCGACATTAAACAGCTGCCAACAGCAATCCAACAATGATGCTTCACAATTGAAAAATCTGTCCGAAGAAGCAATTCAGGTACATGATGAAATCATGCCGCAGATAGCACATTTTGACCGTGCTACATTAAAAATCGACTCTATATTGGAGAACTTAGGCAGCATTGCAAAAAAAGACAATACCCTCGATACAGCTACTGTGAAATCGGAATTAGAAACCCTTAAGCAAAATTTGGAATCTGCTACCGATAATATGATGACATGGATGAGAGATTATACACCGGATAGTACCGATGTAACTTATCAAAAGGCTGAAATCGAAAAAGTCAAAGCCATGAAAAAACAATTCGAAGATGTTTCTTTAGAAAGTAATACCAAATTGGGCAAATTTTAATGCATATGATGAAGAATATTTTAGCTTTAGCTGCAGTAACAATTACTTTTATAGCCTGCGAATCAAAAACACAAAAATTACCTATAATAGGTGAAAGAGATGTGGTCGAAAAAGTCGTAGATGGTAAGACGGTAGTGGACACTGTATATGCTGCTATTCCTGAATTTCAATTTTTGAATCAAGATAGCACGTTGATCAGCAATAAGGATTTTGACAACAAAATCTATGTGGCTAACTTTTTCTTTACCCATTGTCCAAGTATCTGCCCGACTATGCAACGTAATGTGTTAAAGGCCTATCAAAAGTACAAGGGAAATGAAGGTGTAGCTTTCCTATCCCATAGTATTGACTTTAAATATGACCAGCCACATATCCTGAAATCATATGCTACGAAGTTAGGTGTTGACAATGATCAGTGGCAATTTGTTACTGGATCAAAATCAGCTATTTACGGCATATCAGATAAATATCTAGTTTTCACTAAGGAAGATGAAAATGTTCCGGGAGGATACGATCATTCGGGATATTTGGTATTGATCGATCACAACAAATATATTAGAGGAGTCTATGATGGAACCAGCGAAGAAGAAACAGAAAAGCTGATGAAAGACATGGACATTCTATTGGCAGAATACAAGTAATTGCCAGTACGATAGATTGATTTTGCTTTTACAATAGCAAAATCAATCTTCAATAATAAAATTGATGGCTAAGTGTACGCGCATAAGCCACACGACCAAGTGCATATCTGGTGTTTTGCAGCCTTATTCTGTAGTATGAAATTTATTTTTACCCTTGTGATTTTCGGCATGATGCTTTTGGGGCTATCTCAATTAGCTTCCTGCCAAGGTAATATGGATATTAAAACCGCGCAATATGTGGTGAACGGCCAAAACCTCTACAAAACACATTGCCAAAATTGTCATGGAGCTAAAGGAGAAGGCTTAGGCAAGCTCTACCCTCCTTTGACAGACAACAACTATCTCACTCGGAACCGTGATAAATTAGCATGTATTATCAAAAATGGTATGTCTGGTGAAATCGAAATTCACGGAGAGAAATACAATCAAATCATGCCTGCGAATCCCACACTGAATAATGTAGATGTAGCCTATATATTGACCTACATTACCACCACCTTCGGTGATGCCGACTCTACATATACACAAGAAGAAGTAATAAAAAACTTAGCGGACTGTAATAAATAGACTTTTTTGGGGAATTATTTTTATATTAGGTTATAACAAAATCCTATTTATGATAATTCTAAGAAAAAAGAATGCTATTTATACTAACCTTTTTGTTGGTATTGCTTTAATTCCTTTAATATTATATCTTGTTTTTTCTCCAAGTGAAGGCTTTCGCCTGTATCATCTTACCTTATGGTTTATCTCTTTATATTACTTGGCTATGGCCGTATATAATTGGAGTACTCCACTAGTAGAACTAGGAACTCAAGAAATAGTTTTTTATACTTTTCCAAAGAAAAAATCAAGCCATTCAACAGATCTAATCCAAATACAATACAATGCTGGAGATTATATCTTCAAGATTGCTAACGAAAAAAGTTACCGAATTCCAAAATCTGCTATCCCCACGAATCAGTTATATTCATTCGAAGAATATGTAAATATGCATAATAAGAATACTGTAGAAGAAGTTCGTATAGTTTCGGTATAAAATAAAGAAAGGTTTTCAAACGGGGAGAATGAAAACCTTTACTAACCAATTATAAACCTAAATTATGATAGCACAAAGATAAGTGTAATCCTTACACTATCCAAATTTATTTGTTGTCTTAACAATTATTTAACATACACAGCATTTCGCACTTTCCTTTATAACAATAAATTGACATTGGGAGCAAAAAACAATTACTACATTTGCATACCGAATGAACGTTCAATTTACAGACAAAACAGAAAATATCTTTAAAAGCACGTTGTCGCTTATTAAGGATAATGGTTTTCACGGCACACCAATGAGCCAGATTGCCAAACATGCAGATGTTGCCATAGGCACCATCTACCACTATTTCCCTTCGAAGGAAAATTTAATCCTGCATCTTTTTGAGTATTGTAGAAAGGAGCTGTACGCTTTTATATTCCAAAACGTTCACCCTTCCATGCCCTATAAGGAACAGTTTTTCACCGTATTCCGTAGTTTCAGCAAATTTCACATCGAACAACGCGAGTATTCATGTTTCTTCGAGCAATTTTATAATTCGCCTTACCATGAAATGATTCGAACAAAAGAACATGAAGAAGGACCTTACGCCCAAAATGCTTTTATCAAATTTATTCAGGCAGGCATAGCGGACAAAGCCATCAAACCATTGAATGAGCAGATCATCTGTGCTGCATACATTGGTGCGGCGATCACCTACGCCAAGAATATTGTATACGGTAGAAACGAACATAACGAACAAGAACTTACAGACCTCATTACCATAATTTGGGATGGAATAAAATATAATGATTAACTATGAAATATAATTTTAAGTGCTTACTCACCATTTTATTTTGCGCTATTACACAGCTATCGTTTGCTCAAACGGCCTCGTCCGAACTGAACAATAACGCAACATTGGATGATTTGATCAATTACGCGTTGAGTCATAAAATTGACTTAAAACAAGCCCACCTGGATAAAGAAATTGGGGAAAAAGAAATCGCTTCTGCCCTCTCCGGATGGTTGCCTCAGATTCAGGCCACGGGTAGCTTTGCTCACACTATTCAAATTCCGACCGTGAATATTGGCGGGAATGATGTAAAGATGGGTCAAAAAAACAACAGTGCACTTACATTCCAAGCAGAACAATCAATCCTAAACCCGCAATTGCTACAAGCTTCCAGAGCTTCTAAATTCATTCGCCAAAGCAATGATCTGAATTTAGAAAATACCAAGATCAATACGATTGTGGATGTAAGCAAAGCTTATTATGACATATTGACTAGTGAAGAGCAAATCAAAATAGTCAACGAAAATATCACTCGTCTGGAGCGTCAATATGCGGAAGCAAATGCGCGCTACGAAGTAGGCTTAGTGGATAAAACAGATTTCAAAAGAGCACAAATCTCCCTAAATAATGCGAAAGCCAGTTTAAAATCCGCTATCGAGAATCGCAAGTATAAATATGACTACCTGAAGTCAATCTTAAATGTCCCGACGGAAGCTAATATTTCTCTTTCCTTTGCCAACCAAAGCATGGAGAGTAATATCTTATTGGATACCGCTGAATTGCTTCACGTAGCTAATAGAGTGGAATACCAACAAATTCAAAACCTGCGTGAAATTCAAAAGCTGAATACACAATATCAAAAGTGGAATTTTCTACCTCGATTGAATGCATACGCTAATTATGGATTGAACTACCGAGATAATGAATTTTCTAATTTATATACAAACAATATTCCTTCATCCAATGTGGGATTAAGTCTCAGCGTACCAATCTTTCAAGGTGGAAAGAGAATTCACGAGATTCGGAAATCCGAATTGCAGGAACAACGATTGGAAATGGATTTGCAAAATCTAGAAAGCCAAATCAGTGCACAGTATTCTGCGGCAATGTCTTCTTATCGTGCTAATATGAACGAATGGCGCAATGCCAGAGGCAATATGGAACTTTCGGAAGAAGTGTACAATACTATCAAATTGCAATATGACGCAGGTGTCAAAACCTATTTGGAATTGATGACCGCCGAAACGGATCTGAAAACAGCTCAACTCAACTACTTAAACGCTTTATATGCAGTATTATCAAGCAAACTTGATATCCAAAAAGCATTAGGCACGGTAACTTCAAACAATTAAAACAACCTACTTAGATATATCAATATGAATAAAACGCAATTATTCTCAGCGCTATTAATAAGCTCAGGATTAATTATCCAATCCTGTAACTCTAATGATAATAAAAAAGGAGCACAAGTACAGCAAGCGGAAATTGCTACGCCAGTGAGTACTGCTTTAGTAAATAAAGAAATTGTGACTGGAGTTAAAAATTATCCAGCCTTTGTCATCGCATTGCAGGAGACGGAGATACGTGCTGAAGTAACGGGATATATTACGAATATATTCGTTGCTGATGGAGCAGCTGTCAGTAAAGGGCAAAAGCTTTACGAAATAGATCGCACGCGCTACCAAGCTGCCGTAGACCAAGCAAGAGCCAATCTAGCGATTGCTAAAGCAAATCTTGATCGCGTAGAAAAAGATTTGCAACGCTACCAGACATTGGCAGAAAAAGATGCGATCGCTAAGCAGACTTTAGATTATGCAACGACAGATGTGAATAATCAAAAAGCACAGGTACAAGCGGCTCAAGCGGCTTTGACTACAGCACAAACCAACTTACAACGTTCTGTAATCTTTGCACCATTCTCGGGTACTGTTGGTATTTCTCAGGTGCGTAATGGCGCCTTAGTAAGTGCAGGAAGTACGCTATTGAATACGATATCCACCACAAATCCAATAGGTGTTGAATTTCAGATTAACGAAAGAGATATTGCTGATTTCACGAAATTACAAGCAGGATCTTCTTCTTCTGATATTTATATCACTTTACCCGATGGAACACGCTACCCCGAAGCAGGAAGAATCGTAACGATTGACCGTGCAGTAGATAGTCAGACCGGGACTTTAAAAATTAGAGCCTCATTCGCAAATAACAGCAATACTTTACGTACTGGAATGAATACAACTTTGAATGTGGCAAGCAGATCGACAGAAGAACAAATTGTGATTCCATATAAAGCTGTATTTGAGCAATTAGGAGTATTTAATGTGTACACTGTAAACGATAGCAGCAAGGTGGAGTTGAAGCAAGTGACCTTAGGACATAAATTAGAAGACAAGGTTGTAATTACTTCTGGCTTAGAAGCAGGACAAAAAATTGTTCTAGATGGCGCTGCCTCATTGCGTCCAGGCACCAAAGTCGTAGAAAATACGGCTACAAACAATCAATAATATTTGCCCATAACTATAATAAAGTAAAGGATGATTTCAGAAGTATTTATAAAAAGGCCCGTAACAGCAATGGTCATCTCCATATTGATTACGATCATTGGAGCCATTAGTTACATGACCTTACCTGTCAGCCAATACCCATCTATAGCACCGCCAACTGTAACGGTAACAGCCAATTACACAGGTGCAGATGCACAAACCGTAGAACAAACGGTAACCACACCTATTGAAAGTCAAATCAATGGTACACCCGGCATGATTTACATGTCTTCAAATAGTATGTCCAACGGACAATCCCAAATTACGGTAACATTTGAGGTGGGTACGGATATTGATATCGCCACCCTCGATGTACAAAACCGTGTTGGTATTGCTGAGCCTTCTCTACCCGAAGCGGTGCGAAGACTTGGGGTGACTACCCGTAAGGCCAATTCAGATATCCTAATGTTGGTATCACTCGTATCGCCCAATGGGACACGCGATGATAAATTTTTGGCCAACTATGCAAGTTTGTATTTGAAGGACGCGCTGATGCGGGTAAAAGGTGTTGGTGATGTAACCGCATTTGGACAGCCCTTCTCTATGCGCGTATGGCTCGATGCCAACAAACTCGCTAATCTCGATATGACACCGGCAGACGTATCAGCAGCTATCGCAGAACAAAACATACGTATTCCCGGAGGATCTGTAGGTGGTCGTCCGCAAGAATCGTCTACCGTATTTGAATACCCTGTGATTACAGATTCTGATCTTTCAGAAGTAGAAGATTTTGAAAATATCGTTGTCAAATCCAATATGGATGGTTCTTTAGTGCTATTGAAAGATGTGGCACGCGTAGAGTTAGGGCAATTTAACTATGGTACCACGACAAAAGTAAATGGCCTTCGCTCCACAGGTATGATGATCAATCAAACGCCTGGTGGTAATGCAGTAGAAACTGCAGAAGGTATTTACCAAACATTGGATAAGCTAAAGGAATCATTTCCCGAAGACGTAGACTATGTGATTGGTTACGAAACTGTTTCAGTGGTGAAAGCGTCAATCAATTCCGTAATCATGACCTTATTTGAGGCATTAATCTTGGTTACTATCGTGGTATTCTTCTTTCTACAAAGTTGGAGGGCCACATTGATCCCTGTATTAGCGATTCCAGTATCTATTGTAGGTACGTTTATATTGTTCACTATTTTCGGATTTTCCATCAACAATTTGACCATGCTTGCCTTTGTATTGGCTATTGGTATTGTGGTGGATGATGCTATTGTGGTGGTGGAAGCTGTACATCATTATATTGACCATTATAAAATGTCAGCAAAAGAAGCGACAATGCGTGCAATGAAAGATATTACAGCACCGGTAATTGCTATTGCATTGATATTAGCAGCTGTATTCGTACCGGTAGGTTTTATTCCAGGTATGGTGGGTCAATTGTATCAGCAGTTTGCTATTACGATTGCCGTATCGGTGATGTTATCCGCTTTTATCGCGTTGACATTGACGCCTGCATTATGTTCGATTATGCTCAAACCAACAGCTGTCAATAAAGATTCACGCGGTTTAAACAAATTCTTCTACAAATTCAATCAGTGGTTTGAAAAAGTTACTTATCGCTATTCGAAAGGAGTACAGAGATCGATTAAGGCTGCACCGCTTGTGTTGGTTATTCTCTTATGTATATTTATTGGTACGGGTTGGATGTTCCAAACCAAACCTACTGGTTTTATTCCTACTGAGGATGGAGGAATGTTCTTTGCGGGTGTAACATTGCCAGAAGGTTCATCTGCTGCGCGTACAGAAGCATTATTAGAAGAATTACAACAAGAATTGCGTAAAGATTTCCCAGAAATCAAATACGTAACTTCAATCTCGGGTATCAATATTCTTAACCGCTCCTTCCGATCTAATGGTGGATCACTATTCGTATCATTAAAACCTTGGAAAGAAAGAACACGTACCGCAAGTGAAATAACAGGTGCCATCATGGGCAAATACGCATCTTATTCTAAAGCACGTATCTTAGCGGTAACCCCACCTGCTATTCCTGGATTAGGATCGACGGGAGGTTTCTCGATGCAGATTCAGGATTTGCAAACCGTTGATATCAAAGATTTCGAAACGCAAGTAGGCAAATTTCTTGCAGCAGCAAATCAGCGTCCTGAAATTGGCATGGCTTATACCCTATTTAGCTCCAACTCACCCAATTATAGATTGGATGTGAATCGTGAACAAGCCAAAAGAATGGGCGTGCCGATATCAAACATCTATTCTACTATCTCCGCATATTTAGGAAGTAGTTATGTCAATGATTTTACCAAATACGGCCGTAACTTCCGCGTAGTAACACAGGCTGATACGGAATACCGCATGAATATTGAAGATATTAACAAATTGTACGTGAAGAATATTCAAGGTAACTCTGTGCCTCTTGGCGCTTTGGTAAGCTATGAATTGACGACGATGCCATCCATCATCAACCACTACAATATCTTCCGTAGTATCGATCTATCGGGCAGTGCAGCTCCGGGATACAGTTCAGGAGATGTAATCAAGGCATTAGAAGAGGTGGCAGCTGAAACATTGTCAGCAGGTTTTGATTATCAATTTTCGGGATTATCCTTACAAGAGAAACAATCGGGTTCGAAGACATTACAAATTTTTGCCCTGTGTATTCTCTTTGTATTCTTGCTCTTAGCCGCATTATACGAAAGTTGGTCCGTACCATTTTCGATCCTACTCTCTGTTCCTTTAGGAATTTTCGGGGCAATATTGACACTGATGTTTATTCCATCTTTGGATAATAACATATTTGCTCAGATCGGTTTAGTAACGATAATCGGTCTTGCTGCTAAGAATGCGATCCTTATCGTCGAATTTGCAAAAGAACGTGTGGACATCGGCATGAACCTAATTGATGCCACATTGGATGCTGTAAAATTACGTTTACGTCCAATTATCATGACATCCTTGGCCTTTATTTTAGGTATCATTCCATTGATGTTATCCACCGGAGCTGGAGCAGCCTCACGACAAACTATAGGCTGGACAGTTTTTGGTGGTATGACCGCAGCAACTTTCTTAGCTATTTTTATAGTTCCTGTTCTTTTTGTGGTTATCACACGTCTGGCGTATGGCAAAAAGAAATTAGCGGAATTGGAGGCTTCTTTTGATGAAGAAAAGAAAAATCAATTGAGTGCACATTAATTTATCATGCACATATAACAGAAAAGCCCGCTTTGAAAGGGGGCTTTTCTGTTATTAATAAATTGATGATATTTTTTCAAACTCATAATCAAGCAGTTTAAAAAAGCACACAAATTTTCCTTTGTCAATGTAATGAATAAAAGTATATTTGCAGGGTCAAACAAAGAAACAGCTTGCCCAGCTGGCGGAATTGGTAGACGCGTTGGTCTCAAACACCAATATCTTCGGATGTGCCGGTTCGACTCCGGCGCTGGGTACTAAAAAGGGAATTGATAAAATCAATTCCCTTTTTTTATGTATTGCCTTCGGTAATTCTATACCATTAATCAATC
>JBMDWK010000091.1:0-42714 GCA_048595255.1 Sphingobacterium sp. | reverse complement strand
AACGGATTTACAGTCCGTCCCATTTGACCGCTCTGGAACCCCTCCAGACCTGTGATGTCTCACATTTGAGCCTCCTATCGGAATCGAACCAATGACCTACTGATTACAAGTCAGTTGCTCTACCAGCTGAGCTAAGGAGGCTTTTATTTCTTTGTCTTATCAAACTCTCGAAGAACATCTACTCTCCCGGAGTAGCTGGTGCAAAGATAGAAAAATTCATTTCAAATTTGCAAGAGAATTTATTAAAAACTTTTTCTTACTTATTTCTTAAAGAACACAACCAAAAAACTCCATTAATCTGATTGAGATCGTTCGTTTTTGGTGATGCAAAGATAGACACAGGATTTACATTTCAAAAATATTTACATAAAAAAATACACCTATAAAAGTCATTAACCTGATATGCAGAACAATAATTTTTTTGACAATAAATAAATCAGCCCGGTTAAAATGTTTTGATTTATATTTGAAACGTTGATTTTTAGTAAATGTTATATGAAAAAAGTCTTAATATTTTTTTTTAGCACCATCCTACTAGCGCCTGCACAAGCGCAGCAGTCCGATAATTTAATCCAAAAAATCATCAAAAAAGCATTTTCTACGGAGAAAGACAGCACACGTAAAGCCAGCTTTTTCATACTTCCTGCCTTTGCTTATGCACAAGAAACAGGAGCCGAATTCGGTGTTGCTGCCACCTACGACTTCTACCTCGACAAACAAGATCTGAATAGCCGTACGTCCAACATCACCCTCATCAGCACCATCACCACCAAAAGCCAAAAGAAAATTAATCTTAATGCCGACCTCTGGACCAAAAACAACGATTACCACATCTTATTAGAACTGCGTGCGCGGGACTGGCCTTTTAATTTTTATGGTCTAGGCAACGAAACATGGAAGGCCGACGAAGATTATCTGGATCAAACATTATATAGAGCCAAAGTAGATGTGGAGAAAAGAGTAATGCCAAATATGTATCTCGGTGTAAATGCCAGTTATGACAATTTCAAATTCAAAGATGTAGAAGCAGGCGGCATATTCGAATCCAATAGCATCTTGGGCAAAAAGGGAGGCCAATACATGACTCTCGGCGTGTCCGCCTTGTATGATACACGCGATGTGACTACCTACACCAACAAAGGAGTGTATAGCCGACTCAAATATGCATTGGCTCCTGACCTATTTAGCGAAACAGATTTTACAGGATCGCTATTTGAAGCAGATGTACGTGCCTTTCACCCATTGCACCGAAAGATCAATATCGCAGCACAAGCGGTATACCGAGGCACATATGGCAAGCAGACACCTTTCTATGCCATGCGCGACTTAGGCGGCGATATGACTATGCGCGGCTATTATCTCGGGCGTTACAAAGACAAAAACTACTTTGCCACGCAGGCTGAGCTACGCTATCGTTTTCACCCGCGATTCGGCATCATGGGATTCCTAGGCACCGGAACTACTTTTTCCGAACAGCACAAAGCGCGTTTTGTGCCGACATATGGAGGAGGATTCCGCTACTTCTACAGCATACAGCATAGCAGCAGCATCCGATTAGACTATGCATTTGGCGAAAAGAGAGCCGGTGAAGAAAGGCAATCGGGATTTTACCTAAGTATCAGCGAAGCGTTTTAGGAAGCGTTTTTGTATTAATAGAATCTGTAGGGATAGCGCAATTTGAAGGTTTCTTTGGGCTGCTCGGTTCTTTTGCACAGCACCCCAAACTCAAAAAGATCAATAAGCACAATGAATCGTGGGTCAGTTTGCATGGCAGTCCAACGGCTCTCCGTCTCCCCCCTATGCACATCTTGCAAAAAAATCATAAAGTAATCATCTTGCAGCACGGCTATTTCATCTACTGACCTATCCTTTAAGCTTATCACCAGAAAATCTTGTTTCTGCTTATGCAATTGCTGCATATAGTACCGCTGTATATCATCTATCAACGAAACACTGCGCGAAATGTTCTTATTATAAATTAACTCATCAGCAAGTGTATACACAAAAGGAGAATGCGTCCCATGTCTACTATTGGCCGTCAAATAATGAGCTAGTTTTTTAAAGAAATAAAACATGCCAGCAAAAATACAAATATTGTCATGCTTGATTCAAAAACAGGCTTTTGTTTTTTAAGTTAATCTAAATTGTTAAATTTATATAATGAATGAAAAAGAACTTAAAGCGATAATATCCCTCTTAGATGACCCAGATACGGAGATTTTCAACCAGATTGAGCAGCAGCTTATTACTTTTGGTCCGGAAGTTATTCCTCAATTGGAAGCGTCTTGGGAGTCTTCGTTTGACCCTTTATCTCAGACAAGGATTGAAAATATCATTCATAAAATTCAGTTTGATCAAATCAAAAATGATTTACAACTGTGGGATTTAAAAAACAGTGAAGATTTGCTAGACGGCTTATTGATCGTCAATCGCTATCAATATCCTAATCTGGACGAGAGTCATGTATTGCTGACATTGGCCGATCTCAAGAGAAACGCATGGTTTCAGCTGATGTACGATATGAGCCCTGTAGAAAAGGTCAAACTGCTCAATAACATTCTTTTTAGGGAATATGGCCTATCGGGCAATACAACAAATTACCATGACCCTCAAAACTCATTTATTCATAAAGTACTGGAGAGCAAACGGGGCAATCCTATTTCGCTTTCGTGCATCTACAGTATCATTGCTCAGCAATTGGATATTCCGATCTATGGCATCAATCTACCCAAACATTTCATCACAGCATATGTGGAAGACCTGAATCAACCACCATTGTTTTATATCAATCCTTTCAATAGAGGGCAAATTATGCATGAGAATGATATTTATTCGTTCTTGAAACAATTGGATTTGCCGCTGAGCGAAGAATATACAATGCCATGTACGAACAAAGCCATTATTAAACGCGTACTTCGCAATTTAATAACGGCTTATGATAATATGGGAAGTCCTCAGAAAAAAGAGGAAATCGATACTTTGTTAAAAATTATAGAAGAATAATCTAATTTCGCGAATCCAAAGATAATCCTGCTGGCGTAGCTCCATTCAAACTAAGCGCTTTATTCGGCGTTACATTACCTTCGTCCGTAATTTCAAAACGCAAGACCAACTTGGCTTGTGAATCAGCTACATATATATACTTTCCATTCTCGAGTGGATCGATAGCGACATCCATCGGCCGCGTTAGGTTCGTTGCTACCCCGCTAATCACACGAGTAGGCACAATATTTTTAGTAGACACATGCGCCGAAAAATTCTCAAAAATCAAAATACGGCCATCACCAAGTGTATTTCCAGTCCCCTCATAGTCTGTCAACACCATTATATCTTTTATTTTGGAATACGCCATGCCACGTAGATTTCTGGATCCTGTCACAGTCAGTGTGTATGATGGTGTTATATTTAGAATAGAATCCGTTTTTTCTACAAATTGATTGGTCATATTATTAAATACAACTAAACCGCCCTCATTGCCCGTCTTCACCATTAAAACATCCTTCTCATCAATATACATGCCCCATGGGACGAAATTTAATGGAACTCTAAAATTTGGCACTTTAAATCCTGCTGAGTTCCGTGGATTCTGAAATACTAATAAGTCGCCGAATTGATTTCCAATACCTTGGTTCAAGGCTAGCAAAAATTCAGCACTTGCATTGATACCACTATTTACGATGGTGTGAAACAACCCACGTACGTTATCAAATTTTCGGTTTGCTAATCTGCCTGATGGCGAAACCACCCCAGCATCATTAATGCGCAACACGTGGATAGCTGTATCATTCAAGCCTGGCGTATTAATACCCGCCTGAAATAGCGCACCACTATTCAACGGAGAAAAATGAATAGTGCGTCCCCCCCGCACTGTAGAGCCATAAGATGTTAGCGCAGCAAATGAATTCTCATTTGAAGCAGAGTCAATTACCCA
Source organism: Sphingobacterium sp. (assembly GCA_048595255.1). Classification (GTDB taxonomy): domain Bacteria; phylum Bacteroidota; class Bacteroidia; order Sphingobacteriales; family Sphingobacteriaceae; genus Sphingobacterium. The sequence continues at coordinate 38,783 of JBMDWK010000091.1, read as the reverse complement.
GATGTTATTAACCTGCGTAGCAGCGCCCGGTTCATAATCGGAAGTCGACACATATAATCTGGAGATGATTTTATTTGAATTCACAGGAGGCTCATCGTCGTCACGTTGACATGAAGCGAACACTATGAATAATAAGGGTACAATATAGAATAAAATATTTCTGCACATATAATTAACCTAAGTTCAATGAATACAAATGTATAATTTTTGCGTGTAACAATTCATACGAAAATACTAATCTAAACGCGACAATATGGAAATAACTTTTAAAAGCCATAAGATTTCCGTAAAATTGCAAAGGAATATCAGAATCGATATGGATACTAAAAAAGAATTAGTAAGAGAAAAATTGGAACTTCCTAACGAAGGCAAAAAATTGCTTTTGCACTCCTGCTGTGCACCCTGTGCAGGCGAGGTGATGGAGGCTTTAATCTCTTCGGATATAGATTTCACCATATATTTCTACAATCCGAATATACATCCACGCAAGGAATATGACATCCGCAAAGAAGAAAACATACGTTTTGCGGAAAAACACAACATTCCTTTTATAGATGCAGACTATGATGTGGATCATTGGTTCGAATTGGCCAAAGGTATGGAGCACGAGCCTGAAAGAGGAAGCCGATGCACCATGTGCTTTGATATGCGCTTCGAGAAAACCGCAGAGTATGCCGCTGCAAACGGATTCGACGTGATATCGAGCTCATTAGGTATTTCAAGATGGAAAAACATGGAGCAAATCAATGACTGCGGTCTACGTGCTGCTTCGCGTCACCCTAATATGGAATATTGGACATTCAACTGGCGCAAAAAAGGAGGTTCTTCTCGCATGTTGGAAATCAGCAAGAGAGAGAAATTCTACATGCAAGAGTACTGTGGCTGTGCATATTCCCTTCGCGACACCAACAAGTGGCGTATGGCAAATGGCCGTGACAAAATCGAATTGGGTGTCAAATATTATGGCGATGAAGAATAATTATTTCATAAAATAATTGCATCCTTAAATTTAAAACATTAATTTTGCAGGCTCAAATACAAGATTGTGAAGTATCTAAAACAATATAGAATTCCCTTTTCGGGACTAGCGGCGGGAAAACACGATTTTGAGTTTGAGATAAACGATAAGTTCTTTGACTGCTACGAGCATTCATTAGTAAAAAAGGGTGAATTGACAGCAAAAGTATCTCTTCAAAAACAAGAGGGTATGCTAATTGTCAATTTTGACATCAACGGTATGATCACACTTACTTGCGATGTATGCTTAGCTGAATTCGACGCCCCGGTTTCATTTCAAGAACGCTTGATAGTGAAATTTGTAAATGAAGAATGGGACCAAGAGACAGATGAGGTTATTATCTTGAACAAGACAGATCACGAGCTGGATATAGCGACGCTGCTGTACGAGTATATCAATGTTCAAGTACCTTATTACGCTAAGTGTTCTGAGCAAGGCGTTAACATCACCTGCGATCCGGAAATGCTGGCAAAAATCAGTACAGAAGAAGAAACTCAATCGGATATTGACACAGAAAACATTGACCCACGTTGGGCAGCACTAAAGAATATTAAAAACAATTAAAAAACATAATACGAGATGGCACATCCAAAACGTAAAACTTCGAAATCAAGAAGAGACAAAAGAAGAACGCACTATAAGGCTGAGAGACCTACATTGACAGTATGTAAAGAAACAGGTGCTGTACACGTACCACACAAAGCGTACGAAGTTGATGGCAACTTATATTACAACGGTAAATTAATCGTTGAAAGCGCTACAGCTGTCTAAAAATATCTTTAGATAAAACATCCCAAATTAAGTGAAAAATTTATTTTTTTGCTTTACTTTGGGATGTTTTTGCGTATTATTGAAGTAGAAAAATAATAACGGATGAAGATAGGATTAGACGTTCTTGGAGGGGATTATGCCCCTAAATCAACTATTTTAGGTGCCATTGAAGCACAAAAAAGTCTTTCGGGAGACCAACGATTAGTTTTGTTTGGAGACCAAGAAGACACCATTAAACGCATAGCAGAGGCCGGAGCAGATCCTTCATTATTTGATTATGTACATGCTCCCGAGGTAATCTCTATGCACGAGCATCCCACCAAAGCTATTACACAAAAACCTAACTCGAGCATAGCTAAAGGTTTTGAATACCTTAAAAATGGTGAAATAGACTCTTTTTCGTCCGCAGGTAATACAGGTGCTATGCTAGTCGGTGCCATGTTCAGCGTGAAAACAATTCCAGGAGTAATACGCCCTGCTATTGCCACGAATGTCCCTAAACTTAAAGAAAGCTTCGGCATTCTTTTGGATGTAGGCGCTAATGCAGACTGCAAGCCCGAGATGTTAAACCAATTTGCACTATTGGGAAGTCTCTATGCCGAATACGTATACGGCATCGAAAATCCAAAAGTCGGATTATTAAATATCGGCGAAGAAGAAGAAAAAGGTAATGCTCTTACCATCTCAACCTACCCTTTACTCAAATCTAACCCTAAAATTAATTTCATAGGCAATGCCGAAGGCCGCGATTTATTTTCGGATCACGCTGATGTATACGTCTGTGACGGATATACCGGCAATGTGGTTCTAAAATTAGCCGAATCATTTTATGTAGTTACTTTGAAAAAAGGTTTTAAAGATGATTTCTTTGATAGATTCAACTATGAGCAATATGGTGGAAGCCCGATCCTAGGTGTAAATGCACCTGTAATTATAGGTCATGGAATCTCCTCTCCTCTTGCAATTAAAAATATGGTATTACTATCTAAAGGTATGATCGAATCGAAATTTATCGATAAGATGAAAACTGCTTTTAACTAACATTATATGTCTAAAATTCACGCAGCTATAACGGCGGTAAACGGATATGTTCCTGATTATATATTAACAAACAAGGAACTTGAAACAATGGTAGATACGAATGACGAATGGATCGTCTCGCGTACTGGTATTAAAGAACGTCGTATTCTCAAGGGAGAAGGATTAGCTACCTCTGATCTTGCTGTTCCTGCAGTAAAAGGTCTACTTGAAAAGAGAGGTATATCCGCAGAGGAAATAGAATTAATAATTTTCTGCACGAGTACTCCGGATATGTTATTTCCGGCAACAGCAAACATTCTAGCAGACAAAATTGGCGCGACTAAAGCTTACGGATATGATTTGCAAGCCGCATGTTCAGGTTTTCTATTTGGCTTGACGACAGGCGTACAATTCATCGAATCAGGTAAACACAAAAAAGTCCTTGTAGTTGGCGCTGACAAGATGTCTTCAGTAGTAAATTACGAAGACAGAAATACCTGCATCCTATTTGGTGATGGATGTGGTGTTGTATTGTTAGAGCCTAATGAAGAAGGCTATGGTATACAAGACTCTTTATTAAAAACAGATGGGTCAGGTGGACAGTACCTTAATATAAAAGGTGGTGGCTCGTTAAACCCAGCTTCACATGCGACGGTAGATGCGGGATTGCACTATGCATATCAAGAAGGACGTACTGTATTCAAATTTGCTGTTACAAATATGGCCGATGTGGCACACGAAATCATGGTACGCAACGATCTGACAGCAGATGATGTAGCATGGTTAGTACCACACCAAGCCAACAAAAGAATTATAGATGCTACAGCAGAGCGTGCAGGATTACCAGAAGAAAAAGTAATGGTAAATATCCACAAATATGGTAATACCACGAGTGCGACTATTCCAATGTGTCTTTGGGAATGGGAAAATCAGCTTAAAAAAGGTGACAATTTAATATTGGCAGCTTTTGGTGGAGGATTTACTTGGGGGTCTGTTTATTTAAAATGGGCTTACTAGCATATATCATTTTTTACTATATTTACCGACTATATTCTAATTAATAATTAACATTTTGAAAAAACCTACTATCATGAGTATGGACATTAAACAAATTCAAGACTTGATTAAATTCGTATCCAAATCAGGTGTGAATGAAGTATCGATCGAGGAAAAAGATTTCAAAATCACAATAAAGACGAATCAAGAACCAACCTATGTAACGGCGAGTCTTCCAGCAGCTATTCCTGCTACGGCGCCTACACAAGCGGTTTCTACTCCCGCTCCGGTAGCATCAGCACCAGCGGCTCCAACAGCTTCGGCTAATGACGAGTCTAAATACATCACAGTAAAATCCCCTATGATTGGTACTTTCTACCGCTCACCAGGTCCAGACAAAGGTTCTTTTGTCAACGTAGGTGATGAGATTTCGGCAGGTAAAGTGTTGTGTATAATCGAAGCAATGAAATTATTCAACGAGATTGAATCTGAAGTATCTGGTAAAATCGTTAAAATATTAGTGAACGACGCTCAGCCAGTAGAATACGATCAGCCATTATTCTTAGTTGATCCAAGCTAATCTCTAGCTGCTTAGGCAGCTTTTTGAGTTTAATAGTACTAGCTGTCAGCACCTAGTACATTGGTATAATTAGTCATTCATTATGTTCAAAAAAATATTAATAGCCAACAGAGGAGAAATCGCTTTACGTATCATCCGCACGTGTCGTGAGATGGGCATCAAAAGTGTAGCGGTGTATTCTACTGCAGATAAAGAAAGTTTGCACGTACGTTTTGCAGACGAAGCGGTATGTATCGGTCCTCCGGCAAGTAAAGATTCTTATTTAAATATCCCTAATATCATTGCTGCTGCTGAATTAACCAATGCAGACGCCATACATCCAGGCTATGGTTTCCTATCGGAGAATGCTAAATTCTCGGCTATCTGTGCTGAATATGGTATCAAATTCATTGGTGCTACAGCCGATCAGATAGAACGTATGGGAGACAAAGCATCGGCTAAAGAAACAATGAAAAAAGCGGGTGTACCTACGGTACCTGGCTCAGAGGGTCTTATCCCAGATGTAAAAACGGGAATCAAATTAGCCAATGAAATCGGTTACCCAGTGATCATCAAAGCCACTGCAGGTGGTGGTGGCCGTGGTATGCGTATCATTTGGAAAGATGAAGAATTCGAACCTAATTGGGATTCTGCGCGCCAAGAGGCTGCTGCAGCATTTGGCAATGATGGTATATATCTTGAAAAATTCGTGGAAGAACCTCGTCACATTGAGATTCAAGTAATCGGTGACCAATATGGTAAAGTATGTCACCTTTCGGAGCGTGACTGTTCTATCCAACGTCGTCATCAAAAATTAGTAGAAGAAGCTCCATCGCCATTTATCACGCCAGAATTGCGCGCGAAAATGGGTGAGGCTGCTATCAAAGGTGCAGCTGCCGTGAATTATGAAGGTGCTGGTACTATTGAATTTTTGGTAGACAAGCACCGCAACTTCTACTTCATGGAGATGAATACACGTATTCAAGTAGAGCACCCAGTGACAGAAGAAGTCATCAATTTTGATCTTATCAAAGAACAAATCAAGGTGGCTGCAGGTATTCCGATCTCCGGCAAGAGTTATGAGCCGACTATGCACGCCATAGAATGCCGTATCAATGCGGAAGATCCATTCAACAATTTCCGTCCTTCACCAGGAAGAATCACCAATTTCCACTCACCAGGTGGCCATGGTGTACGCGTAGATACGCACGTATATGCTGGATATACGATCCCACCAAATTACGATTCAATGATTGCCAAACTTATCTGTGTAGCACAGTCTCGCGAAGAGGCCATTGCAACCATGGAAAGAGCATTAAGCGAATTTGTGATTGAAGGTGTGAAAACAACGATCCCATTACACTTAAGATTGATGCGTGATCCAAACTTCAGAGCAGGTAACTTTACAACCAAATTCATGGAAAGTTTCGATCTATCGGAATATCCGGAAGAAGAAGCGTAAAAATTTTGTGTTGATATTTAATTAATACCATTCTTATCCCAAAGAATGGTATTTTTGATTTCCGTTAGTTATAATTGCATATGTCAAATAAAAAACTCATTGAGGCTATAAAGAATAAAGGAAAAAATATAGAGGCAGAAATGTCTTTCTTTGAACATCTCGAAGTATTGAGATGGCACATCATCCGATCGGTCATCGCCATATTCGTATTTGCCCTTCTAGCTTTCTCATTTTATGATTTTGTCTTTAATCAGATTATTATGGGGCCCAAAAATCTGGATTTTTGGACCTATAGAATGATGTGTAAGATAGGTGATCTGCTTAATCTTGATGGTTTTTGTGTCGAGCGCATTCCTTTCAATATTATCAATACGGAGCTAGCAGGACAGTTTATGCTACAGATTAACTCTTGTCTACTGATGGCTGTAGCCATGGGATTCCCTTATTTATTATTTGAGATATGGCTATTTATTAAACCTGCATTGACAGATATTGAACGTAAATCAGCAAGCGGTTTTGTTTTTTATGCGACGATATTATTCGTATTAGGGGCATTATTCGGTTATTATATCGTAGTTCCTTTATCGGTAAATTTTTTGGCAAATGTGTCTTTAAGTGAAGAAATCACCAATCAGATTACGATTGATTCCTATTTGTCGACTATTGCGACATTGACTTTGGGTTGTGGTATTATATTTTTACTGCCGATCCTTATCTTTATACTTTCCAAGTTGGGATTGATGACGCCACAGTTTATGCGTGCAAGTAGACGATATGCTGTCGTGATTATCCTTATAATCGCAGCTATCATCACGCCTACTGCAGATGTGATTACATTATTAACAGTGAGTGCGCCGATGTTTATCCTTTATGAATTGAGTATCTCGGTATCGGCAAATGTACTCCGCAAAAAACTGGCAAAAGAAAAAGAATTTTACAACAATTAATATTTTATACTATGAAAATTGCAATCGGTAGTGATCACGCGGGCTTTGATTACAAAACCACATTAGTGGAATTTTTGAGGGAATTGGGACATGAGGTTCAAGATTTCGGTCCAGTATCCGCGGATTCTGTGGATTACCCTGATTTTGCACATCCTGTTGCTTCTTCGGTAGAATCTCAAGAGAACGAATTGGGAGTACTGATCTGTGGCAGTGCAAATGGTGTGGCTATCACAGCCAACAAGCACCAAGGTATCCGTGCAGCTATTGCTTGGCAAAACGAAATCGCTGCTTTGGCGCGCCAGCATAATGATGCGAATGTATTGTGTATCCCTGCTCGTTTCATTGACTTGGATTTAGCAAAAAAAATCACACAGACATTTACTACAACAAATTTTGAAGGTGGCAGACATGCTAATCGTGTAAATAAAATTGCTTGTAATTAATTATTATATATACCTATTATGAAAAAAATCTTTTCGTTATTATTCATCTTGCCATTGGCATACAGCTGTACGGTAGCACAGAATCCGTCGAAGTATGCTAATATCATCACGGAGCAATCCTCAAAAGATCATTTGACTATTCTAGCGAGCAAAGAATTCGCCGGTAGAGGCACTAATCAAGAAGGTGGTAAAAAAACTGTTAAATACTTAGCAGAACAATTTGAGTCTTTCGGTCTTAAACCCATTGTAAATGGTAGCTATTACCAACCTGTAGCTTTAATACAGGTCGCTTACAAGGTAGACTCTTTCCAATTGGCGGGTCAATCCTTAATCAATGGCCAAGATTTCTATATACAAGGCGATAATACCAATGCGACTTTTCATGGAGAGGAAATTGTTTTCGTAGGTTACGGTATCCAAGACGAGAAATTCAACGAGCTTAAAAATACAGACCTGTCGGGCAAAATTGTGCTTGTAATCAATGAAGGCGAGCCTACAGATGCTGATGGCAAATCTCTTATTACAGGTACAACGGATAAGTCTACTTGGTCTACAAGTCGATTCAAAAGAATTCAAGAATTAACAAAACTCAATCCAAAATTAATCTTGGCAGTCAATTCGCAAAATGAAGCGATGATCACGCGCATGAATAATCGCGGAATGATGGGACGCGTAGCTTTGGACAGAGGCAATGCCGCTCCAAATCAAAGACAATCGGTGCCTGTAGTACATATCAAAAAATCAATTGCAGATCAATTATTAGCGAAAGCAAACACTAGTTTCGATCAATTTATCACAACAAAATCTGCAACACCATCGACTGCTAAAGTTATCAAATCAACTTTACATGCATCTATGGGTGTCAAGCAAGAAAAATTCACAGACCCTAATGTTGTCGGTTTCTTAGAAGGATCTGACCTAAAAGACGAAATCATCGTCGTATGTGGTCACTGGGATCATGATGGAATATTGCCTGATGGAACTTATTTTCCAGGCGCAGATGATAATGGTTCTGGAACTGTTGCTGTCATAGAATTAGCTAAAGCTTTTGCTCAAGCCAAAAAAGATGGTAAAGGTCCACGTCGTAGCATTTTGTTTATCGCACTAGCTGCAGAAGAAAAAGGATTGCTAGGCTCGCAATATTATGTAGAGAACCCTATCTTTCCTTTAGCACAAACTGTTGCTTGTATAAATATCGATATGATTGGTCGTATTGATGACAAACACTTGAATGGCGATCATAATTATATCCACGTAATTGGTGTAAACAAGTTAAGCACAGACTTAAAGCCTATCGTAGAAAAAGCGAATGCTGAAATCAATATGAAATTAGACTATGACTATGATCATCCTGAGGAGCCAATGCGTCTGTACTACCGTTCGGATCATTACAATTTTGCCAAGAACGGAATCCCTTCTTTATTCTTTTTCTCAGGCTTACACCCACATTATCACACACCAGAAGATACAATCGATAAGATTGACTTCACCATGATGACAAAACGTGAGAAGTTAATTTTCAACACCACATGGGAAATTGCTAATCGTGATAAAAAACCAATAGTCGACATGCCTCTTGAAGATGCACAAGGCACAGGAAGATAATACAAATAAAAAAGCTAGCGAATATCGCTAGCTTTTTTATTTTATAGTTTCACCTGAATGGTGTCCCGGTAAATGATCTGACGCTGCTCATTCTCATATTCTAATAAATAGCGATTGGGTGGTAACTTCACCTTGACCATGTTATCCTTACTTTTTGCATCCAATATATGGAAGTAATTGATTCCTGTTTGTGTCTCATACTGGGCAAATAGCTTCAGAAAGATTTTACCTTGGTTATAATCTAATCCCTCGGGGACTTTTATTTCCGTATCTGCTATTGTGTCCGATATATTCTCAGCGATTAACCAATTATCTCTATACTGCTTTTTTGAATCTTGAAGGTTTGACGTATTGATCTTGGCCAAATATTCCAACTTACAAAACCGACAACTTTGATGCTCTTCCTTATTGATATAATACACGAGGCTCAGAGTCTTTTTGCCTTTCTCAAATGGAATCACCACATGCCGAATGTCCAATTGACCTAATACATAATCTTTCTCTAGATAATATTGCTCATTATTCACATCCCGACGTTCAAATTCTTCCGTTCGAGGTAAAGGCTTATTATGAACCAAAGCCAAGAGATTATAATGAGGAAGACCAGCAGGAACAGCAGAAAATAAGACTTTTGAACCTTTAGATTTTAAACCAATTTTCTTCAGTACTTCTACATCATTTTCATAAAAATCATGTAGTCTTACTCCCGTACGATCACCATCCTGATGAGGATAGAAATTCATATAAGTCCAGACATTCAGCTTTAGCGAATGATTAAAATATTCATCCACATCATTTACAAATACACTTTCTTTCGCAAACTTATAGGATGAACATCCTAATAATACACAATAGAACAATAAAACAAAGCAATACCTCATCGTTATCTTTTAGTCAAATCCAAACGAATCGGTAAAGCATATGCCACCCTTACAGGCTTTCCATTTTGTATACCTGGAGACCATTTCTTTGAAGTTTTTAAAACTTCTACAGCAGCCTCACCTGTGCCATGCCCTAAATCCCGTGCTGCCTTGATATCGCTAAGCGTACCATCTTTCTCCACAACAAAAGTAACGGTAATCGTTCCCTTAACTTCTGCATCAATAGCGGCTTTAGGATATTTATAACTATCAGCGACCCATTTCCGGTAAGCAACTAGCCCACCTGGTGGCTCTGGCTGAATTTCAGCTTGTGAAAAGGTTTCTTTCTTTTCCTTATCGTCAATTATTAGTTGACCACCACTTTTACCACGAATCGTATCTTTTGCGATGTCTTGTGTATCATCCGAGCCTCTATCCCTACCTACTAAATTTATTCGTATAGGCATTTCAAAAGCGAAACGAACTTTGCGACCATTTTGAATAGCAGGCGACCACTTAGGTGCTTTTTTTAGAACATTTACAGCAGCCTCACCTGTACCATGGCCGATATCTTGTACAGCTTTAATATCTGACAATGAACCATCCTTTTCTATTACAAACCGCACCCTAATCGTACCTTGAGCACCTGCATCAATAGCAGCTTGGGGATATTGATAATTATCACCAATCCATTTGCGAAAAACACTCATTCCTCCAGGAAATTCAGGCAATATTTCTGTTTCTTTGAAAATTTCATCTCCACCTTCTTTTATCGTGTCCTGCGCTATGGCATTACTACTATGCTCAGCATTTAGGTTAATATTCGCTTGAGAAGTATTTTCATTATCAACTGCCAACTTTAGATCTTCAATCTTTGACTCCACATTCGCGACTACTCCTTTTGCTCTAGAAGTATTAAATACAACCGTGGACAATCCAACGATTAGTACGGCGGGGACAATTCCCAAATACAGATAACGCTTATTTTTTGATGATTTATTTTGGAATAACATCATGATTCTTTTCTTTAAAAATGATTGATTGGAAAACTCATGCACCAGTACATTTTGCGGTACTTTCATCGCATGGGCTACTAATAACTTTGCATAAGCTACTTTATCTTCCGAACTCAATTCGTCTGCTATGCATTCATGTAGGAATTTGATTTCTTTTACCAAACGGTAGACGATAGGATTAAACCAATTGAACGCTTTAAACAGTTCCATAAAAACGACATCATAGCTATGCCCCTGCTCTATATGTATCTGCTCATGACGTTCTATACTCGCATATTGTTTTATCTCTTTTCCCAAGAATATTTTATTGAAGAAGGAAAACCCCAAATAATTAGAATTGCTGCGAAACATCTCTCTGACTTGCCATAATTTCCATCCCAGCAACCCCAAACTTATCAATAGCCCGATGGCATAAATCCATATCAATAGGTCTACGAGTACAAGAGACGTGCGCTGTGTAGTGCCGACCACTACAGCTACATCTATAATCTCTTCCATATTGACAATCGGAATATTTACCTGATCATCAAAATAAGAAGATATGTCAATAAATAATCCTATAGGGATGAGTAAAGCAAAAATCACGGTTCCTAATAAGTACAGCCTATTCCATTGAAAAAAAGTCAATTTGCGTAGCGTGAAATAATAGATCATATAGCCTAAGCTTACAGCTACATTGACCAATAGCAGATAAATTACCATAACGAAAGTTTATAAGTAGTTTATAGTTTTTTATTTGTGCTTATTGATAATATTCAAAATATCATCCAGATCTTTTACATCCAATTTGCTTTCTTCCAGAAAGTAGGAAAGCATCTGCTTGGGAGAATTTTCAAAATATCCACTTAACAGTTTATCAGCGACAACTTTTTTGTAGTCTTCCTTGCTGATAGATGGAATGTATTTATGACTTTTACCATAAGCTTGATGATTCACAAAACCCTTGGTCTCGAGAATACGTATAATCGTAGAAACAGTATTGTATGCAGGCTTTGGTTCGGGTAGTCGGTCGATTACTTCCTTTACGAAGCCCTCGCCCATTTCCCACAGTTCATGCATAATTTGCTCTTCCGCCTTTGTTAGTTCTTTGATTTCGTCCATGATTCTGTTTATAAAAAATAAATGGCACGTCTGCCTATAATCGATTACAAGAACTAATTTAAAACTAAATTTTTAGTTATACAACTATTTTTTTAGTTGATAACAATAAAACTAAAAATTATTACTCCATGCGCCACCTGCGATTGGATTTTTTCTCGGCCTGTTTGGACTTCCGATCAAGGCGCGCCAATATCTTTGAACGCGGTATTTTGGTTGCTACGCGTTTTTTTGAGGGCTTGAGGGATTGTTGCAGGAGGAATACCAACTTTTGGAAAGCATTCTCTTTGTTAGCCAATTGACTCCTACTTTCCGAAGACTCTATTTGTAACAACCCTTCAGCCTGCAGTCGGTTTTGGAGTTTTTCTTTGAGTAATATTTTTTGTTCCGGATTCAGCAACGAAGAATTTTCAAAATCCCAAAGTATGGCAACTTTCGTTTCAACTTTATTCACATTTTGACCACCAGCACCAGAGGAGCGTGAAGTCTTGTATTTTATTTCTTTTTTTAATTCTTCAGAATAGACAATCATAACATAAAGATTACGTTTTTATTGCAAAACGAATGTAAAACCTTCCTTACCTTTGCTTGTTATAAAATTATAAATAATTCTTCATGAAAATTGGTATTGTTTGTTATCCTACATTTGGTGGTTCTGGCGTTGTAGCGACAGAATTGGGAAAAGGTCTAGCCTCAAAAGGACATGAAGTGCATTTCATCACTTACAACAAGCCTGCACGATTAGATTTCTTTTTAGAAAATTTATACTATCATGAAGTTTCTATCTCGCAATATCCTTTATTTGATTTTCCTCCATACGAATCCGCGCTGGCAAGCAAGTTGGTAGACGTGGTGCGTTTTGAGGAATTGGATATTCTGCACGTACACTATGCCATTCCCCATGCATCGGCAGCCTATTTAGCCAAACAGATTTTAAAGACTTATGGCATTAATATTCCTGTCGTAACGACCTTACACGGAACGGATATTACACTAGTAGGTAAAGATAAAACCTTTAAGCCGGTAGTTACTTTTTCGATCAATGAATCAGACGGGGTGACTACAGTGTCTGAGAATCTAAAAAATCAGACTTTAGAATTCTTTGATATTACAAGAGAAATCCAAGTTATACCCAACTTTATCGACTTAAATCGTTTTGTCAATAAAAATAGATTACACTTCAAAAAAGCTATAGCTCCTGATGATGAACGCATCTTGGTACATACTTCCAATTTCCGTAAGGTAAAAAACACCCAAGATGTGGTACGTATATTCCATAAGGTATCACAGACAATACCTAGTAAATTATTGATGGTGGGTGATGGTCCCGAACGTAGTAATGTGGAGGAATTGTCCCGTCAGTTGGGCATTTCGAATTCTGTACGTTTCTTGGGCAAGCAAGATGCGGTAGAAGAAATTCTTTCTGTTTCTGACTTATTTTTAATGCCATCCTCGTCCGAAAGCTTTGGTTTGGCGGCCTTGGAAGCTATGGCCTGTCGCGTTCCAGTAATTTCGTCGAATATAGGGGGCCTTCCGGAGCTGAATGTCCCTGGTGTGACAGGTTTCTTGAGTGATGTAGGCGACATCGACGATATGGCAAAAAATGCCATTCATATCTTGGAAAATTGCGAAAGACTAGAAACATTCAAACAAGCGGCTTACGAGCATGCGACGAAGTTTGAAATCAGCCAAATTTTGCCTCTATATGAAGAGTATTATCAACGCACGATTGATAATAGCAAAAAATTGTAACTCATGTATGTTGATTAAGTTTGCAACGACGCTGATAAATTTAAACATACCCTTAGATAGCAGGAAAAAAATTATATCTTTGTCTTTTGGAAATCTTCCAAAGAAATAACTATATGAAATATAAACGTATCCTACTCAAACTTAGCGGAGAAGCCCTAATGGGTGAGCAAAATTATGGTATTGACATCAACCGTGTAGCTCAGTACGCTAATGACATCAAAGAAATTCATTCTCAAGGTTTAGAAATTGCAATCGTCATCGGTGGTGGAAATATCTACCGCGGACTAAGCGCAGAAAAAGCGGGAATGGATCGCGTGCAAGCAGATTATATGGGCATGTTGGCCACAGTAATTAACAGTATGGCTTTGCAAGATGCGTTGGAGAAAGTAGGATTGAAAACTCGATTGCTTACTGCCATCAAAATGGAACAAATCTGCGAACCGTTTATTCGCCGTAGAGCTGTTAGACATTTGGAAAAAGGTAGAATAGTAATCTTCGGAGCTGGTACTGGTAACCCTTACTTTACGACAGATACTGCAGCTTCACTTCGTGCCATCGAGATTAATGCAGATGCAGTGCTAAAAGGAACGCGTGTTGATGGTATTTATACTGCCGATCCGGAAAAAGATCCTACAGCGACGAAATATGAACATATTTCATTCAACGAAGTATACCAAAAAGGTCTTAATGTCATGGACATGACTGCCTTCACTTTGTGTCAAGAAAATAATCTTCCAATCATTGTTTTCGATATGAACAAACCTGGTAATTTGAAAAAATTGGCCGATGGTGAGCACATTGGTACAGTGGTAAGCTAAGCATAAAACATTAAACATATGAACGAACTGATTTCTATAGAATTGGACGACTGCAAAGAAAAAATGACTAAAGCAGTTGCTCATACCGAGTCAGAACTTACAAAAATCCGTGCTGGTAAAGCGTCACCTTCAATGTTGGACGGCATCCACGTGGATTACTACGGTTCTTCTACTCCACTTTCTCAAGTAGCAAATGTGAATACTACAGATGCGCGTACTATCGTGATTCAGCCTTGGGAAAAATCAATGTTAGGCACAATCGAGAAAGCAATCATTGATTCAAATATCGGATTAAATCCCCAAAATGACGGTGTGATTATTCGTTTGGCAGTTCCTCCTCTTACAGAAGAAAGAAGACGCGACTTAGTAAAAAAAGCTAAAGAAGAAACGGAAAAAGGACGTGTTGCGATCCGTAACATCCGTAAAGATGCAAATGAGTCCATCAAAAAATTGAAAAATGATGGCGCTTCAGAAGATGAAATCAAAGTAGGTGAAGCAGAGGTACAAAAATTGACTGACGCATACATCGCTAAAGTAGATCAGCTAGCAGAATTAAAAGAAAAAGATATTATGACCGTATAATAGCAGCTGATTATACTATAAAAAATAAAAAAAGGATTCTTGTAAGAATCCTTTTTTTATTTTTGAACAATATGTATATTTAATCAAGGATCTGACGAAGAGAAAGGTTCTGTTCAATAAATCCAAGACTTATATTATGCAAAACTCAAGAAGAAAATTTTTAAAACAGGCTGGAATTGGCGCTCTTAGCGCTTATGTAGGCTCATCATTGCTTTCCGCTTGTGATTCAGGTTCCAAAGTCGCTTCCGCTACTGGCCCAATCAAAAATATTGGTTTGCAAATATTCTCACTTCGCGATCTACTTTTCCAAGATCCTAAATTGACCTTAGAAACGGTAGGCAAAATAGGATATTCTCATATTGAAACCTTTGGCGTAGATGTAGCCAATAATGAATTTTGGGGTATAAAAGTTCCAGAGCTCAAAAAATTACTCGCAGATAATGGGCTATCAACGCATAGCGGGCACTACGATATGAGCAAATATCTGGATAGAAATAGTACAGAAAAAGAGAGCATCGAAAAGTATATCGAAGTAGCGCAGGCATTGGGTCAAAAGTACATCATAGCACCAGTGAATCCTATGCATGATTTGAACAACCTAAAGGTAGAAGATTATCAATATGCTGCGGAGCAATTAAACAAAGCGGGCGAATTGGCCAAACAGGCGGGTATCAAAATCGGTTATCACAATCATTTTTGGGAATTTAGACAATTTGCCAATAATACGCGTGGATTAGACATTATGTTGGCTTTTACAGAGAAAGATTTAGTCGCGTTTGAAATGGATTTGTTTTGGATAGAAAAAGCGGGACTTAATCCCCTAACCTATATCGAAAAATATCCGGGAAGATTCGAAATGTGGCATGTCAAAGACATGGACAAACAGTTTACGAAAACAGTTATAGGCGAACAATACGATCAGGCACCTTTAGATTCCATCTTCAAAGAGGTAAAATATACGGAAGTAGGGGCCGGCGCTATAGATTTTACAAATATTATTCAATCTGCTGAAAAATCAGGACTTGTACATGCATTTGTGGAGCAGGACGAAATTTACCTTCCAAATAAATTTGAAAGTGTAAAGAAAAGCTATGAGTATGTACAGAAATACTTAGCAAAATAGAAAAAGGGACCTTTTCGGTCCCTTTTCTATTTTTAGAATTTCATATTTTCTACTTCTGTGGCGGTCTCCTCCACTTTTTCTTTTAATCCTTTTTTGAAGGTCAAAAGATTGGCAGCGATTTGCTCATCAAAAGTTCCAATAATCTGAGCCGCCAATATCCCGGCATTCTTAGCGGCATTCAGAGCCACTGTAGCTACAGGAATGCCATTAGGCATTTGCAATATAGACAATACCGAATCCCATCCGTCT
This sequence comes from Sphingobacterium sp., assembly GCA_048595255.1. GTDB lineage: Bacteria > Bacteroidota > Bacteroidia > Sphingobacteriales > Sphingobacteriaceae > Sphingobacterium. The sequence goes on along the minus strand of JBMDWK010000091.1, from coordinate 22,464 downwards.
ATAGAATTGGAAGACTTCACTGGAACACCTATGACAGGCAAATGGGTAATCGATGCCACCATACCTGGTAAATGCGCAGCACCACCAGCACCAGCAATAATTACCTTTAGACCGCGGACCGCAGCTTGCTCTGCATAATCAAACATACGGTGAGGTGTACGGTGGGCAGAAACGATAGTCACTTCGAACGCTACGCCTAATTCTTTTAATACATCTACAGCATCCTGCATCACTGGAAGGTCGGATTTGCTTCCCATTATAATGCCGACTTGTACACTTTGTGAACTCATAAACTTCTATGCAATAACTTTTAAAATTTCTTGAACCTTGCGGGCATTGCTGATAGCTAGCTCCCTTTCAGGATTAACGATACATACATGTCCCATCTTACGGAACGGCTTGGTATACTTTTTACCATATAGATGTATATACACACCATCAATAGCTAACGCCTCCTCTACTCCTTCATATTTGGCTAATCCTTCATATCCATCCTCACCCAACAAATTGATCATCACGGCATTCGATATAGCGCTGGTATCACCCAACGGGAGGTTGAAGATAGCACGCAGGTGTTGTGCAAACTGAGAAGTAATATTCCCTTCTATTGTCTGGTGACCCGAATTGTGTGGTCTAGGAGCCAATTCATTAACAAGAATTTCGCCGGATTGTGTTAAAAACATTTCCACAGCCAACAGTCCCACTATCTGTAGGTCATTCGCAATTTTCTTAGCCAATTCTTCGGCTTGCTGTTGGATTTCAAAACTGTAGGTGGATGGAGAAATTAAAAATTCTACGAGATTCGCTTGAGGATTAAATTCCATTTCCACCATAGGAAACGTTTTGATATCACCACGATCATTTCTCGCTACGATAACAGCTATTTCCTTTTCAAAATCTACTATTTCTTCAATGATCGACGGCTCTGTAAAGGCATGTGGTAGATCATCTTCTGTACGAATCATCTTTACACCCTTGCCATCATATCCATCCTTGCGCAATTTTTGCACATATGGGATAAGCAGATTAGCGGTTTTCAAAGACTCCGCATTCGATATAAATTGGAATGCTGAGGTAGGAATTTCATTTTGCTTAAAGAATTGCTTTTGTAAGCCTTTGTCTTGTATAAGACGGATTACACGAGATTGTGGGTATACGATCACACCTTCTTCTTCCAGCGCTTCCAAAGCTTCTACATTTACTTTCTCGATTTCGATCGTGATCATGTCCAAGTCTTTACCAAAATTATAAACCGTATCATAATCACTTAATGAGCCACATTCAAAATGATTACAGAGCTTGCGACACGGTGCATTTTTGTCCGGGTCTAGCACATGTACATTCACATTGAAATTGATAGCTTCTTGGATCAGCATACGCCCGAGCTGGCCGCCACCAAGAATCCCTAATTGTAACTCACCATAAAAATCTTTTGCCATATTTATATCTAACTATTAAACAGTTTCCTCAAAATATTTATCATGAAGAATTTGTTCATTTTCTATTTTCTTTTGTAATTCTAAAAAAGCGCCAATCAGTGCTTCTGGTCGCGGTGGGCAACCTTGCACATACACATCCACTGGAATAATTTTATCTACCCCCTTTACAACATGATAGCCGTGTTGCCAATAAGGGCCTCCACAATTCGAACAAGAGCCCATTGAAATCACATAACGTGGCTCCGGCATCTGTTCATAAAGTCTTCTGATGCGATCTGCCATTTTGAAGGTCACTGTACCCGCAATAATCATCACATCGGATTGACGAGGAGAGGGACGTGGGAATACCCCAAATCGATCCAGGTCGTAGGTAGACGCCATCGCGCCCATCATCTCAATGGCACAGCAGGCAATACCAAAACTCATAGGCCATAAGGATGATAATCTAGCCCAATTCAACAGATCATCAATCTTAGCGATCACGACCCCATCTGATTTAAGTTGTTGCTCTAGATTTGTCATACGTTCGGTTTTTTGAATCGCGGCTTAAAGCCTATTGAAGTTGTCGAGGCAGGAGTTACTTTCTTCTCTTCATCATCTACTAAGGCTGATGCTCTATAATCCTTTACAGCATATTCTTTAGCATTCAATGCCTGGTAAGCTTCCGAAGGAATGCCAATCTGAATGGAAGGGATTGTATGTTTGGGTTTTATCCAATTCAAATCACCTCTCACCCATACGTACACCAGCCCTAGTATCAAAATGGACAAGAATATACCCATTTCTACTAACGTAAACCAGCCCCATCTCGCATCCGCAGCAATCAATTCGGACTGACCAAAGACTGTAGCCCATGGGAAGACAAAAATAAGTTCTACATCGAATAACAAGAATACCAATGCAATAACATAAAATCGGGGATTGAACTGTACCCATGCACTTCCTGTGGTTTCTTCACCACACTCGTACGTACTCAGTTTGATGGGATTAGGTTTGTTGGGCGCAAGGACTTTCGCCAAAAACATCGTCACACTAACCAATAGGACTCCTATAATTCCTATAAGGAGAATATTTCCATATGCAGACAGCTGTGTGGGGTGATCGTCCATAGTGCAAAATTAAGAATTAATTCTTTCCTTATAAAATTAAGCAACAAAAATCATTTTTAAAAACAAATCCAAGCCGTTTTAGGGGCTTGGATTCTATATTTACATTTCTATTATATCTACTAGAATGGTTTACCAGGCATCTTTGGCATATTGCGCATCATCTTGGCTGCCATCGCAGGATTAGACATCTGCTTCATCACCTTACGCATATCCATGAACTGCTTAATCAACTTATTCACCTCATCAATATTTGTTCCTGAGCCTTTGGCAATACGATTACGGCGACGTTGATCGATTACATCTGGGTTTTCTCTTTCGAATGGTGTCATCGAATCAATAATCGCTTCAATAGGTTTGAAAGCATCATCTTCGATTTCAATATCCTTCAACGCTTTACCTGCTCCTGGGATCATTCCAATCAAATCCTTCATGTTACCCATTTTCTTAATTTGTTGGATTTGAGAACGGAAATCGTTGAAGTCAAATTTATTTTTGCGAATTTTCTTTTGAAGCTCTGCAGCTTGTTTCTCGTCAAATTGCTGTTGCGCACGCTCTACCAAGGACACCACGTCACCCATACCCAATATACGGGATGCCATACGATCTGGATAGAACACATCCAATGCTTCCATCTTCTCCCCTGTACCTATAAATTTGATAGGTTTGTTTACAACAGACTTGATCGATAAAGCAGCACCACCACGTGTATCACCATCCAATTTGGTTAATACCACACCTGTGAAATCCAAACGATCGTTGAATGCTTTAGCAGTATTCACCGCATCTTGACCCGTCATGGAATCCACCACGAAGAGAATTTCTTGAGGTTGGGTTGCTTCTTTGACAGCTGTGATCTCGTTCATCAAGGCCTCATCGATAGCTAGACGACCTGCCGTATCAATGATGATTACATTATTGCCATTTCTCTTACCTTCTTCTACACCCGCTCTAGCAATCGCTATTGGATCTGTAGAGTTACGATCGGTATAGACTGGAACACCTACTTGACCGCCTAACACTTCCAGTTGGTCAATAGCTGCAGGACGATACACGTCACCTGCTACCAACAAAGGTTTCTTACCTTCTTTGTCTTTTAGGAAGTTGGCCAACTTACCCGTGAAAGTAGTCTTACCCGCACCATTCAATCCCGCAATAAGGATTACCGTAGGATTGCTGGATAAATCAAGATCAGTAACCGTACCCCCCATCAATTCGGTCAACTCATCATTCATGATTTTTGTCAACAATTGACCTGGCGAGATACTTGTCAATACATTTTCACCTAAAGCTTTTTGTTTGACATCGTCTGTAAAGCTTTTGGCAGTTTTATAATTCACATCGGCGTCCAATAAAGCCTTGCGAATCTCTTTCATCGTCTCAGCGACGTTGATTTCCGTAATATTTCCTTGTCCCTTTAATACCTTAAAGGCTCTATCTAATTTATCTTGAAGATTTGAAAACATAGTTAATCTTTTGAAATTCTTATGTTAAGCTACAAAGCTACGAAATTGCCACGAAAGGATATTCATCCAAAACACAATAACACAAAAAAAGGGGACAATAATATCCCCTTTTAATTTATAAATGTTCTAATTCGACTAATCTCTGCGTCCAAATAAAATACTTGCATAATATAGTAATGTAACCAAAGCAGATAATGCAGCAATTACATAAGTCATAGCAGCCCACTTCAACGCATCTTTGGCGCCATCATGCTCATCGCGGCTGTGTGTGATATTCGCTGAATCTAACCATACTAATGCACGTTTAGATGCGTCAAACTCTACCGGTAAAGTAATGAAACTAAATACCGTTGTCACTGCTAAGGCTGCTACACCAATTTGAAGTAACAGATAGTTGTTAGACCAGATAGCCAACATCACACCTATCATCAGTGTAAAGGAAACCACCTTGGATGATACATTAACTAATGGCACCATCGCCGAACGAAACTGCAACCACGAATAGGCTGTAGCATGCTGTATAGCGTGGCCACATTCGTGCGAAGCAACTGCTGCTGCTGCCACACTACGACCGTGATATACTTCAGGGCTCAGATTGACCGTGCGATCAGCTGGATTGTAATGGTCCGTTAATTGACCTTCTACCGAAATAATACGCACATCGTAAATGTTGCTATCATTTAGCATCTTCTGTGCCACTTCGGCACCTGAGAGCCCCGATGTCAGCGGCATCTCCGAATATTTTTTAAACTTATTTTTAAACCTTGATTGTACAATCATACTGATTATACCAATTCCAATTAGCAAGAACCAAATCGTCATATCGTAATTTTATAGTATTTTAAAATGTTATATTAGACATATATCAAAACCGGTTCCAAACTTGGTAACGGTCGCTGAAGTCTGTCATCTTGACAAATCCCAACTTCAAATATAATAAAATCCGCCAAATATTCCGTTAATAAGGCCTGCCAGCACTCCAAAAAATACGTTACTTAATCTTTATTGAAATTGGAATGACAAATTATTTTCCTCAATCAATTTACGCAGATTATGTAAAGCATAGCGCATACGTCCCAAAGCTGTATTGATACTGACGTTTGATATCTCCGCTATATCTTTAAAGCTCATCTCACAAAAGTGGCGCATGATGAGCACTTCCTTCTGATCATCAGGCAGGAGCTGAATTAATTTTTTGAGGTCCACATCCCTTTGCGTACGTACCATTTTTCGTTCGGTATCATCATCCGCAAAATCCATGACCTCGAAGATATCGTAGCCATCATTGTTTATCACATTGGGACCACGCTTCTCCTTACGAAAGTGATCGATGACCATATTGTAAGCGATGCGGATTACCCAAGGCAGGAATTTACCTTCTTCGTTGTATCCACCAGATTTAATCGTATTAATTACCTTGATAAAAGTTTCCTGAAAAATGTCTTCGGCTAGGAAATCATCTTTTACACGCATGTATATTGAAGTATATATCTTACTCTTGTAGCGATCAATCAATACACTTAAACCGTTTTCATCACCTGAAGCATACAGATGAATGAGTTGTTCATCGGTCATGTCATTTAAATCTTTCATAACAATTTCCTATTTAAGTTTTAAGTTGCAGCAAAAATTAAATTTAGAGTAAGGGTGTTTCGATAGGCTTTAAAATTTATGTTCTATTTTTTTAATTATAATATCTGTCCGAATATTCAAACTTTCGGAGACCAAAGTAGATGAAAAAAAAAGTAAATTCAAACTGACTGGTTATATTTTAACATTAATTCACAATCTTGCTTTTTTATAAAAACACAAAAAAAGCTCCAAAGTTTTTCTTTGGAGCCTTAAATTTATTTAATTACAAATGGATTACTTGTACAATGGGAATTTGGCCATCATTTCCTTCACTTTACCGTGAATTTTATCCAATTGAGCTTCATTACCACGATTTTGCAATGCTTCATCAATCAATTCACCGATTTGAATCATCTCTGCTTCTTTCAAGCCGCGTGTCGTAATCGCAGCAGTACCAAAACGTACGCCTGAAGTTACGAATGGCGAACGTGTATCGAATGGCACCATATTCTTGTTTGTGGTGATACCAGCCAGACCCAATACAGCCTCAGCTTCTTTACCTGAGATATCTTTGTTGCGTAAGTCTACCAACATCAAGTGATTGTCCGTACCGCCAGAAATGATTTTGTAGTCACGCTCTGTAAAGTATTGAGCTAATGCTTGCGCATTTGCGCGCACTTGTTTTACGTATGTCAAATATTCGTCAGTCAAAGCTTCACCGTAAGCAACCGCTTTAGCAGCAATAGTATGCTCCAAAGGACCGCCTTGCGTACCCGGGAATACCGCTAAATCCAATAATTGAGTAATCGTACGGATTTCACCTTTTGGAGTCTTGATACCCCAAGGATTTTCAAAATCTTTGCCGACCATGATCATACCACCACGAGGACCACGTAAAGTCTTGTGCGTCGTTGTAGTTACGATGTGACAGTGTGGAAGAGGATCTGATAATAAACCTTTGGCGATAAGACCTGCCGGGTGAGAGATGTCAGCCAATACTAGCGCACCAATTTCATCAGCTACCTTACGGATACGTGCGTAATCCCAATCGCGTGAGTAAGCAGAAGCACCACAGATAATCATTTTCGGTTTTTCGCGTAATGCTGTCTCCTCCAAGGATTCGTAATCGATAAGTCCAGTATCTTCTTTTACACCGTAGAATAAAGGCTGGTAGATTTTACCGGATAAGTTTGCTGGAGAACCATGTGTCAAGTGACCACCATGCGACAAGTCTAAACCTAGAATCTTATCTCCTGGCTTTAATGTTGCTAAAAACACGGCTGCATTAGCTTGTGCTCCAGAGTGTGGTTGCACATTTACCCATTCAGCACCGAATAATTGTTTTGCTCTATCGATAGCAATAGTTTCGATCGTATCTACTACTTCACAACCGCCATAATAGCGTTTTCCTGGAAGTCCTTCTGCATATTTGTTTGTCAACACAGAACCCGCAGCTTCCATAACTTGTTTACTTACAAAGTTTTCTGAAGCAATTAATTCGATACCCTCTTCTTGGCGTTTTAGCTCGTCAGCGATAAGATTAAAGATAGCTTGATCTCTTTCCATTATACTTAATTATTGTTGGATGTGCGTAATATTTATTAGTTGCAAATATACGATTATCTTACCTTTTCTTTAAATTGTTTAATACTTCTTTTTCAAAAGAATGAAAGAACCATAAATTCTTCATCAAAGGCACGCAAATCTTTGAAAAAATAAAATTTAATTAGGCAGAAAGTTCTTTTTTTAGAATTATTTGTGCAGCTGTGTAAGGATTGGTTTGGAGCTCCGCCATATGCTTTAAGATTATGGCTATATAATCATCGACTGCCGCTTCACGCGGCATAGTTTGAGCCGTATTCTTAAATAAAGATACCGTATCTTCTTTGAGCTTTTGTATAGTTGACCACGAATTATCCGACACATACAATTGCTGGGTGAAATTGTGCTGGAATTCATTTTCTACATCATTAATTAAAGCTTGTTTGTAATGCTGTATCGAAAGGTTAGCATTATGATTGCGTAGCATCACTTCATACGGCGAAATACGATGTGCAAAGAGCAGCAATCTTTCGTAAGCTGTGAATACCAGTTGCTGTTTATCCTTCATCAATGCGCTGTGCTGATTGTGGCTGTTAAGCCGCAAGACAAGGGATTCAATTTTTGGCCAAACGACATACACTGCCAATACCAATGCTGCCAATACCCCAAATGCAATAATGAATAGCTGCTTAAAAAACTCTAATAATTCCATGTATGTAGTGTTTATATTTTGTCAAAAAATAGAAGGTCTTATTTAAAAGGCTAAAAATATGTAATTTTGTTTAACAAACAATCTGGAAAGGCAATACTATGAGTACTGAAAATATAATGACATCTGCTCCAGTCACATTAACGGAAGGCGCAGTGGCAGAATTAAAGAAATTAATTGATCAACAAGAGCTAGGTCCAGACTTTGGTCTACGTCTGGGTGTAGAAGGTGGTGGTTGCTCCGGAATGAGCTATATTTTGGGATTCGACCAAAAGAAAGAAGGTGATTCGGAATACGAAATCGCAGGCATTCGCATTTTTATGAATAAAGCACATGGCATGTATTTAGCCGGTATGGAAGTGGATTTCAAAAATGGTCTAGATGCGCGTGGTTTTACATTCAACAACCCGAATGCAACTAGTACATGCGGTTGTGGATCAAGCTTCTCAGCTTAAAAAACAATTCTGATAATACAATAAAAGCACTTCCTCTCGAAGTGCTTTTATTGTATTTAGGCAAGGATGTCGTCTCCTTACAAATATTCTGCTAGAGTAGTTATTACAATCACCAAAATAGTCAAGGTAGAAAATAGAAATAAGGTGATATTCAATCTGCTCTTATTTCGCTTAACAACAAGTTGAATAAAGGAGACTAAAAATGCAACCACCGTAAATATCAAGGATGGAATAGTCAACAATTCTTGGAAAATACCTACAATCGTACTTAGTATATTTGGAAGGAGGGCATAAATTTGACTATAAAAGATGATGCTTAATAGAAATACTGTGGCAACTATTTGCACCAAGCACAAATACTTTAGATTTTTCGAGGATGTCATAAGCAGTTTATAATTATTAAAGATAATAAATCATTTGAATATAAAATAGGATTATCTGGCGGCTATATTTTTCACTTTCCATTTTCCAAGTTAATTGATTAAATTAGCGGCCTTTGAAAAAATGATATAAAATACGTGATGTACAAGGAATATAAGCAGTTAAATTTACCGGAAATCGGCAAGCAAGTTTTGAATCGTTGGGGAGCAGAAAACATCTTTGCTAAGAGTATTTCGAACCGTCCTGCAAGCAAACCATACACTTTTTATGAAGGACCTCCTTCGGCGAATGGTATGCCAGGCATTCACCACGTGATGGCTCGTACGATTAAGGATATTTTCTGTCGTTATAAAACCTTGAAAGGTTATCAAGTAAAGCGTAAGGGAGGTTGGGATACACATGGATTGCCTATTGAATTGGCTGTTGAGAAATCCTTAGGTATCACCAAAGAAGATATAGGATCAAAGATATCGGTAGAAGATTATAATAACGCATGTCGCAAAGAAGTCATGAAATACACAGACGTATGGAATGACTTGACAGAAAAGATGGGCTATTGGGTGGACCTAGAAAATCCATACATTACTTATCAAAATGAATATATTGAGACCTTATGGTTCTTGTTGAAAGACTTATACAAAAAAGGTCTTTTGTACAAAGGATATACGATACAACCCTACTCTCCTGCTGCAGGTACGGGATTGAGTTCGCATGAGCTTAACCAACCTGGCACATACAAAGATGTAAAAGATACTACTATCGTTGCTGAATTCCGTATTGATAAATCACAGATACATCCATTAATCAATACGCTCGTGGAAACAGCAGATGAAGATGTAGCTTTTATCGCATGGACTACGACACCTTGGACATTGCCAAGTAACTCAGCATTGGCTGTAGGACCAAAAATTGAATACGTAAAAATTAAAACTTTCAACCAATATACAGGCGCACCTGTCTCGGTTGTATTGGCTAAAAACTTAATCAGCAAACATTTCAAAGCTGAAGGTCAAAAAGCTTCATTCCAAGATTACAAAGTAGGTGACAAGATCGTGCCTTGGGAACAAGTAGCAGAATTCAGCGGTGCTGAATTGGTTGGCTTACGTTACCACCAATTGTTGCCTTATATTACTTCCGAAGAATTATTGGAAAAAGCTTTCCGTGTCATTCCAGGAGATTTCGTAACGACAGAAGATGGTACAGGTATCGTGCACATTGCCCCTACTTATGGTGGAGATGACTTTAAAGTAGCTAAAGAAGCAGGTGTTCCAGCTATTCTGGTAAAAGACGAAAATGGCAAAGAAGTTCCAACAGTAGATCGCACCGGTCGCTTTGTAGAAGAAATTACTGATTTTGCAGGCCGCTTTGTAAAAGAAGAATACTATTCGGCAGAAGAACGTGCTGACAAAGATTTCCGCCCGACGGATGTCTTGATTGCGATCAAATTAAAAGAAGACAACAAAGCGTTTGACGTTAAAAAATACGAACACACCTACCCACACTGTTGGCGTACGGATAAGCCCGTATTATACTATCCATTGGATAGCTGGTTTATCAAAACTACTGCGGTAAAAGAGAAATTGGTGGAATTGAACAAAACCATCAATTGGAAACCAGAATCTACAGGCACTGGTCGTTTTGGCAACTGGTTAGAAAACTTAGTAGACTGGAACTTGTCTCGTTCGAGATATTGGGGTACACCGCTTCCTATCTGGAGAACAGAAGATGAAAACGAAGAAGTCTGTATCGGTTCCATGGCTGAATTGAAAGGATTATTAGAAGCTTCTTTGACCTCTGATATTCTTTCGGCAGAAGAGAAAGCAGTTAACAAAGAGTACTTGGATAAATTCGGATCGGATAAATTAGACCTTCACCGCCCATATGTGGATCACATTGTTTTGGTTTCAGAGTCAGGACAGAAAATGTTCCGTGAACCAGATCTGATTGACGTATGGTTTGATTCAGGTGCTATGCCATATGCACAATGGGGATTAGACTATGATAAATTAGCGGCGGGCGACCCTCTACCATTCAAAGCGGATTATGATTCGGCTTTCCCAGCGGATTTCATCGCAGAAGGTGTTGACCAAACACGTGGTTGGTTCTTTACGTTGCATGCGATCTCGACGATGGTTCGTGGTTCTGTAGCCTTCAAAAATGTAGTGTCTAACGGCCTAGTACTAGACAAAAACGGCAACAAGATGTCCAAGCGTCTAGGCAACGGTGTTGATCCATTCGCTACGATTGAAAAATACTCGGCAGATGCTACGCGTTGGTACATGATCAGCAATGCATCGCCTTGGGACAACTTGAAATTTAACGAAGAAGGTTTGGACGAAGTTCGTCGTAAATTCTTCGGTACATTATACAATACATATGCTTTCTTCGCATTGTACGCGAATATTGACAAATTCAGCTACGCTGAGGCCGAAATCGCTATCGAAAATCGTCCTGAAATCGACAGATGGATTATTTCGTTATTGAACAGTCTTAGCCAAGAGGTGGATGGATTCTACGCGGATTACGAACCAACGAAAGCGGCTCGTGCTATCCAAAATTTTGTGGATGAGCATCTGAGTAACTGGTACGTGCGTTTGTGCCGTCGTCGTTTCTGGAAAGGTGAATATTCGGAAGACAAGATCTCTGCTTACCAAACGCTATATACTTGTTTAGATACGATTGCTAAGTTGATGGCTCCTGTTTCGCCATTCTTTGCCGACCAATTGTATTTGGATTTGAATAATGCGACTAAAAAAGAAAACTTTGAGTCCGTGCATTTAGCAGACTTCCCTGCTTACCATGCAGAATTGGTAGACAAGGCGTTAGAAGAAAGAATGGCTTTGGCACAGGATATTTCTTCGCTTACATTATCGCTACGCAAAAAAGTTGGCATCAACGTACGTCAACCATTAAGCAAAATATTGGTTCCTGTATTGGATTCGGCCTTCCAAGAGAAAGTAGAGAAAGTAAAAGACCTAATCTTGTCAGAAACGAATATTAAGGATGTAGAATTTATTTCGGATACAACGGGAATTATTAAGAAAAAAATCAAACCAAACTTCAAAGCACTCGGTGCCAAAGTGGGTAAAGATATGAAAGCTGTGAGTACGGCTATCCAAGCATTTGGAGCCGAAGAAATCAGCGCACTGGAGAAAGATGGATCAATAGTGTTAGTAGACACAGGCTATACGATAGGTTTGGAAGATGTAGAAATCATTGCTGAAGACGTAGCAGGATGGCAAGTAGCCAATTTGGGCAACCTGACAGTCGCATTGGATATACAAATCACCGACGAACTTAAACAAGAAGGTATTGCACGCGAGCTTATTAACCGTATTCAAAACTTACGCAAAGAGAAGGGATTTGAGGTCACAGACCGCATTCGTGTCCAAGTAAGTAGAAATAATGAGATCGAAGAAGCTGCCAAAAATAATTTATCGTATATTTGCACGGAAATACTAGCTGATACATTTGATTTTGTGGACGTTGTTCAGACCAATGACAACATGGAGATTAATGAGATTAAACTTGAGGTATTAATTGCAAAAAATTAGATTATGGGAGAAAACACAGAAAAAACACGTTACAGCGACGTTGAACTTCAAGAGTTCAAAGGTATTATTCTTGAAAAATTAAGAATTGCCCGCGAAGAGCTTGATGCATTAACCAAAACTTTGAGCGGAGGTAATGCCAACGGCACGGATGATACCGCAGGTACTTATAAGACACTAGAAGATGGTTCAGCTACGCTGGAAAAAGAGCAAACGAATCAACTGGCTGCCCGTCAGAAAAAGTTTATTGACAACTTAGAGGCAGCGCTTGTACGTATAGAAAACAAGACTTACGGTATCTGTAGAGAAACGGGTAAATTAATTCAAAAAGAACGTTTGAAAGCTGTACCTCATACCACATTGAGTATAGAGGCTAAAAACAAACAATACTAAACAAACAGAATTTAAAACGAAAAATAGCCTTTGCAATTTTTACTATTGTAAAGGCTATTTTATGAGATTGATATGAAAGGCTACACGAGACCCATTACATTAATTACCATCATCTTATTAATAGACCAAATCTCTAAGTTTTGGGTGAAATTAAATATGACCATCGGTCAAGATTTTAAGGTATTAGGTGATAAATTTTTGATCCACTTTATCGAGAATCCCGGCATGGCTTATGGCATGGAATTCGGTGGTGAATATGGTAAATTATTTTTGACCCTATTTCGCATTATCGCTGTAGCTGGTATCGGTTATGGACTGCATTATATGATTCAAAATAAATACCACCGTGGTTTTATTTTGAATGTAGCTCTCATTTTTGCAGGTGCGGTGGGCAATATTATTGACTCGGTATTTTATGGTGTCATCTTTAGTGAGAGTACATATTTTGAAAAAGCTACCCTATTTCCTGAAGCTGGAGGTTATGCCGCATTATTACACGGTAAGGTAGTCGATATGTTGTACTTCCCTCTTATCGAAGGAAACTTTCCGGATTGGTTTCCAATCTGGGGAGGTGAGCATTTCTTATTTTTCAGACCTGTATTTAACATCGCTGACTCTGCAATCTCAGTAGGTGTATTTTTGATATTAATCTTCCAAAAAAGATATTTTAAAGAAGAACATAAAGAGAAAGAAACTCCACACAGTGAAATTCTTGAAGATTAGAAATAAAGGGCTAGACATAAAAATCTAGCCCTTTATTTTTATATTTACTTTCCACTTTACGACAATATGAAAAGACAACTTTTATTTTTTGTACTATTTCTTTCTTTTATAAGTTTCAAACTTTCAGCGCAAGAAATAGAAATCAATAGACTCAAAAAACACATTTATTTCTTGGCAGATGACAAAATGAAGGGCAGACCTACAGGTTCGCAGGAATTAGCGAAATCCGCAAAATACATCGAAAAAGAATTTAGAAAATACAAGCTTAAGCCATTAGGCACAAAAGGCTATAGACAAAAGTTTGAAGCCAAAGTACGCCGGGTGCCTGTGCCCGATAGTATTCGTCAAGCCGAAAATATCATTGGATTGTTGGACAATGGGGCTCCATATACTATCGTTGTAGGTGCACACTATGATCATTTAGGTCATGGTGATTTTGGGGGTACTAGGGACACTTCACATATCGGACAGATTCATAATGGCGCAGATGACAATGCTTCGGGTGTAGCTGGACTATTGGAATTGGCGAGGTATTACAGCAGCAACAAGATCAAAGAAAAATACAACATCCTGTTTATCGCGTTTTCGGCAGAAGAATTAGGTTTATTGGGTTCGAGACATTGGACCGAAAACCCTACCCTACCTTTGGAAAAAATTCATTGGATGCTCAACATGGACATGATTGGCCGATACAATCCTGAAAATGGATTAGCCATCATAGGCTATGGTACGAGTTCGAAATTCCCTGTTATATTTGAAAATATCAGCAGCACGATCAAGTTCAACAAAAGTAGAGATGGGAATGGTGGTTCGGATCAAACTTCTTTTTATAAGAAAAATATTCCCGTTCTATTCTTTCATACTGGAGGACACGATGACTACCACAAAGCCACTGATGATGCGGATAAAATTGATTATGAATCCTTAAAAGCTATATTGGATTTAGAAGTCAAAGTAATTGACAACTCGATGTTGCAGGACAAAATGGATTTTATCTGGACTAATTAATTATGCGTGTACTACTGACTGGTTCTAATGGATTTTTAGGGCAAAAATTTTGTGAAAGACTTTCGGAATACAGCCAAATAGAAAGCATACTTGGGCTATCGAAATCCGAAAACCGAAATCCGTATTTGGATGAAAATAGTTTTCTACAAGTGGATTTATTGGATTTTGAAAAATTGGAAGCAATTATAGTAGGCTTCCAACCTACCCACATCATACATACCGCAGCATTGACCAGCGTCGAAGGGTGTGCCGATCAGCCTCATCGGGCTGAACAAATAAATGTGCAGCTATCGACGATGTTGGCTCAAATGTGTAAAGAACAGAACATTCATTTTACTTTTATCTCCACAGACTTTGTCTTTGATGGACAAAAGGGTCCCTATCAAGAAACGGATCCTGTCAAAGCGACAAATGCCTACGGACAAAGTAAAATCGATGCAGAAAAGGCTATTTTGACCACCTATCCGGAAGCAGCTATACTGAGGACTATACTCGTGTATGGCGCTATTCCGGACAAGAATAGGAGTAATCTGGTCTTATGGGCAAAAAAACAATTGGAACACGGTGAAAAAATCAATGTGGTTTCGGACCAATGGCGTATGCCCACATTTGTAGATGACTTGGCCGATGCCTGTTATTCAGCTATGCAACAGAAAGCGTTGGGTATTTTTCATATCTCAGGAAGCGAAATGATGACCGTCTTGGAAGCGGTCCACTTAATCGCTGACACGTGGAACTTCGACAAATCCCTCATTCAGCCTATTACTGCTGCCGAAATAGGCCAAGCCGATAATAGACCGCGCAAGACCGGGTTTATTTTAGACAAAGCCAAGACAATACTTAACTACGAGCCAACTCCATTTATTGTATCTTTGCAAAAAATTGGAGAGCAATTAAAAAAATATAACAGCTAATGGAAGCAAAGAAAGCACACGAATCCTATACCGAGATGAATGAATTGGTTCTGCCCAATGACACCAATACATTTGGCAATCTGATGGGTGGACGATTATTATACTGGATGGACATTTGCTCCGCAATGGCTGCACAAAAACACTGCAGCAATGTGGTGGTGACAGCTTCGGTAGATAATGTATCTTTCAAGCGTTCGATCAAACTTGGTGAAGTGGTCACTATTCAGGCTCAAGTAACACGTGCTTTCAATACTTCGGTGGAAGTGCGAATGGAAATATTTGCACAAAACTTACCTAAAGGTACAAAAGAAAAAAGTAACGAGGCTTACTACACTTTTGTGGCACTAGACGCTGACGGCAAACCCAAAGCAGTACCTACACTTATACCAGAAACGGACAAAGAGAAACAACTGTATGATGAAGCACAGCAACGTCGCGAATTGCGCCTCATATTGGCGGGCAAATTAAAGCCTGAGAACGCCACTGAATTAAGACATGTAGTCGGTCTTTTTGATCACAAAGGATAAACAAAATAGGACTTCTAGCGAAGTCCTATTTTGTATTATTGCAGTCTAACCAATACGGATTTCGTGGCATCTTTATAAACTGCCCGTATTCCATAATTCTTCGCATCATCCTTCCCTATATTATACTCCATCAAACTTCCGTCGACGGAATCGAACTCTTCTACCCCCTCACCCGTCGGGCTTCCAGAAGCAGCTATGATCTTATTGCCGTTCGTTCCAGCAGGGCCTGGATCTCCTTTTTGTCCTGGTGCTCCTGTCGTTCCGGTAGCTCCGCGCAGATTGACAGGATTACCCCAACCTGCTGCTGTTTTAGGACCATAAAAATCACTTGAAGATGTATCAAAGTAATAATCTCCATTGAAACCTAGAGACGCACTTGGCGAGGTACTGCCGCTATAGATTTTGCTTCCTGCCAAGCGTTCTAAACATCGAGGCCCAACATCACCTTCTTTGGTGCATAGCCCTGCTAAAGGTTAATATAATTTCGATATAACTTTATTATAAAAAGAAGATTTTTAGAAACACCTTTTTTCAAGAATGAGGAAACTTGAGAAAAAAAATGATGAAATACCGCTTTTATTGAGGGAATAGAATTTAATTATAATAAATTATTAGAGATTTAAATAGTGGGATTCTTTAGTATAGAGGGCTACACAACTGGAAATCTAATGGTAATTTTCGTTTTAAAATCTGGCAAATCAGGTTGATAGTCCACAAAGATACCTGTGCTATCATCTCCTTCTTTATGCATCATCTTTAGCCTATTCTCTACACCTTGTATCCCAAAAGATTTACGTTTATAGAGGTTAGTTTCTGATGATGTAAAACCAATTCCATTGTCATATACTTCTATTACGATATAATTGGATGATTTTGATATGTTAATAAGTACCATACCTTTATTTTCGGTCAAGTGTCTTACCCCATGATGAACGGCATTTTCAACAATCGGTTGGATCAACATGGATGGAATTTTATCTCTGTAAGCATCTATTTTTGGGTCTATTTCGATTTTGTAATCGAACATATTATCAAAACGCTCTCTTTCTAGATCCAAATAAAGCTCCACAAGTTGCAATTCTGATTCAATATTGACTAACGGATTTTGTGAATTTTCTAATACAATCCGACTCAGTGCGGCAAATTTGTGGATGAGTTTACTTGCTTTCAGCTTATTATTATCTACTACATATGCTTCAATAGAATTCAAGACATTAAATATAAAATGTGGATTCATTTGCGACCGAATGGCCTTCAATTCACTTTCAAAAAGCTGTTTCCGGAAATCTGCTTCTTGCTTTTGTTGCCGCTCTATTTCAATACTTTCGGTCTGTTCCTTTATTTTCTTTTCAATTTCCACTAATTCTCGCTGCAACTTCACATTAAAATCGCGATGCAATTTATTTAAGGTTTTTTGCTGCTCTATTCGATAAAATAAAAAGCCAAAACCCATAATCATCATGATTACAGCTACGATAATTCTAAAAACTCTAGACTGGTACCAAAAGCTTTTTACTTTAATCGTATAGGATGAAATCTCAGGAGACCAATTTCCTTCCAAATCACCTACTCGAAATTGAAAGTTATATTTGCCTTCACTTACATTGGTAAATATGGCTTGGTGTGACTCATCTGCCACTACCCAATCCGAATGCACATCCGACAATTTGTACGAGAATCTTACATTTGAATTCTTTATGTTATCTGGGCAGGCGAAATAGAATGCAAATGAATTTTCGGAAGGTTGAAGTATTATATTATCCGAATTTAGTTTGTACGTGTGATCCTCATTCAAAATCCTGAATTGACTGACTATCGGTTTTATTTTAAATATATCTGTGCGATGTACTTGCGCAATTTTTCCTTTTATCAACCCCTTATCCGTCAGCCAAATAATTTGATCATCATTCAGATAAAAGCCACTTGGCCGATACGACTGTAATGGATAAATACCATCTCCATGCTCCAAATGAATAAAGCGTTTTACAGCGGTGTCAAAAATCATTATCCCATCCGGTGTTTTCATCCATATACGATTCAAATCATTTATTGCCATTTTTTTTGGATACAACTTTTTATATGGCTGTGGATCATCATATTGCACAAATATTGGCTTCGAATCATTTGTGTACTGAATATGACCTATACCGCTAGCACTGCTTCCATACCACAATTCACCCTTATTATCGGTTACAAAAGAGAATATAGAATTTGCTCGCAAACCTTTTAAATCATTGGGATCATGATGAAAGTTCTCAAAAATGCCCTTATTTTTATCTACGACTCGTACCAGTCCAAAGCCATCCATACCCAACCATAGCGTACCTTTTTTATCCTTCCCTACTGTTATTATTTTATTATCAATAAGCCCATTTTAAGAACTATAAAGTGTCAATTTCTGATCCCTTATTCCGTATTTGTATAGTCCAGAGTTCCACGAACCTATCCACAGGTATTCAGCTCCATCTATCGTGTCTCCCAATACAGTATTACAGTCCGCCTGCCGGAAACTATGATTTGGCCCTTTTATGGGCAGTGGATAGATCGCTGATTGAGTCTGGTTTACGACATATACCCCCTTATCATAAGTGGTAAGATAGATTACATTATTTACCACGTGGACTTGGTTAATCTTCAGACCATCTAAGGGGATTTTGCTAATAATTCGGCTATAGCCGGTGTCCAATAGTCCTATATGGTCATTTCCCAAATACCAATTTCGATCATTGACCTTAAATATTTCTCTTACGGGTTGCTTTAAATCAACTAAATCATTAATCAAATTGAGCGTTTTTGAATAAAAATACAAACCCACGTCACTCGCGATGTACACACCCTGATCAGTGGGAATAAGACTATTTATGCGTGCTTTCGACTTAAAGTTTGGAGATATAGCTGCCCAATCAATTTTTTGAATAGTATTTGATTGCAAATTATAGAAGTACAATCCATTCTTCCTATGGCTTAGCATGAGCATATTATCCGCCTTCAAATAACAGATATCGGTAAGTTCATTATCGTAGTAATCGTTGTTCTTACCTATATGCAATAGGTCTTTTGCTATTATTTCCTTACGATTGTAATCCAATAGGGACAGATTATAATCGTAATAATTCAAATACACCTTATTGCCAATGAAAGTAAAATGCCTTCCACCATTTTCACCTATATTATGCAAATTCACATTCGCTACTTCTTGTGTCTTCGGATTATAAATATATATTCCACCGTAGCGCGTACCGACCCAAATTTGTCCTTTGGGATCTTCACGAATGCTGAAAATTGTTTCATAGCGCTTAGATTTGGACAATCGAATATATTGCACCGAATCATTTCGGGGATCATAGTACTGGAGTTCGGTTTCTTGTCCACCGAAATATACTTTACCTGTTGAGGAGACAAGAACCGTATAAAGTTCATTTTTGATCAGTCTTTTTGGACCTACCGTCGCCGTGTATTTTTTGACGCTTGATGCAATTGGCAAACTCCGATCATAGCAAATTAATCCTTCGTTGTACGTCGTTAACCAAATTTTTTCACTTTGCGGATCTAAACATAGCGCACTTAAATCGTTTATATATGGTGTCTGCGAAGATAAAAATGGAATAGTGTGGAATCGGAAGCCGTCGAAGTTAATTAATCCTTTGTCTGTAGCCAACCATAAGATACCTCGGCGATCGGGTTGTGCCCCCCGAATCCGTTGTGCGATAAGACCATCGCTTTTACTGTAGTGTCTAAAATTATATATTTTTTCTTGAGCAAAAGTCCGGCTAATATACATGAATTGCAATCCCAATAGCACGATTATAAAGACTCTCGACATATCCCAGCAGTTATTGGTCAATAAGCTTTTCCATCAATAGCGTTTTCTTACTAGCGGACACTTCCACTTCGGAGCCATCTAGCAATTCTAATGTCCCTCCATCACCTTTTTTATAGCGTATCACAAAATCCAAATTCACAATTGTACTTCTATTGACCCGCAAAAAATTGCCTTCTTCCAAACAGTACTCATACTCTTTCAAGGTCTTCGATACGATGATTTTAGAAGAACTATCCACCATGTGAAATATGGAGTAATTACTCATCGCCACTACTTTAATGATATCAATTTTTTTTACAAAATAAATACCTTCGGCAGTAGGTAAAGCTAGTCTGGCACCAGAGGCGGGCTTGGTATTTGATTGGCTATTCTTCTGCAATAAAGTTTTTTGGGCCAGCTTAGTTTTTAATTTATAAATAGCTGTTTCGAGTTCATCGGGACTGACGGGCTTGAGCAAATAATCCAAGGCGTTTGCCCGTAGTGCATCCAACGCATACTCATTGAAGGCCGTAACAAATATAACCTCAAAATCAAAATTTCCAAGCTTTTCTAAAAATTGAAAACCATTCAGCTTAGGCATCTCGACATCCAAGAATAACACGTCGATTTCGAGCGCTTTGATTTCAGTTAATGCTAATTCAGGGTTGTTAAATATCTTTACAACTACTAACGACTCGTCTAAACTATTCAATTTGTGTTCAAGCAAAGAGCTACCTTTGGTTTCATCATCTAGTATGACAGCTCTTATCATAATTGGCTATTTTTAATGTACAACTACATAAACTTAAAACTAAGTTAAGAAATTATTGATGACAATTAGCAAGTTCACCCTATTAATGAGTAGGGATACTACAATGAGGAGCGAACAAAAAAAATCCTTAGCTAAAAGGGCTAAGGATTTTATATATTTTAAGAATTGCCCAATTCGACAATGCGGTCAAACTCTTCCGGCTTGAGCGGCATTACTGAAAGCCGTCCTTGCTTGACCAAAGCGACATCTTGCAGCAGCTCGTCAGCTTTTATTGCTTCCAGTGTTACAGTCTTCTTAAATGTCTCTACCGGTGCCAAGTCAACGACCACCCAGCGTGGATCTTCTGTAGTTGGATCTTGATAAAACTCTTTGACCACTTTAGCTATGCCCACCACTTCTTTGCCCTCGTTGCTATGATAGAATAATACCAAATCACCTTCTTTCATAGCTTTGAGATTATTACGCGCCTGAAAATTGCGTACACCATCCCAAAATGTCTGACCATCTTTATTAAACTGCTCCCAGCTATATTTGAATGGTTCGGATTTTACCAAAAAGTAATTCATAGTTTACGATTAAATAGCAAGTTAACCTTGTTGTTCTAATACTTCCATCTTTTCTGCAAAATGCGCACAATAATCACGCAAGTCACCGATCACTTTTTCGGCCATTGGATCACCACCCGAAGCTCTTAAAAAAGAATCTCCCATCGTCTGTAGTGTCTCATAGAAAAAGCGTTTCATCTCATCGTATGGCATGTCTTTGGTCCACAAATCTATACGCAATGAGTTTTTGTATTGAGCATCCCACAAGGCTAAGAACATGGCTTTTGCAGGAAGAAATTCTTCATTCTGTCCATCTGTAGAGGACCAATTAATCGTTTCCGGAACATTGCTTTCATCCAATGCCACATTTAATTTTATTTCTGCTGTTTTCATTTACTGTATTTTCAATATAATCATCATCATTCCTACAATCAATATAAATGCGATCTGTAGAAACCATATTTTCTTTAAATCTTTAAATAACAGTCGAAAAGCGACATCAACAAGGCTGATGACCACGATCCAGACTATTAACCACCCCAAAGAAAAAATCTGCTCTTGATCCATTTGCCACTCGGAAATGACCCAGACCAAAATCACGGCTAATGTGATATTAAGGGGTGTAAGTTTCAATCTTATGAATTTTTAAATTTTTTACCTTTTTTCTTCACTCCATCTTTACCAATAGGAGCTCTCCGTGCCTTACCTGCCTTTTTCTTTGCATTGATTCTACGGGTTTCCTCGATCTTGGCCGCATGCTTTTTCTCATGAAAAGCACCTTGATAATCCGGATTGTCCTTTTTCTTTTGGTTATCTATTTCACGGGCTATAGCCTGACGTTCTTCAAAAGGTGTTTTTTCAACAAATACTTCTTCAGGAACTTCCGCCACAGGAATAGACTGTCGAATCAATTTTTCGATCTTAGCAATATAATATAGCTCACTCTCATTGGCAAAAGTAATCGCATCGCCCGTGCTGAAAGCTCGTCCAGTACGTCCAATACGGTGTACATAATCTTCGATAATAATGGGCACATCAAAATTTATGACATGGCTCACATTAGATACATCCAGCCCACGTGCAGCCACATCTGTCGCTACCAAAAAGCGAATTTCGCCCGATTTGAATGCATTAATAGAATTAATACGGGTATTTTGTCCTTTATTGGCGTGGATCACACGCACATTCTCTGCCCCATATTTACGCTCGACGAATCCATAGACATTATCTGCGACCTCCTTAGTTTTACAGAAGATGATGACACGATGAAAGATTTCATCGTTCTTGAACAAATGCTGTAATAAGTTAATTTTAGTCTTTAGATTAGGCACATGATAAAGCACCTGCGATACCGTACTGGCTGGAGTCGCTTGCTCCGAGACTTCTATTACTGTAGGGAATGCCAAGAAATCACCGGCTATCTTACGCACCAACTCACTCATAGTCGCCGAAAATAATAGGTTTTGGCGCTTACGTGGCACGATTTCCAAAATACGGTGTATCTTAGAAATAAATCCCATGTCCATCATTTTGTCGGCCTCATCCATGACGAGGAATTT
>JBMDWK010000090.1:0-2116 GCA_048595255.1 Sphingobacterium sp. | reverse complement strand
GGATTCACGTAGCCCATCAAATATACGGGGATGCTTACGTGTTTGCGTAAATCTTTCAATTGTTCAAAAAGAACGTTTAGCGTCATTCCATTTTTCAAGGCTTCTTCCGAAGCATGTTGAATCGTAGGGCCATCCGCTACTGGATCCGAATAGGGGAAACCGATTTCTAAGAAGTCAGCACCAGCTTCTTCCAAAGCTTTCGCTATCGTCATCGTACTATCTAAAGTTGGGTAACCCGCTGTGAAATATATGGACAACAATCCGTTTGAATGTTTGGTCAGTTGCATTATTATAAATTAAAATACTTCATGTAATTATCTAAATCTTTATCTCCACGTCCAGATAGACAAATAACAACGGTTTCATCTCCTTTGAAATTCATTTTTTCTAGATGCGCTAAAGCGTGTGAACTCTCAATAGCAGGGATAATACCTTCTAATTGTGTTAATCTCAAACCAGCTTGCATCGCTTCATCATCTGTAGCCGAAACATATTCACCACGACCGGATTTAAATAGCCAAGCATGTTGAGGTCCAATTCCAGGATAATCCAGACCTGCAGAAATAGAGTAAGGTTCTATAACTTGACCATCTTCCGTTTGCATCAAAATTTGGCGAGAACCATGCAGCACGCCTTCTTTCCCGAGTGCAGTAGTTGCTGCCGTTTCTCCTGAATCAACTCCATGACCAGCTGCTTCTACAGCGATTATTTTTACATTTTCTTCATCCAAGAAATGATAAAACATACCTGCTGCATTCGATCCGCCACCCACACATGCCATCACAATATCAGGCGTTTCCTTGCCTGTTTTTTCTAAAAGCTGTTTTTTTGTTTCGAAGGAAATAATCGATTGAAAACGTGCTACCATATCCGGATAGGGATGCGGTCCTACCACCGAACCAATGATATAATGCGTATCGACAGGATTGTTGATCCAATCACGCAACGCTTCGTTTGTCGCATCTTTGAGGGTTTTACTGCCTGAAGTTGCTGGAACGACGGTAGCGCCCATCATTTTCATACGTGCTACATTTGGTGCTTGACGTTCGATGTCAATCGCACCCATGTATACCACACACTCCAAACCTTTCAATGCACATACCGTTGCGGTAGCAACACCATGTTGTCCGGCACCAGTTTCGGCGATGATACGTTTTTTGCCTAAGCGTTGCGCCAATAAGATTTGCCCTATTGTATTATTGATTTTGTGTGCGCCTGTATGATTTAGATCTTCACGCTTTAAGAATATTTTAGCACCATATTTCTCGGATAATCTTTTAGCCTCATAAAGAGGGGATGGACGACCCACATAATCTTTTAATAATTGCTCAAATTCTGCTTTGAACGAAGGATCTTCCATGATTTGCAAATACTGATTTTGCAATTCTTCCACATTGGGATAAAGCATTTCGGGAATATATGCACCACCAAATGGTCCATAATAACCTCTCTTGTCTACTTGATATTTGCTCATTTTATAATTGAGAATGCTTGTGTTAACGAATCTATATTTTTTAATCCGGGCTCGATTTCGAATTTCGAATTCAAATCTAAACCATATAATCTATTATCATCAAAATTGGCCGCCTCTCTGATGTTTTCTAAAGAAATACCTCCGCTCAGCCAATAGGTTGTATCGTACGGATACTCTTTTAATTTATCCCAATCGAATGTCTGGCCGGTACCGCCATATTGTTTGCTCTTGGTGTCAAATAGAAAATAATCCACTTTACCTACATATTCGGACAATGAAGTCCAATCAAACGCCTCATCAATGCCAAATGCTTTGAAGGTTTCTATTCCCAAATCTTTGATTTCTTGACAAAAAGCTGCGGTTTCATTTCCATGCAGTTGTACTACTTGCAAATCAAAACTGTTGATTTTTGCTACAATTTTTTCTTTATCCGCATTTACAAAGACACCAACTTTTTTGATCCTTGCGGGAAGATTTGTATTAGGATTTTGGCTAACAAAGCGAGCTGATTTTTCATAGAAAATGAACCCCATATAATCTATAGGAAGCTGCGTAAGCTGCTGAATATTTTCAGCTTCTCGCATTCCACAAACTTTTATTTTTAATGCTTTGTTCATCTCTTTTATTCTCTTGTCATTCCGA
>JBMDWK010000089.1:0-104214 GCA_048595255.1 Sphingobacterium sp. | reverse complement strand
TTGGTTATTATAATAACGAAAGAATAAAATCTAATTTAAACAAAATGAGCCCGGTGGAATACCGAACTCATTATTATAAAACTTTAAACTAAATTTGTCTAAATTTTGGGGTGCAGTCTATAATACTATCAGGGGCTTTTTCTTACATTTGTGTATATGTCGAATCCAGATTTATTTGCAGAGCGAAAAACTTTTTTTGTGGAGGTGATCTTGCCTTTGGCGATTGCCAAAACATATACTTATCGGGTACCATTTGAATTGAATGATAAGATAGGTATTGGTGTGCGGGTCATTGTGCAATTTGGTCGCAATAAGGTGTATTCGGCTATTGTAAAACATATTTCGACAGATCCTCCCGAAAAGTATGAAGCCAAATACATTATGGATGTGGTGGACGAGTACGCTATCGTGGACGCAGGGCAGTTGAAACTGTGGGATTGGATAGCGGACTATTATATGTGTCATCTGGGGGAGGTGATGCAGGCAGCTTTGCCAGCAGCCTTGAAGATGGCGTCCGAAACAAAAATCATAGCCGTAGCCAACGAAAAACGGGATCGCTCTGATTTATCGGACAAAGCCTTTTTGGTATTGGACGCATTGGATGTAGCCGGCGAATTGTCGGTAGGTGATGTATCCAAAATATTAGGACAAAAGTCGGTTTTCCCACTATTAAAATCCCTTTTCGAAAGTGGATTTATCCAAATTTCGGAAGAGATAAAAGAGCGTTATAAGCCGAAAACAAAGACTTTTTTGATCTTTTCGTCTTTATATAGCGACGGAGAGAGCAAGCGCATACTCTTAGATAGTTTGAATCGTGCGCCCAAGCAACAAGATGCGGTTTTGGGATTTATGCAATTATCCAAAACCAAAGAAGATGTTTCCCGTCAAGATTTGATGGAAGCTACGGGATGTGGTGCAGGTGCCATTACAGCTCTCATAGATAAGGGTATTTTTGAAGTCAAGCAAAAAGTTGTGAGCCGTTTTCAAGGCATGGATGTATTGCTTACCAAAGATTTTACCTTTAGTGACATCCAACAAAAGGCTTTTGAAGATATCAACACACACTTTGAACAGAAAGATGTGGTGTTATTGCATGGGGTGACCGCTTCCGGCAAAACACAAATCTACATCCGTATGATTGAGCAAGCATTGGCATCAGGCAAAAATGCCTTGTACCTATTGCCCGAAATTGCTTTAACAACCCAGATTACAGAACGGCTGAAATTGCATTTCGGCAATGATCTTGGTGTATACCATTCCAAATTTAACGATAATGAGCGTGCTGAGGTATGGCACAAAGTGTTGAAAAATGAGTTTAAAGTGGTGATAGGGGCGCGTTCGGCTGTGTTTTTGCCTTTTCGAGATTTGGGATTAATCATCGTGGATGAGGAGCATGAAAATTCCTATAAGCAATATGATCCTGCTCCGCGCTACCACGCGCGTGATACAGCCATTTATTTGGCGCATCTGCATTATGCTAAAGTATTACTGGGTTCAGCAACACCTTCGGTCGAAAGTTATTATAACGCGAAAGCCAATAAGTACGGGTTGGTCGAATTGCTGCAACGATTTGGAGAAGCGCAATTGCCAGAAATTGAAATTGTCAATATCCCGGAGGCTGCGCGAAAAGATGAAATGCACTCCTATTTCAGTGCGAGTCTGTTGAAAGGTATTGAAGAAGCTGTATCAAAGAAAGAACAGGTTATTCTATTTCAAAATAGACGTGGTCATACGCCTTTTGTGCAATGTAGCACCTGTGGTTATGTGGCGAAGTGCGTTAATTGTGATGTGAGTCTAACGTATCACAAATCATCCGATCTTCTGCATTGTCATTATTGCGGACACTCCGAAAATACGGTCAATGTTTGTCCAGGCTGTGGCATGCCGCATATGGAAAGTAAGGGGTTCGGGACAGAGCGCGTAGAAGAAGAGTTGGAAATACTGATGCCCAATCTGCGTATTGGTCGTCTGGACTTAGATTCTACAAAAGGAAAATATGGTTTTGACCGTATTATTTCGGCCTTTGATGACCATGAATATGATGTGCTAATTGGTACGCAGATGGTGGCCAAAGGATTGGATTTTGGTAGAGTAAGTCTTATTGGTATTCTGAATGCCGACACGATTATCAACTTTCCAGAATTCAGAGCATACGAACGCGCTTTCTCGCTATTTTCACAGGTAGCGGGTAGAGCAGGACGACGGCAAGATCAGGGAAAGGTGATTATTCAGACTTATACACCCAACCATCGCGTCATTGAGCAAGTTGTCAATCACGATTATGACGGCATGTTTATGAAAGAAGTGACGGAGCGCAAGAATTTTGCATACCCACCCTTTTATCGCATCATACGAATTGATGTAAAGCATCCGGATCAGCAGCAAGCGTTAGATTCTTCTCAGAAATTAGCTAATCTCTTACGCGCTTCTCTTGGTAATCGTATCCTAGGGCCTGAGCCACCATTAGTGGCGAGGGTACGTAATCACTATATACAGACTATTACACTCAAGATAGAACGTACAAATATTTCGATCCAGAAAGTAAAGGAATTAATTCGTACAGCGCTGTTGCATTTTGAATTGGATAAATTGAATGCAGGTGTACGGACCGTCATTGATGTCGATCCATATTAAAAATAGAAAGAGCGAGTATTTACTCGCTCTTTTTGTTATATTTTAACTTTAGAGATTCTAAATGGTTTCTTTACAGCTTTGTGTGCAGCGTTTTTAGCGATTTTAGCTTGTTTGTCCGTCACTTGCTCAGGTTTGTAAGTGTTTTTACGCACATCTTTGCCAAATAATTTTTCATACCACGTGCAAGCTGCGGTGAATCGCCCAAAATTCAATTCGAGGTGGTAGCCATCGCGCGTGTAGGTATCTCCTTGCGAAGAGGTACGTGCATTTTGAATTGCTGTACCTGCAGGGACAACCATGTCAAAATCGTTCATTTTGTTGATTTTCTTTGTTGCGTTTACAATGGCAGCATACATTTTTTCTTGGCTATTGTCGTAATTGGCAAAGCCTTTATGGTCTGAATCCTGTTGGTATGCCCAAGTTTGATGGTACACTAACTTCGTATGTGGCTTTTTCAACGAAGTGACATAGCGAATCAATTCGGGTAAGTCTTTCATAATTACAGCGTGCTGTCCCGAAAAAGGACTGGCTTGCTGAAGACTGATGTAATCCCAATCTTCGTCCGCTATGGCTTGAGAGATACTCACATCTTTGGTGGTGATTTTTTTACCATCCAACCCCACCTTGCGGTAAGAATAGGAAGCTTTGTCCTCACGGGAATTTTTGACATGCAATTCTATCGAAGCACCGCCAATATACATGTTGCCGATAATGATTTGTTGTCCATCTGCTTTGGCCAGATCGTATAGGTAATTTTCTATTCCGTCTTCCGAAAAGCTATTTCCAATGGCTAGGACTTTCAGTATTTTTTCTTGAGCAGAAACACTCAGAGTAAACGTAAAAGCAAATAAAAGAGTAAGAAGCTGTTTCATGTTATTTATGTATTATCAATTAGAGTATTTCTAATAATTTAAGGATTTCGCGCGTCACCAATTCGCGACCCGCAGCGAATTTGCTGAGATCTTTTTGATTAATAGGTTCGACGTTGAGTGCAAAATAATAAACAGTTGATTTTTTATCCAATATCCCTACGAACCAGCCATTGTTGACGCCATTCTCGTCGGACCATCCGGTTTTGCCAAAATATCTATAGCTTTCTGTATTTTCTTTCTCAAAAATACGGATCATTTTATCATGGGTGGTGTTGAGGATAGGTAGTTTCTTGGTGTAAAAGCGTTGCAAAAAGTCTATCTGTTCGAAAGGAGAAATGCGGGACTTCCCTTGTATCCAGAAATGATCAATATTGCCTTCATGCACATCCATATTGGTATAATGCAGTTTATTCAAATAAGCTTTCATCCGCTTGACACCAATATCTTTGGCCACCTTTTGGAAACAAGGTAAGCAGGACGCCTGAAAAGCTTCCCGTACCGTCATATCTTTTTCCCATGAGGGAAAGGCCCGCTTCTGCCCATCCCATTTCAATACGACATTTTCATCTTTAAGAACTTGCGTTTCCAAAGCAATCATGGAGTTCGGAATTTTGAAGGTGCTGGCCGGAAGATAACCTTTCTCTGCCCCAGCAAAATCATTGGAATAATAAATATTTTGTTTGCTATCAAAAATCAAAATCGTACCCTTCAAGGACTGTTGGCTGAGTATTTCCTCTATTTTTGCTTTATGTTCCTGATTTCGTATTGGATTGTTTCCCTGAAAATCACAGGATAGAAAAAGGAGCAATATGAAGGGTAAAAAATAGCGCATCGTCGTTTGAATTTTTAACTTTATGAAATTACCTATTATAAATTATAATCCCTAAAATATGAAACCAAAATCTAAACTAATTGGCTTCGAATTAATTGTATTTATTCTTTAATTATATGGTTAAACAATGGTATTTTTGAAGGACGATGGCATATAAATTCATAGATAATTACAGAGAGAAGGGCGCAAGGAAGAAGCTAGTAAAGCATCTTGAAAGTAGAGGTATACAAGATAAACGTGTACTGGAGGCTATCGGTAAAGTACCTCGTCATTTCTTTTTTGATGAGACGTTTTGGAATCAAGCATATAAAGACATTGCATTCCCAATAGGTGATGGGCAGACCATCTCACAGCCGTACACTGTTGCTTACCAATCGGAGTTGCTACATGTCAAAAAAGGCGATAAAGTGCTGGAAATTGGTACGGGCTCTGGCTACCAGACCTGTATATTGCTCGAACTGGGGGCAGACGTGTATACAATAGAGCGTCAAGAGAATTTGTATCAGCGCACCATTCAAGTATTGCCTTACATGGGGTATAAGCCTAATTTTTTCTTAGGCGATGGGTCCAAAGGTATTCCCGAAAATGCACCATATGACAAAATAATTGTCACCGCGGGTGCTCCTTTTGTTCCAGAGGTAATGCTGAAGCAATTGAAACTTGGGGGCTTACTCGTCATTCCTGTGGGGGATGAAAAATCCCAAAAAATGGTTACTATTCTGCGTGTGGATGAAAATGATTTTGAGCGTATAGAGTTGGATACATTTCGTTTTGTACCACTTGTAGGTGACAAAGCTTGGTAATTCTACCTATACTTCGGGCGCTTTTTCCTATCTTTAGCGCTAATGAAGGCGTTTTACGAAAAAAATATTCAACAGACTCAACAGGAGCTCGCGGCTCTCGATAAAAGCATAAATACAAACAGTTTGATTCGTTTGGCGCTGATTATAATCGGCGCAATAGCTTTATTCCAGATTTTTCAGATGAATAATGTGTGGATATTGCTGGGGGCCGTGTTTGCCATCGTATTGGGCTTTGCCTATCTGGTGTTGCGGCAGAGTAAGCTGGAAAAACTGCGGGATGAGAAGAAGGCATATCTGCGGATTAATGAAAATGAGTTGCAATTAGAAGCTACTTCGCAAAATATGTACGAGGACGGAAAGGATTTTGACGACCCCAAACATGCCTATATTTCGGATTTGGATATTTTTGGTGAGAAATCACTTTTCGCAGTAATCAATCGTGCTGCTACGGTAGACGGTGTCCGCACTTTGGCTTCGTGGTTCCAAGCGCCTGCACAAAAACAGGAAATTCTGGACCGTCAGCATGCCGCAGCAGAACTGGCGGACAAAAGGGAGTGGACACAGCTACTGCAAACCAAATTGCTCTTTAATCTCGGACAGAAAACAAATATCAAAACATTTTTGAAGCGCTATTTGGAAGATGAAGCCCTAAATTTTGGTTCTTCCTTCATGCGGCTGTATGTGAAGATTGCGCCATTTATTTTTGTCGTGGGCATTCTTGTGTCATTGTTTGTAACGCCCATTTGGAATTATCTTTTATTGTTGGCTATAGTTCATCTCTTATGGGCTATGGCATTGGGCGGCAGGGTATCTTATTTTTCCAGTCGGATAGATAAGATCGGATTTACCCTAATATCCTATGCCGATGCGGTCAAGATGGTGGAGGATGAACAATTTTCCGCTCCGTTGAATCAACGTCTGCAGGCTGCATTGAAGACGGACAATCAGGAGCATTTATCTACTGCTTTCAAGCATTTGGGTGGTCTAGTGGACAAATTGGATGCACGAAATAATATTTTGGTAGGTGCATTTTTAAATATGCTACTGTTGTGGGATTTCAAACAGGTTTTGGCGATTGTAGATTGGAAGAAAAATTACGAAGACAACGTATTAAAAGCCTTTGAAATCATTGCTTCTTTCGAAGCCTTGGTAAGCCTGGCGACATTAAAAAGCAATCAACCTACTTGGGTGGAGCCTAAGATTTTGGACGATCCCCAGGTGGATAGGATAGTAGCGAACGCGATCAATCATCCTTTGATACCGACGCATCTAGCCGTAGCCAATGATTATAATGCTCATGATCATCAAGTTGCTTTGATTACAGGGTCCAATATGGCAGGCAAAAGTACTTTCCTACGCACGATAGGCATCAATGCGGTAATGGCTTACGCAGGAGCTGTCGTGTGCGCCAAACAATTTGCCCTGCCTATCTATAGCTTGGTGAGCTATATGCGTATCAAAGACAGTTTGAATGAAAGTACCTCGACATTCAAAGCGGAACTGGATCGAATGAAATTTATTTTGGAAAAATTGGCGTCTGATCCCCATACCTTTGTGCTGATAGATGAGATGCTGCGTGGCACCAATTCGGTGGATAAGTATTTAGGATCCAAAGCTATTATACGTAAAATTTTGGCAATTGACGGCAAAGGTATTGTTGCCACACATGACTTGCAGTTGGCATCATTGGAGGAAGAATATGCAGAGAAATTGAAAAATTTTCACTTTGATATTCAGGTGAGGGATGGAGAGATGCTGTTTGATTATAAACTAAAAGATGGAAAATGTACCATTTTCAACGCATCACTATTACTGAGAGGAATAGGTGTCGATGTGCAAGATGTTTAGAAATCGTACTTTTGCACCAAGAAATTAAAAATAATGACTTTAGAAGAAAGAATAAATCAGTCTGTAACTCGGGTATGCGTCACTGTATTTCCTTTTGTGACCAACCATCATGATACCTTATTTGGAGGGAAAGCCATGGCCATCATGGATGAAGTATCTTTTATGGCGGCCACTCGTTTTTGCCGTAAGCGATTAGTCACTGTGTCTTCGGATAAGATCAACTTTGAGAAAGCTATTCCTTCGGGAAGTATTATTGAGGCCATAGCGCGAGTAGATAGTGTAGGCCGTACCAGCGTAAAAGTGAAAGTAGAAATCTACCTCGAGAGCATGTATAAAGACGGTAGAGAGTTAGCGATTCAAGGTATGTTTACCTTGGTGGCACTCGATGACGATAAGAAGCCTATCCCTGTATTAGAAGGATTGGATGTGGATTAATAAAAAGAAGCCGGTTCGTCATACAACGAACCGGCTTCTTTTTATGTAATTCTGAATGATTAAGTTTTAACTTACTACGAACTAATCTAACCGCTCTTTTTTCTTTGAGTGATGTCTTATTTCCGTGGTCCAAACACATTTCCTACCATAGTCATAGCACATCTGAATCCTGTCATCGCATTGGACTCATCTTGTTGCATATGTCTACGTGTACCTGGATTCAACCAATAAGCGCGATCATTCCAAGATCCACCTTTGAAAACTCTGGATTTGTCATTGACCAAAGTCGTTTTGCCATAGAGCTCTTTTTGTTCTTCATCTTTGAAGCCTCTGACATCGTTGTCATAGGTAGCCGCTTGTTCGGTGTTTGCCGCTTGCAATTCTTCCCAAGTTTGTTTACGAGGAGACTTGGCTGCCACTTTAATAGGACGTCCAAATTGATCTTTGGCCAATTTGCGGTTTTCCGCATCTTCATACTGATTGTCCATGAATACATGACCACGGTATGGGTTGAAATCATCAAAGTCTTCGAATGACAATTGACGATACACATCGCTAACCCATTCATTGACGTTGCCGGCCATATTGTATAATCCGAAGTCATTGGGTTGGTAACTTTTGACAGGTACGGTGATATCTCCACCATCATTTAAATCGCCTGCTACACCCATATTGTTACCACTTGTGATTTTGAAGTTTGCCATCATGCGACCTTGTGTGCGACGTTTATGATCACGCACTCCTAGGCCATTCCAAGGGTAGGTTTTGTTCGATTCAATATTGCCCTCATAGGTGTTTCCAATCAAGCCTAATGCAGCATATTCCCATTCTGCTTCGGTAGGGAGTCTGTATGCTTGCTTTAATATTCCGTCTTCCATACGTACGGTGCGACGGCCATTTTGCTGTGCGCCTGGACGATTATCCTTTGGCATGTTTTTACCATCGTAACCTGGTCCTTGCAATTGTCCATTTAAGTATATCTCCGAATTGAACGGTTGACCATTTTGCTGTTGGCTAGCTGTCTTGTAATCAACCAGGATGCCACGCTGTCTTAGAATATGCTCGTTCACACGGTCGGTTCGCCACTGACAATAAGCATTTGCTTGTTCCCAGGTTACACCTACTACCGGATAATCTTGGAAAGAAGGGTGGCGCAAGTAGAAGTTTACATACGGCTCGTTGTACGAAAGAGGATTACGCCATACCAAACTATCTGGCAGGGCATCGTAATACATTTTTTGATCTTGAGGAAAGTTCTGAGAAATCCAATGTAAATATTCTAACCAATCGGCGTTGGATACCTCTGTCTCATCAATATAAAATGAAGCTACGGTAACCCTTCTTTTGAGATTATCGTGCGCGTAGGCTACATCTTCATTGAGACTGCCGCCCATGACAAACGTTCCTCCTTCGATCGCTATTAATCCAGGACCGGGGCTTTCTTTTACTTTACGATTGATCTGAAGACCACCATTGTCGGGATCATTGTATTTTACACCTGTTTTATCAGATACATTATTTCTATTGCTTTTACACGAAAAAACAGTTAATAGGCTTGTCGTTATAAGTATTGCTGGTATTAACACACGCAACTTCTGCATAATCGGATAGTATTGATGATAGTAATATCCAAAAATATGAATATTTTTATAACATTAGGAAGATTAAAGAGGAGTTTTTTGCCTTATTTTTCGTTGATGGATACTTATCCGCATTTTAAATTAGTATTCTGCGCCGAAAGTCTTAATTTCGTCTACTATGAAGATTAAAGTAGGATTTGGTTTTGACGTGCACCAAATGAAGGAAGGGCATCCTTTTGTCCTTGGTGGCGTACAGTTGGAGCATCGTGCTGGTGCTTTTGGTCATTCGGACGCAGATGTTCTTGTGCATGCTATTTGTGATGCTATATTGGGTGCAGCCAATCTAGAAGATATAGGCTATCATTTTCCGAATACTGATATGAAGTGGAAAGGCGTAAGTAGCTTGTTATTGCTTCAAGAGTGTATTCGTTTGGTGAATGAAAAAGGCTGGAATGTAGGTAATATCGATGCCATGTTGTGCCTCGAAGCTCCCAAAATCAAACCTTATATTTCCCAGATGAAAGAAAAGATTGCGGCAGCTGCCGGCTTGGATGTGGAGGATATTTCCATCAAAGCTACGACGAATGAAACAATGGGTTTCATTGGTCGCGAAGAGGGTATAGTTGCTTATGCTGTCTGTCTAATACAGAAGTAAAGGCTATTTTTTTCGAAAATACAATCCCGTGATAATAAGCGCTACCACGGCTAATACGGCGGATAAAATAAATGGTGCACCTGGAAAATAAGGGTGCACTTCTTTGCGCGAAAAGTAGGAGAACAAGGTGGTCATCAGTAAAGGGCCAATTATAGAAGTCAAACTAATGACTGAAGTTATTCCTCCTTGTATCTGTCCCTGTTCGTTAGGTGGTATATGATCCGAAATATAACTTTGTAACGCTGGCCCCGCTAATCCTGCCGAGACAAATAATATACTTATAGCATACATCATCCAACTTTGGTTCGCAAACCCGAATAAGGTGTAAGCACAGACATATAAGACGAGTCCGAGTATGATGGCATTTTTTAAACCCAACTTGGGGATGGCGATACGGATCAATCCGGCTTGCACAATCATAAGTAAGGTGCCGACAAAACCTAAGGAAAGTCCAACCATCTTTTCGTCCCATTCAAATTTTTCCATCGTAAAATAAGACCATGTACTCTGCACGGAATTGGCTGCAATATTAATTAGGAATATGCTTAAAAATAGCGGAAGAATATGTGGATAGGATTTGATATGGATAAATGCTCCAACTGGATTGGCAGTCTTCCAGCTGAAAGGTCGCCGAAGCTCGGGTTTCAACGATTCGGGAATGACGAAATATCCGTATATAACATTCAGAAGGCAAAGGATGGCTGCTGCAAAGAAAGGTACGCGGGAACCGTATTGCCCCAATACGCCGCCCAGCACGGGGCCTAAGATAAATCCAAGACCGAAAGCTGCACCTAGCAATCCAAAGTTTTGGGCTTTCTTTTGTGGGGTGCTAATATCTGCAATGTATGCTGCAGCCACGGTATGGCTCGCACCCGTAACACCCGCGACAAGGCGACCCACAAACAACCAGAGAATAGATGGTGCCAATCCCGTTAGAATGTAATTGATACAAAACCCAAATAACGAAAATAGCAACACCGGCCTGCGGCCATATTTGTCACTCAAGTTTCCCAAGACGGAGGCAAAGAAAAATTGTGCTAAGGCATATACAAACACTAACCAGCCACCATACTGTGAGGCTTGACTTAGATCGCCACCTATTAGCTCTTGGATCAATTTTGGCATTACAGGGATAATGATTCCTAACCCGATAGAGTCAATGACGACAGTAATGAATATAAAGAAAAGTCCTTTTGATGATGCTTCTTTCATTTTAAAGTACTAAGGTAGATAAAGTGGTAATATTTTTTAGTTATTTATTTAAATGATTTGACTTTCAGGCTTTTTAACGATGTGAAGTGTTATATTTGAATCAACGATTGTAAACCAAAATACTCCTTTTTAAGTGGTGCGAATGTCAATTATGTGTAGATACCTCATGCTTCTAACAATAGTATTAAATGTTAGTTGTATGCCCTACAAGAAACACAGCTCCAATGTGGATACAAAGCGAGGTGCATGGCAAGAATTTAAGTTTCGGTATAATGCTCTGTTTCATGTGGAGCAGCGGTTGGCCCATTTAGAAGAAGAGCTCTTGTTGGCAGATATCGACAGAGGCTATTTGTTCATTATTCATCAGCCTGAGGCATCCAACCCGCAAATCCTAACTGATGCGATTGACCATTTGCATAATCTTTTACAACAGCAGCCTCCGGACAATATTCGTCATGCTATTTATTACCAAATAGCACGCGCATACTATTTGCAAGCAAATTACTATACCGCCATCGCCTATCTTGATCTTGTGCCCACATCGCAATATGAGGAAGACGCTCATTTACTTCGGGCTCAGGCTCTGTATCATAAAAAAGATTCGGATTCATCCCTTAAGATATTGCACACACTTAATCCTGAACATTTACCCAAAAATAAGCGTGCGACATATTATGCCACTAAAGCCGTTGTTTTTCAGGATTTGCAAAAGAAAGATTCTAGTATTTTCTATTTGCAAGAAGCTTTATCTCATCGTCCTCCAAAGTATTATAAAGCGATGTGGCAGTTGCAGCTCGGCAAGCTGTTAGCGCCTAATGAAATTCTCAAGGCCGATAAGCAGTTTAAAAAGGTAGCTTCTTCGCTTCATGCAGCGAGTCCGCTCACGGTTACTGCACATCTCGAAAGAATCAAGCTGCAACATACTCCGAGCGAAAATAAAATATTGGCTAGTCGTGATTTGCTTCGTAAAGGCTTTACCATAAATAAAGAGTGGTTAATCTACTCGTTCATAGCGGATGAATATCAAAAGTCGGGCGTCTTAGATTCTGCTATGCTGTATTATGATCAAATAGTGCAGGCTGCGCATGCACCGTTGGAAACAAAAAATTATACACACTGGCAAATGGCTCAATTGTATGTAGTGCAACAAGAATTCGATTTGGCTGCAAGTCATTTGGATGAAATCGTGTTGGCATCAGCGCAGAATTTTTCAGAGCGCGAAATTGTACTGATCCGAAATAAACACAAATGGTTGCCTTTATTGTCTAAATGCTATACAGAACAGGATAGTGATGGAAGATCTCAATTTGAGTTAGCACAATTTTATCTAAGCTTGGGACTGCAAAAGGATGCATTCGTATTATTAGATGATTTAGTCCAAAAATTTGGAGGTTCAAACCAAGAATACGTTTTGTCTTTAACTCAAATTTCCGATAATAGCCAGGATCCTAAAGTAGCGTCTACGGAAGCTAGTGGATTATTTCTTGAGGCGTATAATGAGTTGTATGCTCAGTTTGAGGACGGAGACTTCGATCAAGTGATTCATCAAGCGGATCATTATCTTCGAAATAATTCTTTTTCGCCTCAGGCAGTCTCCAAGCTGGCTTATTTGCGGGCAATGGCAATTGGTTATAGTCAACCTGTAGATTCTTTGCTACAAGCCTTGGATTTACAAATTGCTAATAATAATTTCGATCCTTTGCTACATGATCGTGCTTTAGCGCACGTAATGTATATAAGGGAGAATATTTCGGACTTTAACATGCGGCCACAAGCTCTTGAAAGAAGCACCGGCTCATCAGTACTTTTTGATGTGCAGCCGACAGCTGATGCTACGTTAAAGTCTGTAAATTCCACTAATAATGGAACACTTATTGTTGATGAATTGCCCAATAATGAACCGTATTATTTTTTAATATTGATTGACGACGCGTCTTCTAATTTGACGCCTACACGCTATGCAATAGGACAATTTATGCGGACGCAGTTTCCACATGCTTCTTACAAGCATGCTTTGGTTGGTTTGAAATCCGGACATCAACTCATCCGGGTAGGTGTTTTTGAATCATTGGAGGCGGTTAGATTATTTGAAAATAGGATTGTTAATCTGCTGCCAGAAATAATCAAGGTTCGTGAAAAAAAATATAGTACCTTTGTAATTCCAAAAAAGGAGTTTGATGGAGAGCAAGATGTTTCTTCTATCAGTAAGTATTTAAATAAAAACATAAGTAAGTAGTATTCTACGGGTTAACATGAAGAGAGAATCGAAGAATAGTAAGCTAACAGCAGAAGATATCCAGCGTTATACACGCAATTTTTGGAAGATTCTATTGGGAATAATTGGATTTGGTTTGTTGTTTATATTTCTAGTCCGCATCGGCTTATTCGGCAAGTTGCCGGGATTCGACGAGTTAGAAAATCCGCAGAGCAATTTGGCTTCCGAGATCCTTGCCGATGATAATCGTATTTTAGGAACGTACTATAAAGAGAATAGATCGAATGTAGAATACAAAGATCTATCACCTTATCTCGTCAATGCGCTTATTGCCACAGAAGATAAGCGTTTCTATGGTCACTCCGGTATAGATTATTCACGTACCATCACTACAGTGTTCCACACCTTGATGGGCAATAAACAAGGTGGTAGTACCATTACCCAACAGCTGGCCCTAAATTTATTTGCGGAGAAAAGAGAACGTAACACGATCAAGCGTATAATGCAGAAGCTCCAAGAGTGGATTACTGCGGTACGTCTTGAACGCAACTATACCAAAGAAGAAATCATCATGATGTATTTTAATACAGTGGATTTCGGGTATAAAAATACATACGGCATCAAGTCGGCGGCTCGAACGTTTTTCAATACGACACCTGATAAGCTGAAGCTCGAAGAAGCTGCAGTATTAGTCGGTATGTTGAAGGGACCAACTTTATTTTCGCCAGTAAGGAACTCAGAGCGCTCCAAGGACAGAAGGAATCTGGTGATGGCCAATATGCGTAATGAAGGCTTCATAAGCAATGAGGAGTTTGAGGCGGCCAAAGAAAAACCTTTGAAACTTGAACTAAACGTATCCAGCTATGGTGAAGGGCTAGCACCTTATTTCCGCGCTGTCCTTAAGGATGAGATCAAAAAGGAATTTCAACGTTTGGGTATCACCAAAGAAGATGGTACACCATATGATTTGGATAGAGATGGTCTGAAAGTATATACGCCAATCAATTATGAGATGCAAGAATATGCTGAAGCTGCTCAGAAGGAGTGGATGCAAAAACTGCAGCGCGAATTTGATAAACAATGGAGAAACCGTAATCCTTTTACGGGAGAGCGGGCGAAACTATTGCAGACGGGTATGCGCCGTTCGGATAGATATATACAGATGAAGAACGATGGGGCTTCGGAAGAAGAAATCAAGAAAGTTTTCAATACGAAAACATCCATGACCATATTTACCTGGCGCGGAAATGTCGATACGATGATGACCCCAATGGATTCTATTAAGTATAATAAGTTAATCCTACGTAACTCCATGATGTCGATGGAGCCCCAAACCGGTCACATCAAAGCATGGGTTGGGGGAATTAATTTTGAGCACTTCAAGTATGATCAAGTGAAAATGGGTATTCGTCAAGTAGGTTCAACCGCTAAGCCATTTACGTATGCTGTGGCAATTGATAATGACTATTCACCATGCCAGCCGATTCCAAACTATCAACAAACTTATGGTAATTGGACACCGCGCGGTACAGTACAAGGTGGAAATCCTATTACACTGAAGAATGCATTGAAGTATTCGCAAAACTATGCTTCAGCCTATCTTATCAATCTGGTAGGAGCTTCAAATGTTGCTGATTTGACACGTAAAATGGGTGTTACCTCTACAGTTCCGAATTATCCATCTATTGCCTTGGGAGCCTATGAGGCTTCGGTATATGATATGGTGGGTGCGTATTCAGCATTTGTCAACCATGGTACATGGATTAAGCCGATGATGATTTTGCGTGTTGAGACTAAAGACGGTACCGTGTTGTATGAGAATAGACCGGATGTGAAGAAGGTCTTGAATAGCGAATCCGCATATATCATGGTCGACATGCTCAAAGGAGTGGTCGATGGTGGTACAGCTAGTCGTCTTCGTCGTGCTGAGTTTGGTGGCCTTACATACCCGATGGGTGGCAAGACAGGTACGACCAACGATAACTCTGATGCCTGGTTTATTGGGGTGACGCCAGACTTAGTGACAGGGGTATGGACAGGTGCCGAAGACCGTAGTATTAGCTTTAGTAATATGCAATATGGTCAGGGGGCTGCTGCCGCATTGCCAGTCTTCGGTTTGTATATGAAGCGTGTGTACGCCAATAGTAAGCTGAACTATTCGAAAGAAGATTTCCCACTTCCTCCAGATGGTTTGAGCCGTACCATAGATTGTTCGAAATATGGCGGTGTTTATTATGGCGGTGAGCCAAAAGAGCCCGAGTTGCAAGATGACCGTTTAGGATTTTAGAATATTTTTAATAAATAATGCGCCAGACAATGAATTTTTGTAATTTGTTGTCTGGCATTTTTATTTGACGTTGATGAGTTCGTTTAATTACAAAGAAGAGTTAAAGAAGATTCCGCACAAGCCTGGGGTTTATCAATATTTTGATAAAGAGGATGTGTTGATTTATGTGGGTAAGGCAAAGGATTTGAAGAATCGGGTGAGCTCCTATTTTGTCAATGACCGTCAGCTCAACTCAAAGACACGGGTGCTGGTGCGTAAAATACAACGCATTGCTTTCACCATAGTAGATACGGAGATAGATGCTTGGTTGTTGGAAAACAACTTAATCAAAAAGCATAAGCCACGCTACAATGTCATGCTTAAAGATGATAAGACTTACCCTTGGATTGTCATCAAAAATGAGCCTTTTCCCCGGGTGTTTTGGACCCGCAAATATATAAAAGACGGTTCTACCTATTTTGGTCCTTACGCTTCAGTGGGAATGATGCATATTGTCTTGGATACTATTAGAGAACTATTTCCGCTGCGTACCTGCAACCTGAACCTACATCCAGAGCAGATAGCCAAAGGAAAATATAAAGTCTGTCTCGAGTATCAAATAGGCAATTGTAAAGGGCCCTGCGAAGCCCTGCAGACATTGGAAGATTACGATCAAAATTTGTCCGATATCAAGGATATTCTGAATGGTAAAATTTCGGTAGTGAAAACGAGGATCAAAGAGCAGCTGAATGGAGCCGTATCCGCATTGAATTTTGAAGCGGCACATCACCTCAAAAATAAACTCGACAAATTAGAAAATTATCAGTCCAAATCCACCGTCGTGAGTGCTTCCATCAGCAATGTAGATGTATTCAGCATTGCCTCGGATGATAGTCTGGCATTTGTGAATTTCTTGAAAGTAATGAATGGTGTCGTGATTCAGACGCAAACATTGGAAATGAAAAAGCGTCTTGATGAATCCGATGAGGAACTTCTACAAATCGCTATTCCAGAGATTCGAAATCGGTACAAATCCTTGTCCCGAGAGATAATAGTTCCGTTCAACTTAGCTATTGAGGCGATACCTGAAGAGGTGAAAATCCATGTGCCCAAGTTGGGTGATAAGCGCAAATTATTGGATCTGTCACTCAAGAATGTAGCCTATTTCAAAAAAGAACGTATGCTGCAGTATGAAAAGCTGAATCCAGAAGTTCGTACCGAGCGTCTGTTGCTTCAGATGCAAAAAGACCTCAGACTCAATGTGCTTCCTCGACATATCGAGTGTTTTGAC
Organism: Sphingobacterium sp.; assembly: GCA_048595255.1. Classification (GTDB taxonomy): domain Bacteria; phylum Bacteroidota; class Bacteroidia; order Sphingobacteriales; family Sphingobacteriaceae; genus Sphingobacterium. Next base: position 87,571 of record JBMDWK010000089.1, on the reverse strand, counting down.
AACTCCAATATACAGGGTAATTTTCCGGTTTCGGCCATTGTCGTATTCCGGGATGCTAAGCCGGCTAAGAAAGATTATAGGCATTTTAATGTGAAGACAGTCGAAGGGCCAAATGACTTTGCTACCATGGAGGAGGCTGTTCACCGGCGTTATAGACGGATGTTGGATGAGGGGCATGATCTGCCTCAATTAATCGTAATTGATGGTGGTAAAGGGCAATTGGGCGCTGCTTTGAAAAGCTTGCGACTATTGGGTATTGATAAGAAAGTGACGGTCATCGGTATTGCTAAGCGATTGGAAGAAATTTATTATCCGGGCGATCAATATCCTCTATACCTAGACAAAAAATCTGAAACCTTAAAAATTATACAGCATTTGCGGGACGAAGCGCACCGATTTGGTATTACTTTTCACCGAAATCAGCGCAGTCGAAAGACTTTTGTGTCCGAATTGGAAAATATACCAGGCATAGGCAAAACATCGGTTGAGAAATTATTAAAGACTTTTAAATCCGTAAAAAGAATTAAAGATTTGTCAGATGAGGAGCTAAAAACAGTGCTGAATCTCAAACAGATTAAAGCACTTCGTGCGTATTTTCAAACTACCGAAGTACAATAATTCACTAGCGTCAGGTTAATTAAATATAGAAAAAGATTCCAGTTACAGCAAAGAAGGAGAGGGACTAATCCTTCTCCTTCATTATTTATAGACCTAGTTATATAGGATTTAAATGTTCTATTGATCCGCAGAATTAAGGTTAATCTTCATAACCAAATCTTTTAAGGATATTCTTTTTGGCTCTCCAATCTGGAACTACTTTTACAAATATTTCCAAAAATACCTTTCCTCCGATAAATTCTTCAATATCTTGGCGTGCATAGGTTCCCACTTTTTTGATCATGGATCCGCCTGTGCCGACGATGATATTCTTTTGGGAATCACGTTCTACATATATTTCAGCAGAGATTCGCGTGATGTGTCCCTCTTCTTTGTAGGAAGTGACAGCAACCTCAGTGCTATATGGGATTTCTTTAGCATACAATTTGAAGATTTTCTCGCGAATAATTTCAGAAGCAAAGAAACGCATAGATTTATCCGTTAATTCGTCTTTTTCGTAGTACGGCGGATGAATCGGAAGTTTGTCTTTGATGTAAGTCATTATTGGAGGAACATTGTACCCTAACAATGCAGACATAGCAAATATAGCTTCAGGATTTAGCTTTTCTTTCCAATATTCTATTTTCTCTTTTACCTGTTCTTCGGTAGACTTGTCGATCTTGTTGATTAATACGGCGATAGGTGACGATGTTTTAGTCAATTTTTCTACTACGTCATTTTCATCGTGCTTTTCATTGATATCAGTCACAAACAATATAATATCCGCATCAATAAGTGATCCTTCTACAAAACTCATCATTGATTCTTGCAAAGAATACTTGGGTGTAATGACTCCAGGAGTGTCCGAAAAGATAATTTGATGATTATCATCGTTGACAATCCCCATTATACGATGACGAGTAGTTTGCGCTTTAGGAGTGATAATTGACATTTTTTCACCTACTAAAGCGTTCATTAGCGTAGACTTACCCGCGTTTGGCTTACCTATTATACTTACGAACCCAGCTTTATGCGACATATTTTTTAATATTTATTTGTTTTACAAAGAAACAAATAATATCTTTGTACTCCAATTAAGGGAGTAAATAATCTTTGATTTTTGCTATAAGAACAAAGATTTTGACATATAAAATATAATGCGGGATGGAGCAGTGGTAGCTCGTCGGGCTCATAACCCGAAGGTCATCAGTTCGAGTCTGGTTCCCGCTACTAAAATTAAAGCCTTACACTACGGTGTGAGGCTTTTTTTTGTGCCTATGTACTTAAGGATTTTACACAACCGATTGCTCAATTTGCGCAACCGATTTCGTTTCCTCTTTCTTTTTAGTTAACCTAGTAATACGGTAATTTGGTCCTCCAGATAACTAATTTTATAAATTATACCATATAATCCTATGCGTAAAATATTTCTACCCAAGCGATCGATTCATCGCAAAAACGCATTAATTTGGGGGCTAGCCTTAAGTGCTATTTCTGCCCATCCTGCCATAGCTCGTCCTGAGAATGTTAAGTTGGAGACTTTGTATCTAGCCAAGCAGACATCTATACAAGGTGTCGTATCGGACTCTAATGGTCCTATCGCAGGTGTCACTGTACAAGTAAAAGGTAAGAATACAGTTACCAGTACTAATGTATCCGGAAATTTCAACATTACAGCAGCTGTTGGTGATGTATTGGTATTTACCCTTATCGGATATGAGTCTAAAGAGGTCATAGTGAGCAGTGCGAATATGTCTGTGGTGCTTACCTCTACAAATGAAGATATAGAAGAAGTAGTCGTCGTGGGTTATGGTACGCAGCAAAAGCGAGAGAGCCTTACAGGATCTTTGCAATCTGTATCTGGAGCCAAACTACGTGATATAACGACGCCTGCTGTAGAAAACATGTTGAATGGCAAGGCAGCTGGGGTATTTGTCGCGCCAGGCTCAGGTCGTCCAGGTGCTAGAGGGGCTGTTGTGATTAGAGGGCAAGCTACTATTGGTGGTACTACAAGTCCATTGTGGGTGATTGATGGCGTCATCGTAGGGTCTAATCCCGGAGATATCAATCCAGATGATATTGCCAATATGACCATATTAAAAGACGCGGCCTCTACATCTATCTATGGATCGCAAGGTGCCAACGGTGTAATTGTAGTGACGACAAAGAGACCGAGTGCACAAAAAATGACTTTGAGTTATTCAACCAAATTAGGGTTTAACCAGCTCAACAACGGTAATCTTGAAGTGATGAATGGACAAGAGTTGTATGATTACTATAAATCCTTTGCTAATGCTAATGAAATCAGTTTTCCACGCTGGAACGAAGATTTAAGAAATAGTAATTTCGATTGGTGGAATTTAGCTACCAAGACAGGTTTTGTGCAAAATCACAATGTTTCACTTCAAGGAGGTAGTGAAACGTTGCAATCTTACTTATCCTTGGGCTATTATAATGAACTAGGAGCTGTAAAAGGTTATGATTACGACCGCTACAATGTGCGCATTAACACGGTGTACAAACCTTTTGAGTGGTTGTCAATTAAGCCATCATTAGTTGGTGCACGAAGAGGTGTTGAAGATGCACAATATTCGACGACGGCTATGTACTCAAATTTACCTTGGGATAGTCCTTTTGACGAAAACGGTAATCTGGTTCCTCATCGTTCAAGTAGTTGGGTGAATACTCAAAACACCAACTATTTATATGATCTACAATGGAACAAAGGAGCAAATACCAATTATGAGTTAATGGGTAATATGGATTTCGATGTGAAATTGACGGATTGGCTTACTTTTTCTTCTATTAATAATTACCGATTCAACACGTATAACTCCAATTCGTATACAGATCCTAGATCTAATGGAGGAGAAAGCGTGAATGGCCGACTAGAGGAATATCGTTCTGAATATACGAGACGATACACGAATCAAGTTTTGCGATTTAACCAATCATGGGGAAGTCACGCCCTTAATGGTATTGTTGCTTACGAATTTAACGACTATTCGTCAAAAACTCTTGATGTGTACGGTACAGGTTTTATTCCAGGATTTGAAGTATTGGATGTCGTATCCAAGCCCGAACGTACTAGAGGAGGTATCACACAGTGGGCTACGCAGTCCTATTTGTCCAATGTCAATTATTCCTATGAAGATCGCTATTTAGGACAGGTGTCTTTACGTCGTGATGAAGCATCCAATTTTGGTAAACGTTTTGGAACTTTTTATTCCATCAGTGGGGGATGGAACATTCATCGTGAAAACTGGTTTGATGTATCTTGGATTAATAACTTAAAATTACGTGCGGCACATGGTACTGTAGGTAACAGACCTTCAGAGTTATATCCACAATACAATTTGTATTCGGTGTCATCAGCTGCAGGTTATGATGGTCTTCCGGGTGCATTGATTGGCAGAATTGGTAATCCTAATTTAACTTGGGAAGAAACAGCCACGACTGGATTTGGTGTGGATGCAGCGTTTTTTAGTAGTCGTTTGCGATTGAATTTCGACTGGTATAACAAGAATACGGAGAATATCCTTCTAAATGTTCCGATTTCTCAAATGACCGGTGTAGGATCCGTGTACAAAAATATCGGCGAGATGAATAATAAAGGTATTGAGCTGAATATTGGAGGTGACATTATCCGCAATGATGATCTTCAATGGTCGTTGGATATTAATTTGGGCCACAATAAAAATAAGTTGACACAATTATACGCGACACGCCAATCTGATGGCACTTATGTTGTCAATCCAATCATCGTTGGTGATGCTTTAGGAATAGCTGGATCGGCAAGTAGAATCCAAGAGGTAGGATTGCCAATTAATACCTACTATATGCCAGAATGGGCTGGTGTGAATGTAGAGACAGGAGCTCCAATGTGGTATAAGAATACCAAAGATGCCGAAGGCAATATAACAGGTAAAGAGACTACATCGAATTATTCGGAGGCGACGCAACAAAAAATGGGTAAATCATATCCTGACTTGTTTGGAGGTATCAATACGTTCTTAGCTTATAAAAACTTCGATCTAAATGCGGTATTGGGCTATTCCATTGGTGGACAGATCTACAACTATGCGAGACAAGAGTATGATTCGGATGGTACTTACACGGACAGAAATCAAATGAAATTACATGATGGATGGTCAAGATGGGAAAAGCCAGGTGATAATGCGACACACCCTATTGCGAAATACAACAACCAAGATAAAGGAAATTTAGTGTCTTCAAGATATTTGGAGGATGGTAGCTTCTTAAGACTACGTTCATTGTCGTTGGGCTACAAAGTTGATTTAAGTAAGTACAAAATTAATAATGTAAGATTCTTCTTCACGGGTGAGAATTTATTTACCATGACAAATTATTCAGGAGTTGATCCAGAGATCCCTTCCAATGATAATGGGGAGGTTATTGCGTCTGCAGGTCCAGGAGTTTACCCAGCGGTACGTAAGTATGTTTTTGGTTTAAATGTTACATTTTAATAACAAGGGAAATTAATTATGAAAAAGATATTTTTTGCATTATTTATATCAGCATCAATCGCCTCGTGTGACGTAGATCGCTTTCCATACGGCTCGATGGATTCGGAGACTATATCTTCAAATCCGGAAGCCTCATTGGACGCATTGTTGAATGGTGCGTATGCACAAATGAAGTCCTGGTCCGATCCTATGCATCGTCTAGGTGAATATGCCGGCGACAATATGATGATTAGAGGTTCTTCTACAGATGCTTTTTATGAATTTATATCCTTTTCGCGTACGCCAAACAATTATAGGTTAGCGAATTTTTGGGATGCGAGTTATAAAGCAATCGCACAATCCTCAAATATTATCAAAATGGTAGAAGAGGGCAAGGATGCGGTAACAGATAGTAAATTAGGTGAATGTTATTATATACGTGGTTTGATGTATTTTTATCTGGTACGTGCATTCGGAAAACCTTACTATCAAAGTCCAGAAACAAACCTTGGTTTGCCTATTGTAAACGGTACTCCAGATGATGTGGTAAATAATTTGGAATTACCGGATCGTTCGACCGTAAAAGAAACGTATGAGCAGATCATCAATGATTTGAAAAAAGCCGAAACAATGATCACAGTAGATCGCGGACCTATATTCGCATCTAAAGAAGCGGCACAGGCACTGCTATCAAGAGTGTATCTGTATATGAGTGGTACATATGAGACGCCAAATAGAGAATTTGCACAGCTTGCGGTAGACTACGGCACGAAAGTGATCAATTCAAATAAATATAACTTACTGTCGCGTGAAGATTTTATGAAGTACAATACCTTCACTCCTGAAAATAATGATGAAACAATTTTTGCTATCAAGCGTGTGGCGTCAGAGTTTTCGGGCTATGATCATTACTCTGGCGTAGGTGGTATGTATGCTAATATCGGTGGTATGGGTTGGGGCGAAATGTTCGCCAGTGCCAAATACATCGATTTATTGAACGAAACTGGCCGCAATGACTGGAGACCGGATCATTACAAAATCGTCGATGCGCGAGCAGCCTTTATTGAGCCGACCTACAGAAAGGATGCGACTACAGGAGGCTATACTGAAGTATTCCGTTTCATAAAAAAAGAAAACAATATCTTGAATTATGTGCAAGCGGAGGTTACGAGGTCCGGGTCTACAATTACGGCAAAAGAGGGTAATAATACTTTTACGCTCATTCCTGTGGATGCAAGTCAAGGGGTGTACCGTATCAATTATACTGACGGTAGTAGCTATACAGGTGTGCTGGATTATTTTATAAATCTGAATCGCGTGTATCCACAGTTTTATATCACCAAAGCTTCGCGTGAAGGTGAAGATTCGCACTTGCATTCGCCTGTGATTAGTCGTTTAGGCGAGGTATACCTAAATCGTGCAGAAGCGTATGCTAAATTAGGAAATTACAGTGCCTCATTGACTGATTTGAATGCTATTCGTAACCGTGCTATTATCAATGGGGGATATGCAACATTGAACGCATCGAATGCAGCAGATTTGATTGACAAAGAACGTCAATTGGAATTGGCTTATCAGGCAGAAAGAAGTTTTGATGTATTCCGAAATGGAAAGTCATTGAAGAGAGAGTTCCCGGGTCCGCACAGACAATTCGAAGAAATTAAAGCGACAGACTTTAGAGTAATTTACTTTATTCCTCAATCTGCAATCAACTCATATTCAGGTACATTGACGCAAAACCCAACAAGTTAAATCTTATTAGTATAATAGGTTGATAAGGAGGCAAGAAAGGAATTTCTTGCCTTTCTTTTTTGCATCGAATCTCTAAAAATATTACCAGCTATTTTATGTAACTTTGTAGCCTATATTTCATTTTGAAATAAGTTGCCGTGAGGGTAACGCGCGAGTTTAAAATTTTAAAAAAATTATGGCAAATATTGTTGCAATTGTAGGTCGTCCCAATGTGGGGAAATCGACACTATTCAACCGCTTGACGGAAAGTAGAAAAGCTATCGTAGATGATTTTAGTGGTGTGACACGTGATCGTCACTACGAGATGGCTGAGTGGATAGGTAAGAAGTTCACTGTAATAGATACAGGTGGTTTTGTGCATGGATCGGATGATATCTTCGAAGAAGCTATCCGTGATCAGGTGCATATCGCTATCGAAGAAGCATCTGTTATTATCTTTATGGTAGATGTGAAGGTAGGAATTACAGATTTAGATGATGAGATAGCGGACTTACTACGTCGTACCTCCAAGCCGGTATATGTCGTGGCTAATAAAGTAGACCATGCCAAATTGCATCATGAATCTTCTGAATTCTATGCTTTTGGATTGGGTGAGGTGTACAATGTTTCATCAGCTACAGGTTCAGGTACAGGTGAGTTATTGGATGCGATTGTGTCGCATTTTCCAGCGCCAGAAGAAGAGGAAGAAGAAGATTACCTTCCTAAAGTAACTATCGTAGGCCGTCCGAATGTAGGTAAATCCTCTTTGACGAATGCCTTGTTGGGTACAGATCGTAATATTGTAACGGATATAGCTGGTACCACACGTGATACCATCAAAATCCATTATAACCAATTCGGTCACGAGTTTTTATTGGTCGATACTGCAGGTCTTCGCCGTAAGAGTAAGGTAAATGAAGATATCGAATTTTATTCTGTGATGCGTACCATCCGTGCGCTAGAAGATTCGGATGTTGTTGTATTGATGTTGGATGCCAATGATGGTATTGAGGCGCAGGATATTAACATCTTCCACTTAGCAGAAAAAAATAAAAAGGGTATTGTCATTGTGGTCAACAAATGGGACACTATCGAGAAGGATAATAAAACGATGAAAGAGTTTGAAGCTCGCATCAAAGAAAAAATAGCGCCATTCACGGATATTCCTATTATTTTCACATCCGTGACGGAGAAACAGCGTATTTTCAAAGTGGTAGAGACTGCGATGGAGGTACACCGTAATAAAACAAAAAAAATCCCTACTTCCAAATTGAATGAAGTAATGTTGGGTGTGATCGAGAACTATCCGCCACCAGCAGTAAAAGGTAAATACATTAAAGTCAAATACGCGACTCAATTGCCGGGTAAAGCACCGATGTTTGCTTTCTTCTGTAATCTGCCGCAGTATATCAAAGATCCGTACAAACGTTATGTAGAGAACAAATTGCGTGATAATTTTGACTTTACAGGTGTACCTATTCAAGTTTATTTCAGACAAAAATAATTTTTACAATCAAAACAACTAAAGTTCTATATGCAACACAATCTCGTACTTTATAATACATTAACACGTAAAAAAGAGAAGTTTGAGCCAATACATCCCAATTTAGTAGGAATGTATGTTTGTGGTCCTACCGTCTACAGCGATGTGCACTTAGGGAATTGTAGAACTTTCGTTTCCTTTGATTTAATATTCCGTTACTTACTACATTTAGGCTACAAAGTGCGCTATGTCCGTAATATTACGGATGCCGGCCATTTGGAAGGAGATAATGATGAGGGCGATGACAAATTTGCTAAAAAAGCAAAGTTGGAACAATTGGAACCGATGGAAATCGTGCAAAAATATACTATCGGTTTTCACGATGTATTGCGCCTATTCAACACATTGCCACCAAGCATCGAGCCTACTGCTACGGGACATATTTCGGAACAAATCGAGATGGTCAAGCAGATTATCGACAACGGTTATGCTTATGAAGTAAACGGTACCGTATACTTTGATGTAGATAAATACACCAAAGAGCATAATTATACTATTCTGACCAATCGTAATCTGGAGGACTTGCTGAATAATACACGAGAACTCGGCGGACAGGATGAGAAAAAAGGAAGATTGGATTTTGCGTTATGGATAAAAGCGAAGCCAGAACATATCATGCGCTGGCCTGCGCCGTGGAGCGTAGGATTTCCAGGTTGGCATATTGAATGTTCGGCGATGAGCCGCAAATACTTGGGTGACCAATTTGATATCCACGGCGGTGGAATGGATTTGGCAGCTACCCACCATACCAATGAAATAGCACAGTCACAGGCTTGTAATCATACTACACCTTCCAAATATTGGATGCATACCAATATGCTTACCGTAAATGGAGCTCGTATGTCGAAGTCAGCAGGCAATGGGTTTTTGCCGGGCGAACTGTTTACGGGTAATCATCCGCTGCTACAGAAGGGATATTCGCCAATGGCGGTGCGTTTCTTTATGTTGCAGGCTCATTACAGAAGTACATTGGATTTTTCCAATGAAGCTTTGGACGCTGCGGAGAAAGGGTATAAGCGACTGATGAATGCTATTGCTTTATTGGACAAGATTGTTCCAGCGAAGTCTTCACAAATTGACTTGGATTTGGAAGCCTTGACAGCACGTTGCTATGCTGCTATGGATGATGACTTCAACTCTCCAGTGCTTATAGCCGAGTTATTTGAGGTGGTGCGTTTGATTAATTCTATTTATGACGGCAAACAACAGGCTGACGAAGCGACATTGCAGCAGCTCAAAAAGCTAACAAATGATTTCGTTTTTGATATCATGGGCTTAAAAGATGACCAGTTGGGAGCGAATAGCGATAATATCGATAAACTCATGGAATTGGTGATCAGTCTGCGTAATGAAGCGAAACAAAATAAAGACTATGCGACATCCGATAAAATCCGTAATGAGTTGTCCGCTATTGGTATCCAACTAAAAGATAGCAAAGAAGGAACACTTTGGAATAAGATTTGATTAAGGGATAGCAAATAATTGTAGATGAAATATTCAACTATTCTCAAAACCGTATCTATTGCCTGTGCATTAATACCTTCGCACATTCTATTTGCACAGCTACCCGAGAAGGTAGGTGGGCTGATTACCGCTGATCGCAATGCCGCAATCATCGCTAAGGCACAAGGTCCCCATACTGCATTCTCATCCATCATCGATAAGACTTCAACATTCTATGTTCCGTCGGCTGTCAATGCGCTTAATTATTTGAATAACAGGCCAAATATACCGGATGTGCTGAATTGGGAACCCAATTTTGCGTTGGTGTCCAAAAGTCTGGAATTCGGTGTGACATCAGGCTCGATGGAATTTCAAAAGGTCGGTGCTATAAAACGTTATGGACAATATTTAACCATTTGGAAGCGCGATAAGAAAGGTGTTTGGAAAGTAGATTTGCGCGCAGAAGTGGAAAACTACGGTAAACAGACGGCTAAAGATCTTAAATTTCAAGAACCGGATGATTCGTGGTATCTAAAACATCGTTCGCAAGTGCGCTTGAAGCAACGCGAGGATATTGTACAATCTACCGACCAGTTGTTCTCTACCATTGCTAAGCGCGATACAGAAGCGGCTTACAGAGAATTTATGGCCGACGAAGTTCGTTTTTATTATCCTTGGCAAAATGAAATTGAAGGCAAGAATAATGTAATCAATTTTATCAAAAAACAACGCATTGATATCGTTACCGAGCCATTGAAAGTAGGACGCGCTTATAGCGGCGAGTATGCATACTCACAAGGAACAGCAACTATACATAGCAAAGATAAGGCAGTCAAATTCAATTATATTCGCGTGTGGGAATTAAAGGATGATTACCAATGGCGCGTAATCTTGGAGATGATGTTCGAAAGGTAATTATTTTAAGAAGTACTACCTGACTTATACGAAAAAGATAAGAGGCTTGGAAATTCCCAAGCCTCTTATCTTTTTGTGTACTCTTGTATTGTTGCTGCTATTTACTAGCTAATTCTTTTGTCGGTTTGGTCCATATTTTTAATTCCTCACAAGACATGAATTCTGGATTAATGTCGATGTACGTTGTTTCTCTACGACTTTCAAACCATTCACTCAGCTTACGGTTGATTTTATCTTGCCTTGCAGCTTCTTTGATCTTCGCAAAATCTTGTTCCATATTGGCTTTGTGTGGCGGGATACGAGATTTCAAGAAATAAATACGATATGATCTCTCATTCATTCTTTTGTCCGTATACAATACAGGCTTTGAAATATCACCTACTTGTAAGGGGTCAAGTGCATTAAACACCTCTACATCTTCCAATTGATCCATAGGAATCAACGTCGAGCGATCTTCCATATTGGATACTACACCACCTGCATATTTGGTGTTTTGATCATCAGAATAAATAGAAGCAGCCTGATTGAAGTTTAATTTTTTTGTGGAGATAAGATCCGCGATACTGTCAATTTTAGCCTTCGCTCTATTCAGCGATTCATTTGTAGGTTGTTTTTTTACCAATATATGTCTTACATTCACTTCCTCTCCGCGGCGCTCTAGTACTTGCAAGAAGTGAAAACCATATTGTGTTTCAAATACTTGAGATATTTCACCTTTTTTCAATCTAAAAGCTTGAGCAGAGAATTCTTTTACCCAGTTCTCCCGCGTATTGAAACCTAATTCTCCACCATAAGCCGCTGAACCATCTTCCGAATACAAACGAGCGATCGTACCAAAGTCAGATCCATTCAACACTTGTTGTCTATAACCTTCAGCTTTGTTGCGGAATATGTCTTTTTCCTCTTTGGTCAATACAGGATTGATTACCAATTGGGCATATTCAATCTCCGTATTAAAATAAGGAAGGCTATCCGCATCGAGACTATTGAAATAACGTTTTACTTCCTCCGGTGTAACATCGATTTTAGAAACAATCTGTCCCTGCATCTTGTTCCCTTTCAATTGTTCGGCAACAGCCGGGCGCAGTTCTTCTTTGTGCTGAAGAATAGAACGGTTCAAAAATTCCTCTAAGCGCTCTTTACCTCCTGCACGTTGTACCATCGAGCGAATACGAAAGTTCAATTGATCATCTACTTCGCTCTCTGAGACCTCAATAGAGTCAATTACAGCTTGTTGGGCTAATAATTTTTGCGTCAGAAGCTGTTGTAGAATATAGCACTTTACTTTGTCGTCAGGTTTATTGCCTTGAGCCAAAAATTGAGTGTATTCTAATTCTAAATCCGATTGCAAAATATGGGCACTCCCTACAGTAGCAATGATACGATCTACTAACTTTTCTTGTGCCGATAAGGAGTTAAAATATACCGTCAGAATAAATAGTATTCCAAAAAGTTTTTTCATTAATTGTGTGTGTCAAATTTTATGATACAAAAATATTAGAATAATTTATAAAAGCATTATTTTTCAATGATTAATGCTAACTTGCTTCTAATAAAAATCGAGTAATTCGCTTTACCTGCGAATATAGTATTTTGATTTTAGCTAATGACCTATTTAACGAATTTTAACGCGTTTATGAAAAGTAAATCTTCATCCTTAATCTTTTTGCTTCTGACAGCTGTTCTCTTTCATATGGAAACATTATACGCACAAACCCAAAAGATGTATGTAGGGACTTATACAAATCAAAGCCAAAGTAAAGGTGTTTATATTTATGATTTGGACGAACAAACCGGTAAAGTGAAGTTGTCCAAGACGATACCAATGAGCAATCCTTCTTTTTTGGCTCGGAAGGGAGATATTTTGTATGCAGTGAATGAAGACAATAAAGGAATGCTTACAGCCTATGATCTGAAGCGAGACCAAGTCTTGAGTGAAATATCCACGAATGGAATGCATCCTTGTCATGTGGCTTTAAGCCCCCGCGATCCTGCAGTGATCGTGTCTAATTATTCCAGTGGTTCTCTGGTACTATATGCTTTACGCGATGATGGAAGTATAAAGTCACAAGATGATTTTATAACTTTTGAAGGATCATCCATTAATAAGGAAAGACAACAAGAATCTCATATTCATTCTGCCTTTTTTAAGAGGGACGGCTCTCGTGTCTTTGTGTCCGATTTGGGTGCAGATTTGATTTATGTTTTTGAGATAATCCAGAAGGATGGCAAATTTAACCTTCACAAAGTTAATGAGATACACACAAAAGCAGGGGGAGGTCCACGGCATTTGGTTTTTTCAAAGAACGAAAAAACGATATATAGTATATTGGAATTGACGGGTGAAATTGAGGTGTTCCAGCAAAATGGAGATATGTGGGTTTCCAAACAGATTGTACCTATGTATGCCGCAGGCTTCGATGGGGATCACGGTGGTGCAGACATCAAAGTGAATAAAAATGGTAAACTTTTATATGCGACAAACAGAGGTACAGCCAATGTGCTGGCGACGTACCAAATCACCGCTAACGGATTACTTAAATCGAAAAAAATACAATCTGTAAAAGGTGACTCTCCACGTAATGTAAATATTTCTCCTGGAGGAAAACTTTTATTAATTTCAAATCAAAATTCCAACAACATTACTGTACTTTCGAAAGATGGAAAAATAAGTACTAGTATTCCAGTTCCAAAACCGGTATGTGTGATATTTTGAAATAGAGTTGGGAATATTTAGGGGTAGTTTAGTGTGTTTTAGTTAATTAGAATGTCTTCAGATTTTAAAGATTTAAAAGTATTATTTGATCTTCACTATCAAAACTTGTGTTATTTCGTGTATACATTGACACACGATCAAGGAATAGCTGAAGATGTGGTACAAGATGCTTTTATCTCCTTACACCATAATTTGGATACTTTAACTTCCGACGAAAAAGTCTATAAATCATTCTTGTACACCACCGTACGCAATAATGTACTGAATTTACATAGAAGAAGTAATGTGGTGAAAAAATACCATTCGATGAAGCCTTTTGTCGATATAGAGGAAACGGATTTTGATAATGCCATTATTAAAACAGAAGTAATGACAGAAATCAACAAACTCATTGAAAATCTGCCTGATTCCTGCCAAAATATTATGCGCATGCACTATGTCAAAGGATTGTCTGTTAAAGAAATATCCGAGCAGCTCCAGATAAGTATGAATACGGTAAAGACTCAAAAATTGAGAGGCTTACGATACATCAAATCCAAGTTAAATCCTGAGTTTTTTATTTTATTATTATTTTTTATTTAAAATTTTATTTTTTTTGTCACCCATTTGATACAATTAAGTGTCTTAGTATTATGTATCATAATAAAACCATTATTACTCAAATTATTTCTAAATACCTCCAAGGTAAATGTGAGGATGATGAGCTAAAGATTATTGATACATGGCTAAAAGAACATCCTAAAAATCAAGAGCTGTTCAATCAATTGAAGGATACACAGCAACTCACAGAGGATATTGTCCAATTTAATTCATTTGATAAATCTGCAGCCTGGAATTCGTTATTAGCAAAGCTTGATGGACCACAGGATAAAGGTAAAATTCGTCCCCTTCGCAGATATGTACTATGGAGCGCCGCTGTAGCTTTAGTCATTGCCGGCTTTTTCTTCTATCAATATTTAAACAAGCCTGATCAGATGCAGGACTTGGAAGTGCTCGCTCAAGGTAAAGTGCTAAAAGATGAACGAGGGGAAATATTGCCTGCTACCACAGGGGCAATCATCATTACTTCCAGTGGCAAACAATTATCCTTAGATGATTCGTTCAAGATAAATGATCGTGGACAGATTGAGAACGCAGCTAGTGATGCTTTGTCAAATGTGTCCACTGAAAATGAAATAAGCTACTATGAGTTGATCGTTCCTAAGGCCAAAACAATACAATTCACCATGTTTGATGGCACAAGAGTGTGGGTCAATGCAAACTCAAGGCTTAAAATTCCAACCCACAGCAGAGCTGATGAAAGACGTATATCTATTTTGTCAGGAGAGGCGTATTTTGAGGTCGAAAAATATGATAATAAAAAATTCGTCGTAGAGACTCCAAATGGCCAGATAGAAGTTTTGGGTACCAAGTTTAATGTCAATTCAGTGAATAAAATTTTCAAAACTACACTTTTGGAAGGCCGGGTGAAGTTGAGCAATGAGCAGCATGAAACGATATTAGCGCCTAATACTTCGGCAACCTTAAAAAATAACGAATTTATTGTTACGAAAGCTAATTTGAATGCAGACCTTTCGTGGAAGAATAATACTTTTTATTTTAGTAATTACACAATAGGTAAAATTGCTCAGCAAATTGAGGATTGGTATGGTGTCAAAGTACATGTAGGCAGAGAGGTCACTCAAGAGGTCAGTACATATTCTGGAGAGTTGAGAAGAGATGTTCCACTTACTGAAGTACGCAAAATGCTAGAGTTTATATCTGGATTAGATGTAACAATAGAAGGAGAACAATTGAATATTAATCATTAATTTTAAATAAATCCTAAATTATAAAAAACAGGAATGCGCCAACATTCCTGTCAAAAATTGATTTACTAAGTTTTAATAAAAAACCTACACAAAGGTACTAAATATCAATGAATTGTATGTATTTGATGTTTAGAATTCTGTTCTGATGTATGATGAGTTTCGTTGTACGCAGAAAGATTTTGTAAAGTGAAAATTATTTAAACCTCTAAAACCATGAATTATGAATATAAAATGTACCTAAATTAACAAAAGGAATTCGCCAAAATTCCTGTCCTAATTGATTTACTAACTAAAGTATTAATGAAAAACCTTTTAAAATGTATGAATAGCATTTCCGTACGAGAAAAGAGCTTCGGGCTCTGTGTTCTCAAAAAAACACTTTTTTATATGAAAGTTTTTATTTTCATCTTACTAGCAAGCATGCAATTTGTAGTGGCAAATACTTCAGCCCAACATATTTCGCTCCATGTAAATAATGCGAAGATTGAAGAAGTATTTAAGACTATAGCAAGCCAAAGCCAATATAAGTTTTTATACAACGATGAGGTGTTGACCAAATCTCCACGTGTCTCGTTAAATGTCAAAAACGCATCGTTGAATGATGTGTTAAAAAAACTCTTGTCCAACGATCTATATGAGTACAAGATCATGGCCAATACCGTACTTATTAGTTTAGCTAATCCAAAGCCAGTAAATAATTCAGAGGTTCAAACCAGAGCATCGGGTACTGTTGTGGATGGAGAAGGTAATCCATTAGGTAATGTTTCCGTATTAGTTGTAGGGTCTACTACTGCAACTATGACCGATAAGGATGGTAAATTTCAGATTGCTGCCAATGTAGGTAATACGTTAGAGGCTAGATTTATAGGGTACAAGTCGTCAAGAGTTACGATTTCAAACTTAAATAATATTCGTATAGTCCTTGCCACAGAAGAGTCAAGCATAGAAGAAGTTCAAGTCGTAGCTACAGGTTATCAAAACCTAGATCGGAAATTCTTTACAGGATCATCAACTCGCATCGATGCGAAAGATGCTGAGCGGGCTGGTGTGCCTGACATTTCACGCATGTTGGAGGGTCAGGTTTCAGGTTTATCATTGCAAAATGTTTCAGGTACTTTTGGTGCAGCACCAAAGATGCGTATTCGTGGGGCGACTTCTCTTTCAGGAGACAATAAACCATTATGGGTTATTGATGGTGTAATCTTAGAGGATGTCGTAAACATTTCCAATGAAGCACTTTCTACGGGCGATATGAATACTTTATTGGGGTCATCTGTAGCAGGTCTTAATCCGGATGATATTGAGAGCTTTAATATTCTTAGGGATGCAGCAGCAACAGCTATGTATGGTGCACGCGCGATGAATGGGGTAATTATTGTAAGTACTAAAAAAGGTCGTAGAACAGAAGGAAAGCCAGTTTTAAGCTATACGGGTAATTTTTCTACGTATCAAAAACCTGATTATGCCAATTTTGATATAATGACATCATATGATCAAATGGCTGTTATGATTGAATTAAAAAATAAAGGCTATTTCCAAATACCGGGCACGTCAAGAGGTCGAAATGGTGGGGTCTTCTATAAGATGTACAACATGTTCTATGATTACGATCCTGAAACAGGAACTTTTGCACTTAAGAATGATAAACAAAGTCAGATAGATTTCCTATCGAGATATGCTAATGCGAATACAGACTGGTTTGATGTATTATTCAAAAATTCAATAGTCCAAGAGCATTCATTGAGTGTTCAGTCTGGTACTGAAAGAACCCAAAACTATACGTCTGTGTCCTATCTACAAGATCCAGGTATGACACTTGGTAATAGTGTGAAAAGATTTACGGGTAATTTTAGATCTAATTTTAAATTTAATGATAAAGTAACAGGAGAGATTATAGGAAATGGTTCAATCAGAGATCAGAAGGCCCCTGGTACCCAAAATCAGCAATCTGATCCCGTGTATGGATCCTATTATCGTGGTTATGATATAAATCCATTTAATTACGCTTTGAGTACAAGCCGATTGATCACACCTTATGATGAAAATGGAAATCTTGAATATTTTATACGTGACTATGCACCTTTTAATATTATAAATGAAATAAATAATAATTATGCCAACTTGTCCATGATTGATTTTAAAGTGCAAGGTGGAGTAACTTATGAATTCATTAAAGACTTAAAATATTCGATCAATGGGGCATTTCGGTACACGAAATCAGAGAATGAACTATACCTTAAAGAAGGATCGAATTATGTTCAATCATTTAGAGCTATGCAAGATGCTACCATTGTGGGAAGTAATGATCGACTTTACCTAGATCCTGATTTCCCTAATGAAATGCCTGTTTCAGTCCTTCCAGAGGGTGGGTTTTACAATACATCAGGAGATAATATGAAGTTTTATTATTTCCGCCAGGACTTGGAATTTAATAAGCAATTTAATGAGGACAACAGTTTGAACCTTTTTGGTTCGATGGAATTGAAAACAACAGATAGACAAGCTAAATTTTTTGATGGTGTTGGCTATCAATATGAAAATGGTGGTTTAGTTGCTCCATTTTATAAGTACTTCAAACAAGCGCGTGAACAAGGCAAGCCTTACTTCGGCATGGGAAATAGATATGACAGATGGGTTGGTTATAGTTTAAGAGCCGCTTATTCATTCAAAGACCGCTATAGATTGAATGCTACAGGTCGTTATGATGGTTCTAATCAAATGGGTAAATCTAGAACCGCAAGATGGTTGCCTACTTGGAATATTTCTGGGGCATGGGATATCGATCAAGAATCATTTTGGCCAGAAAATAATTATGTAAGCGCTTTCTCGATCAGAGGTACATATGGTATGGTGGCATCAATGGGGAACGCGACAAATTCTGCTGCGGTTTTTTATAACCAAATTGCTCGAAGAAGAGAAATTGTGGACCAAGAGACGCTAACCTACATTTCAAGCTTAGAAAACTCTGAACTAACTTGGGAAAAGATGAAAGAGTTTAATTTGGGTTTTGATTTAGGATTGCTGTCAAATAAAATTGATTTGACTGTGGATATATACAACAGGAAAAACTATGATTTATTAGGCTCCATTCAGACTTCAGGGATAGATGGTCAATTCACAAAAATAGCAAACTATGCTGATATGACAGCAAAGGGGATTGAAATTACAGTAGCGGGGAACCCAATTGTCAATGATAATTTAAGATGGAGAACCAGATTTACTTTTAGTTATAATACTAATAAAATAAAACGTCTAGATATTAATCCTAATATTTGGAGAGCAGTGTCCAATACAGGAGGAGCAGTTGAAAATTATTCTCAAAGAAGTTTATTTTCTATACAATTTGACGGGTTAAATCCTAATTATGGATTCCCAACTTTTATTGGGACGGATGGTTTAAATACATCATATATCCCGCTACAAAGTCAAACATTAGATTTCTTAAAGTATGAAGGTCCTGTAGAACCCACTTTAATAGGAGGTTTTTATAACTCCATTAACTACAAAAACTTCACATTATCTGGATTGTTTAAATATTCAACAGGAAATAAACTAAGATTAAGGCCTACTATATCGGATTCGTATAATGATATGTTCGTAATGACAAAGGATATGTTGGATCGTTGGATACAGCCTGGCGACGAAGCTTTTACAAGTATACCAGCATTATTGGATCCAGTTTCTAAAACATATATTGTTAATTCAACTGGAGGTCAAGTAAATTCTTCATACCCATACAACGCTTATAACTATAGTACAGAACGAGTAGTAAATGGACATTACCTCAAATTAACAAATGTGAGTATAGCGTATTCTCTACCAAAGGAATGGATACAATCCACGAAACTTGCAAATGCGTCTCTAAATTTCGTCGGTAATAATTTATGGACAATATTTGCGGATAAACGTTTGAGAGGCCAAGATCCTGAATTTTATGCTTCAGGTGGTGTAGCATTACCAACGTTGAGACAGTTTACATTATCATTAAAAGTTGGATTTTAAAAGATTACATATGAAGACTATAAGAGTTTTAGGTATATCAATAGCTGTTTTTGTATTAACAGCTACCTCTTGTAATAAATACTTAGATGTAGAACCCGACAATAGAACGGTTATAAATAGTATTGACAAAATAGCCCAATTGGTGGGCACAGCATATCCTAGCTATGATTACTTATCATTTGCTGAATCAGCGTCTGATAATGCTGAAGATAAAGGCCCTGGTGTAGGTACCTCAGTAGATACTAGAGATAGACCTTATGTTTGGGAGGATCAAATTGGCGATGGAACTAATACCCCTACAAATTATTGGAATGGATGTTATGAAGCTATCGCAGCTGCTAATCAAGCATTAGAAGCGATCGAAAATGGTAATTATGGTAGTCAAGTTCTTCAATATAAAGGGGAGGCGCTTGTAGCCAGAGCTTATGCGCATCATATGCTTGCTATATTCTTTGCAAAAAGTTATGAGATTGGTGGAGCAAATGACTCTCCAGGTATTCCATATGTAACTAAACCAGGTACAAAAGTGTTTGGTGACTTTACACGCGGGACTGTAAAGTCTACATACGAGAATATAATTGCAGACTTAGAAGAAGGTTTAAAATATGTCTCTGATCAAAATCATAAGGTGCCTAAATACCATTTTACGAAGGCTGCAGCGCATGCATTTGCTTCTAGATTGTATTTATTTACAGGTGATTGGGATAAAGCTGTACAGCATGCAACATTAGCAGCACCTAGTGGTGATTTCTTGTCAAATTTGCGACCAATCAATACGACATTTAAGAATATGACTTCTGGTGAGTTTAATGCAGCATTTACTAGATCAGATGTGAAATCGACATTGCTTTTAGCCAATTGTTATTCTACATGGACTTATAATGAAACAGCACGCTATGGTTATGGCGCAAGATTATCAAGAATGTTCACTGAAGCAAATGTAACAAGTGGTTTCTTAGACAATAAAGTATTAAGTTACGGTGCTCCAAATTACACGACTTATAAGTATTTATACTATTTCTTTTATACAGGTCCTGGTATTGGTTTCCCTTATATCATGCAGCCCTTGCTGACATTAGATGAGACGCTTTTAAATAGAGCAGAAGGATATGCAGAATTAGGAAATTTCGAAGCAGCATTAGCTGATTTGAATACTTTTTATAGTACAAAAATTAGAAATTACAGTCCAACTCAGCATGCAGTTACGCTAGCCAAGATAGCAGCTTTCTATTCGGAATCTGATCCTAAACAAGGATTGATCAGAACAATACTTGATGCTAAGAAAGCCGAGTTTTTGCAAGAGGGATTACGTTGGATAGACGTTGTGAGGAGAAATCTTCCTGTTAAACACAATGTGATCAATACGGAAGGCATTGAAACCGATATAGTATTAGAACCAGGGGATCCAAGAAGGGTATTCCAAATCCCAGAAGAGGCTAAAATAGCAGGTATAGAATTAAACCCAAGATAGTAGGAGTTATGAAAATATATAATAAATACATTATCATTCTTGTAATGAGTCTTATTTTGGGCTCATGTGCAAAAGAAGAGATTAGAAATGTGGATTTTTCAAACTACAATGATGACGATCCACAAACTAATACTGAGCTTGACAAGTGGTTAAGATCAACGTTTTTAGATGAATACAACATGGATGTGGTATATCGGTACAATCGATATTATCACGATATTGAAAGAAATGTAACTCCGCCTAAATTAGAAGCTGTAAAACCCACAATGGAATCTGTTTTGAATGGTTACTTGTTGCCTTATAGGAAAGTCGCAGGACCAGATTTTATTAAGAAAATGAATCCTAAAGAGTGGATATTATTTGGATCCAACTCCTATGCTTCTGATGGTTCGGTATATGCCGGTACAGCATCTGCTGGGCGACGTGTCAATCTATATGGCATCAATAACTACAGTCCTTATGGAGCCCTACACGTTATTCATCACGAATTTGTTCACATTTTAAACCAATTGGTTAATATTCCAACAGATTTTGAATCTATATCTAAGGCAGACTACAAGGCAACATGGGCCTCTACGCCGATAGATACAGCTCGAAAATATGGTTTTGTAAATCCTTACGCCAGCGGATCATATACGGAGGATTTTGCGGAAACTTCTGCTGTTCTATTAGTAAAAGGCCAAGCTTATTTTGATAATTATGCGAATACGTCTTCTACTTCCGGTAAAAGTAAATTAAAGCAAAAAGAGGCAAATATTGCAAATTACTTTACTTCAAATTTGAAGGTGGATTTTCGGGAGCTGCAAAAAGAAATTCAAAACTATCTGAAAAGCACAGTGTATCCTAATGACTTAAAATTTCCACAATACTTAACTACTTTATTTAAGACTGTTACTGTTAATTTTAATAATCCAATATATACCAAATATGGAGAAACTCCCCAGTTGAAAGCGGCTTATGAAGGAATAAAAGCGGATATAGCGAGATATGGACCTACGGATTTCATGCAAATACGTTTTGATTCTTCTACCGCTGCGACTATTCGATTTGCATTTACGAGTGGGACTACACAATATTTTGCAGATTATTCTTTTGATTATACCTATAGTAGAACTACCGGAGAATTGAAATTCACTAAAGTAGCACAAAGAGGAACTACTGGAACTTATTCGAATGCAAATCTTTTTATGGGTGCGTTCACCACATATATTCAACCCTACTTTGATAATAAAACTTTCACAGCGGATTGGTTGAAGGCCGATGTTTCGGGGGCGGATTATAATAGGCTGGCAGGATTTTATGAAAAAGACAATGTTGCTAATTATTGGTATGGAGTTTTAGGACAAGCATTATAACAATGAATTTAAAAAGTATAATATATGGATTGATATTGCTAGTGTCAATATCTTCCTGTCAACAAAAAGATCTTGATTTAGTTTTTAGCGAAACTCCTGATGTTCGTATGAAAACTAAATTGGATTCGATTAGTTCAGCCCTTATCAGTGCACCAAATGGATGGAAAGCTACTGTAGGTACAGGTCTGAAAGGTGGTTACGGATTTTATTTTACATTTGATGATCAGCAAGTCGTAAAGATGGTAGGTGATCTCACAGATGAATCCATGACTAAACTACAAGAATCAAATTTCAGAGTAAAACAAGATAATGGAGCTACTTTGATTTTTGACACTTATAATTACATTACAATGTTAAATCATCCTGATCCTTCAGTGTATGGAGGTACCATTCGAGAGGGATTGCGCAGCGATTTAGAATACCGATTTAAAAGTTCTAGCGCTGATACGATGGTTTTTGTTGGAAAGAGATATGCTAATGAGTTGGTTTTGGTAAAGGCAACTGCAGAGGAAAAAAACAAATATATTTCTTCAAGTTATTTGACTGCTGTTAATTCCACTAAAGCATTCTTTACAAATAATGAAAACCCTTATATAGAATTTACAGAAGGTGGTAAAACTTATCAAATGGGAATAGCTTTGGCATTAAACAACAAGACAATAGAGTTCGCATCTCTTGAGGCTGATAATTCGACATCAGCAGCATCAGGCAAATTTGCGTTCTCTTTAGATGGTGTTGATGTAATTAACGGTGGTGTCCCATACAGAGGAATCACATTTTTATATGTGAAAAAGGAGGCTGATAAGTATTATATGGTCGACAGCAAAGGAAGTAAGTATGAGTTAAAAAATTCTTCTACGCCTATTCTTCCTTTATACAAATTAATTGGGTCAAAATATGTTGGATTTAGAAGTCCGTATCTAACCTATTTCCCTGGTACATCAGCAGATGGCTTAACAATATTAAAACGCTTCCATGAAGGTCTCGCAAGTGGAGCGACTGGTTATTTGTTTAATAGTGGTTATATTGATATAGCATTCGATACGCGTAATAAGCGCGTGGTATTCAGTGGTGCATCCAGTCAAAGTAATGGACAATCCCATTGGATTACTACTATTACCTATAATTATGTTTTGGATGATAATACAGGCATATTTACATTAACCTTACGTGAAGGGGCAACAGGTGGATATACGTCTGCTATTATGGATCAACTACATTCATTCCTGCTCACTAGCCGTATAAAGTTTGATTATTATAGTGATAGTGGAAATGTATATGGAAAAATGATTGGTGTAGATAAACCAAATGTAGAAATAACTTTTAGAATGAGATAGCCATAGAGCTAAACTAAATTAAAAGCGGACATATTATATGTCCGCTTTTTTCATATGTACCCAAGCCTATAGTTGGCAAATGGTATTAAAGCATAATCGAATTGATAAAGAAATCTATGTGCCTACTAAATGATATGAATTGAAAAAGGAATTTTTATCCTACCTAATCTTTATCCATATGAAATGGTTTACCCGCTTTTGATACAAATATTTTGAGGACATCCTCTTATCAATCGATTTGAAAGAATGTTATATTATCAGATCACTTATACAGAACAAGAATATAATCTGTTGCACTTACACAAAGAAATGAATGTTGTTCATTAATTAGGTGAAGTAGGATTGCCAAAATCAGGTGGAGGAGGCAAAATTTCTCCTTCTGAATCATCGATAGGGAATTCTCTAATTAATAAAACCTTACTGGTTTTGGATAAATTACCATTATTAGGATCCATAATATCTTCAAAAAATTCTAATTTTAAATTTCTATTAGATAAGCCTATAAATGAGAAGTCATAAATTAGTTCCTTTCCGGTATTATCCTTCAGAACTATTTTATTGTTTGAAATCTTGTAATCAAACTCTTGAGAAATAACTATGTCCTTATTTTGATGTGTATCGCGTGTATACTCTTTAACGAACAGCTTATTAGCAGTAAAGTCAAATGTAGTATAACGCTTAGCTCCAACATCTATTCTTCTATAAACTTTATATAAAGTAGTTGTTGTATTTTGAGATGTAGAAACTTGTTCGACTTTTGTTCTAATGAACCATTGTCCTTCTATAGTAGAAATGTTTTCATCCTTTTTGCATGAGAGGATTAATAGACTGC
Source organism: Sphingobacterium sp. (assembly GCA_048595255.1). GTDB lineage: Bacteria > Bacteroidota > Bacteroidia > Sphingobacteriales > Sphingobacteriaceae > Sphingobacterium. Next base: position 63,352 of record JBMDWK010000089.1, on the reverse strand, counting down.
CTAATAAGACACATGTTGATAGAAGTAATTTCATAAAGTGAAATGTTAATTTTTATAAATAAAATTACGTATAAAATATTTAATTATCAACAATTTAAGGGAGCTATTAAGCTCCCTTTTTTATTCTGGTACTTTATAATGATTGAGGTAACGGACTATATTATTGGCTCTGGAATTTATATAGCGTGATGGTCTTTTGGCATCCCATTTCCGAGGGTTAGGGAGAATAGCGATGATCAATGCTGCCTCCTTTTTTGAAAGGCTCTTTCCGGATTTATTGAAGTAATATTGTGCTGCAGCTTCCGCACCATACACCCCTTGTCCTATTTCTATCACATTCAGATATACTTCCAAAATTCTTTTCTTTGACCAGAAGAGCTCGATCAGGAAGGTAAAATATGTTTCCAATCCTTTTCTAATCCACGAGCGTTCGGGCCATAAAAACACATTCTTGGCCGTTTGCTGAGAGATGGTCGAGCCGCCACGCAGCGGTTTTCCATCCTTATTTTTTTCAAAGGCCTCCATGATGGCTTTAGAATCAAACCCATTGTGGGTCATAAAGTGCGCATCCTCGCCTGCAAGCGCTGCTTTTTTGAGGTTCGTGGATAGTTCCTCATAGTCCAGCCACTTTTTCTCTATTTTAAAGCCTTTGCCCGCAGCCTTCCATTCGAATCCTCTTTTGATCATCAAATACGTCACAGGCGGATTAATAAATTTGAGTGCCAATACCCACAATATGGTTACAGCAAAAAATCCTCCTACAATACGGATTGTCCATTTCTTGGTGCGTTGTAGCCACGTCGAAGTTGTATTTTTTCGGGTGTTGGACTTTTTGCGATTTGATGGCGCGTTTGTTCTTTTGATAGCCATGACTATACGATACAGTTTTTCGATGCAAACCTAAATAAAAATTGCACATTTTGCATCAGGAATTGTAACTTGTATACTAATATATTTCTAATCGTAAGTTAATATCCGTTTTAAAATTTGTTTGAATAAAATGAAAGAATCAAGCAGTCACGACGAAAAAATCGCCAAAATGCGGTTTTCCTCCGTTTATCCACATTATGTGACTAAAGTGGAGAAAAAGGGGCGCACTGTAGCCGAATTGCATGAAGTAATTTTATGGTTGACCGGCTATACAGAAGAGCAGTTGCAAAGCTATATTGCTGACACCTCAACATTTGAAGAATTCTTCGCTACAGCCAAGGTGAATGAGCATGCTTCTTTGATCACAGGGAGTATTTGTGGTTATCGCGTAGAAGAAATTTCAAATCCATTAACCCAAAATGTACGCTATCTCGACAAGCTTGTCGATGAATTGGCTAAAGGTCGAAAAATGGAAAAAATATTGAGAAAGTAGCCTTTGGGCTATTTTTTCATCTTAAAATATAACCTTCTTTGCCCTTGTCAAATCCCCCTAATTCTATTATTTTTACACTTCAACTAAAATTTATTTTCCATTGGCAAAGGCAAAGAAAGAAACTCCTCTAATGCAGCAGTATAATAGCATTAAAGCTAAATATCCAGGTGCATTATTGTTATTTCGTGTAGGTGATTTTTATGAAACTTTTGGTGAAGATGCGATTAAGGCAGCGGGAATTTTGGGTATCGTACAAACCAAAAGAGGGAATGGCTCAGAATCTGAGACTGCGTTAGCTGGTTTTCCTCATCATTCACTAGAGACCTACTTGCCAAAATTGGTTCGTGCGGGCTGTCGTGTAGCGATCTGTGATCAGCTCGAAGATCCGAAGCAAACCAAAACCATTGTAAAACGCGGAGTGACCGAACTAGTCACGCCCGGCGTGTCGTACAATGATAATATTGTACAGCAAAAATCCAACAACTATTTAGCTTCTATATTTTTCGAAAAAAGCATTGTGGGTATATCTTTTCTAGATATTTCTACGGGGGAATTTTTGGTCGCTCAGGGCAATACACAATATATTGACAAGTTACTTCAAGGGTTCAAACCTACAGAAGTCATTATGCCCCGCAAGCAGTCCAAAGAGTTTTTAGAACACTTTGGACCGAACTATTATACCTATTTCTTGGATGAATGGCCATATTCTGGCGATTATGCCAATGAAACATTATTGAAACACTTCGAAGTAAATTCTTTCAAAGGGTTTGGTATTGATCGCATGCCTGTCGGAATAGTAGCTGCAGGTGTGGCGCTGCACTATCTCAACGAAACCGAGCACCGCAATTTGCAACACATTTCCCACATCGCACGTATCGAAGAGGATCGCTACATGTGGTTGGATCGGTTTACAATTCGAAATTTGGAGTTAATTGGTTCGTCAAACGAAAATGCCATTACACTTTCGGATGTGCTGGATGAGACCGCTTCCCCAATGGGTGCGCGCTTGTTGAAACGCTGGATTGTCATGCCGTTGAAAGACCGCAAATCGATTCAAGAGCGATTGAATGTGGTGGATTATTTTTATCAAAATCGTGAACTGCGTGATGAGCTAATTCGGGAAATCAAAACAGTAGGGGATTTGGAACGCCTTATTTCCAAAATTGGTTTGCTCAAAGCGAATCCGCGTGAAATCATACAATTGAAACGCGCTTTGCATGCTGTTGAAAAACTCAAGCAACTGACAAATGTCGCGGAATCTGAATCGTTGCGAATGATTTCGGAGCAATTGAATGCATGTACAATAATTCGGGAGAAAATAGAAAATACGGTTCAAGCCGAGCCGCCAGTACTACTCAACAAGGGTAATGTAATCGCTGATGGTGTAGATGCCGAATTGGATAAATTGAGGAAGGTAGCTTTTGGCGGTAAGGATTATTTATTAGAGATACAAAGACGAGAATCAGAGGCTACAGGAATCCCTTCGCTAAAAATCGCTTTCAATAATGTATTTGGATACTATTTGGAGGTGACCAATACACATCGGGATAAGGTGCCCGAAGGATGGATTCGTAAACAAACGTTGGTGAATGCGGAGCGCTATATCACCGAAGAACTCAAAGAATACGAAGATCAAATATTGGGGGCGGAAGAAAAAATTCAAGTCATTGAAAATCGAATCTACGCCGAGTTGCTGGTTTCTATTTCGGAATATATCAAACCGATTCAATTGAATGCTCAACTTATCGCCAAGCTCGATGTCTTATTGAATTTTGCGACGATTGCGGAGAAGAATTATTACATTAAACCAGAAGTTTCGGACTCCAAGATTATCGATATCAAAGGCGGTCGCCACCCTGTGATTGAGAAAAACTTGCCTATTGGCGAAGATTATATCACAAATGATACCTATTTGGATCCTGATTCACAGCAAATAATCATTATCACTGGTCCGAATATGGCGGGTAAATCCGCTTTATTGCGTCAGACGGGTTTAATTGTATTGATGGCTCAAATTGGCTCGTTCGTACCGGCAAAAGAAGCATATATCGGCTTGGTAGATAAAATATTTACCCGTGTAGGTGCTTCGGATAATTTGTCTTCGGGTGAATCCACGTTTATGGTGGAGATGAATGAAACCGCCAGTATTATGAATAATCTTTCAGATCGTTCGCTCATCCTTTTGGATGAAATAGGGCGTGGCACAAGTACTTACGACGGCATTTCCATAGCTTGGGCTATTGCCGAGTTCTTGCACAATCATCCTGCTGCACGGGCCAAAACACTTTTTGCGACGCACTACCATGAATTGAATGAGCTGAACAATTCGATGCCGCGTATCAAGAACTTCAATGTGACTGTTAAGGAACTGAATAATAAAGTGATATTCTTACGTAAGCTCATGCCCGGCGGTTCGGAACACAGCTTTGGTATTCATGTCGCAAAATTGGCGGGTATGCCACCAAAATTGATTGGTCGCGCATCCGAAATATTGAAACGTCTGGAGCAGGAGCGTACTGGTGGCGAGAAAATCAAAGACAGTATGCGCAAAATCCAAAAGCAAGCGCATCAATTGCAAATGTTTGCCATTGACGATCCTGTCTTAGAAAAAATCCGGGATATGTTGAATAATCTGGACGTCAACTCATTGACTCCGGTCGAAGCGTTAATGAAATTGGATGAAATCCAACGTGTCTTGAAAAGCTAAAACCGTACAAAAAATTCGAAAGAAGCATATTGGGATGGGATAGGAGAATGCAAATTGCTATCCCATTGATAAGGAATAATATGCAGGTTGCTTTCCAGACCTATGTAGGTTTTGTTCCGTAAATGACGCATGAACGTCAGTCCAAATGTGGAGTGCAAAGTATTGACATTGCGGAATCGTGTAGTCTCCGTTTCGTTACCTTCATCATCCTCGCCATATTCTACTTCGGATAATCCCGTCCAGATAAAGCCCAGTCCTAGATTTACTTTGGGAAGAATGGTAATTTTTTTAGTGTCAACGAGTTTGTATCCTAATCCGAGGGAGATGACATGGCTTGTGCTGGACTGCACTTCTCTAATCTCTTCTTTATAATTAAAATCAAAAGGTTGTGCACCTGGATGTATTCGGAACTTATACTGCAGTTCACCTACAAAGTCTTTCGTAAGAGGTGTCATGATGGAGAGGCCCGCAGTGAAGGACTTGGAGAAAAAATTATTTGTTCCCAAGGGACTAAATAAGCCAGCATATATTCCAAAGGTATGTTTGGGCTGATGCCATTCATACACATTGGGTTGCACGTCGGAGGGCTCGTCATCTTTTCTTTCTGCTATAATATCCAAATACGCTTCAGAGTCTCCCGCAAATAGGTAAAGAAGGGCAATTTCTTCGTCATTAATGGAGGAATAAGAAGCCGAATTTAATAGCGCTTTGGCTTTGATTTTTATAAGCGAATCCGTAGCATGCCTTAACGGTACATAGTTGAATTTTTGCTTGTTTCTAGTATATATATTTTGGTAATCTGCTTCCGCTGCATTATCCCATCGGGAAATAAGTTCATCATCGAATCTATTTTTGATGTATGTGTAGTAGACTGCGTCCGTCGTTTCTCTGTTTATAATTTGATAGATGAGTTTAGTGCGCAGGGTAAATTCATTTTCGCCACAACTCGCTTCCATCGTTTGAAGGGTACTCATGATGGAGGAAACCTCATTTTTTTGCAAGAGTGGGGTAAGCTTTTGTAAGGATAAAGTGGTTTGCTGTTCACAATGATTTTGCGCTTTTAAAGGCACAACTGGGCATACAAATAAAATCAATACTATAAACTTGAGGAAATAAGTCATATGGGTTGCTTTATACGAATGTATGTATAAAATTCAATTTCTTCAACAGTAAAATTGGCTACCTTTGTGCTACATGGGATCAATCTTTAAGTTTAAAGAGTTCGAAATTAATCAGCAGGGATGTGCAATGAAAATAAATACCGATGGCGTATTATTAGGTGCTATCGTCCATTCACAGCATCCATCGAGGATTTTGGACATAGGCACTGGTACAGGGGTAATTGCGATGATGTTGGCGCAGCGATTTCCTTTGTCCCAAGTACATGCAGTGGAAATCGATGAAGATGCTTTTGCTACTGCGATTCAAAATTTTCAAAATTCTGCTTTTTCCAGCCGATTACAAGGTTACTCAGGATCTTTTGAAGATTTGATAGATGTTGATAACTACGATTTGCTAGTAAGCAATCCTCCGTTTTATACCAACTCTTTGCATAATCCTGACCTGCGAAAAAAGTTGGCACGACATACCGACTTCGATTTCTTTGATAGACTGTTGGCTTTTGCGAAGACAAATCTTTCTGAGAGAGGTGAGTTACACTTAATATTACCTGTTGAATTAGCTGATTATGTGGTTCGTGAGGGGCTGAAACTGGATTTTCATTTGGTCAAAAAAATAGAAATTAAGTCTTTTGTTAATACAGAGGTTATTCGAAATATCATTACACTTAGCAAAGTACAATATGAGATTTCGATAGAAGAGTTCATTATATATGAGTCGAAGGGTGTGTACTCACAAGAATATAAAGAATTACTTAAACCCTTCTTTTTAGCATTTTAGTTCCATGAAGAAAATAGGCTTATTATCAGATACACATAGTTATTTGGACGATGCAGTATTCAAACATTTCGAAAATTGTGATGAAGTCTGGCACGCTGGAGATTTTGGATCATTAGAAGTAGTAGAGAAGTTGGAAGCTTTCAAGCCTTTTCGAGGCGTGTATGGCAATATCGATGATAAAACAATCCAGCTGCGATGTCCAGAACACTTACGCTTTGAATGTGAGGGTGTAGATGTGTGGATGACGCATATTGGAGGTTATCCAGGACGTTACTCTTCGTTGGTAAAAGCAGAGATAACAAAGAATCCACCCAAGCTTTTTATCTGCGGACACTCGCATATTCTCAAAGTACAATACGATCAAAAATTGCAGTTACTACATCTTAATCCAGGAGCTGTTGGCAAAAACGGTTGGCATAAGGTTCGAACATTGATGCGTTTTGACCTTAATAACGGTAAAATTGAAAATTTGGAAATAATAGAGTTGAAAAACAGATAATAATTTTCATATGTTTGCAAAAGCAAACTAAAAATTATGATTTCCATAAAAACTCTAGGTCAGTTTATCATTGAAAAACAAGCTGACTTTCCTTACGCTAAAGGGGAACTTTCCCGACTATTACGTGATATTGGCATTGCTGCAAAGATTGTGAACCGAGAAGTGAATAAGGCTGGATTAGTCGATATTCTAGGTACGAACGGTGACAGCACTAATGTATTTGGCGAGAACCAGAAAAAATTGGATGTCTATGCTGATGAGCAATTTATTTCGGCATTGAGAAGCGGAGGTGAGTGTTGTTTTGTGGCATCTGAAGAGCAGGAAGAAGGGGTTTTGCTGACAGATACGGGTGTATCCAAAAATGCTAAATATATTGTCTGCATCGATCCATTGGATGGCAGTTCGAATATTGAAGTCAACGTATCGGTAGGTACTATTTTTTCAATCTATAGACGCAAAAGCGAAGTAGGAGAGGATCTGACAGAGGAAGATATTCTACAGACGGGTGTGGAGCAGGTAGCGGCCGGATATATTATTTATGGATCGTCGACGATGTTGGTATATACCACCGGCAAAGGTGTCAATGGTTTTACATTAGATCCTACTATCGGAGAATTTTGTCTTTCGCATCCAAACATGAAAGTTCCTACAGCTGGTAAGATCTATTCTATCAATGAGGGTAATTATGTCAAATTTCCGCAAGGCATCAAAAACTATATTAAATATTGCCAGGAAGAAGATAAAAATACCAATAGACCTTATACTTCACGATATATTGGCTCGATGGTAGCGGACATTCATCGCAATTTATTGTTGGGCGGGGTATTCATATATCCGGAGACCTCCGCACAGCCTAATGGAAAGTTGCGCTTGATGTATGAATGCAATCCCATTGCTTTTATTATTGAGCAAGCAGGCGGTAAAGCGACGACCGGTAAGGGGCGTATATTGGAAATTAAGCCTACCGAATTGCATCAGCGTGTACCGGCAATCTTAGGTAGCACGGACATGGTGGATAAAGTATTGGAATTTTTGAGTTAGTCTACAAGCTGTCGCGAACTTCTATCAAGAAAGACTTTAAGCGTTCAAGGGAATCAACAACACGTTGGTTCTCTTTTGCCTCGGTCTTGTTGGCTTTCAAATAATCACGTGCCCCCTGTAGGGTGAAGCCTTTGTCTTTTACCAAGCTAAATATGATTTTTAGGTTTGCGATGTCTTCTTGTGTGAAGAGCCGGTTACCTTTTTTATTCTTTTTGGGTTGAAGAATGTCAAATTCACGTTCGTAAAAACGAATCTGAGAAGCATTAACATTGAACATCGATGTCACTTCTCCCATTGTATAGTACAATTTATTTATTTCTCGTTCTTTGTATGGCATACTTCCAACGTGTTTTACTTAGTGATAACAAATATACAATCTATGTTTCAAATATTAAAGTTAGGAATAATTGTTGTTTGTTTTGTATGTATATTGGCAGATATGAAAGGTAAAATACTGGTAAGTAAGTTTTGGACTAAAATTTTTTCTTTGGGAAAAGCCGAAGCTATTACTATTTTTCCTTTTATCTTTTTGAGGCGTAAGGGACTAAAGACAGATCCTATATTGCTGAATCACGAACGTATTCATTTGCTACAGGCTTTGGAATTGCTGATTTTACCTTTTTATCTGTGGTATATCGTAGAGTTTGGGATTCGATTTATACAGTTCCGTGAATTTGATAAAGCATACCGAAATATTTCATTTGAAAGAGAAGCTTACAGCAATCAGCGCAATACAAACTACCTTAAGGAAAGAAATTTGTGGAGTTTTTGGAAATATATATAGCATAGGAAAAGGTCATTCAATTTTGAATGACCTTTGTGTTAAGTTTTATTTTACCAACTTCAAGAAAGTCGAAACTTTCTCTTTCAACTGTCTTCTGTCGACGATAAAGTCCAAAAAGCCATGTTCAAGAACGAATTCTGACGTCTGGAAACCTTTCGGAAGGTCTTTTTTGATAGTTTCTTTGATGACACGTGGGCCAGCAAAACCAATTAACGCACCTGGCTCAGCGATATTGATATCGCCTAACATTGCGTAAGATGCAGTCACACCACCTGTAGTAGGGTCTGTCAACAAACAGATGTACGGTAATTTTGCTTGGCTCAACAAAGCTAATTTAGCGGATGTTTTCGCCATTTGCATCAATGAGAAAGCCGCTTCCATCATACGTGCACCGCCCGATTTTGAAATCAACATAAAGGGTAATTTATGTTCTAAGCAATAGTCTATCGAACGCGCGATTTTCTCTCCCACTACGGAGCCCATAGAGCCACCAATGAAATTAAAATCCATACATGCAATCACGATTTCATGACCATTCAAGTTGCCGTGAGCGGATCGCAATGCGTCTTTAAGACCTGTTTTCTTTTGACTTTCCACTAATCTTTCGTGATAAGGCTTGCTATCTACGAACTGCAAAGGATCACCAGCTGTCAAATTAGGGAATAATTCGGTAAACTGATTGTCGTCAAATAAAATAGAGAAATATGCAGCAGAACCAATACGGATGTGGTAATCACAATACTGACATACGTACTTGTTCTCGATTTGTTCTAAGTTAAGAAGAGGTTTTTTACAATTAGGACACTTGTCCCACATGCCGTCCGGCGCCTCTTTTTTATTTTCTGTGGCAGTTCTAATCCCTGCTATACTTCTTTTAAACCAACTCATACACTAGTGTTTATTCGCATTACAAATAAACAAAAAGATATGCTAAAAGTAAAACTAAAAGGCTAAAAGTAATAAATGAGTGTGGGAAGTAGAAAAGTTTATAAACAAAAAGTGGGCAAGCTCCCTTTATCGCACCGCTCAACCTAATACCCTTGCTATGTTCCCATCCTGGGGGAGTCAAAGGGAGCTGGTCGTAAAGGACTTACCCACCACAAAAGTAGGAAAATTTTGATATGCACAAAAATAAAAAGCGCTATTCTTTCTATTGTGTTGATGTTCAGTCTGAAAAATTACATTTTGCTTTCGTCATATTCGCCTTTTAGCGCATAATAACCGAATACTCCAAGACCTAATGACACAATTGGTGTTAAAATAAATACAATGATTAACCCAAAAACAAGGTCTTCTTGGTGTCCGGTCTGCAGCTTCGGGAAGCCAAACTCTACAATGCAAAAATATGCTGTCATCAACGATAATAATATCCAAACTAAACCTAATATCTTTTTGAAAAATTCCATTTTATTGATTTTTAGTGTAAATACTTTTGTTGATATACAGTGCACCTATGACGAAACATACGGCCGAAATGATAATTGGATACCATAATCCTGCCAGATAAAATTCAGGATCCATTTGTGTTTGAGCGTTTGTAGCAAGATAAGTTGATATGGCTGGTAGAAGCCCGCCAAAAACACCATTACCTATGTGATAAGGCAATGACATGGATGTATAGCGAATCTTAACAGGAAATATTTCAACCAAGAATGCAGCAATAGGTCCGTAAACTAATGTAATGTAGATGATTTGAATAAAAATCAGTGCAATCAAGAATACATAGTTTATTCCCGATAGGTATACGGAGGTTTTTTGTTGAATAATAGGATGCCCATGTAAATCTTTTTTTATTTCACTTTCTGCTTGATTCGTTACGATTTCTTTCGTGATGGTGCCATCAACATATACACGCTGTGTGATGATTTGTGAAATAGTCTCATCTCCTTTTTCAACAATTTCCTCCTTTACTTCTTTTTTGTCAATGAGTTCTGTCTTGTTTTCGATGTTCGTTAATTGGTACATCTGCTCGTATATGGGACGATAAGTAAGTAAAGCCAGTGCCATACCTGTCAGCATTACCCATTTGCGTCCTACCTTATCCGAAAGCCATCCAAAAACAATGAAAAATGGGGTACCACAGAGCAGTGCAATCCCTAAAATCATATCCGCTTGATCCGTATGCAGATGCATGACTGTTTTCATGAAGCTCATCGAATAAAATTGACCTGTATACCAAACGACGCCTTGTCCCATTACAGCACCAAATAAGGCTAATAAGACAAATTTCATATTGTATTTGTTCCCAAAACTTTCTTTTAATGGGTTTGTGGAGGTTTTTCCTTCAGCTTTTACTTTTTTAAATTCAGGAGACTCATCCATGTTTTTGCGAATCAAATACGATACGTATACCATCGCTATCGAAAGAAGAAAAGGAATGCGCCAGCCCCATAGGTCGAATTGTTCTTCCGTCAATATATTTCTCGTTATCAGAATAACTATTAGCGATACGAAAAGTCCAAAAGTAGCTGTGGTCTGTATCCAAGAAGTCCAATAGCCACGCTGCCCTTTAGGGCTGTGCTCAGCTACATAGGTCGCGGCTCCACCATATTCACCGCCTAAGGCTAATCCTTGCAAGAGGCGTAGAATAAGTACTAAAAGAGGAGCCCAGAAACCAATAGTCTCATAACTCGGAATACATCCTATCAGAAATGTGGCTCCACCCATTAAAATGAGCGTGACCATAAACGTATATTTACGACCGATAAGATCGCCTAATCTTCCGAAAAACAAAGCTCCAAACGGTCTCACTACAAAACCAGCGGCAAAAGTAGCTAGCGTAGATAGAAAGGCTGCGGTGGGATTGTCCGCGGGAAAGAATTTGGTTGAAATTACAATGGACAAACTTCCAAAGATAAAGAAGTCGTACCACTCGATGAGCGTACCCAAAGAAGAGGCGCCGATTACTTTCCAAATTCCTTTGGTTTGTTGAGTTTCTGTTGACATATATGTTTTAGGTTAGATTAATTTATAGGTTTTTCCGGGTAGGGAAATAAGGATATTTTTCATTTCCATTTCGAGTAGCACGATAGCCAATTTGCTTTGCGGCCAGTCGCAATACAAGGCAATTTCGTCTACAGTCGTATGTTCTTGTTCTTTAATAAATTCGTAAACTTTCTTCTCGTCCTTGGTCATATCGGCAGGCAGGATGGTTAATTGCCGTGAAGTAGGCTTGCTATCCTCCTTGTTCCAATTCATGATGTAGGAAAGATCATCTACATGGCGTATGAGATGCGCACGATGGGTTTTGATAAGGTAATTGCAACCCGCGGAATATTCTTGGTCGATTCCGCCAGGGAATGCGCATACATCGCGATTGTAAGTGTTTGCAATTTCTGCCGTAATCAGCGCTCCACCCTTTTGTGCGTCTTCTACCACGATCGTCACATCCGCTAGCCCTGCTATAATTCGGTTGCGCATAGGGAAATTTTGTCTATCCGGATTGGTGCCGGAAGGAAATTCGGTGAGCAATCCGCCATTTTCGAGCATACGGGATGCTAATTCGCGATGTGTAGCCGGATATATACGATCCAGCCCATGGCCTAATACCCCAATTGTAGGAATCTGGTTTTTCAAAGACTCACGATGCGCTAAGCTATCGATACCATATGCTAAACCACTGATGATTTGTACATCATATTCTTTTAATTGTTGTATGAATTCTTCGCAAATTCTTTTTCCGTACGAGGTAGCATTGCGTGCGCCTACGATACTGATGGCTCGCGAAGGATTGAGACTGACATTGCCTTTGAAATATAGCAGTACCGGCGCATCTTCACAGTTTCTTAGACGCTTACGATAATTCGTGTCCTCTATCCAAGCAATTTCAATATTATGCTTCTGTACAAAATTATATTCCTCTTCTGCGTCTTTTAAATAGGATTTGGAGATAATACTGTTGGCGATAATCTCGACAATATTGGGAATTGACAGTAATTGTTTCTTTGAGCTTCTGAAAATTTCGTCTACAGAACCATTGTATGCCAATAATGTGCGGCTCAATTTTGGGCCAATACCTTTGATTTTGGTTAATGCGATTTTCTCAAGAATGCTCATAACTGGTACTTTAAATATAAGGAATACTTTGTTTTTGTTCCAAACCTTTACACCATTTTCTTTCTAGGAGTGTTACCTTTGTGTATTAAAACGGATAACTATGGAAATGAAAGAACCTTTTGATATAGAAATAGGAGAGATTGTATATTCTGTCTTTCCAGATGAGGAAGATACTTATACCATCTTCAAAGAGGGAAAAGAATATGTACAGATTATAAAAGATACAGGTTCTACTTGGTTAAAGCTTAGCCCTGAGACCGGGCTGCCTTTATTTGGTATGGATGAGGAAGTAAATCTCATTGGTGCAGAAATACAGAAAGTCATTAAATAAAAAATCCCTCATAGAGGGATTTCTAATACTTTACGTTTTCTAATATCGGTTGCCCACTCTATCTGCCACGCTTTTCCATTTATTTGATCGAATAGGATATATATATTGGGTATTTCGGTGTTTAATAGGGTAAATCTGCCATTCACCTCTGAGTCCTGGGGGCCTATCAGCTTTGATTCATTGAATGGTATAGTCATCCTTCCTTCTTTTTTATTATTATGTTGTATCGCGAATATCTGACCATTTGTTGTATTCAGTTTCAGAAAAGTTTGTGGTGTTGTTGTTCGAAATAGTTGATATTTAGAAATGTTGGTTTGAGTGACTTCGGTAAGAGCGCGAAGAGAGGAATCTTGTGCTTGCACCGCCCCTTCACACAATAATGTAAAGGCAATTAAAGCTGTTCTTATCATATATTCGAGGTTTATATTTAGTGGTAAATTGATTTTAAATAAATATAATCATCCTAAATCACAAATAAACAGTTGGCTGAGAATTAATTTTCGAATATTATAACAACGATAGAATAGCGGAGAGAAAATAGCAATCAAAGAGTAGGCTTGTTGATAATGATAAGCCTGCTCTTTAATCTTACATAGGTACGTATACTACGTATTTGGTATCAAAGAAATCCTCCTTAAAATAGGAAGAAAGAGGGTGTAATTCTGCTTTCAGTTTGGATTCTTTAATTTCCTCTTTTAAGTCTCCTCCTTTTAGATAAAGGATACCATTGGGAATACCATTTTTGTCTTTTTTCTCAAACTTGTTTCGTATCCAAGGTGTGAAATCAGCCAGACGAGTAACTGCTCGTGATACGACAAAATCATATTTATAGTCTAATTGTTCTGCACGTATATGATCTGCTTCTACATTTGTAAGTCCTATTGCAGCTGCCACTTCACGTACTACTTTAATTTTTTTTCCGATAGAATCTACCAGATGAAATTGTACCTCAGGGAACATAATTGCTAAGGGAATTCCCGGAAATCCTCCACCTGTACCCACATCCAAAATACGTGTGCCTGGTGTAAATTCAGTGACGAATTTAGCAATACCTAATGAATGTAAAATGTGCTTCAAGTAAAGACTTTCGATGTCTTTGCGTGAAATTACGTTGATCTGGTCATTCCAAAAAGGATAGACTTCTGCTAATTTGGTGAATTGCTCCTTTTGTTTTTCCGTAAGACGTGGAAAATAATTAAAAATAATATCTACTGATGGATTCACGATTGCTGTATTTAATGTTGTTGTACAAAAGCATTTGTAGAAATGCTATTTCCAAGATTGTTGTTTCTTTTTACGATTGAATAATCCGTTAAGACAGATGTAAAAATAATAAAACACGTCCAATATAAGTAACCAAGCTAATAAATCCTTTACAGCCAACTTCTTGTATATGGAGGAGAATGTAATAAGTTGACAAAGATAACGCAGCGAAAACATACCTACACCCACAAACCATAAAGATGGAAAACAGGCGATGCATACTATCAGCAGAACATAAAATAAAAATGCAGTAATCAATTGCGTGCCCAGCATACGCTGATGGGATTTTTTGTAGACTACAGAAGCTCCGGCATGTCTAGCTTTTTGCTTGTAGTAACTTTTCCATGTTTCTTTTGGATTGGAATATACATGGGCATCAGGATGAATGGCAATATTAACATTCTGACGAGTTGCGTTTTGATTAACAAATAGATCATCGTCCCCCGATTTGATATGCATATGCGCATTGAAACCTTTGCCCTTGAAAAATAGTGATTTCAGATAAGACAAGTTTCGGCCTACACCCATGTATGCATTCCTTTTCAATGCATAGGATAGATAGCTCATAGCGGTGTGCGCCGTTTCAAATCGAATCAATTTGTTTAGGAAGCCTGATTTTTTGAAATATGGTGAATAGCCTAACACAATTTCTTTGTCTTGGGAATATGCGCCTGCCATTTCTTTCAGCCAATTCCTGCTGTTGGGCATACAATCAGCGTCTGTCATGATGAGTAATTCATGCTTTGCCGCTTTAATACCTAATGTTAAGGCAAATTTTTTGGAGTTCTTGAGTTTGATATGCTCTTTGATGTCGACCACATTTAAATGCGTATACTGACGTTTGAAGTCTTCTAATATCCACTTCGTTTCGTCGGTAGAGTAATCATTGACTACGATCACCTCGAAATTGGGATATTCTTGTTCCAGTATTTGTGGTAAAAATTGCTGTAGATTCTCTTGTTCATTATGCGCGCAGATAATCACCGAGACGGGCGGTAGATCCGTGGAATCTTGGTATGATTTTACTTTGTAACGCGAAAGTCTGCTGTAGACAAACAGAATATAATACAGCTGTATAAGCAGTAGAATGCCTAATAAGGCATATAAAATATACGAGACTTGAAGTACGATTTCTAAATCAATATTCGCCATGAAGGTTCAAAGATAGAACGTTATTTTTTAATATTATCAGAAAACGGTTAAGAATTGCTAATTAAATTCCCTATATGAGGTAGGCTCGGAATTTTATAGTATTTTTGCACCTGATTTTAATAAGTATATGAAATTTACGCTTCAAGTTCAAGATAAACTATCCCAAGCACGTGCAGGAGTATTAGAGACCGCTCACGGAAAGATTGAAACCCCTATTTTCATGCCTGTGGGCACGGCCGGCACGGTCAAAGCGGTACATCAACATGAGCTGGTCAACGATATTCAAGCCCAAATCATTCTTGGTAATACCTATCACTTATATTTAAGACCCGGATTGGATGTCTTGAATAAAGCTGGAGGATTACATAAATTCAATGGTTGGGACAAGCCTATATTGACTGACTCGGGTGGTTATCAAGTTTATTCATTGACTGAAGTACGTAAAATCCGTGAAGAAGGTGTTACGTTCCGTTCGCATGTGGATGGTTCGAAACATTTGTTTACGCCCGAGAATGTAATGGATACCCAACGTATCATCGGTGCTGATATTATCATGGCATTTGATGAGTGTACGCCATATCCATGTGATTATAATTACGCGCGTCGCTCATTGGATATGACGCACCGTTGGCTAAAGCGCTGTTGTGACAGATTCGATAGTACGGAGCCATTGTATGGCTACGACCAGACTTTATTCCCGATTGTACAAGGTTCGGTATATAAAGATTTGCGCGCGAAGTCTGCTGAAGTAATTGCTTCATTCGAACGCGAAGGTAATGCCATAGGTGGTCTTTCGGTAGGTGAGCCAGCCGAAGAGATGTATGCGATGACTGAAGTCGTGACCAATATTCTTCCGAAGGATAAGCCGCGCTACCTTATGGGTGTGGGTACTCCAATCAATATTTTAGAAAATATTGCCTTAGGTATTGATATGTTTGACTGTGTAATGCCAACTCGTAATGCACGTAATGGGATGTTATTCACCCGTAACGGTATTATCAATATCAAAAATGAAAAGTGGAAAGATGATTTCTCCCAAATCGAAGCGGAGAGTGATTTGATGATGGATCAAGTATATAGCAAAGCATATTTGAGACACTTAATTCGTTCACAAGAAATCTTAGGTGCCCAAATAGCATCTTTGCACAACTTACATTTCTATCTGTGGTTAGTAAAACAAGCCCGCGAGAAAATTATCGAAGGCACATTCTATGAATGGAAAGAGAAAATGGTAAAAATATTAGGTCAACGCCTATAAACATTTTAAGTTTTCATTTTTTACTGTTTAATTTGATACCATGAATATCATTGATCGCTATATCTTCAAGAAGTATATGACTACCTTCATATTTACGGTAGCCATTTTTATTGTAGTTATCGTGATTTTCGATATTTCGGAGAAGTTGGATGATTTTTTGAAAAATAAGGCTTCCTTCACGGATGTCTTGCTCAAATACTATGCGTTAGGATCGGTACCTTTCTTTTTGAATATGCTTACACCGCTTATCAACTTTATAGCGGTGATATTTTTTACCTCCAAAATGGCGGATCAAACTGAGATTGTGCCTATTTTGAATGGAGGAATGAGCTTCAATAGGCTGTTGCGGCCCTATATTTATGGGGCTTCCATTATTTTTGCTTTCACTTTAGTGTCGAATCTATGGATTCTTCCGGCGACCAATCGCATCAAAGTTAATTTTGAAAATGTATATGTGAAGCCGCACAAGGTAAGCACAAACACTTCATCGACACATATGCAGATAGACAGCAATACCTATGTGTATATCGAAACTTTTGATACCAAATCCGCTATCGGTTACAATTTTGTGCTGGAGAAGTTTGACGGAATCGAAATGACCGAGAAGCTAATAGCCGATCGGGTGGTATGGGATTCGACGATAAATAAGTGGCGCATAGAAAATTATACTAATCGGATTATCGCGGGATTGAAAGAAACGATGGAAAAAGGGGATCGTAGAGATACGACTCTAGACATGATACCACGTGACTTTGAAGTCTATGAGAATATCTTTACAGCGATGACAACGCAAGAACTCAACGAACGTATAGAAAAAGAGGAGACACGGGGTACAGGTATGATGACGGATTTGCTATTGGAGAAATACAAACGTTGGATAAGTCCCTTCGCTGCCTACATCCTGACATTGATGGGAGTAGCGTTGTCGTCAAAAAAAGTACGGGGTGGTATTGGACTGAGTCTGGGGATTGGTATAGGTTTAAGCTTTACATTCTTGGTATTTAATCAATTCACGACTATGTTTGCGCTGAAGGGAGGATTTCCTCCGCTCTTGGCTGTACTTACTCCTAGTTTAGTGTTTTTAGTGTTGACCTTCATCTTGCTCAAAAAAGCACCTAAGTAATATTTATGAATTTCATTACACAACATCGTAATTTGTTAATACTTCATTTTACGGTGCTAATTTGGGGATTTACAGGAGTGTTAGGCTCCTTAATATCTACACCAGCTTTACAATTGGTGTGGTACCGCGTATTGATTGCCGCACTGACATTAGTGGGTTATCACTTGGCCACGCGCAAAAGTATGGTCGTACCTACAGCTGATCTGCTGAAATTTATGGGTGTCGGGCTTTTGGTAGGACTGCATTGGGTATTGTTTTTTCAGGCGATTAAAGTGTCCACCGTATCCGTTACATTGGTTACACTTTCTTCTCTAACTTTGTTTACAGCCATCTTAGAGCCTTTATTCTATAAGAGAAAACTATATACCGGGGATATCATCGTAGGACTCATCATTATTTTTGGTATCTATCTGATTTTTAAATTCGAGTTTCAATATTGGTTGGGTATTGTATTAGGCTTGGGCGCTGCGGCTTGTGCGAGTATTTTTTCTATTTTGAATGGAAAGATGGTTCAAAAAACCAGCCCAAGTATTATTACACAATATGAAATGATTGGTGCATTCATTGGTGTCACAATAGTCCTATTATTCACGGGCAAGTTTGATTCCCATATGATCCTATCTTCTACGGACTTGGTTTATTTGTTTCTATTAGGTAGTGTCTGTACCGCTTTGGCTTATGTATTAGGGGTAGCAGTGATGAAGGAGCTAAGCGCTTTTACTGTTGCTTTAGTGACCAACATGGAACCTGTATATGGTATCATCTTGGCCTTTTTCTTTATCGGAAGCACCGAGAAGATGAGCTTGGGCTTTTATGCGGGGGCAGTTTTAGTACTCGCTGCGGTATTTATTTACCCTACCTTGAAAACCAAGATGCAGCAACGTCTGCAACGTGCTGCCCATTAATACAGAGGCCCCTTAGTCCGTTTCGTCTTCTGTTTTTGCAATCTGTTCTTCTGGTTCCTCAGCAGAACCTTCGGCGTCATTTTTCAGCTCGTGCGTTTCTTTATCATACATGCCTGCCAGCTGGTCTACTATCGTTCCTTTCCACAAGGGTGTTCCTGTGAAATAGGCAGCTCTACCTATCATATGGGCAGCAATAGGGGAGGTGATAATAAGGAAAAATGTAATGGCTAAGGCTTTCGTGCTCACTGAAATGTCCGGAAATATAATGGCAGCACAAAACAAAAGTAAGCCTACACCTAAAGTTGCGGCTTTTACCGTTACCGAAAGGCGTAAATAAAAATCTGGCATCCTCAGAATTCCTAAGGAAGCAAAAAATATCGCAAAAGCACCTATCGTGCTCAAAATTCCTATAATAATATTAATCATCTTCTCTTTTTTCTATGTAAAATGAAAAGGCTACTGTTCCCAAAAAGGCTATAAGAGCAAGCATAATTGCTACATCCAATAGCACGATCTGATTCGACCGAATAGTGAAAATGGTGATAATCCCAATACCAATGGTGATAATAAGATCCAGGGCTATTACCCGATCCACTACTTTGGGCCCTTTGATCAAACGAATAAACACCAAAATAACCGATATAGTCAAAATGGGTAGGATAAAGTAGTCAAAATAGGTTTCTAGTGTCATCGTATCGCCTCCAATAATCGTCTTTCTAATCCTGTTTTCATATCGCGGACAAATTTTTCCGGATTGTTCAAATACATCACGTGTATATACATCGTGGTCTTGTCCTCACTAATATCCACGATTAATGTGCCTGGTGTCAAAGATATCATCGTAGACAAGAGATTGATCTCCGTGTCTGTCTTTGCATTGAGCGGAAACTTCACTATCCCAGGGTGCATGAAAAAATTGGGAGTCATTACATCATAGGCTACTTGTACATTTGCTTTAATCATTTCCCAAATGAAGTAAAATACAAAACTGATGATGCGCGGTACCTTATAGAAGTAACTCCTATCGCCATCTGTACGATTCATGATCCATAGAATACCGAAGCCGAGCATAAATCCAAACAAAAAGTTTGTATAATACATCGATCCCGTAAGCGCTACCCAGATGAATGATAGCAGTAAGTTCATTAAAAACTGTTTAATCATACTATAAATTTTGATTACCCAATACTGCTTGAACATATGCAGAAGTATCCAGCAGTTGATCCGAAATACGATCGACAAGCTGTACAATTTCTTCCGCGTTTAATCCGATAAATAAAGTAGCTGCTGCTAGAATTCCTATCGGAAGCACCAATAATATTTTGCGAGCCAATGGTAGGGGCTCAAATTTGTCTTCAATGTCCACATTTGCTGGCACATCTTTCCAAAATACTTCTGACCACATCCGTGCAATGACAAACAAGGTCACAAAACTTCCGAACACCAAAGCGGCTACAAAAGCATAATATTCCAGTGTGAAAGCCTCTTTAAATAAGAAAATTTTAGGCCAAAATCCCGAAAGTGGTGGAATGCCGACTAATGAGAACAGGACGAGAGCTATCAGCAAAGAGGTTTTTGGATATTGGGCATACAACCCGCCCAGGGATTTCATATCCATGGTGCCCCGTTTATGACGTATCAATCCTGCAATTAGAAACATATTTGTTTTTACCAAAATATCATGAAACAAATAAAATAGTGTACCCATCAAAGCTACCTTCGTAAACATCCCAATACCGCCAATCATAAAACCAATATGACAAACGATGAGGTAAGAAAACAGACGGCGAATATTTAATTTGATAAGCGCTCCCATACATCCTGTAATAATCGTCAACACCGCAAGCACCATTAACAGGTTGCGCGTGAAATCATCGGGAATAAATATAAGACTGAATACCCGCAACATGGCATAGATACCCACCTTGGTCAATAGCCCACCAAATGTAGCAGCGACGGCCGAAGGCGGTGTATGATAAGAGGAAGGTAGCCAATAGTACAACGGAAATACCGCTGATTTAATACCAAAGCCTATTAAAAAGAATGTTGAGGTGATGCCTAACAAAAACTGATTATTTACCAATTTAATCTTTTGGGATAGATCAGCCATATTCAAAGAGCCTGTAATACCATAGAGGATACCAATTCCCGTCAGGAAGAAGGTAGAAGCCAAGATATTCAATGCCATATATTTTACGGCACCTTCCAATTGGGTTTTACGCCCACCCAATGTCATGAGTACAAATGAGGAAATGATGATAACCTCAAACCATACGTACAGGTTAAAGATATCTCCCGTGAGGAATGCACCATTAAGCCCCATGACCAAAAAGTGGAAAATCGGAAAATACCCATATAGCATGCGCTGCCGGCTGATGCCAGTAGACGAAAATAGGGATACTGCCAAGCCTGCTAACGAGGTAATCAAAACCAGCGTACTACTTAACAAATCCGCAACAAAGACAATTCCAAAAGGAGCTTCCCAATTGGAAGCATTCAACGTAAGAATGCCTGTTGTATATACTTTTGTAAATAAGCGGATAGCCACCAAAAGCCCAAGGAATGAACCGATGGCACTGATTACCCGTTGTGTCGCCGTTTTCCTCCAGGCTACAAGCTGTAGGATAGCGGTGAATAAATGTATAAATACCGGACCTAAAATGTGATTGTCAATCATATATCTTCCTCCTCCGGTGTGTTTAAATCGTCCAAATCATCTGAATCTACGAGCGCATAGACACGCTTCAGCAGCACAATGGCAAAAGCGGTAAGTGCGAAACTAATTACAATAGCAGTAAGTATCAATGCTTGCGGAATCGGATCAGCATATACATCCTGAAACATTTTGGCAGCCTCATCAATCACAGGGGGCTTACCTTTGGTGATACCGCCTAATAAGAAAATCAATACGTTGGCGCCAGTACCCAAAAACATAATACCCAATAGAAGTTTTACCATACTTCTACGCAGTATCATATAGACACCCGCACCATATAGCAATCCTATTAATATAATAAGTAATAACTCCATTAATTTTTTTCTTCTAAATTATTAAGTGAAATGGTAAATAATATAGTTAACACTACGCCTATAACCACGAGATAGACGCCCAAATCAAAAAATAAGGAAGATCCAATCATCCCGATAAAAGGTATGGGCTCTTCAAACCATAATCCTGTCATGGGTGGATAGCCAAATAATAGTGGTAATGTCACACTAATAGCAGAAACCCCTAATCCCACAGGAATCAGCGAGAGCGGTTTTCTTTTCAAGATTTTCATCGTTGCTTCTGTGCCATTCGCAAAACTGTGTAATACAAAAGCAATCGAAGCGACTAATCCTCCTACGAAACCACCGCCAGGATAATAATGCCCTCTCAGCAGTAAGAAGAAAGAAAATAGCAATAGAATGGGCAACAGATATTTTGTTGCGGACTGTAATATTGGACTTTTCATTATTCTTTCTCTGATGATTTTAAACGTAAACGAATCAAACTATATACACCTAATGCAGCAATACTCAATACTACAGTTTCAAACATGGTGTCGATTCCTCTGAAATCAACCAAGATCACGTTAACTACGTTTTTACCTTTTGCGAGTAAATAAGCATTTTCGCCATAGAAATCTGAAATTTCCGTCGAGATAGGTTCGGACCATACTTTTAGGGCCACTAAGGATAATATGATTCCAAAACCCGTGGCTACTATAGCATCTCTAACCATTATGCCTCTATTGGTCATGTTGATAAATGGAGGAAGCTTGTACAGCACCAATACAAATAATACTGTCGTTAGTGTATCAATAGTGAATTGCGTCATCGCTAGGTCGGGAGCACTATAAATTACAAAGATCAAACAGATACAGTAGCCTATGACACTCATCGCCACTACAGCAGTTAGTCGGGATGCTGTACTAACTACTAAGTAGAGCGCGCCTATTAAAATAAATATGACAGCAACTTCATATAAGTCCGGATAGGTCAGGTCCCACATATCCAGAGAAATAGGGCCACTCATCCAGAGTCGATAAGCGAGTAAGGCTTCTGCAAAAAGAATAATCTTAAAATGGTATGATCTTAAATACCCATTGTGAAATAGGCCAGTGTACCAATGCCCCACACGAACAATATCATTAGCAAATCCCGTGATGATACGTTGCGGCGAAATACTGTTCAGTCTTTCGATCCTTGCGAGTTTTGCCAAGCTCGGTTTGTTGACAGCGTAAATTAATGTACCGCCAATTAGAGTGACTACACTGAGTATAAATACCGTATTGAAACCATGCCAAACTTTTAAGTAGGATTCGGTATTCATTCCCCAAATGGTATTCGAAGCCGCAGTCGTAAAGTAATCACCTGCTATAGCGGGCAGGATACCAAAGAATACACCAAGAATAGCAAGTAGGAGCGGAGGAATCCACATGGCTTTGTAAGGGAGGTGGACTTTTTCGAATTCTTCAGGAAGCGGGCCTACAAAAGGCTTAACGCCGGCCATGAAGCCTGCTGCCACCAAGGCTATATTGGTAGCTACCGCAGCTCCTGTTAATATCCATGTCCACTCCGCATTTGTATAATGTAAAGTAGCTTCATAAATCAAATCTTTGCCCACAAATCCAAACGTCAAAAATGGAAATCCAGCACTAGACAAAGCCGCCAATAAGGCCGCTATTGCCACAGGAAGAAGCACTTTGCGCAATCCGCCTAATACCGTTATATCCCGAGTGTGCGTCTCGTGATCTACAATACCAGTCACCATGAACAACGTAGCTTTATAAAGTGCGTGTACCACTATGAATACACAAGCGGCAATTACAGCTTCTTTCGTACCTACGCCCAATAGAAATGTTAATATCCCTAAAGCTGATATGGTAGAATAAGCCAGAATGGCTTTCATATCTATCCGGAACAATGAGTGTATAGCTGCATATAGCATCGTAATACCACCAACCACCATGAGTGTAGTATTCCAATAGTTGTGGTTTCCGAGGATAGGTGTGAATCGGGCTAATAAATATATTCCCGCCTTTACCATAGTTGCCGAGTGCAAATAGGCGGAGACAGGTGTTGGTGCTTTCATGGCTCCCGGCAGCCAGAAGTGGAAAGGAAACTGAGCCGACTTAGTGAATGCCCCAATAAATAACAATGCAATGATAAGCGGATAATACTGATGACTTAATATCGTATCACGATGCTGGATTAATTCTGTGATGGTGTATGTGCCAGCAATATTTCCCATTAATACTAATGCTAACAGCAAAAAGAATCCACCAAACCCCGTAATGCTCAAGGCCGTATTTGCACTTTTTCGCGAGTCCGCACTGTCATTGTTAAAACCTATCAGAAAGAAAGAGCTTATACTTGTGAGCTCCCAAAATATAAATAGTAATAGTATATTATTGGATAAAACGACCCCGAGCATAGCCGACATGAAAAGAAGTAGATAGCCAAAAAAGCGATCAAAATAAGGATGTCCTTTTAGGTATGCTCTTCCATAGAAAAAAATACAACTACCTATTCCTGTAATAAGCAAGGCGAATAGCGAGGAAAGACCGTCAAGTTGAAATTCAAAGTTAATGCCTAATGAAGGTACCCAATCATAGTGTTGCAGAAATCCTCTGCCTGATGATATAGTGGGAATCATCTGTGCAAAATATATGACTAATATTGTTGGCAGAATGGGTATTAAAATACTCCATTTGGCTTTGAATGCTCTGCCAAAAAATACAAGAACTATTGAAAATATTAATCCTGATAATACAGCTAATAGCATTTACTCTCTCTTATGAATTTATGGATTCCATAAAAATAATAAAATTAGGCGGTTTTTGAGGGTTAAATTGATAGATTTTGATTTTAGAAGGCTGTTTTTTCGATTATTTATCAATTAATTGGGCAATTCCGAAGGAATGAACTTCAATTTTTTGGCTCTAAAATACAAGAACCAAAGAGGTGTTTATTGGGTATTTAAAAAGTATATTAAGGAGTAGTTTTGACAGCCTAAGTAGCTGTTACGACTAGTTTGGGTTTGAGGGTATTGAATCATTTAGCAGTAATTCCCAAAATAGTGGGAGAGATGTGTCTTTGTTGAAATAAAAAAGAAAAAGGAGCACGAGGCCCCCTTTCTGTATGGATTTTTTTCTTATTTTCTCAATTCTTTTGCACCCTCGATTATTTTTTCAACAACAGTAGGGTCTTGTAAAGTAGAGGTGTCACCCAGACTCCCTAATTCGTTCTCCGCTACCTTGCGCAATATTCTTCGCATGATTTTACCAGAACGGGTTTTTGGTAAGTCTGTTACGAATTGAATGATGTCAGGTTTTGCGATAGCACCGATTAATCGTGTAACCGTCTGCAGAATATCTTGTCTAGTTTTATCTGCATCAATGTGATGATTGGCAATGACGTAAGCATAGATGCCTTGACCTTTTACCGGATGTGGGTAGCCTACTATTGCAGATTCTACCACATCGGAGTGCATATTAATGGCATTTTCTACTTCGGCAGTTCCGATACGGTGACCTGATACATTCAATACATCATCTACGCGACCTGTGATGCGGTAGTATCCTTCTGGGCTACGATAGCATCCATCTCCAGTGAAATACATGTTTTGATATGTCGAGAAATAGGTTTGTTTACAACGTTCATGATCACCCCAAGTCGTACGTAACATACCAGGCCAAGGGAACTTAATACATAAGTTTCCTGATACATCATTTCCTTCAATTTCTTTACCTGTTTCATCCATTAAGCAAGGCTGAATACCCGGCAGTGGTAACAAGGCATAGCCTGGGATTTCTGGAGTAACGCCTGCAATAGGGGTGATTAAGTGACCGCCATTCTCGGTTTGCCACCATGTATCTGCGATTGGGCATTTGCCTTTTCCTACTTTGTCTTTGTACCAATGCCAAGCTTCTTCGTTTATTGGTTCACCTACTGAACCTAATACACGAAGTGATGATAGATTTTTAGAATCAACATATTCATCGCCAAAAGCCATCAACGAACGAATAGCTGTAGGCGCCGTGTACAAGATGTTTACTTTGTATTTGTCGACTATATCCCAATATCTACCCGCATCTGGGAATGTTGGGATACCTTCGAACATCAATGAGGTAGCACCTTGTGAAAGTGGTCCGTACACAATATAGCTATGACCTGTAATCCAACCAATATCTGCTGTACAGAAGTACACTTCTCCCGGTTGATATTGGAAAGTATTGGCAAAAGTATAGCCTGTATATATCATATAACCTGCGGTCGTATGTACGACACCTTTAGGTTTACCTGTAGAACCCGAAGTATATAGGATAAATAAAGTGTCTTCAGCATCCATTTCTTCAGCAGGACAAGCAGGATTACCCTGCGTCTCTACTTTTTTGATTTCGTCTTCCCACCATACATCACGACCCTTTAACATGGAGATCGGCGTACGTGAACGGGTTAATACAATTACTTTTTCGACAGATTTACATTGCATCAAAGCATCGTCTACGATAGTTTTTAGCTCTAATACTTTATTTCCACGGAAACCACCGTCTGCAGTGATCACTAATTTACACTCAGCATCATTGATACGGTCTGCGATAGATTGCGCAGAGAAACCGCCAAAGACAACAGAATGTATAGCACCAATACGAGCACAAGCTAATACAGCAATTACCAACTCAGGAACCATCGGCAAGTAGATACATACGCGATCCCCTTTTTTGATGTTATTGTTTTTTAAGACATTGGCAAATTGCTCTACCTTGTTCAAAAGTTGTTTGTAAGTTAAGATACGATGGGCCTCAGATGGATCATTTGGCTCCCAAATAATCGCGGGAGTATCTCCATTTTTATAGATATGTCTATCCAGACAGTTCTCGGTAATGTTTAATTTTCCTCCTTCAAACCATTTGATCTCTGGTTCGGAAAAATTCCAGTTCAGCACATTCGTCCATTTCCTTTTCCAAAAGAAGTTATTTGCAATCTCTCCCCAAAATTCCTCTGGATTTTCTACACTCTTCTTGTAAGCGTCCTGATACTCCTCAAAAGTTTTTATTTGAAAACTCATCTCTTTTTCTCTAAAATTTCTATAGGTTTACTTAATTATTATACTTAGTTATCCGATTCGGACATTTATTTATTTGATAGAGTAAAACGTCCGATGTTGAGTCTAATTTAATTTTTTTTGGCATAAAACCGAACAAGAATTGAGATTATTGCGTGTAAAATTATAATTGCTTTGAATAAATGAAAGTATGAAAATGCATGTTGGGCTATGGAAATTTTTGGTTTTTACCAACCTCTTAATCGCCTTTGCGGCGACGGCTCAGACATTGCTCAGCTATGAGATTTTGGGGCTACCCTACAACTATTCTATCGTTCTTTTGGAATTTTCATCCACACTGTTACTTTATAATCTTAGTATCTGGATTTCGAAGCCAAAAGATTATAGCCAATCACCTTATGAGCGTACGCGATGGATATTTAGCCATCAGTCGCTGTTTTATTTATTCAATCTATTTGCTTTTTTTCTTTTAGGCTATGCACTGCTTCAGGTACACTTTTATACTTTTATCTATTTGGGATTTATAGGTCTGTTGAGCCTAGGGTATGCGGTTCCTATTTTTAGGATACAAGGAAAATGGCAAAGCTTGCGGCACATTCCCTACATTAAAGTGTTTTACATCGCACTTATTTGGTCTTTGAGTACAGTAGGCTTGGTGTATATAGAAAGTTTAAGCGGATTGCAGACTGTAGGCTGGGATAGGGTCCTGTATCTTTTGATGAGCAAGTTTCTATTTATTGTGTTGGTGACACTACCATTTGATATTCGGGATATGAAGCAGGATTCCTTTTATCATCTCAAAACGGTACCATTACGACTCGGGCGTGATCGTACGCAGCGATTATGTTATTCGCTTATTGCTGTGCACTTAGCTTTTGTACTGTTTATGCCTACTACGCTGCCGATAAAGGTGGGTTTAATAGCTTGTGATATGGTAGTTTGGATATTGTTGAAAACGATCATCTTCCAGAAGCAGGATAGTTTTATGCAAGTATACCTGTTGGATCTAGTGCTTATTCTGCAATATATTTTCTGTCTATTAGCTGTTCAAATAGCGAATTACCTTATCCGCTAAAATATCCGAAAGCTTAAAATAACTTTCATAAGTCCAACCTGCTACGTGCGGGCTTAAAAGGACATTATCTCTTTTTATTAATTCCGAATACCAATCTTGTTCGCCTAATGAAGGGAATTTTTCTATTGGAAGGACATCAAAGGCAGCACCGATTATTTTACCCGTATCCAATGCATGAAGTACAGCAGGGATTTCGACGATTCCTCCGCGAGCACCCATCAAAAAGAAAATTGGTTTACGGAAATGATATAAATACTCCGCATTGATCATTCCTTTGGTTTCACGGGTCAGCGGAATGTGAAAACTGAGCACATCTGCCTGCTTTACGATTTCCTCCATAGACACTTCCGTGGCGTACTGATCCGAAAAGCCCGTTTTGTATTTGTCGTATGCGATGACTTTGACATCAAAACCCGAAAGTTTTTTTGCCATAGCTTGACCATTGTGCCCGTAACCGATTAATGCAACGGTTTTTCCTTTGAGCTCGTAGCCTCGGTTTTCTTCGCGCTTCCAGAAGCCCTGACGGATTTCGGTATTGCCACGATTAAGGTTGTTCATCAGACTCAATAACATACCGATGAGATGTTCGCCTACGGCGTCACAATTTCCTTCATTGGCAGGAAGAAGTTGTATGCCCTTTTGTACGGCATACTCTTCGTCAATATTGTCCATTCCAGCACCTGCTCTTCCGATGAGTCGCAGTGATGGCGCCAAATCAATAAATGCTTGGTCGACCTGAAATTTCGAGCGGATTATCAAACCTGAATATGCTGAGATGATTTCTTCAGCTTCTGTACGCGTGATGTTGGGTTGATAGCTGTAAGAAATATTTGCTTTGTCAAACTTCTCCAAAAGAACGTCGTGTACGTCATCTACTATTAGAATATTCATAATCTGTTATTTTTCAATTTTCATAAAATCCACCGACAGAAGTTGGGTCAGCCCAGATTGAGCTAACGATGCAGGCAACCATTTCATGATTTGATTGCGTACAGCGACCAAAAAGGCATTGTCCCACTGTGAAATCTCACCAATCCTTTTTGAAGTGTCGGTGATGTATTTGGTGCGTTTCACACGGCGTTTTTCAAAATTACGGAAGGCATCCGTCACAGCTTGATTTTCCTTTAATTCATCCATCAGCACAGCCACATCTTCTAAAGCCTGACAGGCACCTTGACCCAGATTCGGTGTAGTAGCGTGCCCCGCATCGCCGAGCAAAAGGATATTTCCATAAGCTAAATGTGACAGCGGCTTGATATCTATAATGTCATTCCAGATCAAATCTTCATCCTTAGTTTCCGCTAATATGGTTGGAATCGGATTGTGATAATCTCCAAAATGTTGTTTTAAATCTTGAACGGTATAATCTCTGTAAATAGGATTATTTGCTTGACTGTTGACACAAGCATACCAATAGATGCGGTTTCCGACTAAGGGAGTCATCCCAAATCGTCCTTGAGTACCCCAAGTCTCTGAACCTTTGTCCAGCTGAATGCTACTATTGTCTATTGTGGCGCGCCAGCATGTATATCCCGAGTAACGTGGTGTAGCATTTGGGAGTAATTGTTGACGCAAAGGTGATTTTACACCATCGGCGATAAGCAAATATTTAGCCCTGACAAGTGTGCCGTCTTCAAAATAAATGGCGATGAAGTCCGAATGACTCTCAAACTTAGTTGCTTTTTTGGCGAGCAGTACATCTTCAGTCTGCAATTGAGAAAGCAGATAAAGGTGTAAATCCGCACGATGTATGGTGAAGTTGTCCTGATTGTATTGTTCCGATAATTTTTGCGTGTCAGGGGCGAGAAGAACTTGACCTTTATGGTCCAAAATATGATAGGAGTTGGTGTAAAAACCCAGTTTCTCAATGTCATGCTTTAGCCCCATCAAATCCAACGCCTGCATAGCGTTTGCTGCCAACCCAAAGCCCGCACCTATACCTTTGAGTTCTTTCGCTTGCTCAAATACTTTGAATCCGCGTCCCAATTGGCTTAGCCCAATTGCAGCTGTTAAACCGGCAACGCCGCCACCAATTATCGCAAATTCAGTATCAATAGGCATATCACTTAGTATTAGCTATCTCATTAGTCAAAGCCACAAAATCCTGCACAGTCAATCTTTCTGCTCTCAATTCATACAAGGGATTGTCACTCATTTTGTCTTTGGCAATGACACCAGAAAGTGAATTTCGTAATGTTTTTCGGCGTTGGTTAAAACCTGCTTTCACGACTTTCCAAAATAAAGCTTCATCACAACCCAAATCTGTAACGGTATTTCGGGTCATACGCATGACGCCGGATAACACTTTCGGTGGGGGATTGAATGCACCTGCTTTGACCGTGAAAAGGTATTCCACATCATAGTAGGCCTGCAAGAAAACCGAAAGAATTCCATACTCTTTGCTACCAGGCTTAGCAACACAACGTTCAGCCACTTCTTTTTGGAACATCCCCGCCATTTGTACGACGCGGTCTCTTTCTTCCAGAATTTTGAATAATATTTGAGAAGAGATATTATACGGATAGTTGCCGATCACAGCCATCTTGTCCCCAAAATATTGACTAAAATTAAGTTTTAAGAAATCCCCATGTATTAATCTGTCACCCAATTGTGGGTATTTATCGGCGAGGTATTCAATGGATTCGTCGTCTACATCAATCAAATAGGTCTCGTATTCTTCCTTTTGGAGCAAAAAATCTGACAATACACCCATACCTGGTCCTACTTCCAAGACTTGGGTAAACCCAAGCGAAGTGTTCAAAGCATTAGCGATGCGTTGAGCAGCATTTTTGTCATTCAAAAAGTGTTGTCCTAAGTGTTTTTTTGCGCGTACGTTACCCATATTTTTCTATTAGCCTCAAAATTAAAAAGTAAATATGACATTGCAGCAAAAAGATTTGGCATATTACGCAACATAACTGACAACATTGGTGACCGAAATACCTTTCTTTCTCATTTTTTTTCTATTTTTGAATTGAAAAACACTAAAACGATGAGTGAAAAATTAAAAGTTGGAATTAGTATTGGAGACATCAATGGAATAGGTCTTGAAGTGATTATAAAATCTCTCCTAGATAATCGCGTGTTGGACTTTTTTACACCCATTGTGTATGGTAATACTAAGAACGCTTCATTTCATCGTAAAGCAAACAATATCAATGACTTCAGTTTTAATGTCATCAATGATGTGGAGCAAGCCAATCCCAAACGTCCTAATCTGATCAACTGTTGGCAAGAAGATGTCAAAATCACATTGGGTGAGGAAAATGAAACGGGTGGTAAATATGCTTTCATTTCATTAGAACGAGCAGTAGAAGATTTGACGGCTGGTAAGATTGATGCTTTGGTCACTGCACCGATTAATAAGCACAACATTCAGCGTGAAAACTTTAATTTCCCTGGTCATACCGAATATTTGCAAAGCAAAACTAGTTCGGATGATGTATTGATGTTTATGGTGTGTGATGAATTAAAAATAGGTGTAGTGACAGGACATATTCCGCTAAATGAAGTCGCTACTAAAATCACTGAAGAAGCTATTCTGAAGAAATTGCGACTGATGAATAACTCGTTGAAAACAGATTTTTGGATCCAAAAACCGAAAATCGCCGTGCTCGGATTGAATCCGCACGCAGGTGATAACGGAGTGATTGGTACCGAGGATGACACAATTATAGCACCATCGTTGGCCAAAGCGAATGAAGAGGGGATATTCTGTTTCGGACCTTACCCGGCAGATGGTTTTTTCGCAGGCGAGGCGTACAAAAAATTTGATGCTGTACTAGCCATGTATCACGACCAAGGTTTAATTCCATTTAAACATATTGCGAATCGTAAAGGTGTAAATTACACCGCGGGACTGCCTATCGTGCGCACTTCACCAGATCATGGCACAGGTTATGATATCGCAGGTAAAAATTTGGCTTCGCATGAATCCTTCATGGAGGCGATTTTCACGGCCGTGCATATCGTAAAGAATCGTCGCGAGCAAGCTGTGTTGTCCGAAAATCCTCTAGCATTCCGTAAACTTTCAAAAGATAGAGATTAGTCCACACGGGAGATTACCTTAGATTTTTGACTTATTTTTCTTTTAAATTGAGTATTTTTGCCAACGAAATAGGTCGGTAAGGCCTATATGTGTGCTATGACTGAAGATTTACAACATCCAATATTTTCTATTATAAAAGATTTAGCTGACAAGACAGATACAGAAGTGTATGTCATCGGCGGCTACGTGCGAGATAGGATCATGGCACGTTCTTTCAAAAATGATGTCGATATATTGGTGATTGGTTCAGGAATAGATTTCGCAACCAAATTAGGTGAGCATTTGCATACCAAAGTGGCGGTGTATAAATCTTTTGGAACAGCCATGTTAGTATATGATGGGATGGATGTCGAATTCGTAGGTGCCCGCAAAGAATCCTATAGACGTGATTCGCGTAAGCCTATCGTAGAAGATGGTACATTGCAGGATGATCAAAACCGTCGCGACTTCACCATTAATGCGATGGCCTATTCGTTGAATAGCGCTACCTATGGCCAATTGTTGGATCCATTTGATGGTTTATCTGATATTGAAAACCGTATTATCCGTACGCCATTAGCACCCAAAGAAACATTCTCAGATGATCCGCTGCGTATGATGCGTGCGATCCGCTTTGCTACACAATTGAATTTCAAGATCGATGTGGAAGCCTTGGAAGCTATTGTAGAAACCAAGGAGCGCATTCAGATTATTTCCAAAGAACGTATTACGGACGAAATGAATAAAATTATTTTGTCCAAAAAACCTTCTATAGGTTTTAAGTATTTATTTGATACTGGTTTGCTACAGTTGGTGTTTCCGGCTATGGCAGATTTATATGGCGTGGATTATGTTGATGGAAAAGGGCATAAGGATAATTTCTACCATACCTTAGAGGTGCTGGACAATGTAGCGGAGATGTCGGATGACTTGTGGTTGCGCTGGGCTGCAATCATGCACGATATTGCCAAGCCGGCTACTAAGCGTTTCGACAAGCGTATTGGATGGACATTCCATGGACACGAAGATCGAGGTGCTCGTATGGTTCCGAAGTTGTTTGCTGATATGAAATTGCCTCTGAATGAAAAGATGAAATTTGTTCAGAAGCTTGTTCAACTTCATTTGCGACCGATTGTTCTTGCACAGGATATGGTGACAGATTCTGCAGTACGTCGTCTATTATTTGAAGCAGGGGATGATATTGATGCGCTCATGCTCTTGTGTCATGCAGACGTGACCACCAAAAATGAGTTTAAAAAGAAAAAATACCGCGACAATTTTGAGCTGGTCAAACAAAAACTCAAAGATGTCGAAGAGCGTGATCACTTACGCAATTGGCAGCCACCCGTAACAGGTGAAGACATTATGCATGTTTTTGGGTTAGGACCAAGCAAGCAAGTAGGGATGATCAAGAATGCGATCCGCGAAGCGATTTTAGAAGGAGATATTCCAAATGAGCGCAGGGCCGCGTACCAATTTATGTTGGATAAAGCCAAGGAACTTAATTTGGAACCCAAGGCAATATTGTCTTGATAGACTTCAAAATAATTTTATAATTTTATAAACAGAAACTAGGTTATACTTAGTCGATATAGATATATGGCAGTTTACAGATTTAGAGTTACATTCGAAGATTATGAAGATGTATATCGTGATATTGATATGCCTTCAAAAGGTACTTTTCTAGAATTACACCATGAGATCCATAAAAGCACGGGTTACAATCCGGAGGTTTCGTCCTCCTTTTATGTGAGCAATGATCAATGGAAAAAAGGTACAGAGATAGCACATCTTCCCAATCCACGTAAGAAGGAATCAGGCGTATTAATCATGGAAGATATTCGTCTAAGTAAGTTTATCGATGACCCTCACCAAAAGTTTTATTACATCTATAATTTTGACAGACCCTATGATTTTCATGTGGAACTCATTAAGATTTTGAAAGAAGAAGATGGCAAGGTATATCCCGCACTGTTCAAATCTGTAGGTCTAGCTCCTAAGATCGCTGCCGCTGCCAATTTTCCTGTTGCGGATTTGGATGAGGATGACGAAGATGACTTCATCGAAGAAACTACCACTGAAGAGTATGGTGTAGACGATGAAGATGATTACAGTATCGATGAAGGAGATGAGGAAGAAGAAGGTGGCGAAGAAGAACAAGAATTCGGCTCCGGAGAAGAAGATTATTAATTAATGTCTTCTGTGGACAAACATAAAAAAACGTTAGTCGTAGTGGTTGGTCCTACAGCAGTAGGTAAGACAGCTACGGCTATTTTATTGGCGCAGCATTTTAACACGGAAATATTATCGGCTGATTCTCGTCAGTTTTATCGGGAGATGAGCATTGGCACGGCCAAACCCGATGCGGAGGAACTTGCTGCCGCCCCTCACCATTTTATCAATTCCCATTCTATCGCAGACGAATATTCTGCAGGTGATTTTGAGCGTGATGCGCTGAATTTGTTGGATGACTTATTCTCAAAGAAAGATACCGTCATTATGGTCGGGGGATCGGGATTGTTTGTCCGTGCAGTGTGCGAAGGCTTGGATGATTTGCCAAAAGCTCCTGAAGGTATTCGCGAGGCGTTGAACAAAGCCTTTGAAGAAAAAGGCCTCGAGCCTCTCAAAGCCCGCCTCAAAGAGTTAGACCCTGCCTACTATGCGGTGGCAGATATTGACAACCCCCAGCGTGTCATTCGCGCACTGGAAGTGTACGAAGCGACCAGAAAACCCATGTCTTTCTATCAAAAGAAAGAACAGTCTTCCCGTCCATTTCAAGTCGTGACAATAGGCCTCAATATGGATCGTGCCAAATTATACGAGCGCATTAATCTTCGGGTGGATAATATGCGGGCAGCAGGACTGATAGACGAAGTAAAATCCTTAGAACCATATCGCCATAAGCCGGCGTTACTAACCGTAGGGTATTCAGAGATATTTGATTATTTCGATGGGCATCTCAGTCTCGAAGAAGCTATTGACCAGATTAAACAAAATTCAAGACGCTATGCCAAAAGGCAAATCACATGGTTCAAGAAATATGGCGATACCACGTGGTTTGAACCTCATGACTTAGCAGGTATTTTGAATTACATTTCATATAAAAATAAATAAGGCCTCTCCAACATGGAGGGCCTTTGATTTATAGTGGAAGGGTTGTAATTATTTATAGTTGGTGATTACCTCACTAATTTTCCATCCTTCAGCAGTCTCTTGTAGTGAAAGGATATCTACTCGGGTAAAATTGTCAAATTTGAAAGTTGCTTTTGCTACAGCGGATTTCCCCGTCTGATCCAATACTTCATAGGTGTAAACGCAGTCGTATTTTGAATTGTTCGTTTCGTTCAAGAATTTCACATACTCTTCTTTAGAAGATTTTTGTTTGTTTGCTGTGTTGAAGTATTCAAAATTATCCGCTAACATTTCTTTAATATCATTTTGATGACCCAATACCGAAGCATTCAAATAATCAGCTACAATGCTTGCTGATGGTCCTGATAGGGAAGGGTTTGCTTTTTCGTTTGCAAATGAACTCAATGATAATACCATCATCATTACTGTTGCGATTGTTAAAAGATTTCTTTTCATGGTTGTTTATATTTTTAGTTTTTTAATTTCTTTTTGATACTCCAAAGGTAGGGTGAATAGGAAGGCTTCAGAATGGTAATTAGATTAATCGACGAAGAAAGTCGGTAAAAATCGAGGTTTATTCGGTGAGTATATACAGATTCTATAAATAAAAAAGGTCCAAGTAGCTAACTTAGACCTTCTGTAAACATTGATTGTATTGTTTATACGATAAAGTTCCAGCCGAATGGATCAGCAATCTTTCCATATCGTAATTGATTCAAATAATCTAATACTTTATTGGAAAATTCGCGACCTTCTACCGGAGGAAGTGTATAGTCTTGACCTTCAAATCCGATTCTATCAATATGTGTGATCGTAGCAGCCGTACCAGCAGCAAATGCCTCAGCTACTTGACCTGCTTTGATGCCATCGATTAATTCTTTCACGGAAACCTTACGTTGCTCCGCTTTATAACCCCATTCTTCTGCCAATTGGATGATGGTACGTCTCGTCACGCCATGCAGAATGGTATCGCCGTGTGGCGTAATGATGGTGTCTCCAATACGGAAGATTAGGTTGGCTGTACCTGCTTCTTCAATATACTTGTGCTCTATAGCATCTGTCCACATGATTTGATCGTAGCCTTCATCATTAGCGAGTTGTGTGGGATATAACGACAATGCATAGTTACCTGCATTTTTCGAAAAACCAACCCCGCCTTCGGCAGCGCGTGTATAATGTGTTTCCACTTTCAGCGAAATCGGTTTGCTGTAATATGCGCCCACTGGACATGTAATAACAATAAACTTGTATGAAATCGATGGATGCACGCCCAAGGCAGATTCTGTAGCAAACATGAATGGACGAATGTATAATGAAGTGCCTTCTTTTGAAGGTACCCAATCGCGATCGATATCTAATAATTGTTTCAGCCCGCCTAAGAAAATATCTTCGGGTACTTCAGGCATTTGCAGACGCGCTGCAGACTTGTTAAATCTTTCCCAGTTCTTCTCTGGTCTAAAGATACTTACCGTACCATCTTCAAATTTGTATGCTTTAATGCCCTCGAATATAGATTGACCATAATGCAATGCAGACATCGATGGACTAATAGTAAGATCGCCATATGGCACGATGCTCACGTCTTCCCATTTACCATGGTTGTATTCAGCGACCAGCATATGGTCTGACATGATTTGCCCAAACTTTAGGTTGTGAAAGTCTACTTGCGAGAGTCTTGATGTACTTGTCGGCTCTACGCGAATTGAAATTTGATCTGTCGCGCTCATTCTCTTTATATATTTTATTAGGATGCAAGTTAAAAAAAAAGATTTAGAGGTATTGATTTATTTTCGAAATAGGAGAGCACCGATTGTCAATTCAGAGGGTAAATAAAACAGTACAATTAAATTAAATTTTTGTATTTTAGTATTTATGTGCTTATTAATTTAATTTAACAACCCGTTGAGTTTATTTTTTTAACCTATTAACTACCTGTGTATGAAATCTTTAACTCAAAAGCCGACTTCAAAGCGTCGAGAAGAGCAACACATGTCCTTATTCGGATTTATCAAGGGATATTTTATTTATGTTTATAAGAATTTTATTCGTCCATAATCATATCTGAACGAATGAGTCTGTGAAGTTGCAAAATAATGTTGCATTGCCAAATCGCTTACCGTGAAATGAAATTCGATACATTCTTAGGCGTATTGCTGCGTGATGATAACATTCAGTTTACTTAATTGTTAATTATTTTCAATAGTGGATCTAAGTAGTCGCGGTTGTTTGCTAAGCGAGGTACTTTGTTTTGTCCACCCAATTTGCCACGAGATTTCATCCAGTTGTAGAAGGTGTTGTTGGGTGCGTTGTGGATGATAGGTTTTGCCAAAGCCATGTTTTTGAATCTTTTGGCATCATAATCTGAGTTGATCTCCCGCAGTGTATTGTCTAGTATATCACAGAATTGGTTAAAATCCGTGGGCTGTTTTTCAAATTCAATAATCCATTCGTGGGCACCAGCATCCTTATTGCTGAAATAGACTGGACCAGCCGTATAATCCTTGATAATAGCCACTGTCGCGTCGCATGCCGCTTTGAGCGCTTGATCAGCATTATCCACGATCACTTCTTCGCCAAAGGTGTTGATATACTGTTTTGTTCTGCCCGAAATCTGGAAACGATACGGAGATAATGAAGTGAATTTAATGGTATCACCTATTTTATAACGCCACAGTCCAGCATTGGTAGAAATAATCAGCGCATAATTTTTGCCAATTTCTACTTCATGCAAACCTAATGTTTTGGGATGTTCGTCCTCCAAATTTTCAAAAGGCAAAAATTCATAGAAAATGCCATAATCGAGCATAAGAAGTAAATCGTCTGAATCGGATTGGTCTTGTATGCCAAAATAACCTTCAGAAGCATTGTAATTCTCCAGATAGTACATGTTGTCCGTAGGAATCAAACGCTTGAACTGCTCTCTGTAAGGGATGAAACTGACACCCCCGTGGCCGTAAAACTCTAAATTAGGCCAAATGTCCAATAGATTATCCTTGCCTGTGATTTCTAGAATACGCTTGGCCATGACGATATTCCAGGTCGGTACACCGGCTAGACTTGTCACATTTTCTTTGATGGTAAGCTGAGCAATTTGCTCTATTTTTTCTTCAAAATTAGGATTGAGCGTGACTTCCATAGTGGGCGTCCGTAAGAATTCAGCCCAAAAGGGAAGGTTGCGGATGAGGATGGAAGATAAATCTCCGTAGTACGAATCCGGACTAAAATTGTTGATTTGCGAGGATCCACCAATTACGACGGTTTTTCCCGTGAAAACCTTATTATTCGGTTTATTGTGACAAAATATTGTCAACATATCTTTGCCTCCTTGGTAGTGACATTCCTCTAAGGCCTCTAGACTTACGGGTATGAATTTGCTGCGGTCTGCTGTCGTACCTGAAGATTTAGCAAACCATTTTATATCCGATGGCCAAAGGATATTCTGTTCCCCTTTGATCATCCGATCGATGTATACTTTGAGTCCATCATAGTCACTGATAGGTACCCGATTTTTGAACTCCTCTACGGTATAGATACTTTTAAAATCGTATTTCCTGCCCCATTCGGTGGCTTCCGCTGCTGAAATTAAGTTCTGGAACCATTCTTCTTGCACATCATGGGGATATTTAATAAAGAGCTCAATTTGATGAATTCTCTTTTGCATAATCCACGTGAATATTGAGTTAAGTATGGCCATGATTCAATGAAGTAGCGTGATGTTATAGTTTCTTTCTGCGTAATACGAAATTTTGTCCCAAATAAAATTTACGAGCCATTTCGTTGTCTGCGATTTCCTCAGGTTTACCTGTTAACATGATTTTCCCTTCGGTCAGCAAATAAGCTCGGTCCGTAATGGACAAGGTCTCCTGCACATTGTGGTCTGTGATCAATACACCTATATTTTTGGCTTTGAGCTTCGATACGATGGATTGTATTTCTTCGACGGCGATGGGGTCGACGCCAGCAAATGGTTCATCCAAAAGGATAAAGTGAGGATTAGCGGCTAGTGCACGAGCAATCTCTGTACGACGGCGCTCCCCACCTGAAAGTAAGTCGCCGCGATTTTTGCGTACACGGTGCAGACTAAATTCACTTAGAAGTTCCTCTAATTTGGCCAGACGTTCTTGTTTGTTGGGGTAATGTATCTCCAATACAGCCAAAATATTATTTTCTACGGATAGCTTACGAAATACAGAAGCCTCCTGTGCAAGATATCCTATTCCTTTCTGTGCTCTCTTGAACATGGCGTCTTTCGTGATCTCCTCATCATTGAGGTATACATGACCCTCATTCGGTTTGATAAGACCTACGATCATGTAAAAGGAAGTCGTTTTACCAGCGCCATTAGGGCCCAGAAGTCCCACGATTTCACCTTGTTCCACATGAAATGAAACATCATTGACAACGGTACGTTGCTTATATTTCTTGATGAGATTTTCTGCTCTAAGTATCATGAATAATATTTCTGCTATTGCAAATATATTTTAATATCGTATTGCTTTGATGTTTAATTGCAAATTCTTTTTGCCGCGCCAGTTATTTTCCTCAATAGTATAACAAATGTCGAAGGCATTCTGATTTTGAATATAATCGAAATGTTCGGCCAAGCCAAATGCTATACACTGAAAAGCGGGTGAATCGCCCTGCTTGATGATGAATTTAAGATGATTGTTGCCCACAATACTTGCTGACCCTAGGATACTCACCTGACGTGTCATGAAGACGGGCGCCTCATTCTGAGGACCGAAAGGTTCAAACTGCTTTAACAAGCGATACAATTTGCCATCGATATGCTGGAGGTTAATTTCCAAATCAATGCTGACCTCTTGTTGGAGCATCTCCGGCTTGATAGTTTTTTGGACGACATCTTCGAACCTTTGTTGAAATAGGCTTATATTTTCTTCGCGCATGGTCAGACCTGCCGCATATTTGTGACCGCCAAATTGTTCTAAAAGATCACTGCACTCACTCAGGGCTTCGTACAAGTCAAAACCAATGACCGAACGTGCGGAACCCGCAATATGCCCATTAGTCTGTGTAAGGATGATTGTAGGACGGTAATATTTTTCAGTCAGACGGGAGGCCACTATACCAATCACGCCTTTGTGCCAATCAGATTTGTAAAGCACAGTGGATTTGCGTAGTAAATTATCCGAAGAAGACTCAAGAAGCGATAATGCTTCTGTAGTAATGGTAAGGTCGAAATCCTTACGAACATTATTCTGGTCATCGACAGCAGACGAAAAGTTCTTGGCTTCCTCTTCCGATTTGGAAATTAATAGGCGCACAGCATCCTTCGCATGTTCTATACGACCTGCCGCATTGATGCGAGGACCAATTTGAAAAACAATATCATTCACGGAGAATACTCCTGTTCGGTTGGTTGAGAGATTTATTAGCGCCTTGAAACCTACCGAAGGATTGCTGTTCAATTTTTTAAGACCAAAAAATGTTAAGGTTCTATTTTCGCCGGTAATGGGTACAATATCTGATGCGATGCTGACAGCAACCAGATCGAGATACTGGTACGCCGCTTCCATATCCATATTGTTTTTGAGAATGAAAGCTTGTATGATTTTAAATCCTATACCACAGCCGGAGAGCTCTTTGTAAGGGTAAGCACAATCCGCCCGTTTGGGATCTAGCACCGCTACAGCATCCGGAATAGATGCTCCCGGAAGATGGTGGTCGCCAATGATGAAGTCAATACCTTTACTCTTTGCGTATTCCACTTTTTCAATGGCTTTGATGCCACAGTCTAGCGCGATGATGAGAGAGAAGCCATTTTCGGCGGCGTAATCAATACCTTGCGTAGAGATGCCATATCCTTCGGCATAGCGATCCGGAATATAAAATTCAATGCCTGTATGAAAAGTACGGAAGAAACTATACACAACAGATACTGCGGTAGTACCATCGACATCATAATCCCCGTATATAAGAATCTTCTCCTTGTTGCCGATAGCTTTTTCGATTCGGGTAATGGCTTGATCCATATCCTTCATCAAAAAAGGATCATGCAAATGATCCAAAGATGGTCTAAAGAAATATCTTGCTTGTTCAAAGGTTTCGACTTCCCGACTTACCAAAAGTTTTGCAACGATGTCATTGACACCTAGTTCTGTTTTTAATTTATTTACTTTGTTGCTATCGTTTTTTGGTTTTAGGACCCACCTTTTTTGCATATCTTTGCACAATATTTGTATGTAAATATACATTATAAAGGTGTAGTAACCTAGTATTTGCAGTCTATAATTAATTTACAGATTCTTAACTCTCATATTTACAATAACATAAAAGAATGATTCAAGCATATTCTTTATTCGAAGGTTCCTTCTCTGTGGACGCATCCAAAAAGTTTATTCCTTTTGATCCATCGAAAGATGATCCAAAAAGTCGTCCGGCGTCTTTGTTTGTACATGTCCATCCATTTTTGATCGAATCAAGTCATGGCCTTTTGCTATGCGATGCGGGCTTAGGAATGCGTACGGAAGAAGATGAGTTGCTGATTCACCACAATATTCGTAAATTGGGGTTTGAACCAGAAGACGTGAAATATGTTCTTATGTCACATTTGCATAAAGATCATACGGGAGGATTAGTGGATTTTAAAGGTGGAGTAGGCCGTCTAGCATTCCCGGAAGCGGAATATGTAATACAACGCGGAGAATGGGAGAATGCTTATGCGAAAGAATCGGCTTCGTATCGTACGGAGGTGTTTGATGTTATTCAGCGCAGTGGCAATTTGCAGCTTGTAGAAGGTGATGGTCGAGTGAATAATGAAATCAGTTACGCTGTAAGTGGTGGGCATACCGAATATCACCAGGTGTTTCATATAGAGACGGGTGGTGAGCATTTCTTTTTCGGGGGAGATGTGGTGCCAGAGCCAGAGGAGCTTTTCAAAAACTTCATTGCGAAATATGATTTTGATGGGCGTACCTCACGAGACAAGCGCAAAGAATATTGGCAACAAGGCGCACCGGAGGGCTGGATTTATTTATTTTACCATGGCAAATCTTTGGCTATGGGGCTACCTAAGAAAAAAGAAGATGGGACCTATTTGTTGGTTGACCCTAACAAATAACTCGTTTTTATTATATTTGATAAATCAGTTGTTATAAACTAATAACATATTTTCTATGTCAGTAGTAAGAGAAAGTGATCTTATTGGTATTGGAAAGAAGTTTCAGATCGAAACTGAAGCCGGAGACAATATGGTCGTAGTGATTCATGATGATGGTCGTCGTGAATTGTATCGTCATGAGGATGAGGATAATGAAACACGTTGTGTGATGACTTTGTCCGATGAGGAATCACGCCAAGTGGCAGGTATAATTGGAGGGCTATCTTACAAGCCTAAAGCCCTTGAAACCATTGAAGTCGCATTGGATGACTTGCGGATCGAATGGTATAAAGTCGAGCCGACTAATGATGGAGTCAACAAAACGATAGGTGAGCTTGATGTCCGACAGAAAACCGGTGCATCTATTATTGCTGCAATCAAAGATGCAGAAACTAAAATAAATCCCGGACCGGATTATGTAATTGAACCGGGCGCAACTTTGGTAATCGCAGGAAAAGCTAAACACATCAAACTCTTAAAAGAACTCTTAGTATAATTGCTGGTCTATGTCTCATATCATAATCTTAGAAATCGGAATTGCTGTATTTTTAGTGGCCTCAGTAGGTTTACTAGCGAATAGACTACGTTTCTCTGTTATTCCTTTTTTTATTATTATAGGTATGCTGTTGGGTAATAGAGAATATCCTGACGTCATTGCCAATACGCTTGCTAGTATTAATAATCCGAGCATAACCTCAGGCTTCAATACGCTGTGGTCATTCTTTACGTTTACCGAAAGCAAACCATTTATAGAGTTCATGGGTAGGCTAGGGGTATTGTTCCTTCTATTTTATTTGGGATTGGAGTTTTCAGTAGGCCGCCTTATTAAGTCAGGTAAGTCCATTGTGACAGGAGGAACACTCTATGTCATATTGAA
Source organism: Sphingobacterium sp. (assembly GCA_048595255.1). Lineage (GTDB taxonomy): Bacteria > Bacteroidota > Bacteroidia > Sphingobacteriales > Sphingobacteriaceae > Sphingobacterium. The sequence continues at coordinate 20,687 of JBMDWK010000089.1, read as the reverse complement.
CTTTGTATCCGGACTCTTAATCGGCTGGTTGATGGATCTACCATTCAAAGAATTGATGGTGCTGTGTGGACTGATGACAAGCTCTTCTACCGCTATTGTGGCTAAGGTACTAACCGATCTAAAACGTACTGCCAATCCGGAGACCGAGGTCATCATGGGGATGATTATGTTTGATGACTTGTTTATAGCCATGCACATCTCTTTCCTTTCAGGCTTGATATTAGCTGGTGGAACCTCCTTCTGGGCGGTGACGGCTACTTCATTAATGGCCTTAGGGTTTATATTGGCCTTCTTAATTTTGGGACGCAAGTTAGTGCCCTCTATTGATAAGATATTGCATGACAAGTCCTCCGAACTTTTTATCCTGATTATATTTAGTTTGCTATTTTTGATTGCCGGATTTTCTGAGACGATTCACGTTGCGGAAGCCATTGGTGCACTCATGGCCGGACTTGTATTTGCTGACTCCAAATACCTAAAGAAAATTGAAAGTATGGTGCTGCCATTTAAAGACTTTTTCGGGGCGATGTTCTTCTTCAGTTTTGGGTTGTCGATTGATATTTATTCGCTAGGCGGTGCTGTAGGGTGGGCTGTTTTGGCTGCCATCATCACTGTTATTTGTAATGTAGCCTCTGGATATTTTGCGGCACATTTTTCTAAGATGAAGCCTCGCACCTCTTTTGATATTGGATTTACATTATCAGCGCGCGGCGAATTCTCAATCATCATGGCCAATATTGGTAAAGCAGGAGGCTTGTTGCCGATAATTCAGTCTTTTGTGGTGGTATATGTGTTGATACTTTCAATAGTATCTCCTTTGTTAACCAAAGAATCTAGAAATATCTGGACCGGGTTATTTGGTAAAGAGGATAAAGCTTCCAAACCTAAAAAGACTTTGGCAGAATTGGAAGCTACAGCTCAGGAAGAAAATTAGAGAAAGCCTAATTCCAATTTGGCTTCTTCAGTCATCATATCTCTATTCCACGGCGGATCAAATGTAAGCTCCACCAGCGCTTCGTTTACTCCTTCAACAGCAGCGACTTTGCGCTGTACTTCATCCAAGATATCTCCCGCGACAGGACAGCCAGGGGCCGTAAGAGTCATGATGACTTTGGCGATGCCGCCTTCTTTGGTGATAATCTCGTACACAAGGCCTAAATCCACGATACTAGCTGGTTTTAGTTCGGGGTCATAAACCGATTCAAGCGCTTCTTTTATTTTTGGAGCTATTCCTAAATGATCGATTATTATTATATTACTCATATCTTAATTCCTTTCTAATACGTCTTTATAGATATCTTCTAGCGTTTGCATATTGTTTGCTAATTGATAATTAACTTCATATTCCTTTAGACAGTTGGCTGCCAATAATTGTTTATCTTCTTCGTTTAATAAAGCAAATTTTCTGACTTTATCTGCTAGATCGACTGCATTACCGGCTTCAAAATGATAGCCAGTAGAAAGATCAACGATCATATCTTCCAGTGCACCTATCTTGCTTGCTATAACAGGGGTGCCCATTGCGTAAGCTTCCAAGATTGTCATGGGCATACCTTCAAACCAAATAGAAGGCACTATGAGCGCCTGCCTACTAGCCAATGCTGTATTGAGTATTTCTTTGGTTTGGAAACCTTTGTAAACAATATTGTGATGGACGGCTGCTGCGGACTTCACCTCCTCGGCCATGGGACCATCGCCATATATCTCTACACTATACTCCGGTAGCTGTGCAAAAGCTGCTAACAATGTTTTTATGCCTTTTTCGACCGCTAATCTCCCAATATACACAAAATGATCGGTCTTAGGGACTGCAGGTCGCACCGGCGCTGCGATCGCATTGGTCTTGATGCTGATTTGTTGCGGATTAATTCCTTTGGAAGATTGCAAGAGCAAGCGCTTCATAAAGTTGGAAAAAACCAAATAACGGTCGATTTTATGCCAAGTGCCTATCATATGATGGAAATAATAAACAAAGGCTACCCAGCCTGTCTTAATTGCAGAGTTATCTAGACTTTTGCGCTTAATGGAAGCCCAAGGAAATTTCTTGTTTAAGGTGTCCAAAAAAACTTGATCTTCATGAAACAAGGTTGCTGAGGGGTCCAATAACCTGTAATTGTGCAAGGTCTGCACAGTCTTAATATGTTGGCGATGCAGCGTTCTGAATACCCACGGTCCGATTGCATAGTGTGTATTGTGGATGTGCACAATATCCGCTTTGAAAAGTAATGCCTTTTGAGCAATTTTATTCGCCACACGTATATTCCACGGGTATAATGCAAATTGAATAAGTCCCTTCAAGCCTTTTTCGTTACGAAAGGTCATAGTCTCCACGCTATGCTCCTTGCTCAAAGCATCCACCTCTTGCTGAAAAACTACATCTTCTCCGCCTTTGTGTTGATAAAAGTTATGGACTACTAAAATTCGCATGCATTCCTATTTTTACAAATATACTATTATTACAAAACCCAAATTACCTGGAAATGTAAAAGCCTAAAAATATATATGTATCTTCGTATGACTATTCACTTAAAAAATATGTTTGGAAATCCGTATTACGCTGAAAAAATCAGTAATGCCTTAGAGAATATAGAATTACCTACTACTCCTAAAAATCTATACGAACCCATACTTTATATATTGTCACTATCCGGTAAGCGGGTACGTCCTCAACTGGTATTCATGGGCGCCCACTTATTTGGCCATGACGACGTAGATTCTGTGTTGCCGGCTTCGTTAGCGATAGAATATTTTCATAATTTTTCGTTGATGCATGATGACATTATGGACAAAGCGCCCTTACGTCGCGGTAAGCAGACCGTGCATCAGCGATGGAATGATAATGTGGCTATTTTGTCGGGTGATGCGCTACTAGTCAAATCGTATGAAGAACTAGCGAAATGTCCAATTGCCGTAGTTCCCGAATTAATTAAAACTTTCAATCGAGTAGCCTTAGAGGTGTGCGAAGGGCAACAGCATGATATGGACTTTGAACAGCGGAATGATGTGTCTGAAGAAGAATACATCAATATGATTCGACTCAAAACCTCCGTGCTATTAGGGGGCGCATTGGAAATGGGTGCTATCATCGCGGGCGCAAATGTAGCGGATAGAGCGAAGCTATACGATTTTGGTGTTAATTTGGGTATTGCTTTCCAGTTGCAGGATGATATTCTTGATACTTACGGTGATCCAGATACATTTGGCAAGCAGGTAGGTGGTGATATAATGGTCAATAAAAAGACCATCCTTCATATTTTATTGAAAAGGGTATTACTGTCTGAAGATGAAGCAGAATTTAACGCTATTCTAGATCTGCAAGAAAGTGCGGGTGAAGAAAAAGTGCGTAGAATGATAGAATTGTACAACAAATATGAAATATTGGAGCAGGCTAATGCGTTAAAAGGTAAATATAGCACTAAATCGATAACGAGTCTGCAAGAAATAAATGTAAATAAGACTCAAAAAGAGGATTTACTTCTTTTGTCTAATAGCTTGTTGAATCGTAATAAATAGTGTGAACCTTTTTAGATTTTAAGTTCAATTTTATTATATTAGACAATATTAATTCACAGACGGAGTACCTTATTAAATGGAGCCAATAAAAATCACCATATTTCAAGCTTATCTTTTTTGGGAGAATGTAGAGAAGAACCTTCAGAATTTGAGCTTGCGATTATCATCCTTACGGGAGAAAACAGACTTAATCATTTTACCCGAAATGTTTAATACGGGTTTTACGACTAATGTGGAGAAATGTGCGGAAGAAATGGATGGGATGACCATGCGTTGGCTGTACGAAACCGCCAAAAAGTTCGAATGTGTGGTAGCGGGTACATTGATTATCAAAGAAGGTGGTAATTATTATAATCGCTTTGTGTGGATGTCTGCTGATGGTAGCTATGTGCATTATGATAAGCGCCATTTATTCGCCTTGGCCAACGAGACGGATCATTTTTCAGCAGGCAATTCTCGGATCATGTTACAATTGAAAGGATGGAAGATCTGTCCGATGATTTGTTATGATCTAAGGTTTCCGGTGTGGTCACGTAATGCTGAAAACGGTTATGATCTATTGGTGTACACTGCAAGCTGGCCTGACAAGCGATCAGCGCATTGGCGCGCATTGATACCTGCACGTGCGATAGAAAATCAAGCTTATGTAATTGGTGTCAATCGAGTGGGACATGATGGCAACGAAGTCTATTATTCAGGTGGTTCGATGTGTATCTCACCCTTAGGCGATGTGGTCTACTATAAGCCGGAGGATGAAGATTTATATACATTCACGCTTAATCCACAAGATTTACAAAAAGCGAGAGAGCAGTTTCCATTTCTAAGGGATGGTGATAAATTTAATTTGCTATAAGTTTTATTCGGATTATAAAATAAAAACGTCTGTGCATCATGCACAGACGTTTTTATTTATAAGGTCTTTCGAGTATTGCGGATTGAATGACGGCTTGTCTGAGATCAAAGTCAAACGATTTATTAGTTTCAGGTTCTGGAAGCCGTGCCGGGATTTTTACTTGGGATTCCCGTTGAGATTTTCGGCGTTGTTGCGCCGCTACCACCTCCGCTGGTAACTCTGCTTTGTATTCCATTTTTGGAATCTCGACTTTGCGGTCTACAGATTGTCTGATTTCGGTGGGTGGGATAGGAACTTGTACCGGTATTGGCGAAGGACGCTTATGCGGAGTCCGTTTGGCAGCTTTCGCTGCTTCTTTCTTGTAGTTTTGAACAAAACTAATTATAACAAAGGCAATGGCTACCAATACACCAAAGATATTTTCCATACTATAAAGATATTAAATAATAAATGTTTAATTTGAAAAATCATAAAAATTTGCAAAATTCAAATAATCTTGTTTAATTGCATAGGCAACCTAATTATAACTAAATAATGAATGAATCGTTAATAATATCCAATGAATTCTACTCTTTCCTAACCGGAAAGGTGTCGACAGCCATCTCTAGGCGTCTTCAGCGTAATTTAAAAGCGGGGAAACTTAATATTACAGCTGAGCAATGGACAATTTTGTATCATCTGTGGCAGGAAGAAGGACTTACACAACAAGAGCTTGCCAACCTTACTTTTCGTGACAAACCCAGTATCACTCGATTAATAAATAATCTCGAAAAGATGACGCTTGTGATCCGTGTGAACGATAAGCAAGATAGACGTTCTAATCTCATTTACTTGACGAAGGAGGGTAGGAAATTGCGTGAGGAAGGACTTAAACAATCCTTGATAACATTACAAGAGGCGACAGCAGGATTGGAAATTGAAGATTTGCACGCCGCGCAGATGATATTAGATAAAGTATTTAATAATCTTAAATAATAAAAAAAGGACGACAATGTTAATATGTCGTCCTTTTTTATTCTTAATCATCCAAGAATTCTTCTTTTTGGAAGGAGTTTTCCTTTTTATTGAATTTACCCGTGTTCTTAAAGTAAATATCATGGAAACTCAATGTGGTGACTGCATCCACTTTTCGGAAGAATTTTTCTGCACGAATATCATCAATAGTCTTGAAACCGCATGCTTCCATAATTTCTACCGTAGCGCGAAGCGTATTACGATGGAATTGAGCTACACGAACATGTTTGTCCGCTACGTCCAAGCCTTTATATAAGTGCGGTTTCTGTGTAGCTACACCTACTGGACAAACGTCTTCATTACATTTCAATGCTTGAATACATCCTAGGGCAAACATCATACCGCGTGCACTGTAACATGCATCAGCGCCTAAAGCCAAAGCCTTTAATAAGTCAAATCCTGTTACAATTCGGCTAGAAGCAATAATTTTGATATGTTTTTTTAATCCGTAATTGATTAATGTGGTCGTTACAAATGTAAGCGCATCGTACAATGGCATACCGATATTATCTGTAAATTCTAATGGCGCAGCACCTGTTCCTCCTTCGGAACCATCAATAGAGATGAAATCAGGGAAAATCTGTGTGTTTTGCATTGCATTACAGATGTCCACGAACTCTTGTTTGTCACCCACACAAATCTTGAAACCTACGGGTTTATAACCGGATAGTTCACGCAATTTTTGGATGAAATACATCATCTCTTCCGCATTGCTGAATGCACTGTGCGCAGGAGGAGACATAACGTCTGTACCTGGGATGACGTGACGAATGGCCGCTACTTCTGGTGTGTTCTTGGCCGCTGGTAGGATACCACCATGACCAGGCTTAGCACCTTGGGAGATTTTAAGCTCAATCATTTTCACATAAGGTCTATTGGATTTTTCAGCATATAATTCGCTGTCAAAATAGCCATGCTCATCGCGACAACCGAAATAACCTGTACCAATCTGCCAGATCAAATCACCACCACTCATATGGTAGTTACTGATACCACCTTCACCGGTATTATGAGCAAATTTTTGTAGAGCAGCACCTTTATTCAGCGCTGTAATAGCAGTTTTACTCAACGCACCATAACTCATCGCCGAAATATTAAAGATGCTTAGGCTATACGGTTGTTTACAGAATTTGTTGCCGACCATCGTACGCAAATCGTGATTCTCGATATGTGTAGGGAATATAGAATGCGCTACCCATTCATTTCCTACAGCCTGTGGATCAGTCTGCATACCGAAGGCAACAGTCTCACGTTGGTTCTTCGCTCTTTGATATACAATAGAACGTTGTCTTCTGTTGAATGGTCTACCATCTGTATCCGACTCCCAAAAATATTGTCTCAACTCTGGACGAAAAGATTCGAAAAAGTATCTGAACGCACCCACTAATGGATAATTGCGCAGAATAGCATGATGGGTCTGTACACTATGAAATACAGCAACTATAAGTAAAGGAATAGGAATAATTAATAACCAAAACCAACGAGGAGTAAAGATAAGCCCAAAGGAAATGATGATTAGGTTTACGATTATTATAGTTGTGAGAATTAGTTTTCTAACTGCCATGATTTAATCTGAAGTTATTGGATATACTAATATTTTATATTTTTATGAAAGCAAAATTAGTAAGTAATTTTAGCATTAACACTAATCTCTGCACTTTTATATTTTTTGTAATTAAAAGATTATTTGGGGTACCTTTTAACAATAAAATCAGATAAAAGTTGATATATTTTGCTTTCCTCAGGGTATTGGGTTAAGAATTGTAAATGCTTATTGATAACATCCAAATCTCCCCTGCGTGCTGGACCCGTTTGCGTGTCTTGCGGGCAATGCTGTTGCACCTTTTGAGCCGTTTCTGCGATGATTGGTTTGAGCAAATCAAAACTTAAGTTTTCGCGTGTCAAGATCTCTTCTGCCATCTGAAATAAGGCGTTGCTGAAATTATTGACCAATACGGCGGATAGGTGCAGTGCTAATCGCTGTGAGGAGTCGCATGGGAAAGCTTTTGGGGCGATAGGAACGATTAGACTATACAATGTATCAAATGTACGCTCGGAATCAGCTTCTATGCCAAAAGGAATAACAGATAGGTCAGTATCTATTTCTTTATTTATGCTCTGTGGAGGATAGATGACACCATAGCGTTTAAATGCTTGCAATACTTCGATAGAAGTGGCACCAGAGGTGTGCACTACAATTCCTTCTACGGAAGGATCAAGCGCTTGTGTGACTTGATGTATAGCAGCATCGCTGACGGCGATGAGATATACATCAGCATGCTTGCTTATCAATCGCAGGTCATCGATTGCCTGGCTATTAACTACACTAGCCAATGCAAATGCATTGGCTAGTGTAGGAGAGTATACTTGTATAATTTTATGACCTGTAGCGTACCATGCTTTCGCCAGATGCGTTGCTATATTACCGCTACCGATTATAACTAAATTCATATTTAACCTTCCTTGTGTTCTATAACTTTACCTTCTTTGCTGCGTCTGATTATCGCCATGATAAATCCTATCGTCATGATAATGGTACCCGCCCAGAAGAAATTAATGTATGGGAATTTAATAGCTTTGAATACAATCCATTTTTTCTCTGGCAATGGTTTTTGGTAGACCATGATTTCCAATTTATCCTTATCTGGGATAATGTTGGTGAATCTAAATTTCAGCCCTTGCTCCGATACATCTTTATTGAAATCATAAGCATTACCATCTTTTAATAAGAATATAGGTTCTGCATTATATTCCTTTTGATCCGCATCAATAACTTTTATTTTTAAACCGACGATGACGTCATCCGATTTAAGTGGGATATTCTCTAATTTCGCTTCTTTATTCACACCCTCAATCACAAAAACACCATTACGGTAACGAAGTGTATCCCCAATGTTGACCTGATAAGTAGCGGGTTCCTCGTAATCCTCAAAACCGGTCTTCTCATCTTGCGTGATCTTATTCAATGGAGCATGTGAATCCGCTGCCGCTGCAGTGATTAAAGTGTAGATATCGTGTGTAATATAGTGGCGCGTATCAGGCGTGCCAATCAAACCGCCCATATCCGGATTGTTTTGTGCAAATGGACTCAACGTGAAAGATTCTTTAACCTTTCCTGTCTCTTCATCGATCTTTTCGTATTTGATATGGTAATACACATTTGGCGCAGCGACACTATCACCTGTATAGGTAATTCGGTAGTCGCCCATTTGTACGGGTTCACCTTCTGTCAAGAATAAATTCTCTCCAGGATCGGTGAATTTATCGCCCTCTTTACCGAAATTTTTGACACCGATATAACCACTTTGATTCACCGAAATCACTTCATTGGTGGCTGCGGCGACCAAAGCGCCAATCACCAATAAGCCAAAGCCAATATGTGATACCGCCGAACCCGTCAACTTCCATTTGCCTTTGATGGCATCGCTCAATATGCGGATATTAGCTACGATACAGTATATACCTGTGAACATAATGAGCATATACATGACGTTGGTATACGTTTTGGTGAAGTATATCGCAGCTGCTGCCAATAATATGGATACAACGACTGTAGCAATTGTAGATGCCCAAAATCTTCTGCTATCTGTACGTTTATATTTCAAAAATTGAGTAAAAGCTGTCAAAAGTAAGATGACTACCGCAAATGCACCTTGCCATTTATTGTAATGCGCAATAGGGTCAATAGGAGGAGCTACTTTGGTTCCAAATAAGGCGTTGAACACGGGGATTGATGTGGTAGCAATCATTTGTACACAAGCTACTGTCAGCACCAAAGCACCAATAAACATCCAGAACTCACGGGAATAAATTTCTTCTTCTTTTTTCGTGCTTGGTAATTCTTTTCTTCTCCAAATGAGTAAGCCAATCATAATGATGAAGAACGCTAGATTGAAAGCAATCAGTTGACCATTCATCCCCAATGTCGTGAAAGAGTGTACAGAAGTTTCTCCCAATACACCTGATCGTGTTAGGTACGAAGCGTAGATTACTAATACGAAACTTATTAAGGATAATAAGGTCGCGGTGAAATATCCGTGTCCAGAATGTCTAAATGCTAAGATAACGTGTACAGCAGCGATTAAGGTAAGCCACGGGATGATAGAAACGTTTTCTACCGGATCCCAAGCCCAGAAACCACCGAAATTCAAGGCTTCATAAGCCCAGAATGAACCCATGATAATACCCGCACCTAAGATCATAACCGCAAATAATGCCCAAGGCATTCCTTTTACGGTCCACTCTTTGTATCGACCTGTCCAAAGTCCGGCTGCAGCGTATGCAAACGGCACGATCATCGATGCAAACCCTAAAAACAACGTTGGTGGGTGGATGACCATCCAATAATTTTGCAATAAGGCATTTAATCCTTTTCCATCGATCATGGATAGGTAATTCGGATCTTGAAAGATAGGCGCATTCATGGCATCACGCAATAATATAAATGGTGATGAACCAATACGGTTGCCAAATATTTCAACACCTATCAGCATACTTGCCAAGAATGTTTGACAAAGCATGACAAATGTCATTACGGGTGATTCCCAAGATTTGGTACGGAATAATAATACAATTCCTATAACGACTTGCCAGAACATCCATAACCAGAAACTACCCTCTTGGCCTTCCCAGAATGAGGAAATAATATAGTGCGTAGGTAATTTGGTGTCGGAGTGTGACCACACATAATAATACTCAAACATGTGGTTGTAGATCATGTAGAACAATAATGAACCTATTGTCACTACTGAAATAGCATTAAGAACGAAACCGATGCGGCCCATTGTTTTCCATGATTTCTCATCAGGGTTCTTGGTCGCAAAGAAATAGCTTATAAGCGAAAATAAGGCAGCTCCAAATGATAGAATCACAAAAAACTGTCCTATTTTACCAGGTAAAAGGTTTTCACCTATGTAATTAATATCCATTAAATAGTTATATTAAAAATATATTATAGCGAAGCGTTCGTCGATACGGCTTCTTTAATTTCCATCTCGTCTTTATTGTATTTTGAAGGACATTTCATCAAAATTTTGCTGGCATGAAAGGTATCGCCCTCCATCTTGCCTGTTAATACGATCTGCTCCGAACGTTCAATGTCTTGGGGCTTCGAACCGTTAAATACAACCTTACACTCCGTACTATCGTTGTCATACATATAGAATGCGAAGTGATTGGCATCTTTTACCGGATCATACACTAACTCCTTTTCTTTATTTAGTACACCTACTACATAAAGTTCTGTGTTTTTCTCTTTTGCTTGAGCGAATGTTGAATACGTACTAGAATCCGTATAGATAACTAAAATCATCGCAATAGCAACAGCAATGATAACAATGAGAATGATTGAACTTTTTTTCATACTATTATTTTGACTAAAACAATTACAAAATTACGAAAAGGTATGTGAAAGAATGAATTTACCAAGAAGTGCTATCTATTTAGAACTGTTCTAAATAGAATTGATAATTGTATAAGTTCTTATCTATCTGAAGTTTATCTCCTGATGTAAAATAATTGTTAATTCTGTTTGTGGGTAACAGGATTAATTTTACATTTCTATGGGTTCGGCAGAAGTACTCTCCTCTGATGTAAACTTTTCTCCACTGAACTTGGTGACCAGCATGGCTGCAACAGAATCTCCTGTGGCATTCAGAATCGTAGCCAAAGGGTCCACTAATGCGCCAATAATCATAATCGCCGGAACAGCCTCATTGGGTATGCCGTATACCGATATCATGAGCATTTCGCCTATGAATCCTCCGTTTGGTATTCCACCAGCCACCATACTTACGAGAATAGTAATTCCCACTGCAGTAATTAGCGTAGTAGGCTCAAAAAAATTCCAATCCAAAATGGCAAATGCTACATATATTTTGAGAATGGAGGAAATAGAAGAACCATTTTTGTACAATGTATTGCCCAGTGGGATCACCACGCTAGCAATATAATTAGGTACGCCCATTTTTTTTGCAGCTAATAGATTAGCGGGCAAGGTGGCTAGGCTGCTGCATGTACTCACAGCGGTCAGTGAAGGTGTAATATTAAATCGCCAATAGTCTTTCATGCCTTTGCGCCCATTGGCTATTAAAGCATATAATGAAAATATGGTAAAGAAAAATACGATGCCGAAAATGTAATAAAAGGCAAGAGGCTTAGCATAAAAACCAAAAAGTTCGGGCCCCAACGTCTGCACCTGATAGGCAAAATAAGCCCCCAAACCTATAGGCCCTAACTGCATGATCAGCGTCAGGAGATTCTTCATCACCTCATTTCCGGCTATCAAAAACTGAAGAAATGGTCGTGCTGCTTCTCCGCTTTTACGCACAGAGATGCCTATTAAAAATGAAAATATAACGAAGGCTAGAATATTTTGACGGGAGAGTAAGTGGACAAATTCACCTACGCTCAAAAATCGGACGATTTTGTCGCCCCATGTATCTTCGGCATTGGTACTGATTAATTCAGATGCCGCATTGGACGCTGTAATCGCGGTAACCGGAAAGGCCCATAATCCAAGTATGGTCAATACCGCTGCTATGGCTATGGTCGAAATGAATACCGCACTCATCACGCCCAATATTTTGCCCAATTGACTATTGCTCTCAATATTGGCAATGGCGGTGCTGATAGCGAAAAATAATAAAGGGATTACAGCGACAAACAACAGATTCAAGAAGATATCTCCGATGGGTTTGATATATAGTACCAAGTCAGGCAAGAATAGACCGACAAGACTCCCAATAGTGATGCCCATTAAAAGTAGAATGATACTGCTATAACTTTTTAGTATAGTATTCATGTGGAGATTATCTTTAAGCTAAAATAGTTTTTTTGTTTTAGATTTGACACAAAAAATATAGAATATGGATTTTGTGACGACAGGCGATGGTTCAAAAACCATTTATAATGCAGAAGTAGGGGAGCATTATCACTCGAAGCATGGGGCTTTGCAGGAAAGTAAACATGTGTTTCTGGGATCCGGCCTTCAGTTTTATTTAGAAAAAGAAAAGGTAAACTGTGCTGCAATATTAGAAATCGGCTTTGGCACGGGATTGAATTTTATATTAACCGCAGATTACTGCAGCAACGCCAACATTCAGTTGGATTATTGTGGTATTGAAGCTTTTCCTTTGGCGGAACAGGTTATCGCCAATATAGGTTATGATGAATATGTTTCGCCTGCGACTTGGGCAAATTATATCACCCATTATAACCAAGCTTTAGTGACTGAAGTAGCCATTAATCCGTTGGTAAACTTACAAGTGGCCCATACAAAAGTGATGGATTTTTATTCGCCAAAATTGTTTGACGTTATATATTTCGATGCTTTCGCAGCTATTCATCAGCCAGAGATGTGGTCTGACGATACCTTAGCACATGTGACGAAATTCTTAAGACCGGGCGGTGTATTTGTGACGTATGCCATCACCGGCAACCTCAAAAGAAGTATGAAGGCATTAGGATTTAGCATTGAGAAAGCTCCGGGAGCACCAGGCAAAAGAGAAATGCTGCGCGCGATTAAGCTCTAAGGCGATTTACTCCACTTTAATATGAAATATAAAAATTATAGGATTGCGGGCAGGTGCGTTAGAATGCAGTGAGAGATAGCATTCCTGATATATGTAGTTAAAAAAACAAAGAGCCGATTCGCAGTGAATCGGCTCTTTATATTAGTGACCTTCCGTACCGTCAACGCCGTGAGCGTGACCGTGTGACAATTCTTCTTGTGTCGCAGGACGTACATTCAATACTTCGATTTCGAAGCTCAATGTTTTACCAGCCATAGGGTGATTTAAGTCAGCCACTACTGCTTCTGGCGTTACGTCAACTACTACTGCACGGAATTGATTTCCTTGATTATCTTGCAAAGGTAATACTTCACCTAATGGAGGTAAACCAGTTTCTTTGAACATATCAGCAGGTAATTGAGCGATAGCTCTATCATCTCTTTCACCGTAAGCGTCTACCGCCACTAAGTCAAATGATGTTTTATCACCTTCATGAAGTCCAGCGATGTTTTCCTCGAATTTAGGTAACATCATACCTACACCATATAAAAATGTTAAAGGATTTTCTGTAGTCGTTTGTTCAACAAAAGTTTTTTCACCGTTTTCTTCGATTGTATGAAGAATGTAATTCAACGTTACTACGTTGTTGTTTTCTATTGCCATTGTTTGATTGTTTGAAGACCTTTAAAGGTCTCGTTTTTATTTAATTAATTCTAATAAGTGTGTAATCGACGATTGAGGAAGACTACAGGTCTTATTACGACAAAGGTATGCTTTTGACTCCAATTGTTCTTTATTTATTAACAAAGGAAGTGTACTTTTTGTTCCTCCGAGGTAAATTTTGTTGGGAATATAGGTCTTAGCGTCGAGTTCCTTGCGCCAATCTAGCGCATTTTTCCCGGTCAATGCTATCTCATTGGTTCCGTAATGGTGCTCTAATAATTGAATAGCCCAATTGGAATAGGCAGAGCCATAACTCTTGATGTAAGGGAATACATTGGCGAAAACCTGATCCGCTATAGCCGTAAAATCTTCATTATCCAATAGCAAGCCTAGACGGTACAGCTGCCGTGTAAAGGTAGACGACGAAGAAGGGATGACATTGTCCATAATCTCACTCTTGCGCGCAATGAGCTCTTCGGCATTCTTGGCGGTGTAATAAAAGGTCTTTGCTTCGCCATCATAAAACAAATCGATGGCTTTGTAAGCCAATTCTTGTGCTGCATAAATCCACTTCTCATCAAATGTAGCCTCATACAATACCACAAATGCTTCGATGGTAAAAGCATAATCATCCAAGAAAGCTTCAATTTGTCGATTGCTGTCTTTGGGCTGATGCAACAGGGTATTATTGTCTACGGTACAATGCTTTTGTATGAAATGAGCCACATTAAGTGCAAGCTCTAGATGCGATTCATCGCCAAAAATACGGTATGCATCTACCAGTCCTTTGAGCATGAGTGCATTCCATGTCGTCAATTGCTTGTGGTCCAAACCCGGACGAACGCGATTGCTGCGGTAGTCTAATAGTTTGGCTTTAATTTCTTTGATATAGCTATCCCATTCTTCTGCGGTGAACCCCGCTTCTTGTATGAGCTGCTGATTGGACGGCTGCACGAAGGGGATATTTATCTGTTCCTCCGACCAATTGCCATCAGGTGTAATGTTAAAATATTCACGAGCGATATCCGCATCGTCTTCTAAGATATCAAATTCGCTGTAGCCAAATGTATAGAACTTGCCCTCTACACCTTCACTATCGGCATCCAGAGCCGAATAAAATCCGCCATTGGGTGCGAGCATTTCACGTTGGGCCCAAGCGATGGTTTCGAAGACCACATTCTTGTACAACAAAGAAGGTTTCTGCTGATAGGCTTCACTATACAAGCTAATCAATTGACCATTGTCATAGACCATTTTTTCGAAATGCGGGACATGCCATTTGCCATCTACAGAATAGCGTGCAAAGCCGCCGCCAATATGATCGTATATTCCTCCATTGGCAATTTTTTCTAACGTAAAGTGTACATGTTGTAAGGTGTCATCATCCTCTGCCAAGACGCCATAGCGCAAGAAAAACAACCAATTATTCGGCAAAGGGAATTTTGGTGTTCGTCTATATCCGCCATCACGAAAGTCAAATTGTTCTTTCCAAGGTAGTACGATGGATTTTATATCGAGCAGGGTATATTCCTCCGGAATCGGGGCAATAGGAAGTTTCTCCGCCTTATTAATTCCCGCAGTCAGTCTTTCAGCATAATCGATGGCCGTTTCTGGCGATTCTTCCCACATCTGCGCGATCTGCAAGAGTACATTTTGCCAATCTTGGGGTTTGAAATAAGTGCCTCCATAAATAGGTCTTCCATCCGGCAAACAAATTACATTCAAAGGCCAGCCTCCAGCATTCGTCATCAGTTGGACGGCTATCATGTAGATTTGATCGATGTCCGGCCTTTCCTCTCGGTCAATTTTGATCGAGACGTAAAACTTATTCATCGTCTCTGCGATGGCGTCATTTTCGAAACTTTCGCGTTCCATGACGTGGCACCAGTGGCAGGCCGAATAGCCAATGCTTATTATGATGAGTTTATTTTCTTCCTTTGCTTTGTCAAGGGCTTCTTGTCCCCAAGGAAACCAATGCACGGGATTGTGTGCGTGTTGTTTCAGATAGGGAGAGTTTTCATGTAGAAGTTTGTTTGCCATATAGGACGAAGTTACTGAAATTTATTCAGTGATAACAGTTTGAAGATGACATGTGCCTCCCGAAATTTCTGAAAAATTAAAGTTTTCCGGCAGAATGATTTCTGCTGCATGCGAGGTTTTGAGATCTATGGAAGAATGACACAGGTAATTGGTCAGATCCGATAAACCAGGATTGTGCCCGAAAACCAAAACCTGTTCCACATCATCTGGAATGGCATTAATAACCCGTAAAATGTCACTGTAATAGGCTTCGTAAATCCCTTTTTCCAATTTTATATGCTGCTGTGGATAATGAATAACATCACAAAATAGCTGGGCTGTCTGTAAAGCACGATTTGCCGTAGAACTCACCACCTGCGTCTTGCCTGAGCTGAGATGGGCGATAAGTTTTTGAGCGATAAGCGTGGTACGTTTTTGACCTTTTTCAATAAGATTACGGTCATAATCTTTTTTGAGGAAAGAATAATCTTCGGCTTTTCCGTGGCGGATGAGAAATAACTTTTTGACTGTCATGTACTAAAGATAACAGTTTAAATTAAATCTTTGAAATATCCTTATTTTCCTTACTTTTGCGCTAGAGAGGTGTCCGAGTGGTTGAAGGAGCTACCCTGGAAAGGTAGTATACGGGCAACCGTATCGAGGGTTCGAATCCCTTCCTCTCTGCTTGATTAAAACAAAACCAATTGATTTTCAGTTGGTTTTGTTGTTTTATAAACTTAGGGGGAATGATTAGGGGAAGGTTTAGGTTTGATGCATGAGGATTAGAGGCTAAAATAATTCTTTCCTATAAAAGGCTGTTGCGACGAAAAAACAAAAAACTTTCAATTTCTCCTTATCCCGCCATTTCGCCAATACGGTGTTATAGGCTGTCCCAATTAGAATTTGATTGGTAAAGTTACTATTTCATTTTCTTTATAAAGTTGGGGTAAGAATTGCGACTTTATTCTGAATTGACTTCTTTTCTTTATTTTAGGTTTTGATGAAACGTTTTCCATTTTAATTCCTGGATCGTAATAAATATTTCCAAGTGTCATTTGCTTTAAGAATAAAGTAAAATCAGTTCCTGTTCCAAGAATAATATTATTTCCATATTTGTAACGTCTTTCAGTTGTTGTTTCAGACAATGAAGGAACATAACATGCTTGATTGTGTTTTCTATTCCAATGTAGTAGCATTGAAGCAAAACTCCAAGAAGCAGCTTCGTTTCCTTGAATATCTACAAGTGAAATTCTGCCATTTGAATTACGAATTTTTCCACTATCTTTGTCAAATCCTATAAGTTGCATTTCAAGATTTGTAGAAGCATGTCTAATACCAGCTTTATGAACTCCTCCAAAATTTATTCTATTTTCTCTGCCAGATTTGTCAGCATAACCGTAAGTGTGTAAAAAATATTCAGTTCCCTTTGTTTTGTATATTCCATCAGTCGGTTCAGGTGTCATTAAAGTAATAACAGCTGAATTTAATCGTTGAAAATTAGCTACACCAAATTGCTTTACTTCCCAACCTATAAAATCAGTACATGATTTCTTTGAAATTGGCTCTTCTCAAAATCATTGTATATTCTCTAATGAATACTATAAAAAAGATAATTCTTTGATACTAGTTGCCTATAGGAATGGAGAAATATTAGAAACAATAGAAATTTCATTAAAGGATTATAGAATATTACAAAGTCGTGGTAGGAATAACAAAGAAACAAAAGAACATGATAAAATAATTTCAATTGTAAATGAAAATATAGATAAAATCAAATATATTAAAGCATCATAAAGATAGCCCCTTTTGGGGCTTATTTTTTATTCCGTAATTAGGTGGTATGTAAAAATCTTCACCAGATGTTAATTTTAAAGTTCAATTTATGAAAGAATATTATAGACTATCAAAAAATAATAAACAAGAAATTGCAGAAAATTTAATTGATATTCTCGTTAAAAATGTTCCTCCTACAAAAGACACAAGAGTATTTATTGAAAATTGGATTTTGACTGATCGAAGTGAAAAATTTAAAGCTTATTACGATGTTTGGGAATTAGTTCTAGCAAATTATTACCCAGAAAGCAGACCTATATTATTTAGAGCTATTTCACGGAAATCAAAAAGCGAATATATAGCAAGCTTTACTGGATCAGCTTACACAGCAGAAAAGTTTTCCAATGATAATGGGTATTGGATTGTGTGTGATACTAAAGATACCTTGATGCCCGAAGAACCAAAACATAGAAAGGGAAATTACCGTAACACTTTTTATCCATTAAGTGAAGTTTTACAAAAAGCCAAAAATAATGGTGGATGGGGATTTTCAGATAGATTATTAAGGAATTATAGCGGGGAAAATGAATACATAATGAAGATAGATTTTTCAGTAATGCAACTATTAAAATTCATTAAATAATTAATATCAAAAATATTATTTCTTTATAAACTCTAGACTTGATGTTTGGAGGTATCAGATATTAAAATGACAGTCATGTATATAATTGTTATTACTCCTGTACCCAATGCCAATAGCGTAAAAAATGCAAAACCTAAGGCTATATACTCATTTATATGTATTGATAATTTAAATAGAACATTTAGAACTATACCAAAAACAAATAAAGTGTCAGGTATTTTAAAATACTTTATTAAATCTGATATTATATTATTGTAATTTTCCATAGCTAAATTTTAAATATATAACAGTTATAAATATAAAGTTGTTTAGTGTAAAATTAATACATTGAAAAACAGCTAGCAAAAAGGAATTTCATTTCTGGACAAAAGTCCATTTTTTGCTAGCAACTTTATAGAAGATCCACAGCTGCAGCTTCTCAAAATGCCATATATAAATTTGAATATAAATAGAATACTGCCATTATTTCGTTTTACAGATTTTTAATTTAATTAAGTGTATTGATTTTTAGCTATATACGT
Source organism: Sphingobacterium sp. (assembly GCA_048595255.1). Taxonomy (GTDB): domain Bacteria; phylum Bacteroidota; class Bacteroidia; order Sphingobacteriales; family Sphingobacteriaceae; genus Sphingobacterium. Next base: position 2,177 of record JBMDWK010000089.1, on the reverse strand, counting down.
TCTTTAATTGATGTTTTAAAGAAATACGCATATAAGGAAGGATTGGCGAAACTTTTATATATTAGTTTTGAATAACCAGATGTTAGCTGTAATACTATAACAAACCTATATCTACAATAAAACTTTATGTATTTACAAAGACTAATTTTAGAAAACTTCAGAAGCTATAAAAATATTGAAATTGATTTGGTTGATAATTTGAATGTCATAGTTGGTAAAAATGATATTGGGAAATCAACAATTTTAGAAGCATTAGACATTTTTTTTGGTGAGGAAAAAATTAAAATTGACTACTCTGATAAAAATGTTTTTAATGGTGATTACATTTCAATAAGTTGCTGCTTTAAAGTAGATATCTCTAAAGACTATCTTATAGATACAGATGTAATGACAAATCTAAAAGATGAATTTTTACTTAATGAGAATGGTGAATTACAAATTAAAAAAGTTTGGGATTGTAGTAAGGGTAAAATTACTGCAGCTTCATTAAAGACCTTTCTAATTTGTGATTATCCAAGTGAATTTTCTAATAAGCCTTTACCAACACTTAAAATAGATGAATTAAAAAAAGTCTTAGAGAAAGAAGACATAGCGTTTGCACTTTCGGAACTTCAAAATAACAACCAATTAAAAAACCTTGATACAGGTTTAGACATTGGTCCTTATGACCCTGACATAGACAAAAAAATTCCAATTGAATTCGACAGACGTAAAAGAGCTGAAATTAGAAAAGCAATATATAGTGTTTCTAATTTAGAAAAAATTACAAGAATTGAAATGCCAATTGATAAAGAAGATGGGAAAAACATATGGGAAAGTCTTTCAAAAGACTTTCCTCTATATTTTTTATTTCAATCTGATAGGGTTAATAAGGATACAGATAAAGAGGTTCAAGACCCATTAAAAATTATTACAAAAAGAGCTATTGAAACAGTTTCAGATAAACTAGAGGAAGTAACTAAATTGATAAAAGAAAGTGCTGAAAAAATTGGTGAAGAAACAATTGAAAAGCTCAAAGAAATGAATCCTGCACTCGCAAAAGTTTTAAAGCCAGATGTTTCTACAAAAGCTTGGGATACATTATTTTCTTTTTCATTTATTGGTGATGATAATATTCCAATGAATAAAAGAGGAAGTGGTGTAAGGAGATTAATTACGTTAAATTATTTTAGAGCTGAGGCTGAAAGAAAAAATAAAGAAAATAAAAGTATAATTTACGCTATAGAAGAACCTGAAACAGCGCAGCACCCCGACCATCAAAATTTGTTAATTAATGCTTTAAACGAACTAGCACATAAAGAAAATTATCAAGTTATACTAACTACACATTCCCCTGAAGTTGCCAAACAACTAAAAAATGAAAATTTAATATTCATTGACAAAAAAGATGGGGAAAATTATTTAGTAGAAGATAACAAAAAATTAAAAGCTATTTCTACTACATTGGGGCTGACTTCATACATAGGAAAGTTGGTAATTTGTTTGGAAGGTACGAATGACTTAAACTTCTTAACTAATTTAAATAAATACATTCCAGAGTTCAAAGAAATTATCGATTTAGAGAAAGAAAATATTAAAATAATTCCAATGGGCGGTTCTACTTTAATAAATTGGGTTGATAAAGAATATTTAGAAGGTTCAAATGTAATAGAGTTTCATTTATATGATAGAGATACTGATAACAAATACAAAACCTCTATTGATAAAGTAAATAAAAGGCAAAATTCTTCAAAAGGAATATTAACAATAAAGCGTGAAATGGAAAATTATATTCCAGCTTCTCTATATGAGAAAGAATTTGGAATAGATATGAAATCTGTTTCAGATTGGGATAATGCTGATATTGCAAACATAGTAACGAATAAAACTACAAAGTTTGACGATGAGAAAATAGTAAAAGCAATTGCAAACGGAAAATTAACTAAACAAATTACAAAAGAGCATTTAATAGAATTAAATTGTTTTGATGAAATAAAAAGTTGGTTTGAAACAATAAAGGAATTATATGAAAAATAAGCACTACAGCTAATAAGGGTTTGGCGCTTTATATGTTCAAGCTTATCAGAATCTATTCATTATTGACAAAATACTAATTGAGCCGGAATTATAAATATTTCTTCTACTGTTTATATAATCACCTTTTTACATGATAGATTAGTCTCACAATACGGTAGTAT
>JBMDWK010000088.1:0-17925 GCA_048595255.1 Sphingobacterium sp. | reverse complement strand
TTTGCCAACTTAAAAGAGGGGACGGAGTATGATAGTTTGTACCAATCGGCTCGTTCGCGTTCGGAATCGGATTGGTTGATCGGTATCAATGCGACACAAGCTATTACGCTAGCTGCGGGCAATAAGGGCTTGCTTTCATTGGGTCGTGTGCAAACCCCAACTTTAGCGATGATTTGCTCCCGTTATTTAGAGAATAAAGATTTCAAACCGCAGGCTTTTTATAAAATTCAAGCTGGTTTTGAAAAAGATAATATTTCCTTCAAAGCGACATCCGATAAAATCGACAAGAAAGATGTCGCCGAAGAAACCATCGCTAAGATTACCGTTGGCTCTGAAGCCAAAGTTGTTAAAGTCGAAGCTAAAGAGACGAAGGAACAACCGCCATTGCTATTTGATTTGACTTCATTGCAACAAGATGCCAATAAGAAATACGGCTATTCGGCAGATCAAACGTTGAGTATTGCGCAAACATTGTACGAGAAGAAAGTAATTACTTATCCACGTACAGGCTCTCGTTATATTGGAGAAGATGTTTTTGAACAAATTGACTCGCTATTTCAACATTTGGCCGATACTGCGGAGGAAAGTATAGCAGCTATTTCGCGCAATTTGATAGGTGCAAAGCTCAATAAACGATCTGTAGACGATAAGAAAGTAACGGATCACCATGCTCTATTGGTAACGGACGAAAAGCCAGGAGCTATGCTCAAAGAGCAGCAGAATATTTATAATATGATTGCGAAGCGTATGGTGGAAAGTTTTTCTGAAGTCTGTCTAAAAGATATCACTACCGTGACCATTGATGCTGCAGGAGTAGAATTGATAGCGAAAGGTACTGTAATCCGACAATATGGCTGGAGATTGTCGGCAGATCAGGTTGAGGCGCCAGATGAGGATAAAAATACGGACGATCAAGACAATGAAAATGCACAGCTACCTAAGCTATCTGCGGAGGAAATGTTGGAGATATTGTCATTAGAACTTTCGGAACGATTTACCAAAGCAAGACCTATTCATACAGAGGCTTCTTTATTGAAGGCAATGGAGACTTCCGGAAAGGAAATCGAAGATGAGGAGATGCGCCAAGCGATGAAGGACTGTGGTTTAGGAACACCGGCTACACGTGCGGCGACGATTGAAACATTATTTCAGCGTGATTATATCAAACGCGATAAGAAGAAATTGATTCCAACAGAAAAGGGCTTAGCGCTTTATAATCTGGTTAAAGATCGTTCGATTGCCAAGGTGACGCTAACGGGTAAGTGGGAACAGAAATTGGAAGAAATGCGTGCAAATAAGGTGTCCTACGATGTCTTTATGAAGCATATCAAGGATTATACGGTCAAAATAACTAAAGAGCTTCTGCAGCTTCGGATGTCTATTCCGCAAGAGGAGATAAAACCTCAACAAAAAGGAAAGATTAAATGTCCGAAATGCCAACCTGGACATATTCATTTGTACGATAAAGTGGCGCAATGTGATCACTATGCGCGAGGCTGTGATTTCAAGATTTGGCGTACGCTGAATGGTGTTTTCCTCGAAGAGAAAGAAATGAAAAATCTCTTAGAAAAAGGCAAAACATCCGAACTTAAAGGTGTAAAAAATAAAGAAGGACAGATTGTTAATGCTCCATTAGTATTTGAGAATTTTAAAGTGAATGTGGGTTAAATTAGAAATAATCTTTGAACTTTTCCCAATACAATTCGAAATGTCGAATTATCATATATAACATTTTAAAAGATCCGCTAAATATTTCTAAAAATGGAATAATTAAGAGGAGGTAAAAGTAATACCATTTATTAGAGATATTCGTTCGAAAATCTCTTTTTTCTATTAGACTATGATAAGCTGGAATGAGTGATTTTCTATAACAGTAGAAAATAAAGGCTATATAAAGAAGATAGAAAGAAAGTCGAAAGAAAAAAGAAACCTTAAACCCATAAGGCATAATAGTTAAATCAATAATTAAAATATTGACTATGATAGGTGTTAAAATTAATAATCCAATAAGAAAAGTTCTATTAAAAAGTAAAAGGCAAGCGGCTATTATTTGACTAATTCCTATAAATAATTTAAAAGGCTGGTGGTCAAATAAATACCATCCAATTTTGAAAAGGCTCAAATCTTTTATTGGGGTATTGAGTTCATGTGCTGTTAGATTCCCAAATTGTCCACCACTAAGTTTTCCAATTCCATAATTCATGAAAACAATAAAGAATAAAATTCGCACTCCAAGAATAAATAATTCTTTTGTTTGAGGAGTTGGTTTATAGTTCATGGTCATAAAGTTTCAATTATGATGAATTTGTCCATATATTTCCATAAAAAATAAACAAATATCTATTCAAAAAAGTTAAGTTTTCAATCTTTTTAGCTCTATCATTCCCTTTACCAATAAAAATTGTGCTAACACATACGTAAACATCACACTCAAGGCTCCAATTATTGAGTGTTTATAAAAAATATTTATCGCTAAAATGGAATCCGAAAGAACAAATAGCGTAGCTCCCAAAATCAGTAACTTATTAGCTGTTCCGATAGCAGCATACCACATCGTTCCGATGGTAATGGCGTAGGCTAAAACTGGGATTTTCATCGGGCCTAGGTAAGGATACAAGAAACCGAATAGTCCCAATACAAAAATTCCTATCAACGGTATTATATAGAAGTTCTTGTTTTGGAAATAAGCTCTGAACGAAAGAATGTATAAAATATGTGCAAGCAAAAAACTAGATAATCCTGCTATAAACCCACCTTTAAACATTAAAAATAGATCACCGAAGAAACTTAGTATTAAACCCACTAAGAATAAGTAGTTAGATTTGTCGGCATTCCATCGGTAATAAACTATCAAAATGGGAATTAAGAACGGTTTGGTATAAAAGCGCCAACTGCTATCCAGCGAAAAACCGATAATACATAAGTCTAAAATAAAAACTATAGCCAACAGTATTACCGGGATTTGTTTCATTTTAAGCTGCATAGCGTAGGATAAGTTTGTTTATTCCGTTACGACTTCATTATTCTCTAACACCCGGTTTAATTGCTCCATATCCAATTCTTTTTCCCACTTAGCGATTACTAGACCAGCTGTCGCATTCCCTATAATATTAGTTAAGGCACGTGCTTCACTCATAAAACGGTCAATACCAAATACGATTGCGATAGATTCGACAGGAATATGCCCTACAACCGGTAGTGTCGCGGCTAATATGATAAATCCGGATCCTGTTACTCCGGCAGCACCATTGGAAGTAAATGTTAATACGAATAATAGAAACAATTGCTCGCTCAAGTTCATCGGTTGATTGATGGCTTGCGCCAAAAATACCGATGCCATCGTGAGATAGATCGCTGTTCCATCCAAATTAAAAGAATAACCTGTAGGAATGACTAAGCGTACCACAGACTTATTACAGCCTGCTTTCTCCAATTTTTCCATGATAGCAGGAAGCACAGACTCTGAAGAAGAGGTACCCAATACAATCAATAGTTCCTCTTTGATGTACTTTAAAAATTTCCAAAGACTTATTTTATTGCGGTACAAGATCAAACCAATAAACACAAATATATAGATAAGGCAGGCTACGTAAAACCATAGCATCATCATGCCTAATGATTTCAAAATGTCAAGTCCATATCGACCTACCGTAAAACCTATTGCGCCCATAGCACCCAATGGCGCTACTTTCATAATCATTTTGATAACCAAAAATATCCCATCTAAGAAGGATTGAAGTACAACCTTTACTGGTTCGGCTTTTTCACCCATTTTCGCGAAAGCAAAGCCTAAGAGGATGGCGAAAAATAAAACTTGGAGAATGTTGCCTTCGGCCAGTGATCCGATAATATTGTGGGGGATAATATCCAATAAGAATTGTACGATGCCTCGTTGCTCTTTTCCACCTTCGATAAATGTACCTACTTGACTGGTATCCAAATGTTCGACATTGATATTCATGCCTTCGCCAGGTTTGGTGAGATTGATGACAGCCAACGCAATGAACATAGCAGCGAAGGTCGTGATTTGAAAATACACCATCGAGCGTACCCCGATTTTACCCACTTTCTTCACATCTTGCATACCCGATATCCCTAATACGATACTGCAGAATATCAATGGTGCAATAATCATCTTAATGAGCTTGATAAATCCATCACCGAATGGCTTAAGTGCCACTCCTATTTCTGGATAAAAATGACCTAATGCGATACCAATTAATATGGCAATGATTACTTGGAAATATAAGGTCTTAAAAAGCTTCTTCATGTAATTTAATAAGGTTTACAGGTTTATGTAGTCATAATTTTTGCCTAAAATAAGGTAAATTTTAAAATAATAAAGCATTTAAATACGACTAAGTCAGCTAGAAGTAAAGAGGATGAAACGCCCTTATTTTCGTGAAGAAATACATTACCTTTGCAGTCAATATGACGACAAAACTTTACAATCCATTCTTAGATTTCAAATTCGATAACAATACATGTTTTTTGACAGGGGATAGGCTGGCTTCTGCAGATGAGAAGCTTCAGGTATTTCCGGTTTGGATGATGCGTGCCTTTGATTTGGAAGAAAAGCCATTCAAAATGCTGGATGAAAGTTTTGTCACGTACAAACAATTGCAATTACCTTGTTCGGCAGCGGCAGCACTTGCCTTTGAACAAGTGGAAGAGAAGGTCGAACGTGCGATGGGGGAAGGGTTCGCTGCGGTGCGCGAATTACCGCAAGAGATGTTTTTTCAATGGGTGAGTAAGATTTTGTACGGCGTAGTCTTCAATGAGATTCAAGTGGGGATGCGTCAAGCTGTACTTACTGGAGAGGAAATGAATTTTTCTCAAGCGCTGGTCCACAAATTCCGTAATCTACATGCGATGCTGCAATCTATCGTGGTACCGATGGAGTTTGAGCACAAGAATCCTTTTAGCATTCAAGTATTTGAAGTGGACAATGCAGCAGATACATTCATGTACCGGGATGAAATCAATACCTTGATATTCTCTTTGCGAATGAAAGATTTTGCAATTATTGCCACCCTTCAGGATAATGGTACCCATGCTATCTATCACGACGAAGTATTGGCCAAAGTAAAAGGTAAGAAGCTGCATCCTATTCAATTCGAAGAGATCTGTGCACGTTATTTCTATTCCGCTTATCTATTCAATCGTTTGCCAGAATATACGTATATGGAGACTCCTCAAAAGGTCTATGTAGAGCCGATGCCGCTAAATGATTGGACACTCAAACCGATATTTGATAATTGGACGGTGAAAACCTACGGTCAGGTATTGGAAAACTTTTGGAAACCTTGGGGTTTCTTGTTGTTTGAAATTATCCAAAATCCGGATAAACCTATGACTTTTATCGAGGAAGAGAACGGTGATTTTAGGGAAAATGTAGATTTAGCAAAAGGCTAGCAGATTACGCAAAATCCTTTTGAAATTAGATAAAGAAACAGTATCGGAACAATCATAAAAAGTGCATTTGCAAAGATAAGTATAACGCCTAGATTGGTTTTATAAAGTCTTACGCTTACTATTGCAGCTATCAAGCCTATAGGTATGCTTAGGCTGCTAATTATTAACAAAAAATCGATAGAAATTCCAAACCAGCCTGGAAATAATGTGTCAATAAACAGTATTCCTATCAGAATGCTATTTATAAGTGTGACTACAAGTGCAATGGAACCCCAATTTTTAGCTTTTTCGAAATGCATATGATTCCTTATGAGCGCTTAAAACCTCTTTTTGGATGTAGGTGTACGCTCGTCCTGTTCTTTCTTTTTAATTTGATAAGTAAAGTATATAATTAAAGCGGAGGGTCCGAGTACGGGTACCATTAATCCTACAAAAGTCATGATGAGCTCTCCGACAGTCGCATTCTTCAATTTGAATAGACGAAACAACATAATGCCCGTCAATGCCATATGAATTAGTAATACAATATTTACGAGAATGCTTTTGTCTATATCCATATCCTATCAATATATACCAAAGATACGATATAGCTTCTAAATATTTAAATGTATGGGATTTTTAACCGCTTTGGGCGCTGTTGCTTGAATTGGCGTAATCACTGATGTGGTTGCTGTTGTTGGGTTTTTGGGGACTGAAATGTGAAAAATAGTGCCTGCCGCTAATTTCGATTCGACATGAAGTCTCCAATACAGACTTTCTACGAAATCATTGCACAGTAATAATCCAATACCTGCTCCTTGCTCATCCAATGTTCCTTTGGTACCGCCTTTGGAAAAGTTGCTTTCAAATAATTTCTCTAATCGTTCTTCTGAAATTCCGATACCATTATCTTTGATGTAAAAATCCCAACTTGATGTATTTTCAAACACACCAATCTCGATTTCTTTATAGAATTCGCTGTATTTAATCGCATTGTGCAGAATATTTCTAACGATAAACTCACATCTTTTTTCGTCACCCCAGATGATCAAATTATTGTTCAATAGATTTTTGATCTTCAATTGTTTTAATTTGATGTTGGGACTAAGTGTGTAGATACATTTATTGACTACGGCGCTCAAGTCAAAATTGGACCATGCTATCGAATTGGTTTGCATCTGTGCTTTGGACCAGTACAATAGATCATCCAATAGGCTGGATGTAATGTCCAATTCTTGCTTCAGATTCTCCATCAAATAATCGAAATCTTCTGAGGAGAGATTTTTTTTCGACGACAGATCAACAAATATTTTCAAAGAATTAATAGGCGATTTGAGATCATGGGATACAATAGAAAACAATTTGGCCTTGAAAGCTTCGGATTGTTTGAGTAGCGTGTTTTGATGGGCGAGCTGCCCCGCTTGCTTTTCAATAGACTTCTGGGACTTGATAATAGCTTTGTTTTTCTTTTTCAACGAAAAAATAAAAATTACAAGGACTAGAGCAAAGACGAAGAGGATTACAGTAATGATTTTACCCAGTTGGACTTTATTTTCTTGAATTTTATTCTTCAATGCCAAGTTGGCGTTTTCGAGTTCTTTTTTCTCTGTTTCGTACTTGATATTCAATTCTTCTCTAACTTTTTGCCTTGCGAGAAGCAAATTCTCGTAACTACCAGCTTGCAAAGAATCTAATTCTATAGAATTATTGGATCGCACATTACGTACTTGGCTTCGTAGTTGCAAGATTTCTTCGTCGAATAGATTGAGAATATGAAACGCCTTATTTTCGGTGATGTAGATGTGTAAATCATCCAGTAAAGATTGGGCTAAATCCGGATTCTTACGTTTCAATGCTATGGATGCGAGTAGGAGGTGGCTACTCCCTACACTTTCATGGTCTTTGTCCTGTTTGGCTATCCGTTGCGCTACGGAGGCATAGTTATAAGCTTGGTCTATTTCATCAGCATGGAAATAAACTTTGGCTAGGGCGTTATAACTACGGTCGAGGGTAGGATCAGTTTTTAACTTTCTTTTATATACAATGGATTCTTTTAGGTATTTAATAGCTTGATTTTTATATTCATTCTTATTGGTCTGAAGATAAATATCCATATAATAATTGCCGATATTATTACTGAGACTGCCGAGCATTTTGGTGTTATTTTTCAAGGCAGCATATTTTTTACTACGCTTGTAAAATTTGATAGCCTGTTCTTTATCTTGCCCTCTGTAGTATACATTACCAATATTCAGCAATGTTTCGGAGATAGCCAAGGTATCTTTCAGCTCTTCTCTTATTTTGAGAATCTGATAATGAAGTTTTATGCTTTCGTCCGCTTTGTCTAGTATCAATAGGCACACTGCTTCTATATTCATGCAGCGCGTCATGCGTTCTAGATTGTCGACTTTCTTGAAATATTTGGCTGCTTCGCGTGCCCAAATGAGTGCATTTCGGGTGTCGCTGGCATAATGTGTACGTGCTAATTCGTAGTAAATATTTGCATTTACGGTATCCGGTTTGTTAGGGTTGACTAAGCGCAATAGACTATCCGCTTGGGGATTTTGTCCAAGAGAGGGAATTATGTATACGAAAAAAGTTATAAAAACTATGAATAGTTTTAATAGCTGGTTTGATCGCATGGGGTTCGATAGATGTAGACTCAAATATAAAAATTAAAATTTAAATTATTTTTAGAGATTGAAAGATTGGAGTCATTATTTTGGATTCGAAATACCGAATTTGGGTGTATATAGCAAAAGAAAAGACCGTGTAAATAACTTTACACGGTCTTTTTATAAGATGGAATACTATATCCTAAGCGTGTACGTCTCTTTCAGAAAATATTTTAGCGCTTAAATATTCTCTATTTAATCTTGCGATATTTGTCATTTTGATACCTACTGGACATTCAGCTTCACAAGCTCCTGTATTTGTACAGTTACCGAAGCCTTCAGCATCCATCTGATCTACCATAGCCTGAGCACGCTCATAACGCTCGGTCTGACCTTGTGGCAATAAAGCAAATTGAGATACTTTAGCAGATACGAATAACATTGCAGAGGCATTTTTACAAGCTGCAACACAAGCACCACAACCGATACAAGTAGCTGATTCGAAAGCTTCATCAGCGATAACTTTAGGAATGGCGATTGCATTTGCGTCAGGAACACCACCTGTATTAACATTTACATATCCGCCCGCTTGTTGAATACGTTCGAATGAAGTACGATCTACAGCCAAATCCTTCAACACAGGGAAAGCTGCTGCTCTCCATGGTTCGATAACGATAGTCTGCCCATCGTGGAATGAACGCATGTGTAATTGACAAGTCGTCGTACCTTGGTTAGGACCATGAGGACGACCATTAATTACCAACGAACACATACCACAAATACCTTCACGACAGTCGTGATCGAAATATATAGGGTCTTCACCCTTACGAGTCAAATCGTCGTTCACGATATCAAGCATCTCTAAGAAAGACATATCATCAGCGATATTGTTTGCCTGAATCGTTACGAATTGACCAGTTGATTTATCATTTTTTTGACGCCAAACTTTAAGCGTTAAATTCATGTGATTACTCATATCTATATATGATTACAGTTGATATACAGCGTAGTTGAGGGATTTCTTAACTACGCTGCAAATCATGCTATTTATAACTTCTTTGTGTTAACTTAACATTCTCGAATACTAACTCTTCTTTGTGAAGAACTTCTGGCTGACCTTCGCCTTTGTATTCCCAAGCAGCTACGTATGCGAATTCTTCGTCGTTACGTTTTGCTTCACCTTCTTCAGTTTGGGATTCCAAACGGAAGTGACCACCACATGATTCTGAACGATTCAAGGCATCATCAACCATTAGTTCACCTAACTCTAAGAAGTCAGCAACACGACCAGCTTTCTCCAATGACATATTCATTTCTTCATTCTCACCCAATACGTTTGCATTAGACCAGAATTCTTTTTTCAAGTCTTGGATCAATCCTTTAGCTTTAGTCAATCCTTCAGCTGTACGCGCCATACCGCAGTATTCCCACATAATATGACCCAGCTCTTTGTGAATATCGTCAACTGTTTTAGTACCACGAAGTGATAATAATTTGTTTACGTGATCTTCAACTTCTTTACGAGTTTGCTCAAATGCAGGATGATTTTTGTCAACAGGAGCAAATGATCCTAAGTTAGCTAAGTAATCGCCTACAGTGTAAGGAATTACGAAGTAACCATCGGACAAACCTTGCATCAATGCCGAAGCACCTAAGCGGTTAGCGCCGTGATCAGAGAAGTTAGCCTCACCTAAACAGTATAACCCTGGTACAGTAGTCATCAAGTTGTAATCTACCCATACACCACCCATTGTATAGTGTACTGCTGGGTAAATACGCATTGGTTGTTTGTATGGATTTTCGTCAGTGATTTTGTGGTACATATCGAACAAGTTACCATATTTCGCACGTACAGTATCTTCACCCATACGGTTGATTGCATCAGCGAAATCCAAGAATACGGCGAAACCTGTTTTACCAACACCACGACCATCATCTACCATTTCTTTCGCGTTACGAGATGCCACGTCACGTGGAACCAAGTTACCGAATGAAGGATATTTACGCTCTAAGAAATAGTCTCTATCATCTTCTTTGATATCAGCCGCTTTCAATTCTCCTTTACGAAGTTTTTCAGCTAATTCTCTAGTTTTAGGAACCCACACACGACCATCATTACGTAATGATTCAGACATTAACGTTAATTTGGATTGGTGATCACCTGTTACAGGGATACATGTAGGGTGGATCTGTGTATAACATGGATTCGCGAAGAATGCACCACGTTTGTGTGCTCTCCAAGAAGCTGTTACGTTACAGCCCATTGCATTAGTGGATAAGAAGAATACGTTTCCGTAACCACCTGTACATAATAATACAGCGTGTCCTTCGTGTGTTTCGATCTTACCAGTTACTAAGTCACGCGTTACTATACCTCTCGCGTGACCGTCTATTTTCACTAAATCCAACATCTCATGACGTGTGTATGATTTAACTTTTCCTTTGTGGATCTGACGGTTTAATGCAGAGTAAGCACCTAATAATAATTGTTGTCCAGTCTGACCACGTGCGTAGAACGTACGGGATACTTGTGAACCACCGAATGAACGGTTATCTAATAAACCTCCGTATTCACGTGCAAAAGGAACACCTTGAGCCACACATTGGTCGATGATGTTTACTGAGTTTTCAGCTAAACGGTGTACGTTTGCTTCACGTGCGCGGTAGTCACCGCCTTTGATTGTATCGTAGAATAAGCGGAAAACAGAGTCACCGTCATTTTGATAATTTTTAGCAGCATTGATACCACCTTGTGCAGCAATAGAGTGTGCACGGCGTGGGGAGTCTTGGTAACAGAATGTTTTCACATTATAACCTAGTTCTGCTAACGACGCAGCTGCAGAAGCACCTGCTAATCCTGTACCTACTACGATAATAGTAAATTTACGTTTGTTGGCAGGATTCACCAACTTCATGTTGAATTTATGTTTTGACCATTTCTCGGCTAATGGGCCTGCTGGTACTTTAGAATCTAACATATCTTTATTTTTAAATAGAGATTACTAACCTTTGAAAAAGAAATACAATGGCATTGCAGCGAATGCAATAGGGATTATCACACCGAATACCCAAATACCAACTGATCTAATGAATCCAATATATCTTTTGTGGTTGAAACCTATAGTTTGGAATGCTGATTGGAAACCGTGAATTAAGTGGAATGCCAATGCGGCCATTGCAACCAAGTATAATAATACAATTAATGGATTTTGAAATGTATAAGCTACTTGCTTGTACAAGTCTTTAGTTTGGATAGTTTCAACACCATCGTTTACGAAGATTTTATAACCATCATAATTAGAAGGTAGTACGTCAGACGAAATAGTTTGACGATTTCCGGTTACAATTTCAGTGTTGTACTCGATGTACGGTGTTGTACCGAATTTGTACTGAAACCAGAAGTGCTGCATGTGTGTAGCTAAGAATACCAAGATGATAGTACCCAAGATACCCATGTTGCGAGAATTCCACTTGCTGTTTGCATTACCTGCTGATTGGTTGTATCCAACTGGTCTAGCAGCTTTATTCTTAATCGTCAAGACTAAAGAGTAGACAGCGTGGATGACAATAGAAGCATAAAGTAAGTATGATACTACTTTAATAGGAGTGAATTGCGACATGAAGTGCGCATAATTGTTGAATGCATAGCCTTCGTCATTCTTAAATAACTGTAAGTTACCAATCAAGTGAATTACCAGGAATGTACATAAAAATAGTCCTGTTAAGCTCATGATTAATTTCTTGCCTATAGAAGAACTAAATAGCGGCTTTGATTTACTACTCATTATCCTTAAATGTTTAAATTTTTCTTGCAAAAGTACCTAATCATTATTAAAAATGACTTTAAACGCATAAAAAAGATGTAATTTAGAATTGTTCTAAACCATCTAAAGTTATACAAAAATAGTCGCATTCGGAGTGAGATGCGACTATTGATATGAGGTATATTTTTATTTTTCTTTTACTTCGAGTGTGGCATTATTATTTCCGGCGCTGACATCTACCGTAAGGATATATGATTTATCTTTTGCGATAGTCTTGCCTGATACAAAGCCCAGATTGCCGGAGTCTCTGCCATTATTTCCGTTGCCAATGAATATGAGGTCACTAGTCGTGCTGATGCTGGAACCTCCAAATTCACCTCCCCAGTTTTTTTGATGGAAAAACTTGAAGTTGATATAGTCCATATAGACCGTCTGATCACCTGTTACGGTAATTTGATATTTTTTATTACCTATAGGTGCGAGACACAGTGCATTACTTGGATTCCATCCAACTTGATTGGTCGCTACTGCGGGTTTACCTATGCCTTCACCAATAATCCAAATGGCACCGGTTCCATCTGCTTGCAAGGATGCAAGGTCATTTCCGGACATCGCTTCGATGATGAAGTATTTCTTTGCGAAATCGGCTGTGATACGGTATTTGCCATTAATTACATTAGAAGTGAGGTTGCCGTCGTTATCTCGACTGAAATAATCCGTATCTATCCACCACTCGCTTAAATCCTCTATACCATCGATAGTAATAGGAGCTCCTTTATTGATCATCAATTCGACTTTATATCGATTGTCATCAATGCGGGAGAATACCTGTCCATTGAGTGCATACGCTATGATAAATGGTGAAGCTTCGTAAGTCAGCGTATTGAACTGAATTGAGTATGTACCCGAAGTGGAGTTGGAAAAAGGAATTTCATTGGTACTCCCGAAAGCTATTTCATTATTGACCCATCCAAAATGCATCACATTTCCATGACTTCCTACTTTTGGTGTTTGCAGATATCCCTTTACCGAGAACGGTAAATTTTCTGTCAGAGTGTAAGTGTTTTCTGCCTGTTTAAGCAATTTGTATGTTTTGCTTGCTGTAATGAGTTCGATGTATGGGAAATCTGGACGACTGAGCGCCAGGTCCACTATTTTTTCTACCTTTTTTTGTGAAATATTCTCCACAATGAATTTCAATGTAGCTGTTCCATTTGGAATATTCTTGTAATAAGGCACATAGATCTTTCCGCGGTATGTGCCTGGCTGCTTGGTTCGTATCACCGTTTCGCTGACTAAGTCATCCGTAAAGTACAGCTGTGCTTTGAGCGTGGACAGGTCTATTTGTGAATCATTCACCTCGACTTCAAAGGACAGGCTGTCGCCAAATAAAGCTTTGCTTACATCGGATTGGATCGCTATAGTAGGATTGCCGACTTGGTATTCGTACGATTTTTCTTTCTGACAAGACAGCAGTGTCGTTAGATACAGCAGCGATGCGAAAAAGTAATAATTAAATCTTTTCATAACACAATAAATTAATTATTCCACTTGAAAGAAACAACAGACTTGGAAGGCACATCGTAGCTAAAATGTTTTGTACCATCACTCAATGTTATTTTACGGTTTTCATTCGCATCATTCATGAGTACCATAGCATAGGAGTTGTCTGGGTTTTTGAATGCAGCGTACTCTAATCCGGTAGCAGTATATCCTTCAGTACCGATGCGTACTGCGCCGGGTTTTACTACGGCCGAAAGGTGACTAGTGACATAATAGTGCGAATTACGCGATATTGTTTTGAAATTTTTGCTGTTGATATCTACCGCGCCGTAGCAGGTCTGACAACCTCCATCACGGTTCGGACCTTTTTCGGTGTCTAACATCAGATTCCATACAATGACAGCCTTACTCCAATTGTTCACGGTGCCAAGACCTACCTCACGCATGTCATCGGTTAGGCGTTTTTCTAAATTTCGACCTTCATTCCATTCACCGATAGATGTTTCAGTGAAAACAAGTTCTTTGTCAGGACGTTGGTTGTGAATATTCAACAATTCAGCTTTATCCCCGCCGTAATTATGATAAGCAGCACCGCTAATATAGGCTGCAGCTGCAGGATCATTATAGATGTTGATCGGATAATTTTTCTGATCCTCTATGTTGTCGTAATTATAGTTATGGTCAAAAGCATAAATCTTTGTCTGTAGATTGGCAGCCTTCATTTGTGGGCCTAACGCATCTTTGATGAATTTCTGCTGCTCTTGCCAAGTCATATACATAGAAGCTGAATTACCGCGGTTCAAAGGCTCATTTTGTATAGTGATAGAATGAATATTGATGCCTTCCTTTTTCATTTCCTCTATCCAGCGTACAAAGTACCAGCCATAATCTTGATAATATTGCGGATTCAGTTGGCCGCTTGTCCATGAGTTGAATGGTTGCAGATCGGTCAGATTGTTTACTTTCATCCAACGCGGCGCGGTCCAAGGCGAACCCATGATTTTGAGATTGGGATTTATTGCCAATATCTCTTTTAAAATAGGAATTACATAATTTTTCTCTTCTTCCTGCAGGGCAAAATTTTCTTTGCCCGGTGTATCCCATAATGTATATTCACTTAGCGAAAAATCCGAACAACCAATGGAAATGCGAATATAACTCATGCCCAGCCCCTGGCTTTCGGAGAAAGTTTGGGTAAGAAATTGGGTACGGTCTTCTTTATTCATTTTCATCAGGTTATAGCATGTCGAACCTGTAATTGCAGCCCCAAATCCATCCATAGTCTGGTATTGTATCGCTGGCGTAAGTTTGATGGTATTCGGTGACATGTTGAATTTATCACTGTAATCCACATATAATTTGGTCAAGTCGTATGCACGGTTATTGGTGGTCATAAGAACGGATATATCGCCGGAAGTTGTTGTCTTTTCTTTCTCAGAAGGAGTAAAACTATCTCTTTGACATGAAGCCGAAGCCGTGAGTAAGCAAGACAATAAGAGTGCTTGTAGCATATTTTTATTATTTAAAAATTTCATAACATCAATTATTAATAACCTGGATTCTGTACTAGATTAGGATTTTGATCTATTTTGCTCTGAGGAATAGGTAATCTGTACGAATTCTCATTGAACGGATATACTAACGGCCTTCTGCCAGTATCTTTTTTGAAAACCTCATTCATAACGGTTTCTACTTTGTCCAATCGAACCAAATCAAACCAACGCTGTCCTTCGAAAGCCAGTTCTAACCGGCGTTCTTTTAGTAAGGCATTTAACAGATTTTCCTTACTTGATTTATCCGCTGCTGATAGTTTCGGAAGACTAACACGTGTGCGTACTTTGTCAATGATTTCTGCTGCCGCATTAAGGTTGGGCGAGTTTTGTTGTATAAGCGCCTCTGCTTTTAGCAATAAAATGTCCGCATACCGAAGTTTGATGATACTGCTCATGCCCGAGCGCAGCTTAAACATAAATGGATAATGCGAAGAAGGGTAATAATTGCTCCAAGTCGTAGTATAGTATACGATGGACTGATTCATACGAATCATGTCACCTTCGTTTTGGTACGTCTGAATGAGGTCACGTGAAGGTGTTACCCATTTTGCCCAAGTAAAGTTGACTTCGTAATTGGACAAATCTCTACCAAACATCCATGATGCCCAGTTGCCCGATCCAGGGGTAAAATGTGCCTCTAAAATAGACTCTCGGGTATTGCGCTGCGCTAGATCTTTATTGTCGGCAGTGAGTGCATATAAATCGGCATAGTTAGGATTTAGATCAAATCCATCTGCAGCTAATGCATCCGCATATTGGATTACTTTGGCATAATCGCGGATAGGCTTTTCTGCATATACTTTCGCCAGCAAGGCTTTGGCTACGGACTTGGAGAACTTTGTTTTATCCACGTTGTTGTTGTCTGGAGCATCCACCAAAGCCTCTAGCAAGTCTTTCTCGATTTGTCGATAAGCTTCTTCTTCGGTGCTTTGCTTAGGGAAATACTGCGGATAGACCTCAGATACGTTTTCGCCCGTAATATCTGGAGCTACTGTCGTCACAACAGGGATGGATCCGAAGATGCGTACCATATCAAACAGGAGCAAAGCACGAAAAATTTTGGCTTGAGCCTTATAGGATTTAATAAGAGCAGGGGAGAGGCTATTGTCCGCGACACTGTCGACAAAGATGACCAATCGATTGGCGCGAGCAATATCTTCCAGATAACGTGACCAATCTCGGTCTACAACAGAATTGGAGCCTTCGATAGAGTTATTCTCAAAAGGAACGACTTCTGCACCTGTTGTGCCTGCGTAGGCATTGTCCGCATGTGACTCGGCGATCAATAGGAGGTCAAGGTACCAATGCTCTTGGCGGTCGCGCAACTGCTGATACAAGGAATTTAAATAATTATCAACAGATGCCCTGTCTTTAAATACAATTTGTTGCCCCGACTCGTTTTCACCTTCACTCACATCTGAATAACTATCCAAAGGATCTCTAACGAGTGAGCAAGAATTAAAAATACTTACGCAAAGCGTTAATATTAAAGGGTATATTATAAATCTTTTCATGATCCTTCAATTTTAAAATACAAGATTTAATCCAAATACAAATGATCTACTGTGTGGGTATGTACCCCAGTCGATGCCTTGTATGGCTCCGTTGCCTCCCCATTGATTGACCTCAGGATCCATACCTGTATAACGTGTCAGGGTTAGCAAGTTGCTCACAGAAAAATAAGGTTGCAGTTTGTTGATACCTACTCTTTTCAATCTATCCGTCTGGAAATTGTAACCTAGGGATATGTTTTTTAATCTTAAATAACTACCATCTTCGACGAAATAACTCGAATTTTTCATGTCATATCCTGCTTTGGGCACATCCGTAATCTGTCCTGGTATTTTCCAACGATCCAATACTTTGGTAATTTGATTTTTGCCGTCGTACATCCCTTCCATTTCCATGCGGCTGGCGTTGAAAATATCGTTGCCATAAGTGCCTTGTATGAAAATACTGAGGTCAATATTATTCCATGAAAAATTATTGGTCATCCCGTAGGTAAACTTAGGATTAGGATCACCTATATAAGTTCTGTCTGAAGAAGAAATTTTGTTGTCGCCATTCAAATCTCTATACATCAATTCACCCGTCTCGGGATTCACACCATCAGAGATGTATCCGAAAAACCCACTTAACGGCCTACCCGGTTCATTTCTCACGACAAAATCATTTACTACATCAACGGTTTTTGCACTATAATAGATTTTTTGCAGTTCCAGTTTGTCTAATCTATTGCGATTGAACGAAATATTGAAATCAGTGTCCCAAGTCAATGCATTCTGAATATTTTTGGTATTCACAGCCACCTCGAAACCTCTATTTGTCATTTCGCCTTCATTCCTACGGATAGTCTGCGCTATCTGTCCTTCAGGTAGAGATACAAACATCAGCATGTCGGTTGTCTTCTTGTGGTAATAATCCAACGTCACGGAAAGACGATTGCTAAGACCTACAAAGTCCAAACCAATATTAGATTGGGTCGTTGTTTCCCAGCTCAAATCCCGTGTACGAAGGTTGGCGGGGCTGATATTAGGCACTGCATTTTCAAATCCCACTTGAAACCATTGGAAACGTTCGATATTGTAGAGTTGTAGGTATGAATAGTCACCTAACCCAGATTGGTTACCGGTCTGTCCCCATCCACCACGGATTTTCAGGTCATTGATCCAGTTTACGTCTTGAAGGAATGCTTCGGATGATAATCTCCATGCCGCAGAAAATGACGGGAAATATCCCCATCTATCATTCGGATTGAGTTTGGAAGACCCGTCAGCACGCATATTGGCTGTAAACAAATACTTGCCATCATAATTGTACATGGCACGCGCAAAATGAGAGAATATAGCCCAATCTGACGCTCCGCTTCCCGTGCCATTCCACGAAATTTTGTTAGCAGCATTTAGTGTTTGGATGATCTCATTTCTAAAGTGTGATCCATTGATATAGCTATTAGAATATTTTGAATCTGTCCATGATGATCCAGCCATAGCCTCTATACTGTGCTTGTCAAAAGATTTGCTATAGGTGAGGACATTATCCCATACAATAAGGCTATTCGTATTTCGAAAATCGGAAGCTGTACCGAATTGACTT
>JBMDWK010000087.1:0-47668 GCA_048595255.1 Sphingobacterium sp. | reverse complement strand
CGGTCGCAGTTCCTCGTCTGCCATTATGGTATCAAATTCATTGCATACCACTTTGAAAACCGTGTCGAACTTGGAAAAGTGCAAGCCCTCAAAAAGTATGTAGTTGGCTATTTCGTCGCATTGCTCAACGGCGTTTCCCGAACGGAAAGCACCCTCATAAGCATTGGCAGCCCACGAAGACCGTTGGTCAATAAATTTTTGGTCGTGTGCCTTTTCGGGAAAGCTACTGTTTAATAATTCTTGCAGTCGTAATCTGAAATACGACAGGTCTTTTTGCTGTACATCCATACTTATTTTGATTAGAATTTTACTTAAATCCTAAAATTATAAGCAGGAGCAAATGCCTTTGATAATGTTGCAGCGTTTGGCTTTGAAAGGCAGGATTTGGCGATTTACAATAGAAAATTGAACTGATTATTTATACAGAATTGGTGCTTGGCTATATGTTTTTTCACAAACTACTTTTGGGGTTTAAATATTTATCGTAATATTGCGATATATTATTACAAATAAGATGGGCGTAACAAAAACAGAAATATTTACAGAACAGCAAAACAGCTTGGCAACCACTTTAAAGGCACTGGCTCATCCTGCCCGTATAGCTATCCTGCAATACATCATCAAGCAGAATGCTTGCATTTGTAATGACTTAGTGGAAGAATTAGGATTGGCGCAGGCTACGATTTCACAACATTTAAAAGAGCTTAAAAACATTGGTATCATCAAAGGCAATATAGAAGGGACAAGTGTGTGCTACTGTATTGATGAAAATGTTTGGCAGCAGATTAAAAAGGAACTCAATGCTTTCTTTATAGATAATGTAGAGGTTGATAAATGCTGTTAAGCATTTTTTTTAAGCACATTAATCGCAATAAAGCAATATAACAATTAAATAAAAAAATAATGAAACTATCAAACATCAAAGAAATCTTACCAGCATTGGATAATGTTGAATTTCAATTTAGAGAACGGAACATTTGTACCCGAACACTTTCACGTTACCGAGATAGGTGTTATTACAAAACACTTCATTGATTGTGGCGGAACAATTAGAAACGAAAAAGTTGTCAATTTCCAATTATGGAATGCCAACGATTTTGAACACCGATTAAAGCCAACAAAGCTATTAAACATCATTAAGCTATCCGAAGAAAAGTTGGGTATTGAAGATGCCGAAATAGAAGTAGAATACCAAAGCGAAACGGTTGGTAAATACGATTTGAATTTTAACGGAAACCATTTTGTACTGAAAAACAAGCAAACCGCTTGCTTGGCAAGTGATGCTTGCGGCATTCCTGCCGAAAAGCAAAAGGTAAAATTATCAGAGCTGAATAATGCTTGCTGTACACCAAATTCGGGATGTTGCTAAACACTAAAAACAAAATGCGATGTATCAAAAACTAATCGAAATCATTAACAACAAAATTGATGTACAAAGCATCAGCGAAGAACGTAAAGCCGTATTACAACCGCTGATTGATTTTATACAGCAAAAAGTAAACGACAGGCAGGATATAAATATCAATTTCATCTGTACCCACAATTCCCGAAGAAGCCATTTATCACAGGTTTGGGCACAGGTAGCGTCAGCACATTTTAATATACCAAATGTACATTGTTATTCGGGCGGTACGGAAGAAACGTCACTATTTCCGAAAGTTGCAGAAACATTGACTAATCAGGGGTTTAACATTTTCAAAATCGCACATACTAATAACCCTGTATATGCCATAAAATACAGCGATAATGCTTTGCCTGTTATCGGCTTTTCAAAAAAGTACGATAGTCCTTTCAACCCAGTATCAGCATTTACAGCCATTATGACCTGTTCACAGGCAGACGGTGGATGTCCATTTATTGCAGGTGCAGAAAAAAGGATACCTATCACATTTGAAGACCCTAAAATTTCAGACAATACACCGGAGCAATCACAGGTATATGCAGAAAGAAGTTTACAGATAGCAACGGAAATGTTTTATGTTTTTTCAAAAGTCAGTCAATAACCAATGCAACCAAAACTAAAATTTCTTGACCGTTACCTTACCTTATGGATATTCCTTGCAATGGCAGCAGGTATAGGTTTAGGGTATTTCTTTCCGGGAATATCAAAAATTACAAATGCTTTATCCGTAGGCACTACAAACGTTCCTTTGGCAATAGGTCTGATACTGATGATGTACCCGCCATTGGCAAAAGTGGATTATTCATTATTGCCCCAAGCATTTAAGGATAAAAAAGTAATCGGCATATCCTTATTGCTCAATTGGGTTATCGGTACAATATTGATGTTCGGATTAGCCGTTTTGTTTTTACGTAATGAACCCGATTATATGACAGGCTTGATATTGATAGGTTTGGCAAGATGTATCGCAATGGTAATCGTATGGAGCGATTTAGCTAAAGCAAACAGAGAATACACAGCTATGTTAGTTGCATTAAACAGCATCTTTCAGATAATTTCTTATAGCTTCTTAGTTTGGTTATTCATTAATGTATTACCAAGCAAATTAGGAGTAGCCAATTTCAATGTAAGCGTATCAATGAAAGACGTAACCGAAAGCGTATTAATATACTTAGGCATTCCTTTCTTAGCAGGTTTTATAAGCCGTTACGCATTGGTAAAGTCAAAAGGAATTGAATGGTATAACAGGAAATTTGTACCTCGAATATCGCCCATTACATTATATGCTTTACTGTTTACAATCGTATTAATGTTCAGTCTGAAAGGCGATAAAATATTAGAACTGCCAATGGATGTAGTAAAAGTAGCCATACCGTTAATCATCTATTTTGTACTAATGTTTTTTGTCAGCTTCTTTATCAATAAATCTTTAAACGTTCCTTACGACAAAAACGCATCCATCGCATTTACAGCCACAGGAAACAATTTTGAATTGGCAATAGCCGTAGCAATAGCGGTTTTCGGTATTCATTCTCCACAGGCATTTGTGGGCGTTATAGGACCGTTGGTAGAAGTACCTGTACTTATACTGTTGGTAAAAGCAAGTTTATGGCTAAAGAAGAAATATTACTAAAGGTTATTTAAGAACGTATTAGAGCATTTTGAAGCATAAAAAAACTAAAAATGAACCTCCGATAATTCGGAGGTTCATTTTTTACGCCTTGTTCAATATTTGAAGCATCCTGCCGACTTCAATATCCATTCTTGAAAAAGCAAACCATTTTTTGCCCAGGTCTTTGAGCGATGCCCCTATATGGTAGAGTTCTGTATGGTCAATAATCAAAAAACGGTCGTGGGCGTCGGAAAACACTTCAATTTCTATCGGAGGATATTGGCTATTGTAGCGTTGTAAGTCTAACCGTAACTGATTGCTGATACTTTTGGTAAGGATTGTAGCGGTTACATTAGTCTTACGCTTACCCAACAAGGTAAGCACCGTATCATCCACATAATTATCAAGCAGGATAACAGAGCTTTTGGCACTACGGATAATATCGGAAACAAAGTCGTAGGCATCAAAAATCTGCCCGTTGTAGAAAATGCCTTTTTCGCTGTGCAGCTTGTCGCTTTCCAAAGCCTTAAAAATCTCTTCAAATTTTTGGTCGGCTTCCAGTTGCTTTAACTCGATATTGTCCAAACGATGAAACAAAGAAGCGTTGCTGATGAGCATACGCCGCATTTCTACAAAGGCTTCCATTATTTCCACACTCATTTTAACGGCTATATCAGAACGAAGTATGGCAGATGCCATTGCAACGCCTTGTTCCGTAAAAGCATAGGGCAAATAACGTCTGCCGCCGTAATTTAAACTTGAGGTTCCAAATTGGAACATCAAGTTTTCAACTTCCTCTTCGGTCAGTTGAAAGCAGAATGATACAGGAAAACGCTTAATATTTCTTTTAACAGCTTTGTTCAGGTTCTTTGTTTCTACCTGATATAAGGCAGCGAGGTCGCTATCCAACATTACCTGTTTGCCCCGGATAGTATAAATCAGGTTCCTGATTTCTTTGGGTACGATTGACGGTTTATTTTCCATTGCGTTTACTGCTTTTGTTTTTTTCAAACTCAAAGGAACTTTCAGCGTTTTCTTTCAGAATGATGTAAGCATCGAATTTCTTTCCGGCTTTGCTTGTCATTCCTTTGATAAGAGAGGTTTTGCCTTTATTGACAAGGTTTGTTACATTTTCGATACTGATTTGTACACCGCAGACGGTGCGGAACTGTACCCAGTTACAAGCCTCATCAGGGCATTTCACAATCTTGTCACGGATAATAAGCTGCTGACTTTTGCATTTCGGGCAGGTTAGTTTGGGTTGGTTGGTGCTTGCAATAGAGGTTTGTAGCAATTCATCGGTAATAGATTTGGCATAGGTTTCCATTTCCTTTTGGAATGTTCCGGCATTCGCTTCGTTATTTTCTATTTTCTGTAACGCCAATTCCCATTCGGCAGTCATTGCCACGTCTGCAATTTTCCGGTCTTTTACAAGCCCGTACACCTGCAATCCTTTTTCCGTAGGGATTAAAGAACGTTTATCCCGTTGGATATAATTACGGGTAAACAGGGTTTCGATAATGGCGGCTCTTGTTGCAGGAGTACCGATGCCGATATTTTTGAGGGCTTTGCGTTCTTCTTCGTTCTCAATTTCTTTCCCTGCGGTTTCCATAGCCGAAAAAAGCCCGGCTTCGGTGTAAAGCACTGGTGGTTTGGTCTGCTTTTCCAAAACTGCGGCTTCCTTTATGGCAAGTTCGTCGCCTTTATGCAGTTCAGGTAATTCCTGCACTGGCTCTTCGCCGTCATCGGTAAAACTTCCTTTTATGGAACGCCAACCCGCTTCCTGAATTTTACAGCCTTTTGCCGTAAAGTCGTAATGCAATACCTGTAATGATACATCGGTTATTTCTTTGACACAGGCTTGCGATATGGCTTCAAGCAAGCGAAGCGCAATCATATTGTAAATCTTGTTTTCGTCTGCATTAAGTACGGACGGCACTTTGTCCGTAATCAACAAACCGTGATGGTCCGTTACACGGAGGTCATTCACGATACGTTTGTTGAACCGTCCCCATTTGATTTTGGTAAGGGCTTGCTTGCAATCCTCACGATTTTGCAATGCCCGCACGAGGTTTGGAATTTCTGCCCACATATCTTCAGGGATGTATTTGCTCCCGGTACGTGGGTACGTGATAAACTTCTTTTCGTACAGGCTTTGTGCGATATTGAGCGTTGCTTCAGCAGATAATTTCAGCCTTTTGTTGGCTTCCTTTTGTAAGCCTGTCAGGTCGAAAAGCAAGGGCGGTTGTTCTGTAACGCTTTTGGTTTCTACTGATGTAAAGGTTGCCGTTGCGCCACGCTGAATAGCTTTAAGGGTATCATCAGCAAGTTGCTTTTCGTCCCATTTGGTTGCGGAAATACTTTTGAAATCAACCTGGGCTTTGTTGTGCGTTAATTGTATCTGCCAGTATTTCTTTACCGTGAAATTCTTATTGTCGAGGTAACGTTTGCATATCAAAGCCAGTGTGGGCGTTTGCACTCTTCCAAGCGAATAGATACCATTGCCTGCGGCAATGCTCAATGCCTGTGTAGCATTGATGCCTACAAGCCAGTCGGCACGGCTTCTGCCTTGCGCTGCCTGATACAGTCCGTCAAATGCTGCCCCGTCTTTTAGGTTGTTGAAGCCTTGCTTTATTGCCTTTTCGGTAAGCGAACTTATCCAAAAGCGTTCAAAAGGTTTGTTGCATTTCAGGTATTCATAAATGTACCTGAAAATGAGTTCGCCCTCACGACCTGCATCGGTAGCAACGATGATGCTGTTGCTTTGCTTAAAAAGCTGCTCAATGACTTTCAGTTGCTTTAATACGCCAGTATCGGCGGTGTACCCTTTGTCTTTTTTGACCTTGCGGACGGTCAATAAAAACGGGTTGGGCAGTATCGGCAGGGATGCTTTATCAAATCCCGAAATGCCGTAATCTTCGGGCATTCCCAGTCCTATTAAATGACCGAATGCCCACGTAACAAAATAGCCGTTACCTGTCAGGTAGCCATCCTTTTTATCGGATGCTCCCACAAGTCCGGCTATTTCCCTTGCTACGCTTGGTTTTTCTGCAATGATTGTTTTCATACTGTATTACATTTTTCTGCCTTTGGATTTTTCAGGCTTGTTATCCTGTTGCTCCTGCTGCTTCTCGTTTTTCGGTCTTTGCTGCCCGGACGTCAAAGGCTCTTGGACGTTCTTGGTCGCGTCGTTGGTTTTACCCTCCGAATTGACGGCAGTTTGTGTTTTATGAGTTTCGGCAGGTTCGACCCGTGCTTTGTACTGACCGGGAAACTCAAAATTGGTCTTTCCGGTATCTTTGTCGAACGTGATATAACCCTTATACGGTTGGTCTTTTTTGTCTTTCAGTTCAACGTATATGGTTTGTCCGGCTTTGAACTTGTTGTACTGCTCATCATCCAGTTCTTTGCCCCTGAAAGTTCTTGGAGCTTCTTGCGGTTGGCTTTGCTGATTGCTTTGTTGGGTATTCTGTTGGTTCGTTTGCGTCTGCTGATTGTTGTTGCTTCTGTCAAACAGGAACTCAACATACCGTTTGTCCGCATTGAATTGTACAGTTGCCGAAAACTCCGTTCCTTTCGAGGAAATCATACCCTCTAAATAGAGCGGTTTGCCCTCCATCAGCGTTTGTTTTTGTTCGTCATTCAGCTTTACGCCCTTAATTTCATCGGGAATTTTTATAAACTCCGTGCGCAGTGCAACCACGTCATTGGTCAGCCTGTCAATACTTATAATGGACGGCATCAGGTCGCCTGTTTTGGAGTTTACCAAATTGACGACACGCCCCATATTACCCGTTTCGAGCAGGTTTTTCTTGTCTTCGTCCGTAAACTTGTGACCGAAAAATTCAAAGTGAAGGTTAGGTTCTCTTTTGATACCGTGTATTGCCACGATAACATTGCCGTCTTCCGCTTGCTGTAAAGACAGGCGGGCATCCGTGCGGAGGATAGAGCCCCCGAGGTTGATACCTATCGGTAAAAGCTCATTGGTTTTATAACCTCGTAACAAAGGGTCGAGCAGGTTCCTTTTTTCAAGATACTCTTTGCTCAATCCGAGGTTTTTCATTGTGTCCCAATCAATCTGCTCCGGCTTGTAGCGATATTCGCCTGTTTCCGTTGTTGTTTGTGCTGTTGCCATATTATTTTGATTTTCTTGTTTTTTATCGGGTTGGGGTTCTGCTTTCACTTCGTGTTCTTTCAGCACTATTTCGCCCTGTGGAGTGGGCTTATCTACGTGCTTTTGTAATTCCTCTGCTTTTTCAGCAGCAACCGAGGCAGGCACTTTGAAGAAAGTAAAGTTTGTAGGGTTCTTTAACTGGCTGAAAAAATTGGAAAAGAAGTTGGAAAAGAAATCACCGCTTTTATCCACACGCATAAACTGGTTTTGATTTTTCTTCGTGGGGTTAACGGTTTCCATTTTCCCGTTTTCGTCTATACTCTTTACTGCCTGGATTTTCATTTTCTCTTTATCCAGTACGAGTAAGATGTCCGAAAGCTGTTCGGGCATTTCCTGTTTATTAGTTGTTACTTCGCTCATAATCTGAAAATTTCAAAATTTCACGATCGAATGTAAAGGAAGCCTTCACTGATTTGCTTTATGTGGCACTCAAAGGCAGCGTTTGTCACTTATTGGCATCCAGTTTAGGTAACGGAGGGTTAAAACTTTCCCTGATGAACTGATGCACATCGGATAGCTTGTAATACAGTTTTCCGCTAATGGTATAATAAGGGAGCTTACCTATGGAGCGATACCGTTGCAGGGAACGGTTACTGATTTTCAGCATTTGCAATAAATCCTGATTATCCAGTAACTCTTCGCCGTCTATGCTGTTGCGCTTCTTTTGTAAATCGTCTATGTGGTTGCCAAGAATGTCCAGCCTGTCCATTATGCGTTCCATCCACGCCACAAATTCCATTTTGTCGATATTCATACGGGGACGCTTTTAATGATTACCTGATTTCAGCTTTCTGCCTTTCTCGATATAGCTTTTGCCTTTCGCCATAAGCTGCTCCACATATTCATCGGTCGTCTGCACGGCGTTAGCGTTGAGCATTTCCTTGATAGCACCAATCGTATAGTAATACTGCCCGTACATTTTTGAAAAAGCTATCTGCCCGTTGGTGCGCATACGCCACAACGTTTTTTCGCTGATGTGGAGATACTGGCAGACTTCGTGGTTGTTGAGCCATAAGCTATCGTAGCTTGTATCTTCCAGTTTGAGGATATATTCGCTAATGGCTTTCAACCGTTCGTTGAGGTGCTTCCACACTTCTTCGTCAACTGTTATAATGTTCATTGCACTATTGTTTAATATTCACAGTACAAAATTCAGAAGTGTGGCAGTGTTTGTCTGCCAATGCGTACCCATTGGTTTGGCACTTTTTTTCAAATTTTTTGCAATGAGAAAAACCCTTGTTTAATAAGGGTTTTAGCGTGTTTCGGTTATTTTGTAGTAGCCTTTTGCCCATATATGCCAATTGGCATATATGGGCAAAGAAAAAGCAGTACATTTTGTGTACTGCTTTCAAACACCCGTGCTGATGTTGCTAAAGGTCTTTATCCATATACTCTTCGAGGGAAATTTTGAGCTGGTCTAAAAACACTGTTCGGGAGCCTGCCCTTGTTTTCATTCGGTGGAAAGAATGATGTATATCGTTCAAGGGCGTTCGGAAGAGGATTTGGAAAATCAATGCTAATTTCCTGATGCCTATTTTCCCGTATGCAATAGATTTGGAAACATACAGGGCGTAAATCAATTCTATCAGTGCATTTTGCGAGTTCGTCCACGAAATGTCTTTGTTTCCATCACCGTTTATTGAAATGGTATCGGGATTTTTTTCAGGGTTTATTTTGGTAAGCAAGAAAGTATAAAGTAATTCATTGGCTATAATATGGGCAACTTTGTTATCGTAATAAGTAGAAAAGCTAAGGTCAATTTCAAATACACTACTTTTTAGACCATCGTGGTAATTGATTTTTCCGAGCCTGAAATAACTGTGGTCACGGTCAGTTCTGCCTGCACGATAGTACCTGTAAAAATCCTCATTGGATATGCTTTACTTGTATTCGGATTTCAGAATTTTCAGTTGGTTTTCAAAATAACTTTGGTGTATTCTCCCTGCACTTACGGGGCAGGTAGTTTCAATGCGGAATACCTTATTGTAATAAATAAGTTTTCCTAAAATCTGCGGTTTGATATTCTTGAAAAAATTGATTTCCTGCCGTTCGTCCTTAAATCCGGTCTGCAAGACTTTCATCTTTATAGTAAACAGCATTTCCTTTAAGAATAAGGTCATTTGGTAAGCCTCATCCGCAGTTTGCATCATTTGAGAAGATAGCATATCTTCCTGACGCTGAATTTCCGATAATATTTTGTTCAACACGATTTCCATAGCTTAGATTTTTAGAGATTAACACCATACGTTTCGGATTTACATTTTTGTTTATTTGTCAAAACTTGGAAATAATATCGGAACCAATATCACAGGTTGCCCCCATATTGGGGAAGATTTATTTTATAACGCCTTATGATGTATATTGGAAAAAGCAGAAAAAAGGGTTAAGTACGCTACGACTTAACCCTTTTTTTTATTAAATTTGCGGTAATGATTTACAAGGTAATCAGATGAAAGCGAGTGCAGTAAGCACCATTACTAAATCGTTACCGATAGCACTTTCGGTTCTTGTAAACTACTCTTTATTAGCCACTTTGGGCTATATTAATCTTTTTTTTTAAAAATAAATTTAATTGGTTTACAACTTAATTAATCTACAGCTTTAATTGATGTTTAAACCGTATGTTAACTTTAAGTTAATCAGAATCGTTCCTAAAAATATAATTGAAGCGGTAATACTCGGTCCGACACATCGTCGCTGGGGTGGTGAATATTCAATAACTACGGTTGAGAATTGCTACAGAATAGATATCAACGGTGATTATATATGTCATTGATTCTAAATAAACAAATGCCCTATACACAAGTCATTAATAATGAGCTCAGGGCATTTGTTTGTGTAAGTGATTTTCAAAGAGATTGGTGTCTTGTCCCTACTTCAACGCAAATGGTGTGTCGATGAGTTTGTATGTGTTTGTTTAGACTATCTGCTTATTTAATCAAATTCTTTAACAAAAAAGCCGGGACTACCATAATCGTACTATCAGACAGATTGCCATCAATATTTTGGACTATTGTCTTTTTAGGAAAATTGATATAAGATTGTCCCTTCGACAGCACGGAAAGCTGACTAAAAGTAGGATTTACGTTGTTCTCCCCTTCCATCACAAATTTGGCATTGTTCAAATTAAGCGCTAATTTCTTGTACGATTTAGACTCCATTTTAATCTCCGAATTAATTAAGGAAAGATTCAATTGCTCCAGCTCTCCGAAATTCACGTTTTCAATCTTCGACCCCTGCAATGTAATATCCATAGATTTCAATGATTCATTATCAGCTACATTAAAGGACCAAGGCGAATTAATGACATCCAGCTTCAATGAATCCTCGCGGGTGGATAGTTTACTTAAATTGAAATTTTCTAAAGAAATATGCTCAAAATCCGGAGCATATAAATAGACATGAGCGGATTGCCATGATGGGTTTTTAAAGTGCAATATAGTTTCGCCGTTTGCTGCGTCCACGACCTCCACATCTGGTAGTGCGTACGTACTCTTAAATCCATAATGGCTATCTTGAACCAAATGAAGAATAAGATCTTGTGGACCTTCACTTTTAATAGTGATCGACTTATACGCCTTCAGCGCATTTCCACTCAAATGTTTCGTCTCCGCGGCAAAACTTTTGGACTCTTCTTCTAAACTGTGGATGTATTCATTCTTGTTGACGCCACCGCTATTCACAGCGACGACTATACCTAAGGGAAGCATAAAAACTACTATCCCTAATATGATCAATAATTTATTACTCAATTTCATGTTAGTTCGATTTATAATTATCCACTATGAAAGATTCATATTTATCTTTCAATTCTTCTAAACTAATATCTAAGAGATAGATATTTTTGAATACTTGAGGCAGATCTTCTTTCATAAAAACCTCCTTTTTGTATTTTTTGATTTCAGAAAGCGAATCCGCTGTCACGAAAAATCCGACTCCGCGCTTGTTCGTAATGATATTATGCTGTTGCAAGAAATCGTATGTACGCATCACTGTATTGGGATTGACGCCCAACTCGACGGCCATCTCGCGTACAGAAGGAATTTTTGTTTCCACGCTCCAGGTATTCAACAGAATTTGTTCACATATATGATCCACTATCTGTAAGTAGATTGCTTTATTTGGATTAAAGTCCATACTATACCTCCTTTTCTTTTAACCTAAAATAGGTGATCGTCCACAAAGCCACTGTGATAAACCAGCCTATAGCAGATAATAGTTTTACCGGATTGATAAATTCCTTCACATTCTTGTCTTCGAGCTGAATTACATCTGCAAAGAAAATTCTATAAACAACGTAGATGATAAAATAGCATATCGCAATATAGATGGATACCGACACAATCGTTTTAATGTACTGACTTTTAGCAAAATAGATTGAGCCCAATAAAAATATGGCATTCAGTAAGAAAGGAACAAAAAAAGCATAAACGATATTTTCATTATATAAACTTGGTACTAAATACGCTAAGCGGTCAGTCACTATTTCTTCACCATTATACCAAGTACTGTATTGTGACGTTAATATCCCGCGTAAATAGCTCATAAATCCATAATCCACGATATAAAACAACAATAGAAATGTCGTAAAGCCTAAAAGAACGGTATAGACCAGCGCATTTAGAAATTTTTCGAATTGAGAAGCCGGAAGCAATAAATTGGGAATAGCCGATCCCGATTTTCCGAGCCCTCTAAAATAGGCGCTTGCGATTAGTGTCACATAGAGCACACCCAAAATACAAAATAAGGATGTCCGTGTACCGACCAAATTGAAGTGCTGATCTCCGGCATTGGGCAATGAAGCAAACTTGGATATATCATAGACTTGTTTACTGTAAAAAAATATTACAATAGCCAGTACCACACCGACAATTAAAAAATATTCCTTCCGAAACGATAACCATTGTCTTTGCACGAGCAATAAGAATCGGTTTATATTAAATGTATTATTCATATCTATACAGTCCTAAAATGTTTAGTTATATTTTCATTTTCAGCGGTAGCCCCATTAAATAGCAATTCAAGGTCGATTTTTGAATCTTCAAAATCCGGATTAGACGAAATAACATGGTAAGCGCCGATACTTTTCTCAGCATACAATACATCGTCGCTCAACGCAGTGACCTTTTTGAAATGCAAACGATCTGATATCCGCTGTATGGATTCATTAAGTACGATTTTGTGTTGATCCAAGATGATTACAGAGTCAATAAGATTATCCAGATCACGCACCTGATGCGTAGAAATCACAATAACACGATCCTCATTCATGACCGAAGCTAGGACTTTTCTGAATTGCGCTTTTGATGGAATATCCAAACCGTTGGTAGGCTCGTCCATAACCACCACTTTGGTATTGGTCGCCAGTCCAAAAGTTATTAGAAATTTCTTCTTTTGTCCATAACTCATATTCCCTAAGTTTTGATTTTCTGGGATACCAAACTCCTCAAACAATTCTTGAAAATAAGCC
Organism: Sphingobacterium sp.; assembly: GCA_048595255.1. Taxonomy (GTDB): domain Bacteria; phylum Bacteroidota; class Bacteroidia; order Sphingobacteriales; family Sphingobacteriaceae; genus Sphingobacterium. Next base: position 35,010 of record JBMDWK010000087.1, on the reverse strand, counting down.
TTGTCAAAGTTCGGATAAAAGGGAGCAGTGGATTTCAAAAATTGATTGACAGAAATCTGTGGCAAATGCAAGTCCTCAGGAATGAAGCATATTTCTTTTAGCAACGAAGGATTTCGTCTTCTACTCTCCTCACCTATTACAGTGATATGTCCATTCGTTGGATATATTAATCCAACCATATTTTTTAATAGTGTGGATTTGCCAGCACCGTTCTTTCCAAGCAATCCGTAAATATGTCCTGCTTCCAACTCAAGGTTGAGATCGGCGAAGATTGGCTTGGATTTAGTATAACTAAAATTTAAGTTTTTAATTGATATCATACTAGTGTACTATTTAAATAATACACTAATATAAGTGCTAAAAATTATATTCCAAATTTTATTAAAAAAAAAAGGGATCACATGATCCCTAAATATTCTTATTTACTGTTTTTCTTTCTTTTACTTTTTATGAGTGCTTCATGAAGTAAATATTCAATTTGCCCATTAACACTTCGGAACTCATCTTGGGCCCATTGTTCAAGAAGTTTGAATGTTTCTTCATCTATCCGTACCACAAAATTCTTTTTCTTCATATCAAATCACTTTTGAGCGCTGATGCATTAATACAATGTGCCCGCATTTATTATAGGTTGAGCCGCTTTCTCTCCACACAATACGACCATCAGATTACTTACCATAGCTGCCTTACGTTCGTCATCCAGCTCGACAATATTCTCTTGCGAAAGTTTTTTCAGCGCCATATCGACCATACCCACTGCACCATCAACAATTTTGGCGCGCGCTGCAACAATAGCCGCCGCTTGCTGTCTCTGCAACATAGCCCCTGCTATCTCAGCGGCATAGGCCAGATGACTGATACGTGCTTCTTGTACGATGATTCCGGCTTTGGAAAGGCGATCCGTAAGTTCTTTTTCTAAAATATGATTCACCTCTTCCCCACCATTTCGTAATGTAATTTCTGCGGTATCATCTTCTAGATCATCATAAGCAAAGCTCACCGCCAAATGGCGTACTGCAGCCTCAGATTGCGCCCGCACATAATCGTAGATACGTTCTACATCATAAGCAGCTTTGTACGTATCACCGATTTTCCACACGATAACGGCTCCGATTTCTATGGGATTACCCATTTTGTCGTTGACTTTAAGCGTCTGACCCTGCAAATTCTCTGAGCGTAAAGACATTTTAGCAGCGGTATACAATGGATTCACAAAGAAGAGCCCATTATCTTTAATCGTACCCACGTATTTTCCAAAGAAATTAAGCACTCTTGAGTGATTCGGATGAACTATTAATATTCCTTTGAAAATAAACAATGCTGCCAAAAACAGGAGTACAACAATAAAAATGAAACCAGGCCTATCATTATTCACAGCCCAATAGCCTGTGTAGCCCGATATGACAAGAAGCAGGACTGCGACTACAATAGCCGTATATCCAGATGTAGGTTTAATATTTCTTTCCATAATTTTAGTTTTAAAAAATTGATATCATTTTGATATCATAAATATATCAATTTTTGATTTAAAGTACAAGAGTGAAAAATACTTTATTATAATTTTTTAAAACATTCAGTATATTTAACTCCATTAACCTCATTATTATGATAATCAATATTTTAAAATGGATAATAGGGACGCTGATCACCTTACTTACACTTCTTATTCTTGGATTAATTATCACCGACCATACCTATATCCTAAAGGGAATTCGTGTCACCTATCTCACAGGACATAATACAGCTTTTTTAGAGGACTATCATTATTTTGAAAACCGTACGGTCAAAACCGCCGTACCACAGCCTTGGCCGCAGGCAAAGGATTATAATTCAGTACAATCCACCCCTGTGCTTGATTCACTACATAAGGTCAATGGATCTGTAGCCTATCTGATTATAAAAAACGATAGCCTATGGTTTGAGAAATACTATGACGGCTATACTGAAAAATCTTTGTCTAACTCGTTTTCGGTGGCAAAAAGCATCACTGCCGCTATGCTTGGTAAAGCTTTGGAACTAGGGTATATAAAAAGTCAAGATGAAAAAGTTAAAGACTATCTGCCTGAGCTTCAGGGTCCATATGCCGAACAGCTAAGGATACGAGATCTAGTAACCATGCGTTCTGGATTACAGTGGGATGAAAAATACTACTCCCCATTTTCGATTACGACCAAAGCCTATTTTTATAATGACATCAGCAAAGCTATGCTTGAATTACCTATCGCTAATAAACCAAATGAAGTATTTCGGTATCAAAGTGGTGACACCCAATTGTTGGGAATGGTCTTGTCCAAGGCACTACCTATGACGCTTTCGGAATTTCTTTCGGAATACTTTTGGCAGCCTATGGGGGCCGAGCAAGATGCTTTATGGCAAATATCCTCCAATGATGGCATGGAAAAAACCTACTGTTGCATCGCCAGCAATGCCCGAGATTTTGCGCGATTTGGAAAATTATATGTGCAGATGGGGCGTTGGAAAGATAGGCAGCTATTGGATTCAGCTTATATACAGCAATCCATTCTTCCGGCAGCGGACAATTCTCCAGATTATGGATACGGCTGGTGGCTGAGTACATTCGATGGCAAAAAGGTGTTCTCCATGAACGGTCATCTCGGACAATTTATCATTGCGATACCTGACGACAACTTGATCATCGTCAGACTAGGGCACAAAACAGACAAATTAGGCATCCATAATCCGCAAGGTGCCTATTACAAATACATAGAGCAAGCTTATATCTTACTTCAAAAGTAATAGACAATTAGTCTCGTAATCTGCGCTATAAGAGTAAGTCATAAGTTCGCTGTGTGCGATTCACCATAGAATCGCAACTGAGATGAACTTGTCTCCCATGTTAAATTTGCCATTGCGAATTTATAAGGAACTTTCGTTTAAATACTTCGACATAGAAGCCCGATTGGTTTATTTTGCCGCCTTTCTTTTCCTTATGAACCGTCAATTTCCTTTCTTAAAAAAAAAGCGCTGGACATAACTGCTGTTGTAACACTTAACAGTATAATGACGACCTATCTGCGTATATTATTCTATATTTGTGCATGAATCAATATGCCGTACTTTTCGACATGGATGGTGTTATATGCCATACCAATCCGCATCACGCCAAAGCTTTTGAAGCATTTTTTGACAGCTATAACATTCCTTATACCGAGAAAGAATTTGAAGAGCATATGTATGGTAAACACAATAGCCATATTATGACTTATTTCTTCAAACGACCGATCCATGGGGAAGAACTTTTAAACTTAGAAAATCAAAAAGAACAATTGTTTCGCGATATCTATAAAGACAAAGTCGAAACTATTCCGCATTTCAAATCATTTTTAGCCGATCTGAAAGCCAACAACTTCCTTACTGCAGTCTGTACTTCTGCACCACGTGCTAATATGGATTTAATTATTGATACACTGGAAATTCGTCCGCAAATGCAAGCTCTACTGGCCAGTGAAGATGTAAAACTCCATAAGCCACACCCGGAGGTGTACCTGAATGCAGCTTCGCGGTTAGGTATTGACCCCAGCCATTGTGTTGTTTTTGAAGATTCATTTTCGGGCATTACAGCCGGCCTTAATTCTGGGATGAAAGTCGTGGCCGTATTAAGTTCGCATACCAAAGAGCAGCTTCCCAAATGCGATTATTACATAAATGATTATGCCGAAATCAACGCCGCTAAAGTCCTTGAGCTCCTAAAAAACGGTTAAAATGATACAAGAGGCACTGCAACTGATTTCAAGCCCATCCGGTTGGGCGCTTTATTTTACCTGCGCCATGCTTATCGGCATTTCCAAGACAGGAATTCAAAATATTGGAACATTGGCAGTGCCATTTTTTGCTTTATTATTCGGCGCCAAGTATTCTACAGGAATAGTACTCATCCTATTGTGTTTTGCGGATCTCATCGCCGTCATTTATTACCGAAAAACTTTCCTCTGGAAGGAAGTAAAAAGCCTGCTTCCCCTCGCTTTTGTCGGATTATTTGTCGGTTTGATATTGGGAAACTACATTGACGACAAAACGTTTAAAATCAGTATTGGCATCTGTATTATTGTGGGGGTAGCGATTATGCTTTGGATGGAAAAAGCGTCCCCCAGCACCAGAGAAAAGCTAACTAAAAGAAGTTGGTATTCCCCTTTATTTGGTTTTATTTTAGGCTTTTCGACGATGATAGGAAATGCTGCAGGTCCCGCACTATCTGTCTACATGCTTTCCAAACGCCTCGACAAAATAACCTTTGCGGCGACTTCCGCTTGGTTTATCTTTGTACTTAATCTTAGCAAGGTTCCGTTACAAGCTTTTGTCTGGCACAATCTCACCTGGTCAGGATTGCTATTGAATATTATGGCACTCCCTTTTATTATCCTTGGTGGATTTATCGGCATCAAAATTATCAAAATTCTACCCGAGCATATTTTTAGAAATATCATCATTGCGCTCGTCATTCTGGCTTCCATATTTTTGATTATACTATAATCAAAAAGTTGTTTGTACTTTTGCTTTATGGAATATGCTATTGTGGATATTGAGACGACCGGGTCGTATGCAGCAGGGAATCAAATCACTGAAATAGCGATTGTTATCCATAATGGCACACATATTTTGGAGAAATTTCAATCTCTAGTGAATCCTGGGACCCTTATCCCCTTTCATATTCAAGCATTGACGGGTATCAGTAATGAAATGGTCGAAGATGCCCCCACATTTCAGGAACTCGCACCGACCATCTATCAGCTTTTACACAAAAGGATTTTCGTAGCGCATAATGTGAATTTTGATTATTCTTTTATCGTAAACGAATTACAAAATGCAGGATTCGCATGGCGTGCACCCAAACTTTGCACCGTAAGGCTCTCGCGCAAAATTATCCCCAACCAATCTTCGTATAGCTTAGGTAAACTTTGTCAAAACTTGGGCATCCGCATTCACGACAGACACCGCGCGATGGGCGACGCCGAAGCTACGGTCACGCTGTTTGAAAAGTTGGTACGGGAGGATAAGGAGAACATCATTGAGAGCACGTTGAAGAAAACACGAGAGCATCGACTGCCAACACACATCAATGAGGATGATTTTCTGAAATTGCCCGAAACCACTGGCGTCTATTTATTTCATAATGCGGTGGGGAAAATAATCTACGTAGGTAAGGCTGTCAATATTCGGAATCGCGTACTTAGCCATTTCTCCGGTAGCAGTGGCACTCAGAAAAGACAAGCTTTTATCAATGACATTCATCATATCGATTATATCGAGACGGGCACCGAACTGATGTCACTCCTTACAGAGTGTAGACTGATCAAACAATATTGGCCTACACATAATCGTGCTCTAAAGAAGTTCGAACCAAAATTTTCCCTTATTCAATATACCGATCAGAGGGACTACATCCGGCTGGTCGTATCACCGTATGACAAGCACGCTAAAGCTATTCAGCATTTTGAGCGGCCTTACGAAGCTAATCAGCTGTTGCTGCAATTAATGGAAGAGTTTGATTTGGATAATCGATTGTGCTACTTCTACAGTGTACATACTGATCCTAAACCCAAAACGGACTACACGACGCTTCCAGACGCTGACTCGCACAACAGCAAAGTGGAGGATGCACTGGAAAAGGTTAAAGCAGACTCGCAATCTTTTATTTTGATAGACCAAGGGCGCAATTTGGATGAGAAATCTTATATCCTTTTTAAAAATAATAATTTATATGCTTTTGGCTTTTTCGATCGAGACTTAGCGATAACTGATTACGAAGATATCATCAAGGAAGATGATAAATGTGTGAGTAATTATTACATGAACGCATTGGTACTGCAATATATAGAACGTTTTCCGAGCAAGGTCGTCCGACTGAGTAATAAGCATTCTTACGAACACTTGTAAAATAAAAAAGGGTAAAATTTGATTCAAATTCTACCCTTTTTTATTATGCTAATTTATGTCTTATGCAAATGCTGTCCAGTCTGAATTATCTTGATATTCTACGATTGGATTGGAAGTATTGTTGGACAGATACTGACCCACGAACATCGAAATATCCGAAACCATATGCTGACGGGTAATTTCTACCAAACCAGCATTGAAGCCGTTCATCTGCAACACAAATTGGAAGCTGATGATACGAGCGATTATACGGCCCAAGGTTACGGCATCACGTTGACTCACCGCTTGGTCGATATTGAAGTTCAGAAGGTGCCCAAAGTATGAAGTACTTTCCGTAGCTGTAGGATATTGTGTTAAGAATTTGGCGAGGTTCGTTTCTTTCGATCTGCGCATCAATTTTAAAATAGAATCAGCTATCTGACCATAAAGCATCTCATTGGATCCCTCAAAAATCTGAAATGGTCTGCTATCCACAACTGCTCGACCGGCAATATGATCCAAGCGGTAGCCATTAGCACCTGCAAGCTGTAAAGCAATCTGTGCAGATTCTTGCATAAGATCGGTGATCAAGGCTTTCAATGTATTGGCTTCTATTGCAGCAGTAGCCAAATCTTTATCAATACCGCTATTCGAAGTACTATACGCACACATACCTGAGCAAATAGTATATGCAGCTTGAATGCGCGACAACTGGTATTTCACAGCATCCAAGTTGGCCAATGGAGCGCCGCCCACCAATCGATTTTGGCAATGTGCCAATGTTTCATCCAACAAACGCTTGATAAAGCCCATGCCCATACCTGGAAACTGTAGACGGCTACGGTGTAGCATATCTAACATCAACTTCAAGCCTGTGCTCTCCGGCTGCAACTTTTGGTCTTCCTCCACGGTCACGTCGATTTGATTTATACCATAAGGAATAGCGTACAAACCGAGGTTATTGTAGCGCTCCACCATCGGAATATGCTGCTCAGGATTACTATTGTCTGTTACGAAAAAGTCGATATCACGTGTCAAATCACCATTTTCATTCGCTTTACGCGCTGTGACCAACCAAAAGTCGGCTGCACCACTCAAGCCTTGCCAGTGTTTTTCTCCCTGAATTTTATAACCTCCATATACCGCTTGGTAGGAAGTTTTCATATTCAAAGCGTCACTGCCATACAGTTTTTCGGTAATCATCAAACCACCCATAGCCTTATCCTCCAAAAACTTTTTAAAAATACGCTCTTGAACAGCATAATTACCGTATTTGGCCAAAGGCTCGAGAAACAAAGCAATGTTAATTCCAAACATCAAAGACAGAGACAACGACTCATACGAGGCAGCTGCAAGTACGCCTAGGCATTCTTTCACCTTCACGCCACGACCGCCATGTAAGGCAGGAATAGCAACTGCAAGAGGATTTTTAGCCATTATTTTAGCTTTAAAATCTGCCGGTAAGTCTCGGTTTAAACTAATTTCATTGAAATCGTATTCTTTTCTAAATAGATCGTGTAAATGCTTTGAAAAGTCGTTGATGTAGGTTTTAAAATCAACATGCTCTGCAATTTGACTCATATTTGTTATCTTTTAATTATTCAAAAACTGTATAACAGACCTGAACGTAAGTTCGTTGGATGTTACTTTCGTAAAGTTAATGAGTATTAAAAGGAATGGCTGTTGAAAATAAGACAAAAACTAGGACAAATCGTGCATCGACCATTTATAGGGAATTTTGTCGATATTCGCTAGGTGTCACTCCTATGAGTTTTTTGAAAAGGCGGGCAAAGTATGAGGGATCTTCAAATTCCAGCTCGTAGGCTATCGTCGCAACGGGTTTGTTCGTTTCGATAAGTAAGAGCTGGCTATGCATGATCGCGACTTCCAAAATCAACTGTTTGGCGGATTTTTTAAATACTGCTGATACACAACGATTAAGGTAATTGGTCGATACAGCTAATTTGTCTGCGTAATAGCTGACTGATTTCTGTTTCGAAAAATCCAAATAGACCAATTGCTTGAATGCGATAGCAATCTCCTCTTTACGCAACAAGGTTTTATTGGTGTCGGAGAGCTTGATTATCTTCAAAATAATCGTTTTGAAGATGCTCTCATAATAGGACATATACGGATTTCCATCATAGATTTCACGGTAGAGCAACTGCAATAAAGCATTCAAATCATCGCTATCGGACTCCTGAAGATTGAGTAGTGGTGCAATATTAAAAATGTGTAAAGTTTCCTGATCACGAAGAATAGAAGTCATCGCTTGCTCCTTGATGAGTACACAATAGCCCTGCGCATTTTTATCAACCTCATTGATTGCCGAAATATGTCCGTAATTGGCAATAATCACTGCAGGTGCCTTGACCATGAAGGTTGTAGACTCGATCTGATGCTGAAAATAGCCTTTCGTAAGATGGATCAAGAGATTGTAACCAAAAAGAATCGGCGGTATCGGGACACGGAGATAAGGTGCTATATCTTGTAGGGCAAATATTTTGATAGGCGTCTGAATGTACTTTAAATGCTTGAGACTGCCTTCCATAAACTTAGAAACAAACTCATCCGCATATACTCTATTCTTTTCCATTCTTTATGTGATTGTATTAAAAACACGAGATTCTAGAACCCTATATCTTGCCGCTACCAACAACACTTACAGGCTAAAACTAATACTATTTTGACATAGCTCAAAATTAGCACTTTATATTCTACCAAAAAAGCTAAGATAAAGCACACAAATGACATGCAAAGGTATTTGTACCCTATAGATATTAAGGAATAAAACCGTATCTTTGCAACATGATTAATGTATCCAATCTATCCCTTCGTTTTGGCAAACGCGTGCTATTCGAAGATGTTAATTTAAAATTCACTCCTGGAAATTGTTATGGTATTATTGGTGCCAACGGTGCTGGTAAATCTACATTTTTAAAAATTATATCTGGCGAAATAGATCCTTCCACAGGATCCGTTTCTTTCACTCCTGGCGAACGTATGTCAGTGTTGAAACAAAATCACTACGAGTTCGACGAATTCACAGTTATTGAAACTGTGATGATCGGTAATCAGGAACTGTACAAAATCATGAAAGAAAAGGATGAAATCTACATGAAAGAAGATTTTACCGACGCAGATGGTGAACGTGCAGGTGAATTAGAGAGCTTATTTGCTGAAATGGACGGCTGGAATGCGGAAAGCAACGCGGCCACCCTATTGAGCAATTTAGGAATTAAAGAAGAACAACATTATAAACAACTGAAAGAATTAGACGGTAACGAAAAAGTACGTGTATTATTAGCACAAGCACTTTTCGGCAAACCAGATATTTTGATTCTCGATGAGCCTACCAACGACTTGGACATCAATACCATCGCGTGGTTGGAAGATTTCCTAGCCTCTTACGAAGCTATTGTATTGGTTGTATCCCATGACCGTCACTTCTTGGATCACGTGTGTACGCATATCGTAGATATTGACTTTAGCAAAATGACTATTTACTCCGGTAACTATACATTCTGGTATGAGTCATCTCAGCTGGCATTGAAGCAACGAGCTGATCAAAACAAAAAAATGGAAGATAAAGTCAAAGAGTTACAAGAGTTTATTCGTCGTTTCTCTGCCAATGCTTCCAAATCAAAACAAGCGACTTCCCGTAAGAAAGCGTTGGATAAAATCAATATCGATGAGATCAAACCTTCAAACCGTAAATATCCTGCGATTATGTTCAACAATATGGACAGAGAACCAGGCGACCAAATTTTGCAAGTAGAAGGATTGAGCAAGACTGTCAATGGTGAAGTGTACTTCAAAGACATCACGTTCATGATGAATAAAGGCGATAAAATTGCCGTGCTAAGTCAAAACAACTTGGTGACTACAGCTTTTTATGAAATCCTGACAGGTCGGGACAAGGATTATTCAGGTGAATTCAAATGGGGCGTAACCATTACTCCGACGGATATGCCTATGGACAACTCTTCATATTTTGACGGAAACAACGAAAACCTGGTGGATTGGTTGCGTAACTACACGACTAAACCCGATGCGGATGAGCAATTTATCCGTGGATTTTTAGGTAAAATGTTATTCTCTGGCGAAGAGGTAATGAAAAAAGTATCAGTTCTTTCCGGTGGTGAGAAAATGCGTTGTATGTTCTCCAAAATGATGCTTCAAGGCGCCAACTTCCTAATTTTCGACGAACCTACCAACCACTTGGACTTAGAATCCATCACCGCTTTAAATAACGGCATGAAGGATTTCAAAGGTTCGATGTTGTTCACCTCCCGTGACCACGAGTTGACGGAGACTGTAGCAAATCGTATCATAGAATTGACACCAAACGGCATTATCGACAAGTTAATGACGTACGACGAATACATTAATTCCGATGTGGTTAAAGCCCAACGTGAAGAAATGTACAAAGTGAAATAAGTAAGTAATCCCTATAGTTTAAATCCCCAACTGGCTATGCTTGTTGGGGATTTTTTGTGCCAGAGCAATTTACTGTTTCGCTAACAGAAAATGAATTGTGCGCTACAAATGAACAAGTCAGCTCTTTGTCAGGTTATATATCTAAGCACTGAGACCGAAATGAATAATTGTAAATTTAAACAAAACAAAATCTATGAGTATTTTATTCACACCCTTACAGTTAAGACATCATATATTACCCAATAGAATCGTGGTCTCCCCGATGTGTCAATATAGCTCGGAAGACGGTTTTGCTTCCGATTGGCATCTTGTACATTTAGGACAATTTGCCCTTGGTCGAGCTGCAGCTGTGATGCAGGAAGCTACCGCGGTAGAGCCAAAAGGACGTATTTCATACGCTGACATGGGAATTTGGAAAGATGAGCACATCCCAAATTTACGCCGCATCGTCGATTTTGTCCATGCACAAGACGCGTTGATTGGTATTCAGCTGGCTCATGCCGGGCGAAAAGCATCAACCGGTAAGCCTTGGGAATCACGGTCCCAGCTCCCGCCACATCATCCGCTTGGATGGCAGACCAAAGCACCATCCGCTATACCATATCACGAGAGTGACCATACCCCCGAAGCCTTGACCCTGGAAGATATCGAAGATTTGGTGACTAAATTCAAAGAAGGCGCACAACGAGCTATAGCTGCCGGATATGATATTATTGAGGTACATGCTGCTCATGGATACCTGATACATCAGTTCCTTTCGCCTCTTACGAATCTGCGCACGGATGCGTATGGTGGTTCATTCGAAAATCGTATTCGTTTCCTCATCGAAATTGTTCAAGCCATAAAAACGGTCCTTATAAATCAGTCTTTATGGGTCAGAATATCGGCTTCAGACTGGGCAGAAGGCGGCTGGGACATAGATCAATCAACCGAGCTAGCTATACAACTAAAACGCCTAGGCGTAGAAGTCATTGACGTGTCGAGTGGTGGTGCCGTTCGTCAGCAGCAAATTAATGTAAAAGAAAACTATCAAGTTCCTTTTGCAGAAGAAATCAAAACCGAAGCAAATATATTAACAGCCGCAGTTGGGCTCATCAATAATGCTAAACAAGCCGAGGCGATTCTGCAAAACCAACAAGCCGACCTCATCCTTATGGCAAGAAGATTCCTTCAGAATCCGCATATTGTGAAGCAATTTGCACAGGAACTAGATGAAGACATAGACTGGCTGCCGCAATATCAACGAGCGAAAGAAACGTTATAACTCCCAAGAGCTGTACATTTGCAGCTCTTTTTTTATTTATAAATGCATAACTTCGCTTTTATACCAAAAGCATAAAACTTATGAAGCATATTGTATGGACCATCCTCAGTATTATTTTTGCCAGTATTTCCTTATCCGCACAAGAGCAGTCTCAGCCTTCCGAATACCCTATTGTTCCGAAGACTGCCTGGAATGCTAAACCGGCTAGACCTTATAAAGCCCATCAGCCCGTACGCATTACCGTGCACCATGAAGGTGGGCGTGTATTGACAGCGGAGGATGATGCCACACAGCGATTGCGCAATATACAATCTTGGTGCATGGGACCAGACCGCAATTGGGCGGATATCCCTTACCACTATCTTATTGCAGCTGATGGGACAGTCTACGAAGGTCGAAACGTGATGACCGTAGGCGAAACCAACACCGTTTACGATCCTACTGGCCATTTGCTCATCTCCTTCTTGGGAAATTATAATGAGCAAGCTATGAATGAAAATTTGGAGGAAGTACTGGTCAATCTGATTGTTCATTTTTGTAAAAAATACAACATCAGTCCCGACACTATTGCTACACACCGTGATTACAACGGACATACCAATTGCCCAGGTAAAAACCTGTATCCATACTTTGAAAACAAGATAATTGTAAATAAAGTGAAACAGCGGATTTGATTCCTATATCCCCACGGGTACCATTCTAAATAAAAAGCCATCTGAGAAATTCCAGATGGCTTTTATAGTTTTATTATTTCGTCTTTAATATTGACAGCAGACTACATGATATTATTTGGACATTAATTTAATCACGTTGAAGTGAGACCTAAAAGCCTTAAAAATAGAAGGATATTCGAAATAGGAAATATCATTAGCACGACAAGTTTCTTGTACAATCTTATTTAACGCCGGATAATGGATATGGCTGACTTTTGGGAATAGATGATGCTCTACCTGAAAATTCAAACCGCCCAATAGCCATGTCAATATTGGATTTTTAGTAGAAAAATTTGCCGTTGATTGCAATTGATGAATCATCCACTCTTCTTCTATCTTATTTTCCTCCACCGTCTTGAAATCTGTTTGCTCCACCACATGGGCCAATTGAAAGACAATCGCCAAGCATAGACCACATACTACATAACTAATCAGGAGACATATAAGGGTTTTCGCAACACCAACCATAAAAATAGGAATCACCAAAAATATTGTTGTATGCACCACTTTGCTAACCCAGAATATTACCTTTTCTCTAACGGGAAAATTAAATTTTTCCGTGCTCTTTACACCCATCCGTTGTCTGAAGTATTTCTCATAATCTTGGTAAAATATCCAAGCCATGTAAGAAATACTGTACAAAAATATAAAGTAAAGCTTTTGGTATTTGTGATGTTTTTTTAATTGTTGATCATGGTGTATACGCATGAATTTAATCTCTATATCATGGTCTTCCCCATCGATATTTGTATAAGTATGGTGAGCTATATTGTGCTTCATTTTCCAGAAATAGATATTTCCGCCAAGCAAATTCAGCGAATATGAAAATATAGTATTTATGGTTTTATTCTCCGAAAAAGAATTGTGACCAGCATCATGCATGACATTAAATCCTATAGCAGCTAAATTGACGCCGAGCAAAATGCTCAAAATAACATTTATAGCCACATGCAGATCTGCAAAAAAAAGAAGACTATACAAAGTAGCTAAAGTTGTCAGAAGGATGCCTGTTTTTAGAAACAACCTAAAATCACCCGTTTTATTCTTATTTAAATTTTGAAAGTATAAATTGGTTTTTTGTTTGAGGGTTTTGGAGAACAATGCATTGGCATTGTTAAATTTTACATGGGGATTCATTAATTGTATTTGTATTAAATTGTACCTAATATACGAGTTACTACTTATATTATTCTAATTTTAACATTATTTGTGATATTCTTACACAAGAGTCTACGCAATGCTTGGTCCCGTATCTTAAAAACATCTAAAGAAAAATTAAATTCTACGCCTTTCACTCCTATATTTGTTTTACAATTGGAAGAAAAGATGTACAGTTTTAAAAATGATTACGCCGAAGGTGCACATATTAATATCCTTCAAAAGTTAATAGAGACCAATACTATTCAGCAGGCAGGCTACGGTGAAGACACGTACTCGTTGCAAGCCAAGCAAATTTTACGTGACAAAATACAACAACCAGAGGCAGCCATTTTCTTCTTGTCGGGTGGTACACAAACCAATCTGTCTGTGATCTCATCCCTCTTACGCATCCATGAAGCAGTCATCAGCGCACGTACGGGACATATCTTTGCCAACGAAACAGGCGCTATCGAAGCAGTGGGCCATCGGGTTATCACGGTGGATACACCGACGGGAAAATTAACGCCCGACCATATAAAGAATACACTTCAAGACTATGCCTTGCGTCCGCACGTCGTCAAGCCTCGCCTAGTCTATATTTCCAACTCCACAGAGATAGGCACAATCTACACAAAACGGGAGTTGACAGCCCTCTATGCCTGCTGTCAGGCCCATGGATTGCTCCTATACCTTGATGGTGCACGCCTTGGTCATGCTCTTATGGCTCGTGACAACGACTTGACGCTTGCCGATATTGCGCAGTATACTGATTTGTTTTATATCGGTGGAACAAAAAACGGCGCCCTACTCGGCGAGGCTGTCATATTTAACAACCAAGATCTTGGCGCTGAATTTGATTATGTGCTTAAGCAAAAGGGTGCCTTACTGGCCAAAGGCAGAGTGCTCGGGATTCAATTTCTGGAACTTTTCCGAGAGGATCTGTATTTCAAATTAGCCCATTATGCGAATACAATGGCACAACAGATAGCCAACGCCTTTCGAAACAAAGGCTATACTTTTCTTACCGATTCCAGTACCAACCAGCTCTTCCCCATCCTACCCATGGCTGCTATAGCACAGCTGCAACAAAAATATGATTTTTACATCTGGAAGGCTATCGATGCAGAACATGCGGCACTTCGCCTGATCACCTCCTGGGCAACACCTGCACATATCGTAGAAGAATTTATCAATGATATTAATAGCTTGTAAAAAAAATAACACCTGCTATCCGGAAATAGCAGGTGTTATTTTATGTTTTGATTAATTATTACTATTTATTCAGTGTTAATTCTACGTAGACCGGATAATGATCAGAAATTACATCGGTCAGTTCATTCTTTATAATTTCACTTTTGGTTACTAACTTTGAAGCTGTTTCATTGCACCATAAGAAATCAATACGCTTTTGTGTCCCTTGATTATCTTTTTTCCAGTTTCCCTTCCCATCTTTCCGTGTTGGTACGGTACCTGTAAATTCTGAGTGCATTAATCGATATGAGTCTTTAAAACCCGCTTCCGCTAGTTTTCCCAATACGGAATAATCAATTTTGCCCTGATTGAGATTACGGATATGCGCCTGCTGTTGCTCTTGATTTTTCATCGCTTCCACGACTTTGTTATCATAAGCTGCTGCATCTGTTTCTACGAGTGAATTAAAATCGCCCATGATAAGTATAGGTTCTTCTGATGGAATTTCCTTCACTTGGGTGAGTATATTTTCTACCTCCTCCAATCTTTTCACATAGCTAAAGGGTGAAAAATGGATAACGAAAAGGTGTAAGCCCTTCACCTTGGCGTAAATATAACTATGCCACATGTTTTCAGTTACCTTCTTAAAATTAACCATAGGAGTTTTGGAAGTTAAAGCCACCGGAAACCCATCCTCTTTAGATTGTAATGCATATGCATGTCCATAGGATTTCCCCAATTCTTCCAATGTCTTTTGTTTCCATCCATTCATCTCTTGCGTAGCTACAATATCGGGGTCCAAACTTTTTACAAAAGTCTTATACCGCTCTAAATTTTGTGTTGAATCCTTTTGTAGACCAAATAGCACATTATAAGATAATATTTTCACTTTCTCTTGGGCACTGACCGTAAGGATACAGGCACTTAATAAAAATAATACTATATTCAGTTTTTTCATTTTATTTGCTAATTATACGTTTATAAAATTATGTACCACTACTATCCCATCCTGGATTCTGTGTGAGATTAGGATTCAATTGTAATTCCTGTGTTGGAATTGCGTACAAGTAATCTCGGTTTTCTCGCCACGTCTTAATTATATCGGGTAAATTCACAATACGTCCACCTCTGTTCCCGTTTTCCAGAACAAGTTCACCCAGTCTTTGATATTGCACACCAGGTCTACGTGTAGGTGATGTACCTTCATAGATTACAAGATCTAAAGTGCCATTCCTGTCCAAATCATATTCTCCTGGTCCAGGAAAGTACATACCATAGAAAGGTTTAGCAAGACGCGCGCCTTCTTTCCAACGGAGAAGATCTCGGTACCGGAGTCCTTCCTTAATTAGTTCTATACGCCGTTCCCTTCTAATTTCTAATAATACTCCCATATTTGAACTCTTGGTCACATTAGGGTATTCAGCGATAAGGTAAGGGTCAGGGTTTGCATTTGCTTGAGCCATATTTAGATTAGGCATATCCACTCGGTCTCGTACGAGCTTTATACTCCTATCAATATCTGACTGAGTTAACGTACCCAATTCTGCTTTTGCCTCTGCAAAATTAAGAAGTACTTCTGCATACCGTATGATTGGCATATCATTAGTAGATTGTCCTGCGTCAAAATTCGGAGACAATACATATTTAATATATTGGTATCCAGTCACTGACGTGGCAAAATCAGGCACGGCTACCTCGCTTCGCCCTATTCGCGTATATCCAGGGGTACGTATAGTTTGACTCAGACGCGGATCACGGTTTTGTGTTTCATCGTAAAATTGCATAGTAGCATAATTCGGTATATCCGTAAAACGTGAGCCATCTTTCATTAAATAACTATTTACAACAGATTTTTGCATACCAGGACGACCGTATGAGGCTGATAGTATATAAAAATTTGCCGAATGAACAAAAGGAATAGCAGCACTATATTGTCGGGATAATATCACCTCCGAGGTAATGGCATCTTCCGCAATAAAAAGTTCGTGATAGGATTTATCTGCTGTACTTTTGTATATCGTGTACATGCCTGAGTTAATAAGTTCCTCGGCAGCGCTGGCCCCTTCTCTCAAGATATCTTCCCAGTCGCCCAGGCCATGGTACTTACGAAAAGTACCTTCAAACAAACAAATACGAGACTTGAAAGCTAATGCTGTCCACTTGCTGATGCGCTGTCCACTTTTGGTCGCACTACAATTTGCTATCGCAAAATCCAGATCCTCCAGCATTTTTTCGAACACCAGTTTGCGCGAATCACGAGGACGCAACAATCCTTCGTCATTCATTTCCAAAACTGTATCATACCAAGGCACATCACCAAACCGTACTATCTTTTCGTAATAAAAATAGGCCCTGAAAAATCGCGCAACGCCATCATATAGCAATCTTGCCGCTTCGTCTTGACATTTGTGTGAATTGGCCAAATAGAAGTTTATCTGTCTCAATTCATCCCAATTCCATCCTGATCCACTTGAAGGAGTCTCCCGCGTACCCTGTATTTCTGCTGCTAACGTATTTCTCGCCTCATCATCGGCCTGATGGGGGGTGTTATAGTGTATGGCCAACGCATCTGGGAGCTCCGTATAAAATGCATTGGTATAGTTTTCTAACTCAGCTGCTGTCAGAAAGTAATTTTCTGGAGCTAATTCGGATAGAGGATATCGCTCTAAGTAACTATCATTACATGCTGATAATCCAAACAGTAATGCAGCAATTATATATAAATTTCTTTTTTTCATGAGGATTATTATTTAAAATGAAAGCTGAACACCGAATGACATGACTCTTCCTATAGGATAACTACGCGCTGTATTGTCTGTCATCACTTGTTCTGGATCGATATAATCTGTTTTTAATTTTGTCCAGGTGTGAAGATTTTCACCACTCACAAATAATCGTAAGGTATTGACATTTATTCGCTGTATGACTGAAGAAGGCAAAGCGTATCCGATTGTCAGATTTCTGAGTTTTAAATAGGCCACATTTTGCAAATACATATCATTATTTACCGACAACTCCGAATTCTGTGCCGTATACCCTCTTAGAAAAGGAAAATAAGCATTGGGGTTTTCAGGTGACCATATTTTATCTATAAAGTCGCTAGGAATAAATGAGTCGTATGGACGTGCATACACTGACCAAAAGCCTTGCGCTTCCAAGTTAGGATACCAGTGTTGCCTGCCTATTCCTTGAAAGAATATAGATGCATCGATGCCGTTCCAATTGGCACTTAAATTTAACCCGTAAGAATAACGCGGCTGACTATTCCCGATAATTACACGATCTCCAGGATCGCTTAGTGTATTTAATCCAGAATTGATAATACCATCGCCATTCAAATCTAAAATCTTAATATCTCCTGCTTGTAGCATTCTGAGTTCGGCAGTAGGTGCTTGCACCCTTCTTCGATTGATCTGGTCTTGATTTACCACTTGGCTATAGGCTTGAGCTTCCTCTGTAGTTTTAAAAAATCCATCATATTTATAGCCCCAAATTTCCCCCAATTGCTGCCCTTCATAATAGGTGTTTAACAGTCCTGCAGGATTACTAAACTTGGTAATTTCGGACGTATAATCAGATAAAATTCCACGAACAGAATAGTTAAATGGTTTACCAGCTACCGCAAACTGATCTCTCCAAGTCAAGGAAAAGTCGAAGCCTTTGGTACGCAGGTCTGCAGCGTTTTCTCTAGGTTCTGCTGCACCAAATACGTCGGGCAATGTTTGCCCAATACTTAACATGCCAATGGTATTTCGCACATAATAATCCGATTCGACAGATAAACGATCACGCAACAAAGAGAAGTCTAAGCCTATATTCGAAGTCGAAATTTTTTCCCATGTCAACGTATTGGCCACAGGCGCTGGATTATATGTGGCATTCAAACGCTGTCCATTGACAAGATATGATATTTGTCCGGTGTTCATGGATGAAATATATGCATAAGTACTTACTTCCTGATTACCGAGGGATCCGTACGAATAGCGTAGTTTAAAATTATTAAGTATAGGTTTTATAGGCTCAAAAAAAGCCTCTTCGCTTAACCTCCAGCCCATAGAAAAAGAAGGGAAGAATCCAAAACGACTACTTTTTGGAAAGCGTGAGGTTCCGTCGTAGCGACCACTGGTCTCAAAAAGATACTTGCCAGCATAATCATAGTTTAGGCGGTAGAATCCTCCCCTTACTGCCCATTCATCTGCACCAGCACGAAATTGCTTATCACCTATTACTAAATCCAAATCATTCAAGGTCTCAGACAAGAGCTCTTGCCCTATTCCACCTACACGTTTGTATCGGCGGTCTTCCTGATTAAATCCTGCCATAGCTACCAAATTGTGGTTGCCAAAGGATTTTTGATAATTAGCAAATACATTGATGAAATGCCAATTATATTTACTCATAGTTTCAGTTAATTTATCTTGATTTAAAGCGCCCAATGACGACAATTCCATCACTCCCGGGTATTTTGAAAAATATTGGCGTGTCTGACGATAACTATATTCTGAGCGGAACTCTCGATAAGAATAGTTGCCCGTTAGTGTCAGTCCTTTGCCAAAATTAATAACCGCCTCAGTTTTATTCGTGAATTCCGTGCCATTATCAAACCCTTTCATGGTCCCACTCTCCAACCCATTGTGCAAACCATAACCTATAGGATAACTATTAATTCCTGAATAGCCAGTAAGAGTCCCATCCGGATTACGAGGCACATACATAGCGTGATAGTGATAAGTCGGGCTATTACTTACATTGTTGGATACTGTACTGAAATTATTTTCTAATCCAGCCCAAGTATATCCAGATTTAAAGAAATGGGTGCCATTACTAATGGTCAACCATGGCTTTACTTCCGAAGTGAGATTTGCTCTGAAATTATATCTTTTGAATCGGTCTGGCTGGATATTAAATATTCCCTGTTCATTCGATAAACCACCAGATAATGCATAATTAGTTTTTCCACTTTTACCAGTAAAGGATATATTATGGTCCGTTTTAGGTCTTACATCGTCATACAAGTAGTTAAACCAATCAAAATTTGCATAATACCGGTATATATCATTACCACTTGCATCTTTTTCAATGACTACCCACGGTCTTGAAGGGTCTTCTGTTTTGTCATTTACACGGGCCAGTAATTTTTCATAGTCTTCATCACTATATCGTGTCGCACGATATCCTAATGCATTGTACATCGCATCATCATTTATCTTCGCATTCCAATATCCACTTGTTATATAATCGGTGTTTGTCGCATGTGTTGTAAATCCAATATTGTTATTATAATCAATAGAAGTGACACCATCCTTATTGCCTTTCTTGGTCGTGACAAGAATAACCCCAAATGCTCCCCGCGCACCATAAACAGCTGCTGCCGACGCGTCCTTGAGCACGGAAACGGACTCTACATCATTTACATTTACACGATCCAATGTTCCTAGTATTCCGTCAATCAAGATGAGGGGTCCCCCTCCGTTTATGGAAGTATTACCACGGATGTTTACAGAACCGCTGGTTCCTGGTTTGCCCGATCCAAATACAATATTCAAATTTGGCACATTACCTTGTAGGGCCTGTGTCAATTGAGTAATGGGACGGTTTTCAAATTCTTCTCCTGATATCTGACTGACTGCACCAGTCAGATTTACTTTCTTTTGCTGCCCATAACCTACAACAACTACCTCATCCATATCTGCCAAATGAGGTACCATCGTGATATTGAGGATCGAATTATTACCTATATTGATTTCCTGTGGCTCATAGCCTATGGAAGTAATAATTAGTACCGCACTTCTATTAAGCACATCAATCGTAAAATTGCCTTGCTCATCTGTCATCTTACTGTTAGTAGTACCCTTCTCATTTATGCTGACATTCGCAAGAGCTTCACCCAAATTATTTTTAACAGTGCCTCGTACCTGTATCTGTTGCTCCTCCTCGGGACTATCTACAACGCTTTGTTTAGACATAGTAGAGCTTGATCTTTTACGATTCAGAATGATATTTTTATCCACTATTTTATATTCAAACTGATATTGTTCAAGCAATTCAGTCAGTGTCTTATCTAATGGATAGTTTTTTACATTGATACTTGCTGTTAATTCTGATGGAATTAATGAGCTGTTGTAGAATATATTATAGCCACTTTGCTTCTGGATTTCTTTCAGAAGCACTTTCATTTTCACATTTTTTTTATTCAGTGTGATAGATTGTCCGAATGTCAAAGCACTGGCCTGAAGACTGCCAGTAACCATCAATATAAGAGCTAGTTTCATCGATAGGTATTTTGGTTTTCGATGTAAATTTATCTCCTTCAAATAGGAGTGTTTATATTTTTTATACATTTGTAATTCGGTTGATAAATTCATAATTATTAGTAAATCCTTGGAATTATCAATTTAATTGACAGGGGCGGTCGCAACGCTCCTGTTTTTAAATCGACCTGTACTATATTGATATTACATGACGATTACCCTCCTTTCGTTAATTTTAAATTTTACATCACCTGTCATTTCAATTATCGAAAGAACTTTATCAATTTGTTCATATTTCGAAATGGTTCCTGTAAATTTTAGGTTACTTATATTTCTGTTGTATTCAATTTCGAAATCATACCATCTACCCAGTATTTCCATAACCGACTGTATGCCCATCGCGTCAAAAGCAAACACACCTGTTTTCCAAGCAATGGTATAATAAGGATCCACATCTCTAATGGATAAATTATTGTGGCGCGGAGAATAACTGGCTTGTTGGTTGGGTTGTAGGATTTTATCCTCTATACCCTCATATCGAAGCCTCACCGACCCCTCCACCAAGGTCGTATGTACTTGATGTGAATAACTATTAATATTGAAAGTGGTGCCCAATACTTCCAAAGTCTGTTTTCCGGTTTTTACGATAAATGGGATATCCTGATCTCCTTCCTTAACTTTCGAGACCATGAATAATGCTTCGCCCTCAAGTTCCAGTTCTCGCCTGGACGAACTGAAATGTAAAGGATAACGCAACTTAGAATCTGCATTAATCCAGATTCTAGTCCCATCAGGAAGTGAAAGTACATATTCGCCACCTTTAGGTGTTACGATCGTATTATAGATGGATTGAGATCTAGCAAGTGCGGTAAGTGTGTATGAAATTTCTCCGTTTTTATCCTTTGTCAAAGTATATCCATTGAGCGTAATACTTGTATCAACAGTAAGTTTTTCAAGGTTAATAACTTCGCCATTATCCAATAATAGATTGCCCTTTGCTCGGCCAGCCACAATTTGGTGAGTGGTTGATGGAGTGCTTTGTTTTTGAGTACTCGGAAAGAAACTTAGTTTTATAAAAATCAATAATGAGGCAGCCACCAGACCAGCTGTAATATATCGAATTTTGTTTTTACGTCTCTGCAGTACAGATACTTTAGGCTGATTGATACCTTGTATAATGCGAGCATACATGTCATTAGCAGAAATTTCCGAAAGAGTTTCTGAAGAAGTCATACTAGAAAAAGACTGCATCATCTCCATCAGTTTCTCGTCTCGTGTTTCGTTCAGAAAATCTTTTAATCGCCGTAAATCGTCATCCGAAATTTGGCCTTCACGAAATGCTATGAATAATTTATATAATTGGTCTTGAGTCACATTAAATAGTTTTGATACTACTATATAATAGCTTAAGGAGTACAAGAGGACTATATAAAAGTGAAATATTTTTTATAATCAGCTGCTGATAAACTCAAGTAACTGATTTTCTTTTAGATAAGTGACAGAATAAAAAAGATGGGAAAATAATACTTTTCTAGTGTGAGTCTGATTTTTTTGGAAGCCGATATAATCTGATTTTTTATCGTGTTGCGGGAAGCACCTGTATAATCGGATATTTCATCATAGCTAAGTCCTGACAACTTATTCAGCGTAAAAACTTCTTTTTCTTTAACCGAGAGCCCACGCATGGCTGCTTGTACTAGGCTGTTTAGCTCATTCACATCCAGTTGCTCTTGAGTACATGTGCTTCTTTCCGTCCACATATGCTGTAAATGACGGGAATATTTTGCTTGAGACACTTTTTTGCGAAAAGATTTAATGAGCGTACGTTTGGTAACTACAAATAAAAATGGATAGACTTGCGATGGTGATTGCAGTGATGTAGCTGCGCGAAACAATTGAATAAAAGATTCTTGAACGGCCTCTTCCGCTTCAAAAGCAGATTTCGTAAATGCATGGGCATAGCTATATAGCATTTGATTATAACAATCAAATATTTTGCGAAATACTTTTTCTTCCCCCCTTTTAAAGAGATCAAATTCCTCCTCAGTCAATATGTCTATCGAATTCATACTCATAGGATCAGCTATTATATAAATAAGCCTAAAAATATAGTAGGTTCATTAATATATTGTAAAACAGAAATTAAGAAATTGATTTTTGTGTTTTAATTTTTTGGTTGCCGTTTGTGACTAAAATAGTTAAAAAGAATGTGAAGACCAAATACATTTTTTCTAGTTTTAGATCTTGGAATTATACATAATTATTCTACTAAGTCAGCTATTAAAGTGGTATTGTAAAGAACATTGTTACTTCCGAAGCTCACAAGCAGTGTGGGTAAGGATTAATTCGAGCAATTATGTAACATAAAAAAAAGAGCTTGCACTAGGCAAGCTCTTGATCACTATTCCTTTCGGAGCCTATCCGCAAGGGTTTTCATAAAAAAGCCTCCTACCACACTTCTAGCTTTAAAGTTTTCACGTATGCCTGTTTCTCCATTGTAAAAATCATTAAGAGGCACTCTGGATTCGGAATGTAATGCATGATAATATACACGATCGACGAGGGCATCAAAACTTTCTTTGTCTTTTGTGAATGCTGCCGTCCACATGATCCAGTCGTTTTTGGTAAACGCACTTCTATTGTCCAATGGAACACCATATTTCATCTGCTTGGTCAAGTAATAAGTGATCTCTTTATCATATACCTCCTGGGGAAATAAGTTTAAATGAAGCATTTTATCCCATACCAGATTGTACTTCAAGCTCCATGAATCTTTATTATCAAAAGTGAGCGCATAGTGCGTGCCTGCATCCGCCAAAACCATCCAGTCTTTCACCATTTTTTTAGCTATGGCTTTATATTTTTGTGCTGTTTGTTGTTCACCCAAAGCCTCCGCCATTTGGGCATAGCAAGCTATACCGACAATGGCTTTAACAGAGAGATTTGCATTACGTGCCAGATGGCCTGCAAAGTCATCCGTACACAATTGCGTTTTGGGGTCAAAGCCTTCCTGAACTAAATAATCCGCCCACATTGTCAATGTCTTCCAGTGTTTACGGGCATATTCCCATTTGCCTTGTACTTTACTTAAAGCTGCTGTTAGGATGAGCATATTGCCGGATTCCTCTACGGGCATAGGCTCCCCATAGGTCTGTCCGTTGGCATGCGGATAGGTACCCAAATCATGCGCCGCCCAAGGGTAGGGATATTTACCGGATTCCGTAAAATAAAATATGCCGGTCAACATCCCTTTCAGCAACTCGGGATTGTACAACATATACAAAGGAGCGGATGGATATGTAACATCTACCGTATTAATAAATCCACCACTGTTATTCTCCTTTGAAAGCCATAAAAGCTCATTATCTGGACTTTGCACCAAGGTATGTGCAGCGATACTTTGTCTATAAGCCAAGACATTCAAATGCGCGTATTTTTCTCCTCCCGCTTTCACGGCTTCAGCATACATTTGTCTATCAAATGCAGCACATTTGTCCATCACGCTGGCATATTCCTGTGTCGCTTCTTCCAATACATCCTCTATTGTTTTTTTACCATCCCGATTCCAATAGGGACGAAGATTGGTTTTAAAATATTGAATGGAGAATAGCTCATCGTATGCCAATGCGATAAACTTGTTTACAGGGGTATTACCTACTTTGCCAAATGGAATCACCGTATTCAACGCTAAGGATTTATCCGTTACGGATGTATGCTTAGGTCTACTGCTATTGAAAGAGGTTAAAATTTTAGAATCCGATGTAATGTATTGGATAGGGTTATTAGACTTTTCCGATGCCACATAAAAATATCCCCAGTCTATTCGCATATCATCAGCGCCTTTTTGCAGGATCGGCTGATCGACGGTACCCACTTTCAGTATATTCAGCGATGGTGATTGATATTTTGAGGCTACCACCTGTTGACTCGGTCTATATACAGCAATATTGGAACCTGCTCCTAGAAGGATTTCCGTATCGTGCAATTGGCTATCATTCGACTGTACCGTATAACTGATGTAGGACACGGGTCTTGACAGCAAATCTAAGTCGTCCATGAGCAAAGGAGAGGTAAATGTCAGCTTCAGATCTATAGGACCTGCTTTGAATTTGTAAATAGTGCTCGTAGCTGTAACTTCTACATCTTGCTGTACAGCTTCTTTCATTTGCTTGATTCCTTCTTGAGGTCTATTCACCAAACCAAAATCTAAATATCGTCCTCCTGCCGTATTTTTTAAATGAATGGCTAGGATATTTTTTCCTTTCTTCAAATCGTCTTTACTTAATTGGATATACTTAAAGGTATTGGTCCAGCCGTCTTTGTTGTACACCTCTTTATCATTTAGATATACGACTATATTATCATCGTGATGTAACTTCAAAAAAATTTCATTTAATTTTTTAAGATCAGCGATATCAAATGTTCTTCGCACCCAAATATCAGTGGATGTCCATTTGGTTTTAGCTTCTGGGTTATCCCCGATGGGTGTCTGACCTGTCTTCCATCCTGCCGCATTGTAATCCTGAGCAGTCCAATTTCCCTCTGGCTTCTCCAACGTGTACTGTACTTCTACCCGCCCTTCTTCCGCCGTAGGCAATACGTTGGTATAGTTTACAGGTTCCTTACCCATAAAATGGTAGACCTGACCATCTACTTTGATAAGCCCCAAAAGCGCATGATCTGCATCGGTCCAATGTTTAGTAGATGATGCATTCAGCTTATCCGTCATAGACCATATACTGAAATTCGGATTATGCGTTATAAGTGGATAGGCAGGCGCTATACGCTTCTGGGCTTCAAGCTGTAAAAAACTGATGCAGAACAAAAGACTTCCAAGTAGAGGCCTAAAATTATTCGGAAATATTCTTTTGAGCGATATAAGCAAGTAGGTGTAGGTTAAGCAGGTTTTCATAAGGCTATAAAATTTAAAATTCATAATTAGCATTGGGCGTCAATCAATATGGCACTACTCTTTTGAAGCAGTAGCATCAGCATAACAAATAAATAAGATAATATTTAATTTAAGGCATCACTTTGTCTCGATATACCTTCATTTTTTATCAAATACAAGTTTTAAGGAGACGAGAAAGGGATTATTGGAGAATCAGGATGGATTTGAGAGCAAGTTTTCTTTTTTACAGCATTGATCTTGCATCATATTGATAATGATTATCCCTAGCTGAAGATATATCTACTAAATCAAGTTATCGAAGTTTATATGTTATCTTATTTCGGAAGAAAATAGCCTATATATAGGTATGATACTCCCTATTTAACAGGGAAGTCTACCAAACGTTAATCTGAATTACAATTGGCGCATTCCCTCCTCGCCCAACACCGCCTTGTTTGTAGTTACGGGATATTATGGCAGTGATCCTTACAATATATATTACCAGCAGAGTTATTTTTTCCTGCATGCAGGACTGTCTTTAGGTTTCTTTGTCACGCCGAGCCTCGTGGGGTTGAAATAACTGATTAACTCGCCACGAAATTTAAATCATATTTGATGCTACAGTAAAAAGAAATACAGCCAATAGATTGTTGACATTAGAACATACACTATATAGATTACTGGGGAAATATAAAAAAACTCCCTCCAATCCCATAATTTAACATTTAATAACATATCACACACAACCATACCGTGAATTAGATGTTCTATAAGTACAACAAAACTATAATACTATGGACTCATTAGATTTAAAAGGTAAATGGAATATTTTAAAAGGTAAAGTAAAGCAACAATATGCTGATTTGACCGATGATGATCTTATGTACGCTGAAGGTAAAGAAAATGAGCTGTACGGCAGACTACAAGAAAAAACGGGCAAGACTCGTGAAGAAGTAGAAAACTGGCTAAGAGATCTCGACAGATAATATTCGCAAAAAAGACCAATCGGAAAGATTGGTCTTTTTTGTGATTGCTATATAGTGATTACCGACCAACTTAGCCCAGTAATCATTCCAAACCCCACAAATACCAGCTTGACCGTATACGGCATTTGGCAAGAGCTTTCTCACTCTATTATTCATAAAGTATGGTAGAAGGATATGAGGAAGTAACCTGGACTGCTGGAGTATAATAATCCGCTAGAATTTGTATAAACATACAGACATTAAGTCCACTCGGTATGTACACGTGAAGTGTCGAATTTGACAGACTTTGAGGTTCTTCTGCACAACTCGTAAGGAAGAATAACTGTTCTTTTTTCATCCATACAAGTTTGTGCAATGATCCTGAATAATACATCTTCCTGGATATTGTATAAGGTAAATAAAGCATGCTCCTCGAGATAGCAGTGCTCACAGCGCAGCATATTCACTTGATGCGTTTCGCAATAGTCAAAAGCAGATTCCAAATCCAGATCTTCGTGCATTTTGTTTTCTTTACAGTTGTAAGGGGAACAAGATCAGCCCTTAATGGTTGAGGAGATGCGAGATATATTTAGCCTGTGTAGTGCTCGGGCTACACGTTATTTCCGTCCTCAAGTTGCAAACTGTATTTGTAAATGTCGAAAATTTCGCGGCTTATTTCTATATCATTGTGGTAATACTTCAAATAGTAGCGTACCGTATCAGCACTATTGTCCGTATATAAAACGGCCTTGACTATACTATTTTCTTTGAGGTGGTAAAATTGCGTAATATGACCTTGGTCCTCATGATTCGTTGTCTTCATAAAAGTATTGTATGAGTAAAAAGAGAGGTACTAAAAAGACATTGTTCTGATGTCGCGCTAAGATGGTTCTCTAAATTTCATCCTAGTGGTCACTATTAAAACGAATAAATACAGGAAATATTGCAAAAAAAACAAAAAAAGTCTACCTTAAAGATAGACTTCACTGTTATGGTTATAATAGTTTTCGTTTTATTTGGCTTTACTATTCAGGTTGGTATCCGCTATACAAGTCAATTTTTCATCACAGGCCTTTTCTTCTTCCAACGTCTCCAACAATAACTTGAGCGCATCTTTATGACCCAATACTTTTGCAAAAGCCGCTAATGTACCATATGTAGCAATCTCATAATGCTCGACCTTCTGTGCTGCAGCGATAATGCCTGCATCTCTAACCACCCCCGGTTCTGTTTCTTCCATGATCCCTTCGCCTTCTTCAAGCAAGCCTTCCATGGCATCACATTTTTCAGCTTCCGCCTTCTGGCCAATAGATTTGAAAGCTTCCTCCAGGCGCGTGATATGTGTTTTTGTTTCTTCCAGATGTGACTTGATAGCATCTTTTAGTGCTGCAGAAGTCGCATTCTTTTCCATCTTAGGCAATGCTTTGGATAGAGCCTTTTCTGCCCAATAGATATCTTTTAATCCATCTTCGAATAACTCTTGCAGATCTTTAGCTGCATCTTCTTTTGCTTTAATTTTTTTATCAGTTGCCATAGTTGTATGTTTTGATGTACTAGTAGAACCTCCAAATTTCATTTTTGTTTTCTCAGTCTGAAAATCAGCGATAAAGCAATCCCAACATTAAGTCCATGACATGTTTTATTGCACATCTTTTAGCCATTTGACAATGCCTCTGTATATTTTTTCGGCTGTCTGCTGATGAAATTTATCTTGCAATATCCGCTGCTCATCCTCCTCATTACTTAAAAAAGCAATTTCCACCAGACTGTTGGGGTATTCTGTTGGTGAATTGAGCAAGAAATTGAAGTTACCGATAAGACCGAATTCACTAAGACCTAGATCGAGCATTTCCTCTAAAATATATTTAGAAACAGTGCGCGATCCATTATGATGATAATAAGTGCTCACTCCTTTGATCTCGGGCCTCGAGGAAGCATTCAGATGCAAGCTAATCAGTAAATCGGGATCCACAGCTCTGAGTTTCAAGACACGATCTGTCGTGGCTACGTCCACATCTTCCGTGCGTGTTAAATACACATTTTTAACCCCTTTGCGGTGTAGGTAGGCTTCTAGCACTTTCGCGAATTTTAAATTATAGGTCTTCTCTTCCGTGCCATTGGGGCTTACAGCTCCCTTTGCTGCACCTCCATGACCAGGATCAATAGCGATGAAAAGATGCTTGATACCTTTCTTAGCTGGCGCGTGCTTCACGGCGATGCGTAAGGAGTTCTTGACGTAGGCAATGCTATATCCCCAGTTTTGCTGACCTTCCAATTCGATATGAATGCGCAGCACATCTTTCTCCACTTGTTCGCGGTACACATTTTTAACGATCCTCGTCTGAGTCAATTGAGTAATCCACGTCGTATTGGTTGATACACCGAATACGTCGACGACAATTTTGTTTGGTGCTGGAGATTGAAAACTACGGTAAGGAAGGCGTTCTGGCAAGCTGACCGTCAGCACATCAGACCTATCATTGGCCGACAGATGCCAGGAAGCACTCAATAAAGTTGATTCTCGTAGGGTATCAACGGCATGGGTTGAAGATCTTACAAAACGTTTGGGAATGAATGCCTCCCAGTTTTGGGACAATTTCACCTTATACCGATTCTCTAGGGAATCCATTACTAGCACACGTATTGCCGTATCAATAAATCCAATTTTGTCTGCACCCAAACGCACCATTCCGTCCGAATATTCTAAATAGGGTAAGTCACCCGTAGTCCTGCCTACCCTAACTTGTTGGCCATAAGCTGATAACGTCACAACCCATAAGATAGTTAACGCGTAAAATAATTGCAAAAGACAGTTTTTCATAGATTCTAATGTGTAAGGTTATGTATGTAATTAGGCTGTATGTAGGTTAGCACTAAAGCCTATAAATATAATGTAGTTTTAAACCAATTATATAGTGATTTTTATCGGCCTTAATCCAATCTCCTTCGTCCTAGTTATAAATAAAAGCAAACTATATAA
Source organism: Sphingobacterium sp. (assembly GCA_048595255.1). Classification (GTDB taxonomy): domain Bacteria; phylum Bacteroidota; class Bacteroidia; order Sphingobacteriales; family Sphingobacteriaceae; genus Sphingobacterium. The sequence goes on along the minus strand of JBMDWK010000087.1, from coordinate 5,301 downwards.
TGGAGTATAGATTATTTGACACATATTTATATTTCCCATTTTTTAAAACTACATTCTCGATAAACTGAAAGTAATTCAAAGTAATTAATTCAAATTTATTGCAACAAAAATTATTTCATTGAAATTACCTTCACCTACTAACATATTGAGGGAATAGTGGATTAGATAATTATTATTAATTGCTAATTCCGCGGTTAGGTTAAATTATATAAAATACGAAAACTTTTAGAGTATAAAGAAAAAAAGCGCAAACGACAAAAAATACAGCTTAAACGGCAAAATTTACCACAATCCAATGCGTGAACGACAAATGTAGTTGATTTAATGTCGTTCAGGTGCCAAATATTGTTGTTTACGATTTTTTTAGGTTTATACATGATGATTTTGCTAGTGTTGTATTTATAAACTAACCACCCACTAAATAACTAAATACGAAACGAAATAGCAAAGATCATCAATTAGCTCTAAATCACTTTTTAAAGTATTGGGCAAAGTTTACAATTATTCAACCTTACCATGCACAGTGGTTATCAAAATATGCTAAATATGCGTCTTATAAACGAGGGGCCTGTATATATGATTTCAGTTGGGAAGAAGAAAAAATCATTTATGTAAGCCAAGGGATTCTCGGACGCATAAATTATTACCTTGATCCTAAAACCTTAAAAGACAAACGGTCAATTCTATCCATAGGGCTACCTCATATGGCTTTGATGACAACTTATCATCTTTATTCACGTAATCAAGCAAAAAGCATCATTACAGCCTTACGAAAAAGCCATGTTCTAGCAATAAGTTATAATAGAATTAAAAATTTTATGCGTGATGATCGAAGTTTAGACAGTATTGTGGGGGCATGGATGAACAAGAAAAAACATCAATTAGCAAGTTTAAGAGAATTAAATTCGTGTCTGGATCCTCAACAATCCTACCTTAAATTTCGAAAAAACATGCCCGAATTAGTTGCCTCTCTAAGTCAGGTTGAACAGCAAGACCTACTTGGCATATCTAGAAGTTCCATTCGCAGAGCAATATACTTTGACTTAACTGGTAAAAAAATTAGATAATAGTATCCGTACGGATGCAAAATTCCAAAATTGATGTTCTGAAATTTGAATAAGAATCTAATAATTTATGATTAAAAGGATGCGAGGATATGAATAAAGGAAAACACTTTGAATCTATTAAAAAACAACCCTATCTGATTTTCGGACTTACGATTCTATTACTTTTACTTTGGGTTCCATCTAGCATTCATAAATTAATCGATTTTGAATCGTTTAAAAATGACATATATAGACAACCAATTAGTTTATCTCTTTCCAACTTAATCATATACAGTTTACCCATTATAGAATTACTTACAGCATTCCTAATTGTAACACCAAAATACCGTCTTTTTGGATTTATAGCATCTACTTTTCTGATGACAGTTTTTACCCTATACATTGCATCGGCTCTGCTTAATGTTTGGGATAGACTGCCATGTGGTTGCGGATTAATTATAGCACATTTAAATTGGCAAGAACACCTTTGGTTCAACATAGTATTTTTAATCTTAAGCATTACAGCTTGGTATTTACAAATTATACTCACCACAAAGAGTGGTTCTTAACCCATTCTTTTATAAAAACTAAACATATTCTAATCATATAATTAAAGCTTACCCTAAATTCAAGGTTAATTGAGGCAAAGGGCATCACCAGCCAAATGGTCTTCCGATTATCTTAACGTATTCTTTCAGGCATCGTACAAAAAAATGAAAGCTACTAGATAACAAAATATGGACTAACCAATAAGGTAGTCCAATAAATTAAATTTATAAACCATGTAAATCATTTACTATGAAAAATTTAAAAAATAATGCAATGGCTTTGGTAGCCTTAGCGATTGCAGGAACATCGGTGACATTGATGTCATTTAGCAAAAACTCAAATGAAAAAATTGCGATGCAATGGTATGAAGTTACACCTCATCCATCGAATCCTAATCAAGATGAAATCGGTGAACCTATTCCTGATCCAACAGAAAGTGGTGCATGTAGTACCACTAAAACAAAAGAAAGATGTGCTATACAATTGGATTTAGATGGTGCATCCGAATCGCCAGAAACTGTGGAAGATGCTCTCTCTGATCCTAATGTTACTGTAGGTCAATCTACATTTAGAAACAACTAAACCAATATTGTCACCAGTTTTTAACTGGTGACAATCCTATTTTAATTATCTATCATTTTGCGAAATTCCACCTAGAAAAACAGCATCTGAGGGAATTGGAAAAACATATCTTTTATCTCCCGCCTTTAAGTAATACATACTACCATTTACCTCCCTACTCACATCTTTACTGTATTGTTGCGATAGATTTAATCTCTTTAAGTCATACCATCGTAAACCTCGAAAAACTAATTCTCGTCTACGCTCCGACAAAATTTCTTCAATTAGATGATTATTATTCTGGAATTGGAATGGTACAAAATAGCCGTTCTCAAATCGATTCATCCGAAGTAAGTCGAGCCATATTAGTGCATTTTCACTATCTCCCATCCGAGCTGCCGATTCAGCTTTTATCAAGTGTACTTCAGCAACCGTTAAACCCGCAAATAGGACGTCAGTACCAGTATACGATCCACGAAAATTTATTCCTCCATTTTGGTTAGTAGAAAAAAAAGCTCGTTTTCTTATATCGTGATTATCATAGAGCTCATAAAGCTCCTCTGTGATAGTTCCGTTCACTTCATTCATTACATTTGGACAGCGAACGAACTCCGCAAAAATAACCTCCTTATTGCTAGCGATATTTCGTGGAAAAGGATATGTATTAGTAAATGTTAACGAATTATAATTTACAAGCTCATCTATTATATGCAAACAACTATCCGCATATTTTAAACTCATATTAAATTCATTTTTTTGCAAATACATACGAGACAAAAAAGCATATGCAGCTGGTTTTGATGGCCTAAATGGGGTTATAGCTTGATTTGGGAGGTAATCTAATGACAATTTTAAATCTCGCTCTACTTGATCATAACATTCCGATACTGTTGAACGCTGTTCCCCCACTTCTATATCTGATTTTAAACGTAAAGGAATTCCCAACTTTTCATTACTTGTTTCCTTTACATATTGTTCTGCGAAAGTATTAGTCAAATAAAAAAAGGCACTTCCTCTATAAAAGTGGGCAGAACCATATGCTTCGCGCCAACTTGAAGTCAACTTTATTTCATCATCCAGTGCCAATAAACCTTCAATAACTAAATTAGCGTAAAGGATCGATTTGTAGCTACCATTCCAATCTAATACTTGTTCGTTATCATAAATATCACCACTTTTCCATATGTACAAGTTCTTTTCTGTTTGAGATGTTAGGGTATTGTATAATGCATCACTAGTATAAAACTCATCTGCACTAACTAAGCCTAGATAAAAGGAACGGTTAGAATTCATGGTTGTAGAATTATCCAAAAGCGATTGATAATCCGCTAATGTCTTGGGTATGACCAATTTTTTATTAAACTGTATATCTAAAAAACTAGAATTACAGCTAAAGCTAATTCCAATAATTACGAGTAAAATAAGCTTTACGAATAATATTTTTATTTTTAACATAGCTAATTATTTTATGTTTAACCTTAAGCCCAATGAAGCTGATGCTGGAGTTGGATAACTTCTATAAGGCACCGATGGATCTACAGCGGCATCTGTTGCTTTCCAGATAACACCTAGATCAGTGAATGTGAGTATTAAATTTGCATCAAATCCACGTTTGGTACTTTTATGTGTACTATTTGCAAAACTATAAGAAAGCCGAATATCCTTCAGTCTTACATGATCAGCTCGTTCAATTAAAAGAGATGAATAAGTATACATTGCATCACGAGCAACATCAGTTGTTAATGATAAACTAGGGATAGATGTATATTTTTCATCACCAGGATGTTTCCAACGGTTTTCAAAATCCACATGTCCAACACCTCTACTTAATAAGGCTCCATATGCAATTGAGGATCGGCGAAATTTATGTCCAGCATTGAATGTAAGTCTGAAACTAAAGCCAAAATCTTTATACTGAAATGTATTTATCATTGAGCCATACCATGGAGCAATTGTAACACCAACGTTCATCAAATCTTCAGGCATTAATGTCGCGAAATACCTTACATAGTCTTGATTACCCAAGGGAGTTAGACTTCTCCCATTGCTGCTGTCTAATCCGTTCCATGGTATGGCATATAAAACATCTTTTGATAAGCCTACAACTTCTGGAGCATTAGATTCATTGAAATAAGAATAAATATTGCTGCTATTTTGCGCCATATAATTTGTTATCTTATTGGTGGAATAGCTAACCTGTAGAGTGGGATTCCATATAACATTTCCCATTTGCTGTTTCACTCTGATTTCAGCATCAAACCCCATGGTTTGTATTGAAGCATAATTTATAAGGTTGCTAATTTCATAAACACCCGCAGCAGTAGGAAAGATTCCTATAGTCGGATCAAATGCACTTTCTCCTATTAGATCTGTTCCAGTCTTACGATAAAGATCAAATCTTGCCTCAATTCGTTTATCAAACAGTTGAGTATTGACCCCAAAATTCCATGTTGAAACTCTTTCCCATCTAAGATCTGGATTGCCAACACTCTGGAGAATCCCCATTGGTAACTGCGTATCTAAACTCGTGGTATAAACTGCGATTGGCAATGAACTAACTTGACGACTGATATTTCCATTAGAACCATATGTAAGACTAAATTTCAGTAAATTAAGCTGCTCAATAGATAGAAAATCTATCGGGACATTCCACGATGTGCCTACTGACCAAAGTGGGACTCCTCTTTGATTAGTACGTACACCAAATAAATTAGAACCATCCCACCTTAAACTTGCTGTAACATTTATACTATTTTTATAATTGTACCCTAAATTAGTGTACAAAGATTTATATCGTTGAACCAATTTTCCGCCACTTGTTGCCGGCAATGGTATTCTTGCAGTACCTCTGGGCCTAACTGGTAAAAATCCGCTATAATTGAGTTGAGTAGTGCCGTTCATACTTTCATTGTTGTAACCAAATATCGTATAACTGGGATAATTAAAAAGTACTTCCTCTCTCATCTCCATACCGACTAATGTTGATAATGAATGTGCCCCATCATTCCCTAATGTTTTATCATAATTTAATTGTATTCGTCCAACTTGATCCGTATCATTTCTAGAACCTCCTGTTAAAACACCGCCTGAAGGAATTTGATTAACACCAGTTGCAGTCGTGTATCTATTTACGAGATTTCGTGCA
>JBMDWK010000086.1:0-31089 GCA_048595255.1 Sphingobacterium sp. | reverse complement strand
ACAGCTGAAGCACAGACAAAATTATATGTTCCAGTGGATGCAGGTTTGAAATTCGCTATTGCCAAAGGTGTTAACCTAGATTTAGGTTACCAATTGAATTGGGCTAACCAAGATTTTGATGGTGTAGCAGGTGGACAATACAAAAACGATTTATTCTCATACGCTCATGCAGGTCTTGAATTTGCATTGGGTGGATCTGGAAAACCTTTCTTAGGAAATAGTAATCCAGCTGCAACACTGGCTGCAGATGTGAATAAAAAATATGACGCGATCAAAGCTGAACGTGATGCTTTAATCGCTTCAAACAATGAGCTAAAAGGTCAAATCGCTCAAATCAACAATGACCTGAAAGATGATGACGGTGACGGAGTGCCAAATAAATTCGACAAATGTCCTAATACACCTTCTGGTGTTCAGGTAGACGGAGCTGGTTGTCCTATTACTGTGAAAAACGAAACTAAAGTTATCGAGAAAATCGTTGTAACAGAAGAAGACAGAAAAGTAGTGGATGAAGCTATCAAAAACTTAGAGTTCGAAACTGGCAAATCTACTATCCGCTCGACATCATATTCTTCATTGGATCGCGTAGCTGCAATCTTGATTGAGAAAAACTTTAGCTTAAAATTAGCAGGTCACACAGACAATACAGGTTCATTGCAAACGAACTTACGTTTGTCAAAAGAACGTGCCGAAGCGGTGAAAGCTTATTTAGTATCTAAAGGTGCTAATCCTTCACGTATAGAAGCGACTGGATACGGTCCTAACCAACCTATTGCTTCCAATAGTACGGCAGAAGGTCGTCAACAAAACCGTCGTGTAGAATTTACATTATACTAGGATACGCAATAACTTACTTTCAATATAAAAAGGGCTTGGGCATCACCAAGCCCTTTCATTTCTACTTTACTTCAGACTTTCAGAAAAATTAATGTTTGAAATTTATTTTTGCATTTCATTGAAATATAAATAAATTACCTATATTTACAATATAAAATTGATTTGAGTCAATTTTATATTGTAAATATTAACTACACCGATGACTATATAAAAATATATAATTTATCAATTCTCTTCGAGACAATATTCTGCTAAATTAGGACAGGTACTATTTTCAACAGGATTATCTTCAAAGCGGAACTGAGGATTTAAGGTTTTAACTATGGTCAGTAGTTCAAAAATCGCCGCGTAGAATTTTTCATAAAATTAATTTTCTCAGGATTGTTAAGGGTTAAAGGGGACATAAAATGTCCCCTTAAATTTTATACAAAGGCACTAAAGCCCGTAATACTGCGCCCCACAATCAAGGAGTTGATCTCTTTGGTTCCTTCATACGAATATATAGCTTCGGCATCTGCCAAAAAGCGTGCAACATTATATTCTAAAAGAATACCGTTGCCACCCATGACTTCACGAGCCCGCGAAACAATATCTCGGGTCCTTAGTGTACAAAAAACTTTTGCCAATGAAGCATGCTCATCCTTCAGTTTTCCTTCATCCTGCAATTCCGAAAGCCTATACACCAAAGTTTGCATGGCCGTCAGATTGGACAGCATCTCTACGAGATGATTCTGTATCAATTGGAATGAAGCAATGGGTTTACCAAACTGCTCTCGCTTCAATGTATATTCCAAGGCATTTTCATAAGCACCACGTGCACAGCCTACCGCCATCCACGCTACACCTGCACGGGTCATCTGTAATACCTTTGCCGTATCGCGAAATGTATTGGCATGTGGAAGACGGTCTGATTCGGGCACCACACATTCTGTGAGTGTGATCAATCCATTCTGCACGATACGCAGCGCCATCTTGCCTTTAATCTTTTCGACAGAAAAACCAGGATTTTCTTTACGAACGATGAATCCCTTCACTTGATTGTCGTCCACATCTCTCGCCCAAATGATGGTTATATCCGAAAAAGTAGAGTTACCTATCCATTTTTTCTGACCATTCAGCACCCATCCATCTGCCGTTTTCTTGCAAGTAGTGGTCAAACCACCTGCTGTCGCCGAGCCTACTTCGGGTTCCGTAAGACCGAAAGCGCCGATTTTTTTCAGTTGCTGCATCTGCGGCAACCATTCTTGTTTCTGCTGTTCCGAACCACACAAGTATATGGAGCCCATTGCCAAACCACTCTGTACCCCTAGGAAAGTTGCAATAGAAGGATCGATACGACCAAATTCGGCCGCGATGATACCATCCATTAATGAACTACCACCTGCGCATCCGTATCCTTCGTACACGTACCCACATACATTCAAATCCGCTAATTTTGGTATAATCTCAAATGGAAAATCATCGTGCAACCAATATTTATTGACTAAAGGTTTGATTTCCGCTTCCAAAAATGCACGAACTTTCAATTGAAGTGCGCGATCTTCGGGAGACAACTTAGCCGAAATATCATAAAAATCAGCATCAATGGGAGGTGGGTCCTTCTTTTTCTTTGTCGAAGTCAGCATTTTCATTGCCATATGCAATTGCGCTTCATCCATCTTCGAAACTGAATTGATTACCGCAGCCAAATCTACTTTCTGCGAAAGTTTTTCCAATTGGGCTAGATCTACCGTTTTGAACAATTTTATGAGTTTTTGAAACTTATCAAACATATTATTTGCTTTAGTTTAAAATGTTGTATTAAAATAACTTTTTATTCTTGCATTTTAAGAAAACTGTACTATATTTGCATCCGAAATAAAATATTATTCAATTTTATCAACTGATTTTCAGCGGATTAAAAAGAAAATAAAAATATTTTTATTTTGTGGGTTACCTTTTAAAGATACCCGTATTAATAGGTATAGTAAACAAATTTGTTTCAATTAAAATAGAAAATTAAAAGATGAAAAATTTATTCGCATTCGGATTTTTAGCATTAGCTTTAACTGTAGCTTCATGTAACAACACTACTCAAACTGAAGAAACTGCTGATTCTTTAACTAACGTTATCGATTCAACTGCTACAGCTTTAACTGATTCAATCAACGCTACAGCTGATTCAGCTACTGCAGTTGTTGATTCTATCGCTGACTCAGTTGCTAACGCTCAATAATTCGAAAAAGAGTTAAAATACTCCAAAAAGCTCGTGTTCTGATGACACGGGCTTTTTTGTTTTTAGACTACCCTGTACTACAATATTTTCGTATTTTTGTGGCTTAGTTAAATAGTCATTCTGACGCATATATAAAACATATGACATTATCATCGCTTACAGCCGTAACTCCAATTGACGGAAGATATTACAATGCTACCAACGAATTATCTGAGTTTTTCTCTGAGTTTGCACTTATCAAATACCGTGTATTGGTAGAAGTAGAGTATTTCATTGCTTTGACCGAATCTGGTATTCCTCAGTTAGCCCATTTTGATGGTTCACTCAATGATAAATTGAGAAATATTTATCAAAACTTCTCCATCGAAGATGCGAAATGGATAAAAGACACGGAGAAAGTAACCAATCATGATGTCAAAGCTGTTGAATATTTTTTAAAGAACGAATTTGAAAAATTAGGTCTTCACGATTCGCTTGAATTCATTCACTTTGGATTGACTTCTCAAGACATTAATAATACAGCTATTCCCTATTCTTGGAAACAGGCCATTCAAAACGTATACCTACCTACTTTAACTGAACTGTTGAATGAGCTGAAAGGTTTAGCAGAGGAGTGGAAAGAGATTTCGATGTTGGCACGTACGCACGGTCAGCCAGCCTCTCCTACTCGATTGGGTAAAGAAATTAAGGTTTTCATTGAGCGTATCGAAAAGCAGGTGAATGCAGTATCAGCTGTACCGTACTCGGCTAAATTCGGTGGTGCTACAGGAAATTTCAATGCACATCATGTAGCATATCCAGCCGTGGACTGGGTAGCTTTCGGAAATAAATTTGTAAACGAGCAATTGGGATTAGATCGCTCGCAGACAACCACGCAAATCGAGCATTACGATAATTTTGCGGCAAGCTGTGATGGCTTAAAACGTATAAACAATATTTTGATCGACTTATGCCGTGATATCTGGACTTATATTTCGATGGATTACTTCAAGCAAAAAATCACTGCCGGTCAGATCGGATCGTCAGCCATGCCACACAAAGTAAATCCTATTGATTTTGAAAATGCAGAAGGAAACTTAGGTATTGCGAATGCTATTTTTGAACATCTAGCAGCTAAACTTCCTATCTCAAGATTACAACGCGACTTAACGGATTCAACGGTATTGCGTAATATCGGTGTACCATTTGCACATACACTTATCGCATTTAAGTCCACATTACGTGGTCTTCGCAAATTAATTTTGAATGCGGATGCCTTCCAAAAAGATCTTGAAAACAACTGGGCAGTAGTGGCTGAAGCAATTCAAACAATTTTGCGCCGCGAAGGATATCCGAAGCCTTATGAAGCACTCAAAGACTTGACACGTACCAATTCACACGTGACACAAGAAACTATAGCTGCATTCGTCGAAGGATTAAATGTCAGCGAAGAAGTGAAAGCAGAAATCAAAAATATCACGCCTTGGAGCTATACAGGGGTGTCTCTATAAGCTTTTACGATTCAATGACTGTGAAATTTATACTATCTAGTATATTTGAATAATTAATAAAATAATATGGCAACTATCAACGTATATACTGAATCTACCCCCAACCCATCAACGATGAAGTTTTTGGTAAACAAACTTCTGATCAATGGTAGTGTAGATTATCCAGATAGAGAAAAAGCACAAGAATCTCCATTTGCACGTGAGCTTTACAAATTTAACTTCGTAAACGGTGTTTTCTTCGCTTCTAATTTTGTAACGATCACCAAAACTGATGATGCAGAATGGAGTGATATAGAAGCACTATTGAAAGAATTTGTAAAAGGTGCAGTAGAATCCGAATTAAAAATCCAAGAAGTCGCAAAAGATGAAGATGTTGCTTTTGAAGGCTCGGACGTAGAAATAAAAATTCAGCAAGTATTGCATGATTATGTAAGACCAGCTGTAGAACAAGACGGGGGTGCTATTGCATTCAAATCTTTTGACAGTGGAACGGTAACTGTAGAATTGAGAGGTTCGTGCAGCGGATGCCCTTCATCGACTATTACGCTGAAGGCAGGGATAGAAGGTTTGTTGAAACGCATGGTTCCGGAAGTGGAAGAAGTGGTGGCAGAAGCCATGTAAATGCAATATAGGACCTGCATAAAAAGGCTTAGTGATTTTTTACTAAGCCTTTTTTGTGTAATTATTCAATCCTTTGACTAACTTTATGAAAATGCGAATGACCATGAAATACCTCTACTTACTTGCTTCTTTGTTATTGTTTATTCGTTGTACCACGAATATCGAAGCGGACCTCATCGTCTACAATGCACGCGTATATACTGTTGACTCTGCTTTTAGTATTCAGGAAGCCTTTGCAATCAAAAATGGGATGTTTATCGACATTGGGAGCAGTAAGCATATCCTAGAAAGATACAAAGCCAAACAGATTATAGATGCCGAGCAAAAGCCCGTGTATCCCGGATTCTATGATTCACACGCCCACTCCTTCATGTTGGCTGATTATTTCCAACAGGTTGATCTAGTAGGTTGTGAATCGGTGCAAGAATTAGTAAGTCGGTTACAAGAATACCGAAAGAAATATCCCGATAAAAAATGGATTGTCGGCGGAGGTTGGGATCAAAATCTGTGGCCCGAAAAGAAATACCCTCATCGGGATACCTTGGATAAATATTTTCCTGATGTACCCATTTTTATAAATCGAATAGACTATCACGCCGCATTAGTCAATTCGGAAGCCTTACGCATCGCACAGATTGATTCTGCCATGATGGTAGAGGGCGGGCTGATAGCTACGGACAGCAGTCAACGAATTACCGGTATCCTGGTGGATAATGCTATGGCTCTAGTATCCAAGTATATTCCAGCGGGTAGCGAAGACAATATCTTACATAAACTAAGACAAGCTCAAGACTCTCTGCTGTCCGTAGGGTTGACTTCGATTGTAGACGCTGGGTTGGATACCGAACAATTGGAGCTTCTACGCAAATTCTATGAAGTGGATTCACTTCAGATACGCAATTATGCGATGATGTTTGCAGAACCACACAATATTAATAAATATATAAACGAAGGCACTTATGAATCCGAAAGGCTCAACATAAAGGCGATCAAACTAATGGCAGATGGAGCATTGGGCTCTCGAGGAGCTTGCTTGTTAGAAAATTACAGCGACGACAGTACCAAAGGGTTCCTTTTACACTCCCGCGAAGAATTCCAAAACGCGCTTGAACAACTGGCAAAGTCGCCTTTTCAAGTAGCTATTCACGCTATTGGTGACTCCAGTAACCGTATGTTGTTGGATATCTATGGCAGCTTGGATGTCAGGGATAAGAGATGGCGGATTGAACACGCTCAAATCGTGAGTCCTGCAGATTTCATTAAATTCAAAACTTTTAAAGTTCTTCCTTCTATCCAACCAACTCACGCAACTTCGGATATGAATTGGCTTTACGACCGTATAGGCCCCGAACGCGCCAAAGGTGCCTATGCTTACCGCAAACTGCTCGATGCTTATGGTAAAGTCGTGATCGGCACCGATTTTCCGATCGAACACTTTAACCCACTATACAGTTTTCATGCAGCCGTAACGCGTCAAGATAGTAAAGGTCTACCTAAAGGCGGTTTTCAGATGGATAATGCCTTGTCGCGGGAAGAAGCCTTGCGTGGAATGACCATCTGGTCTGCTTACGGTTGTTTCCAAGAGAAAAAAAGAGGTTCTATTGAGAAAGGCAAAGATGCCGATTTTGTGATTCTTGATGATGATATCATGTCAGCCACAAATGATAAACTTCGAACAATAAAAACACTCAAAACGGTTATAGCAGGCAGTATTGTTTACAGCAGAAACTAACCAAACAAAAAAGGAGCTCCCAATAAGCTCCTTTTTTATTTTTATTATGCCTCGTAGGGCATAATTAGATTTTACATATCAAATAGATGTTTCTCCGCATGATACGAAGATCTCACCAAAGGACCCGACTCTACATATTTAAAGCCCATTTCCAATCCTATTTGTTTATATTTTTCAAATTGCGCAGGCGTAATCCAGTCTATTACGGGATGATGTGCCTTCGTTGGTTGTAGATATTGACCTAATGTAAGGATGTGCACACCTACATTATACAGATCTTGCATCGCCTCAATGACATCCTCTTCAGTCTCTCCCAGCCCAAGCATAATTCCCGATTTGGTACGTAAGCCAGCCTCAGAAATACGTCTTAAACACTCCAAAGAGCGATCATACTTCGCTTGAATACGAACTTCTCTCGTCAGACGACGTACAGTTTCCAAATTGTGAGACACCACTTCAGGTCTTACAGCCAATACGCGATCTAAGTTATCCCAATGCCCTTTAAAATCTGGAATTAAGGTTTCCAAAGTGGTTTCTGGACTTTCGCGACGAATAGCATTGATCGTCTCAGCCCAAATTGTAGAACCACCGTCTTTCAAATCATCACGATCTACAGAAGTGATAACGCAATGTTTAACCTGCATTAATTTCACAGAATTAGCTACACGATTAGGCTCATCCATATCCACTGCAAGTGGACGACCGGTCGCCACCGCACAAAAAGAACACGAACGAGTACAGATATTTCCCAAAATCATAAATGTCGCTGTACCAGCTCCCCAGCACTCTCCCATGTTAGGACAATTACCACTCTCACAAATCGTATGTAATTTATGTTCGTCTACCAAATTACGAACATGACGATACTCTTTTCCTACAGGAAGCTTAACACGTAACCAATCAGGTTTACGTTGTGTTTGTTGAACAGGTATAACAGGTAGTTCTATCATGATACAAATGTAATCAAACTTTATAAAATCTATAAATGATAATTACGAGAAGGAATCACCAAATTGTAATATTGCAACTTATTGAGTTACAAAAAAAGCTTTCCAAAATTGGAAAGCTTTCCATAATAAAACAATTTCTCTCACTCGGTGAGATTTAAAATTCAAATCCTACACCAAATGATAATACTCTGTTATAAGCTTTTAATGCATCAACATTCGACAAGTTGGCTAATCCTAAACCATAACCCGCGTTAATTAGGAACCCATTCGCCAATTTGTAACCCAGTTGCAAATTAGCACCATAGTCAACTACTTTGGTTTCATCAGCATTGGATCCAAATTTAATATCTGTTTTAACATCACCTGTTTTATCTTGTCCAGCAATATTAAATCCCACATATGGACCAGCACCTAAAAATAAAGACCCTGTTCCGGCAGGAATATAATAAACGGCATTAACAGGAATTTCGATTGACATCAAATTAGTTGTGGATTCAAACCCAGCTAAACTTCTTTTACCACCTTTGCCTTGTAAAGATAATCCTGGTTGAATTACAAAATTTGGTGCTGCAAAAATATTTGCATATCCAGAAATATAAAAATTAGTTGATGAACTTGTTGAAACATCTCCTAATGAAGTCTCAATTTTAGGTTTAGGTAAATTAACACCTGCCTTAAGTCCGTATCCTGTTTGTGCATTTGCTCCCACAGCTAATAATAAGGCTGTGTATAATGATAGCAAAACTTTTTTCATCACTTAGTCTTTTTTAGTTAATAACGTTGTCACTCTAATCCAAATGAGTCATATCATACAGTGATTTGCAAATTTGATACCAAAAACAAAATTTATTAACTTCAAATTAATTAGTGACAAAAAAAGCTTTCCAAAATTGGAAAGCTTTCAATAATAAAATTATTTACTTTACTCGGTGAGAATTAAAATTCAAATCCAACACCAAATGATAATACTCTATTTTTCACGTCATTGGTAAGGAACTTGTCACCAGCAATATTAGTAAGACCTAAACCATAGTTTGCATTGATTAAGAAACCACCTGCTAATTTAACACCAGCAGTGATGTTAGCCCCAAAATCAACCCCTTTTAAAGTTTCATCTTTTCCAAATTTAAATTCATTTAAAGTTGTTGAAGAACCATCACCATCATCACCGATTCTGTTGAATTTATTCTTTCCACTTAAACCAAAGCCTACATATGGTCCTGCTCCTAATTGTAATTCAGCACCACCTAGAGGTAATTTACCTACAAAGTTAACTGGTACTTCCAACCACATTGTGTTTTGAGTCAATTCATATGTATTTCCATTAAAACGTGCTTCAGCGAATTTTGCACCTTTACCTTGTAAAGATAATCCTGGCTGAATAGCAAAGTTCGGGCTCACATTGGCATTTACATAACCAGTGATATAAAAGTTGGTTGCTGACTTCGTATCTGATAAATCATCCGAACTTCCATAACTATAAGAAGGAAGTGTAACACCTGCTTTCAATCCGTAACCTGTTTGAGCTTGAGCTGCTGCTGCCATCAATAATGCTGCACCTAACGATAGTAAAACTTTTTTCATAACCTTAATATTTTATTTATCCAATTATTAATAGTTACCCATAATTTGAAGTAACTCAACATGTAGGATTTTACAAATTTGATACCAAAAATAAAAGCATGATTATTTTCTGCTTTATTTGAATTTATTTTTGGCAGTTACAAAATTAAGAGTTACTTTTGCACACCCAGTAAGGGAAAAGGGTCGGATGGCCGAGTGGCTAGGCAGAGGTCTGCAAAACCTCCTACAGCGGTTCGAATCCGCTTCCGACCTCGTTTAAAACGTAAAATAAAATATTAAAATACAATGGGAGTTACACGTTTAAAAAGAAAAGATAGAAGAAACAAAACTGTTTCACGTGTTGAAGTTCAGTTTTTGAAATTAGGCCGTAACATCGAACTAGGTTCTCGTTCACAAATGCCTAAAAAAAGTCAAATCGTTAAAAACGATGAAATCTTAAACCAATTAGCTGCTGAAGCTAAATAGTTTATACTTCATCTCTAGGATATAAAAAAGGATTACAGCGTGCTGTAATCCTTTTTTATTATACTTCCTATTCCTCCAGATATAAAAAAATCCCGTATAGATGCTATACGGGATTTTTGGTAAGGATATGTTGTATTTTATTAGTCCTGAATGGCCGCAATACCTGGTAAGGTCTTACCTTCCATGTATTCTAATAATGCGCCACCTCCGGTACTTACATAACTTACATGCTCTGTCATATCAAATTTGGCCACTGCTGCCGCTGAATCTCCACCACCTATCAAAGAGAAAGCTCCTTGTTCAGTCGCCAAAACTACTGCATCAGCTACAACTTTTGTTCCTTTAGCAAAAGTATCAAATTCAAAAACTCCCATTGGGCCATTCCATAATAAGGTCTTGGAAGCTGAGATAACCTGCGCAAAATGTCTTGCAGATTCTTCACCGATATCCAAGCCCTCCAGATTCGCTGGAATTTCATCGTTTGGACCATTGTATACTGTAGCATCATTAGCAAATTTATCAGCAATTTGAGCATCCGTAGGTAACACCAAGTTTACTCCTTTTTCTTCTGCTTTCTTTACCAATTCA
The DNA here is from genome assembly GCA_048595255.1 of Sphingobacterium sp. Lineage (GTDB taxonomy): Bacteria > Bacteroidota > Bacteroidia > Sphingobacteriales > Sphingobacteriaceae > Sphingobacterium. The sequence goes on along the minus strand of JBMDWK010000086.1, from coordinate 20,607 downwards.
TTTGCCAGGTCCAATTTATCATTTTCACATAATGAATTACCAATCTCGCCACCTCGTGCTTTGACAAAGGTATATGCCATACCACCGCCGATGATCAGATTGTCTACTTTATCCAATAAAGCCTCGATTAGTTGGATTTTGTCCGATACTTTGGCACCACCCATTATTGCTGTGAAAGGACGTTCTGGGTTATTCAACACCTTCTCGGCATTGCTCAGTTCAGCTTCTATCAAATAACCGAAGTATTTTGCCTCTGGGAAAAACTGTGCTATCACTGCCGTAGAAGCGTGAGCACGGTGTGCCGTACCGAAAGCATCATTGACATATACATCGCCCAGTTTGGATAATTTTTCAGCAAAATCTTTATCCCCTTTTTCTTCTTCTTTGTAGAAACGTAGGTTTTCTAATAATAATACTTCACCCGCTTTTAATGCTGCCGCCTTATCAATAGCCTCCTGGCCGATACAATCATTTGCAAACTGCACCTCTACGCCTAATACTTGGGAGAGATGACTCACGATATGACGTAAGGAATATTTATCTGTAGGACCTTCTTTGGGGCGTCCCAAGTGGGACATCAGGATCACAGATCCACCGTCATTTAAGATTTTTTTTATTGTTGGAGTAGCTCCCTGAATACGGTTGTCATCTGTAATAGCAAAATTATCATCTAATGGCACATTGAAATCTACACGAATTAAGGCTTTCTTACCTGAGAAATTAAAGTTGTCAATTGTTTTCATACGCTTTTATAAATTCGAAGAAATCTTAAAATTATTACTTATTCAATTTCGGTTCAAATTATTTAGTTAAGTTGATTAAAGTGTAAATATATAAAAAGCCAAGAACTTATAAAGTTACTTGGCTTTTTGTTATTAATAAATTTCAATAGTATATGGAATTCGTGCTTGAATACCTGTATTCTTAAGTAGTCGCTGCATTTCAGTCACATATTTATGGTATTCACCCATTTCCTCAGCAAACATCCACATCTTGATTTTATCTTTTGATGTAGAAAAAATAGCTGCAAACTTATCTTTAGATTTAGGGTATTCTTGTACATGATACGAGTCTATTTTCCCTTTGGCTGCTGCCGATCTGATTGCTGTCTGCAAATCGCCAATCTTATCTACTAGTCCAATCTGGAGAGCTTGCTCACCTGTCCATACGCGTCCTTGACCAATACTATCCACTTGTGCTATGGACATGTTACGACCTTTGGCGACGCGATCCATAAATGTTTGATATACATTATTGACTTCTACTTGAATAATAGCTTTCTCTTCTGCTGTCAGCGGTTTATCCGGGCTATTCATCAAGCCTGCATATTTGCCCGTATTGACTTCCTCAAATTTAATTCCCAACTTATCATTCATCAATCCTTTTAGATTAGGTATAAGACCGAAAACTCCTATCGAACCTGTTAGCGTGGTTTTCTCTGCAAATATAGAATCGGCAGCAGCTGCAATATAATATCCCCCAGAAGCCGCATAATCACCCATCGATACGATCACTGGCTTGACCTTTTTGGTCAAGGTAACCTCTCTCCAAATAATATCAGAGGCAAGAGCTGATCCACCGCCCGAATTGACACGCAGGACAACTGCCTTTATCTTATCATTCTCACGCAATTTGCGGAGTTCACGCGAAATGCGATCACCGCCAATTTCACCTGTTTCTCCTTCTCCGTCTACGATACTTCCATATGCATACAGTACCGCTATCTCCTCACCATCTTTTTTATCGGCTGCTGTAGCATTATAATTTGAAATTGAAACTACAGAGATATCCTTCTTCTTACTAATATCCAAACGCTTCTTCATCTCAGCAATTAATTCATCCTTGTAGAGTTTGCCATCGATGAATTTATAATTCAAAGCAGCATCTGCATTGCGGATTAAGTAAGCATCGGCATAATGACGAAGGGAGTCTTTACTGATTTTTCTTCCCGCAGACACATCATCCAAAAATGCATCATAAATACTATTTAAATAAGACGTCACCTGCAATCTGTTAGCATCACTCATCTTATCCAATATAAAAGGCTCAACGGCAGACTTAAAAGTCCCTACTTTTATAACTTGCATGTCGACACCCAACTTGTCCAACGCGTCTTTCATAAACATTGTGCTGGAGCTCAAACCTCTGAAATCTACTGATCCTTCTGGGTTTAAATACACCTTATCTGCAACAGTGGATAAATAATACGCCTTCTGCGAATAGCCTTCGCTATATGCCACTATAAATTTTTTACTTTCTTTGAAGTCCACTAAAGCATCACGAATAGCTTTTAAAGTCGCAAACCCACCGCCTACGGTGTAGGGATTTAGGTATATCCCTTTGATATTATCATCTGACTTGGCAGCTTTGATTTTGGACAAAATTTCATTTAGCCCCATGGATTTTGTACCTACTCCCAAGGGTAGGTTAAGATCATCAAAAGGGTTTGGCTCGTCCTTCTCTAGAATATCAAAATCAAAAGACAGGTACAATACTGAATTGGCAGGTGTTGGCGCATTTTTCTCACTAGAGGAACTTTGAATTAATACCGCAATAATGAAAATAAATGCAAAGAATAAAATAATTCCTGTAATAAATACACCTGTAATAGTTGCTAAAACTTGTTTAAAGAAGCTCATACATTAATTTAAATTAAAGTAATAAATTTACAGAATTATTATTAATTATGACTAAAAAACATCAGGACAAACGAAAATGAATAAGATATACATCTTATTGGGGGCTAATCTAGGCAATCCGGTGCAGCAATTGCAGAAGGCAAAAGCCTTACTAAGTGATAAATTAGGTCAATTATTACACACTTCTGCGCTGTATGAATCTGAAGCTTGGGGTGTGGAAGACCAACCCCTATTCATCAATCAAGTATTACTCTTAGCGACTGATTATACCCCTCAACAGTGCCTAGCCCTCTGCCTGTCGATTGAAAATGAATTGGGCCGGGTACGAAAAGAAAAGTGGGGTGCTCGACTTATTGACATCGATATCCTATATTACAATTCGGAAATCATCCAGGAGCCTGACTTAGTAATTCCTCACCCTTATATCCAAGAACGAAAGTTCACACTGATGCCGCTTGTAGAAATAGCCGCCACGTATTTACATCCAAAATTTCAGCTCAGTAATGAACAATTATTGCTAAATTGCAAAGACAAATTAGTCGTAAAAAAAATGAATACTATGACCTTTCAAATAATTAGTCTGGATATTCTCAATCAGTCGATGATGGGTAATAGTGAGTTAATTAAACAACTGATAGATATGTACATTCAGCAGTCTCCAGTGGATTTTGAGACGTTAAGAGAAGCTATACATGCCGGCGACAAGGTCTTGATACGAGAACGTGCACATCATATCAAACCTACTATGCAGTATATCGGTGCCCAAAATTTGCAGGATGATTTCCAGAAATTGGAAACACTCGCAAAAGAGGATGCTCCCTTAGCAGAAATAGAAGAACTATTTAATCAAATACAGCCATCTTTCGAATTAATGATGCAGGAATTAAGAAGCATCGCATAAAACTGAGGATAAGCACCTTAAGCAAGCATTATAGGTGCTTATCCGCAATCGCATAAAAATAAACTTTCATTAGGTTTACACCTATTCATCTTCTATCTACAAGCGAGAACTAATGCTAAAAAATCAGCATATCTTATGCGATATTTTTAATAAGTTTGTATTAGAATAGAATTCATTTTCATGGCATACAAGGGCAATTCATTTAAGAATAATACATATAATAAATCTTCCAAAGAAACGAAAGGTACAGCTAAAGCTGCTCCCAAAAGAGATCCCATAATCAAACCCTTCGATAATATTGATTTTTCGGAAGGACAGCGCAAAGCGCTCAAAATAATTGGGCTATTCTTAATCTTGTGCTCGTTTTTATTTGCGGTGGCTTTCACCTCTTATTTATTCACTTGGAAAGAAGATCAAAGCTACATTTCGATAACAAATGGATCATGGAGCACTTTATTCAGCACGAGCGAAGAGCTTATTGATGAGGGTGTGGAAGTACCTATGGTACAAAATAAGCTGGGTAAGCTGGGTGCGTTGTTGGCTAATCAATTTATCTTCGAATGGTTTGGCGTCGCGTCCTACTTATTTGTACTCCTATTCTTTGTAATTGGCTACAAATTCTTGTACCGCAAATCGCTTTTACCTATTTGGAAGACCGTATTGTATACATTGATCGGCATTATCTTCTTATCAGTCACATTAGGATTTATTCAGGATTATATTTTCGAAGTACCCCATATTCTGGAAGGTAAATTCGGCTATTGGACGAATCAACTTCTAAATGCACAAATCGGGAAATATGGTGTCGGTGGACTAATCTTATTCGCTTACTTGGCAGCATTGGTATTAATTTATAATCTTGATCTCAAATTAGCACTTAATAACTGGTCCTCCACTAACGATGATGCGGAAGATTATGATCTTGTCCAAGATAAACCGATCAGCAAATCAGACAATATCAACAAGACGAATTCCATCGAGACAGAAGAGGATGGTGAGGAAGACATTGACGGTGCCGTGATTCAGGTATCTAATACACTACGTGATAAGTCTACAGATAACGTATCTATCAATGACCGATACGCGCATCTTCACCAACAAAAGACTGAACCCGAAGAAAATGAAATCGGTTTAGATGAGGAAGAAGCGTCTCATAGTGTACACTTTGAAACCAAAGAGAATAAAGTTGATTCAGCTTCAAACTCTTTTGAACTGTCTGTGGATACTCCTTTGGAGATTGAAAATACTCCGGTAGAGCCCATAGTAGAAGAGGTGTCACTGGCTGTAGAAGAAGTTAAAGAGGAAAAACAGATTACAGCAAATGATTTAGTAGCTCAATTCGGAGAGTATGATCCAAAACTGGATCTGTCGGGTTACCAATACCCTACACTTGATTTGCTAAAAGAATACGGTACTGGAAAAATCACGATAAATCAACAGGAATTAGAGGCTAACAAAAATAGAATTGTAGATACGCTTCGCAACTATAATATCGAAATCGAACATATTAAAGCTACAATCGGTCCGACTGTGACTCTATACGAAATCATTCCTAAACCAGGGGTACGTATTTCGAGAATCAAAAATCTCGAAGATGATATTGCCTTAAGTTTGGCTGCGTTGGGTATCCGTATCATTGCTCCTATGCCAGGTAAAGGTACTATCGGTATTGAGGTACCTAATAGTATACCTGAAATGGTATCCATGCGTTCTGTTCTAGCTACCGAAAAATTCCAAAAGACAGATATGGATCTGCCTATTGCATTAGGTAAAACCATTTCGAACGAAGTATATATCGCCGATTTAGCCAAAATGCCTCACTTACTCGTAGCAGGTGCTACTGGGCAAGGTAAATCCGTAGGTATTAATGCGATTCTGACATCTTTATTATATAAAAAGCACCCTGCTGAACTAAAATTTGTACTCGTCGATCCTAAGAAAGTGGAGCTATCCCTTTTCAAAAAAGTAGAAAGACATTTCTTGGCCAAACTGCCGGGTGAAGAAGAAGCCATCATTACGGATACGAAGAAAGTAATCAATACGTTGAACTCGCTGTGTATTGAGATGGATCAACGTTATGATTTATTGAAAAACGCACAAGTCCGTAATTTAAAAGAATATAATTCAAAATTTATCAATAGAAGATTAAACCCTGAGGAGGGTCATCGATTCTTACCTTTTATAGTTCTTATTGTTGATGAGTTTGCAGATTTGATGATGACAGCGGGCAAAGAGGTCGAAACACCGATTGCTCGTCTCGCACAATTGGCGCGTGCCGTGGGTATTCACTTAGTCATAGCGACGCAACGTCCTTCGGTAAATATTATCACGGGTACGATCAAAGCCAATTTCCCTGCGCGTCTAGCATTCCGTGTACTATCAAAGATAGACTCACGGACCATCCTAGATACAGGAGGTGCAGATCAGCTAATCGGTCGTGGGGATATGCTTTTGGCATCCGGGTCCGATCTAATCCGTATTCAGTGTGCCTTTGTGGATACTCCTGAAGTAGAAGGTATATCCGATTTCATTGGCGGACAGCGTGGATATCCATCCGCCTTCCTATTGCCTGAATATGTGGACGAGTCGGGCGAAGGTTCGGGATCAAGTGACTTTGATCTTTCGGATAGAGACCAACTTTTTGAAGAAGCTGCACGTCTTATCGTTATGCATCAACAAGGCTCTACATCTCTTATTCAGCGTAAACTGAAATTGGGATACAACAGAGCAGGAAGAATCATCGATCAATTGGAGGCTGCTGGTATAGTAGGCCCATTTGAAGGAAGTAAAGCAAGAGAAGTTTTATACCCCGATGAGTATTCTTTGGAACAGTTTTTAGAAACGTTAAGAAAGGAAAATTAGAATGAAAAAACTTTTATTATCATTTATCTTTATCGGTAGATCGATTGGGGCGTTTGCGCAAACAGATGCAGCTGCCAAGAAAATTTTGAATGATGTCTCGCGCAAATACAATTCTTACCAGACTATACAGTCTGATTTCACTTTGAGTATTCAAGACGCTAATAAGAAAACACATACGACCAAAGGTCTCATGTTATTCAATAAGTCCAATAATCAATATGTAATATCATTGCCCGAGCAGGAGGTAATATCTGACGGCAAGTCGGTGTGGAATATCTCTAAGGATATTAAAGAGGTGCAGATCTCCGAGAACGAAAATAATTCAAGTACAATTGGTCCAAGCAATTTATTTACATTCTATCAAAAGGGATATAAATATGTACTTATGCCCGACGAAAAGATCATTCGTCAAGATAAGCAAGAAATGGCAAAAGTTATTGAGCTGACACCGGAAGATACGAAAACGAATTATTTCAAAATTAAGTTGCGCATAAATAAAAATAACCACATTCAGGATGTGACGATTTTTGACAAATCAAGTAATAGATACACGTATACTATTCATACCTTATATCTAGGTAAAAAGTTCAGTCCGCAGCTCTTTACCTTCTCCAAAGAGAAATATAAGGATTATGAGATTGTAGATTTACGATAAAAAAGAAAAAAGAACTAGAGTAACTAGTTCTTTTTTTTGCGCTACCATTGACAGCTGTAATCTAGGCTATTGCGGTCTTTGAGATTTATTCCATACAATAGTTGGTATAAAAAACAAGGGGCTTCCATTTTGGAAAGCCCCTTGTTTTTTATCAAGAGAGGGAAGATTAATCTTCCTCTTTAGAAGCTAATAACTGATCGTATTCCTCGCGAGAACCTACGATAATATTGCTGTATGAACGTAAACCTGTACCTGAAGGAATCAAGTGACCTACGATTACATTCTCTTTCAATCCTAATAAGTCATCACGCTTACCTGCGATAGCTGCCTCATTCAATACTTTAGTAGTCTCTTGGAAAGAAGCTGCTGAGATGAATGATTTAGTACCTAATGAAGCTCTTGTGATACCTTGAAGCATAGGGCTTGAAGTAGCTGGAACTGCATCTCTTACTTGTACAAGTTTCAAATCTTGACGTTTCAAGTTGGAGTTTTCTTCACGTAATCCACGTAAAGTAACAATCTGACCTGGACGTAATACATTTGAATCACCAGCGTCTACCACTACCTTCTTATCAAACAATGAATCGTTTTCTTCCATGAAGTCCCATTTGTTCACTGCTTCTTTTTCTAAGAAACGAGTATCTCCTGGATCTTCGATGTGAACTTTTTGCATCATTTGGTGTACAATAGTTTCGAAGTGTTTATCGTTGATTTTTACACCTTGTAGACGGTAAACCTCTTGGATACCATTTACGATATATTCTTGTACAGCAGCCGGACCCTTGATAGATAAAATATCACCTGGAGCGATTTGACCATCTGACAATGGCATACCTGCTTTTACGAAGTCATTATCTTGTACCAAGATATGTTTAGAAAGTGGAACCAAGTATTTTTTCACTTGACCGTCACGAGACTCGATAGAGATCTCACGGTTACCACGTTTCACACCACCTAATGTTACAACACCATCGATTTCAGTTACTACAGCTGGATTTGAAGGATTACGAGCCTCGAACAACTCCGTAACACGAGGAAGACCACCTGTGATATCTCGCGTCTTACCTGTAGAACGAGGGATCTTAACAAGGATAGCACCTTCTTTCAATTTTTGACCATCTGAAACAGCAACGTGAGCTCCTACTGGAATGTTGTATGAACGTATTACCTCACCTTTATTGTCAAGGACTTTAATAGTAGGGTTTTTCGTTTTATCACGTGTTTCGATAATAACTTTTTCTTTGTGACCTGTTTGCTCATCAGATTCTTCACGGAAAGTAACACCTTCGATGATCGCATCGAATTCCACTTTACCAGCAAATTCAGAGATGATTACCGCATTATATGGATCCCAGTCAACAAGTTTAGTACCTTTTTCAACTTTCTCACCTTCTTTCACGTATAAGTTCGATCCGTAAGGAATGATTTGTTGGTAAAGAACTTTACCGTTATTAACAATTTTGATCTCACCTGAACGGCCCAATACAATGTTATAAGGACCTTCTTCACCTTCTTTTTCTACTGTACGTACATTTTCGAACTCTACAGTACCTTCGTATTTGGCTATGATTGCTGAATCCGAAGCAATGTTAGAGGCCGTACCACCCACGTGGAACGTACGAAGTGTCAACTGTGTACCTGGCTCACCGATAGATTGTGCTGCGATTACACCGACAGCTTCACCTAATTGAACACGTTTACCAGATGCCAAGTTACGACCGTAACAACAAGCACATACTCCACGCTTAGACTCACAAGTCAATACTGAGCGAATTTCTAAGCCTTCGATACCTGCTTCGTCAATAGCTTGAGCTACTTCTTCTGTAATATCATCGTTAGCTGCTACGATTAGCTCGTTAGTCTCTGGGTGGTACACATCATTCAATGGTGTACGTCCTAAGATACGTTCGTATAATGGCTCCACGATATCATCATTATCTTTTAATGCTGTCGTATAAATACCTCTTAAACCTCCACAGTCAAAATCAACAACGATCATGTCTTGAGCTACGTCATGTAGACGACGAGTCAAATAACCCGCATCGGCTGTTTTCAATGCTGTATCGGCAAGACCTTTACGCGCACCGTGAGTAGAGATAAAGTACTCTAATACAGATAGACCTTCTTTGAAGTTTGATAGAATCGGGTTTTCGATAATCTCACCACCTGATGAACCAGATTTTTGAGGCTTAGCCATCAAACCACGCATACCTGCCAACTGACGAATTTGCTCTTTCGAACCACGAGCACCTGAATCCAACATCATGTATACTGAGTTGAAACCTTGGTTATCATTCGAAAGAATATCCATTACGTGTGAAGTCAACTTATTGTTGATACGTGTCCAGATATCGATGATTTGGTTGTAGCGCTCATTATTTGTAATGAAACCCATGTTATAGTTGTTCATTACATCTTCTACTTCAGCAGTAGCTTGAGCAATCAAATCAGTTTTAGCAGCTGGAATTTGAACGTCTTGAAGGTTGAACGATAATCCACCCTTGAATGCTGTTTGGAAACCTAATTCCTTCATATCATCCAAGAATTTAGCAGCACGCGCCATACCTGTATTCTTCACGATCTCACCGATTACATTACGTAATGATTTTTTCGTCAAGATTTCATTGATAAAGCCAACTTCTTCAGGTACAATTTGGTTGAATATTACACGACCAACAGTTGTTTCGATTATTTTCTTAACAATCTGACCGTTTTCATCCAAATCATTGGTTTTAACTTTAATCCAAGAGTGAAGATCTACTTGTTTCTCATTCAAGGCAATGATTACCTCTTCTGGAGAATAGAAAGTACTTCCCTCCCCTTTCATCTTACGGTTTTCATCCGATTTACGGCCTTTAGTAATATAGTAAAGACCCAATACCATATCTTGAGATGGTACTGTAACTGGAGAACCGTTAGCCGGGTTAAGGATATTGTGAGCCGCCAACATTAATACTTGAGCTTCCAAAATTGCAGCATTACCTAAAGGTAAGTGAACCGCCATCTGGTCACCATCAAAATCGGCGTTGAAAGCTGTACACACTAATGGGTGTAATTGAATCGCTTTACCTTCTACTAATGTAGGTTGGAAAGCTTGGATACCCAAACGGTGAAGCGTAGGCGCACGGTTAAGTAATACAGGGTGTCCTTTTAATACATTCTCAAGGATATCCCATACGATAGGATCTTTACGATCTACGATTTTCTTAGCCGATTTTACAGTTTTTACAACACCACGCTCGATCATTTTACGAATGATGAATGGTTTGTAAAGCTCTGCAGCCATATCTTTAGGTAGACCACACTCATGTAATTTCAAGTGAGGACCTACAACAATTACCGAACGAGCAGAGTAGTCAACACGTTTACCCAATAAGTTTTGACGGAAACGACCTTGTTTACCTTTCAAAATATCAGATAATGACTTCAACGCACGGTTACCTTCTGTTTTCACAGCGTTAACTTTACGCGAGTTGTCAAACAACGAGTCAACAGCCTCTTGAAGCATACGTTTTTCGTTACGTAAGATTACTTCTGGAGCTTTGATTTCGATCAAACGTTTCAAACGGTTGTTACGGATAATTACACGACGGTATAAGTCATTCAAATCCGATGTCGCAAAACGACCACCATCCAAAGGCACTAAAGGACGTAACTCTGGTGGGATAATAGGAACAATCTTAACGATCATCCATTCTGGTCTGTTTTCGATACGCGTATTAGCGCCACGGAATGCTTCTACAACGTGAAGACGTTTTAACGCCTCATTTTTACGTTGTTGAGAAGTTTCATTAGCCGCTTGGTGACGTAAATCGTATGATAACTGATCTAAATCTAAACGTTTTAATAATTCTTCTAACGCCTCAGCACCCATTTTAGCAACGAATTTTTGAGGATCGTTATCGTCTAAATATTGGTTTTCTTTTGGTAAAGTATCTAAGATGTCTAAATACTCTTCTTCTGTCAAGAAGTCCATGTAAGAAATACCATCATCTTCTTTGATACCCGCTTGGATAACTACGTATCGCTCGTAGTAGATGATCATATCAAGCTTCTTAGTAGGAAGACCTAGTAAGTAACCGATTTTATTAGGAAGAGAACGGAAGTACCAAATGTGTGCAACAGGGACTACCAAAGAGATGTGTCCCATACGCTCACGACGTACTTTTTTCTCAGTAACTTCAACACCACAACGGTCACACACGATACCTTTATAACGGATACGCTTATATTTACCACAGTGACATTCGTAATCCTTTACAGGACCGAAGATACGTTCACAGAATAAACCATCACGCTCAGGTTTGTAGGTACGATAGTTGATCGTTTCTGGTTTAGTAACCTCACCGCTTGAACGCTCCAAGATAGTCTCTGGAGAAGCTAAGCTAATCGTGATTGAAGTAAAGTTACTTTTAATTTTATTATCTTTTTTGTAAGACATACGTTGTATAACTTAAAGATGTATGTTAGAGCATAAGAGGCTCATCACCTCCTATGCTTGAATATTACTTGATTAATCTAATGTGATATCTAAACCTAAACCACGCAATTCGTGTACTAATACGTTGAATGATTCAGGAACTGATGGTGTTGGTAAGTTGTTACCTTTTACGATAGCTTCGTAAGTTTTAGCACGACCTACTACATCATCCGATTTCACAGTTAAGATCTCTTGTAAGATGTTAGATGCACCGAATGCCTCAAGCGCCCAAACCTCCATCTCACCGAAACGTTGACCACCGAACTGAGCTTTACCACCCAATGGCTGTTGTGTAATCAATGAGTAAGGACCAATAGAACGAGCGTGCATTTTGTCATCCACCATGTGACCTAATTTCAACATGTAGATAACACCTACAGTAGTTGGTTGATCAAAACGATCACCTGTCAAACCATTGTACAAGTATGTACGACCAGATTTAGGTAATCCTGCTTTCTCTACCCATTCTTCCACTTGATCCATTTCAGCTCCGTCAAAGATTGGAGTAGCGAACTTCATACCTAATTTTTGACCAGCCCATCCAAGAACTGTTTCATAAATCTGGCCTAAGTTCATACGTGAAGGTACACCTAGAGGATTCAATACGATATCTACAGGAGTTCCGTCTTCTAGGAATGGCATATCTTCATCACGTACGATACGTGCTACGATACCTTTGTTACCGTGACGACCTGCCATCTTATCACCTACTTTCAACTTACGTTTCTTAGCGACATAGACTTTGGCCATCTGTACGATACCTGAAGGAAGCTCATCACCTACAGACACAGCGAATTTCTCGCGTTTGAAAGCACCCAACTCTTCGTTCAACTTGATGTTGTAGTGGTGAAGAGCTAGCTTGATCAACTCATTTTTATCTTCGTCTGTAGTCCATCCAAACGGGTTAATGTTTGCGTAGTCTAAGTCTGTTAAGATTTTTTGAGTGAATTTAGCACCTTTAGCTATCAACAATTCTTTATATACATTGTAGACACCTTGGCTAGTTTTACCATTCACGATAGTGAATAATTTTTCTACCAAACGCTCTTTCAATACTCTCACATTTTTATCATGTGCTACTTCTAATTTTTCTAAAGCTTTTCTTTCGACTTCTTTAGACATTTTCTTAGCACGTGAGAATAGTTTCGTATCGATAACTACACCTTTGATTGAAGGAGGAGTTTTCAAAGAAGCATCTTTTACGTCACCTGCTTTGTCACCAAAGATGGCACGTAACAATTTCTCCTCTGGTGAAGGATCTGATTCACCTTTAGGTGTGATTTTACCAATTAAGATATCACCTTCACCTACTTCAGCACCGACACGGATAATACCGTTCTCGTCCAAGTCTTTAGTAGCTTCTTCGGATACGTTAGGAATATCAGCAGTCAATTCTTCTTCACCACGTTTTGTATCACGCACTTCCAATTCAAACTCTTCGATGTGAAGAGAAGTGAAAATATCTTGAGACACTACACGCTCAGAAATTACAATCGCATCCTCAAAGTTATATCCTTGCCAAGGCATGAACGCTACTTTCAAGTTACGGCCTAACGCCAATTCACCATCTTCAGTTGCATAACCTTCACATAATACCTGACCTTTAGTAACTCGTTGACCTTTCTTAACGATTGGCTTCAAGTTGATACAAGTATTTTGGTTGGTTTTCTTGAATTTGATTAATCTATATGTTTTGATATCATCATCAAATGATACTAAACGCTCATCTTCATTACGTTCGTAACGGATTTTGATTTCTTCAGCATCAACGTATTCTACGACACCATTTCCTTCAGCATTGATCAATGTACGCGAATCAGATGCCACACGACCTTCCAAGCCCGTACCTACGATAGGCGCTTGTGGACGTAATAATGGCACCGCTTGACGCTGCATGTTTGATCCCATCAAGGCACGGTTGGCATCATCATGCTCCAAGAAAGGAATCAATGAAGCCGCGATAGAAGTAATTTGGTTAGGAGCAACGTCCATATAATCCAATTTCTCAGGCTCAATAATCGGGAAGTCACCCTCGTATCTAGCTTTAACTTTTGGATCGACAAAATTACCTTTATCATCATAGTATGCATTAGCTTGAGCGATAGTCTTGCCATCTTCATCCTCTGCAGACAAATATACAACAGGCTCATCGACTACTACTTTACCGTCTCTTACTTTACGATAAGGTGTTTCAATAAATCCTAGGTTGTTAATCTTAGCATGTACAGATAATGATGAAATCAAACCAATGTTTGGTCCCTCCGGAGTCTCGATAGTACACAAACGACCGTAGTGCGTATAGTGAACGTCACGAACCTCGAAACCAGCACGCTCACGAGATAGACCACCAGGGCCTAACGCTGAAAGACGACGTTTGTGTGTGATCTCAGCCAATGGATTCGTTTGGTCCATAAACTGAGAAAGTTGGTTCGTTCCGAAGAATGAATTAATTACAGATGACAATGTACGCGCATTGATCAAGTCAGTAGGTGTAAACACTTCGTTGTCACGGATATTCATACGCTCACGAATAGTACGTGCCATACGCGCTAAACCAACACCGAATTGTGCATACAACTGCTCACCTACAGTACGTACACGACGATTAGACAAGTGGTCAATATCATCCACCTCAGCTTTAGAATTGATCAAGTTGATCAAATACTTCACGATAGCAATGATATCTTCACGTGTCAATACTTTAGTTTCGGGATCTGTCTGTAACTTCAACTTACGATTGATACGGTAACGACCTACATCACCTAAATCATAACGTTTGTCTGAGAAGAATAAACGATCGATGATACCACGAGCAGTTTCCTCATCAGGTGGTTCAGCGTTACGCAATTGACGATAGATATGCTCCACCGCTTCTTTCTCCGAGTTAGAAGTATCCTTCTGTAAAGTGTTATATATAATGGAATAGTCCGCATTGTTAGACTCATCTTCTTTGGCCAAGATAATAGACTTAACCCCAGCTTCGATGATCAAATCAATGTGATCTTCTTCTAATACAGTTTCACGTTCAAGGATAATTTCGTTACGATCGATAGATACAACTTCACCCGTATCCTCATCTACGAAATCCTCCGTCCATTTGTTCAATACCCTTGCCGCCAGACGACGACCTACGTATTTCTTTAATCCAGATTTACTAACTTTTACTTCATCCGCTAGATCGAACAATTCTAAGATATCCTTATCCGAATCATAACCGATAGCACGTAACAAGGTAGTAACTGGGAATTTTTTCTTACGGTCGATATATGCATACATCACGTTGTTCACGTCAGTAGCAAATTCGATCCAAGATCCTTTAAAAGGAATTACCCTTGCAGAATAAAGTTTTGTACCATTTGTGTGTCTACTCTGACCAAAGAAAACGCCAGGAGAACGGTGTAGCTGAGATACGATTACACGCTCGGCACCATTGATAACGAAAGTACCTTTTGGTGTCATGTATGGAATTGTACCTAAGTATACATCTTGTACGATAGTTTCGAAATCTTCGTGTTCTTCGTCATTACAAGACAACTTCAATTTTGCTTTCAAAGGCACGCTATACGTTAAGCCACGCTCAATACATTCTTGGATATCATAGCGAGGTGGATCAATGAAATAATCCAAAAACTCTAGCACGAAAATGTTTCTTGAATCAGAAATAGGGAAGTTTTCCGCGAAAACCTTGTACAACCCTTCCTGATGGCGGTTATCAGAAGTAGTTTCTAATTGAAAAAACTCCCTGAAAGACTCCAATTGCACGTCCAAGAAATCCGGGTAATCGATTACCTTTTTACTTGTAGCAAAATTTACTCTTTCGTTTTGAATATTATTGTTTGCCAAGGGAATAAGATTTTAGTTTAAAAAAACTGAACTTAAATTTTTGCTGTTTGTGAGTGCTCATTCATGCGACAGCATACACATGAAAAGCTTATTATATATTAAAACGGGAATAGACTCTGATAAAATATCAGAGTCTAATCTCGTTTTGGTGGTATTTGAAATTATTTAATCTCAACTACAGCACCAGCTTCTTCTAATTGTTTTTTCAAAGCTTCAGCTTCGTCTTTAGAAACACCAGCTTTCAATTCTTTAGGAGCACCGTCCACTAAATCTTTAGCTTCTTTCAATCCTAAACCAGCTAAGTCTTTTACTAATTTAACTACAGCTAATTTTTGACCACCAGCTTCTTTCAAGATAAAGTCAAATGAATTTTTCTCTTCAGCAGCAGCAGCGCCACCTTCAGCTGGAGCAGCAGCAACTGCAACAGCAGCAGCAGCAGGCTCGATACCGTACTCGTCTTTTAAGATATCAGCTAGTTCTTTAACCTCTTTTACTGTTAAGTTAACTAACTGTTCAGCAAGTTGTTTTAAATCTGCCATTTTATTTTGATTTTTGAATGTTCTTTTAAAAAATATTGTTAATTAAACTACGATTTTTTTTATCTAGAAGGTTTTCGTTAACCTCTTTGTTCTAAAGCTTTTAATACGCCAGAGATTGTATTTCCACCCGATGAAAGAGCAGAGATAACATTTTTCGCTGGAGATTGAAGTGCCGCGATAACGTCTGCGATAAGCTCTTCTTTCGATTTAAGACTTACTAATGCATTTAATTGATCATCACCAACAAAAGCTGTCTCTTGAATATAAGCTGCTTTTAATACTGGCTTGTCACCTGCTTTACGTAATTCTTTGATCAATTTCGCTGGAGCATTACCTGACTCAGAGAATAATAATGTAGAAGCACCTTTCAATACGCCTACTAATTCTTCTGATTCGATACCTGCTTCGATTAGGGCTTTCTCAATTAAAGTGTTTTTAGCCACTTGCATGATGATACCTGCGTCGAAACATTTACGGCGAATTCCGTTGATTTTTTCAACAGTTAAATCAGCAGTATCAGTAATATAGAAGTTACCGTAAGATTTAATCTGCTCTGCTAAAGCTTGAACAATTTCTTGTTTTTCTTCTTTTCTCATGATTAAATACCTGCTACTGATTTAGTTTCTACATGAATACCCGGACTCATTGTTGATGAGATATGGATACTCTTGAAGTATGTTCCCTTAGCTGCTGAAGGTTTTAATTTTGAGATTACTTGCAATACTTCTAATGCATTCTCATAAATCTTCTCCGCCGGGAAAGACACTTTTCCTACTGAAGTATGGATGATACCTGTCTTGTCAACTTTAAAATCGATCTTACCGCCTTTTACGTCTGTTACAGCTTTACCTACTTCTGTAGTTACTGTACCAGTCTTAGGATTTGGCATTAAGTTTCTTGGACCTAAAATACGACCCAATTTACCTACTTTAGCCATTACCGAAGGCATAGTGATGATAATGTCAACGTCAGTCCAACCACCTTCAATTTTGCTGATGTACTCATCTAGACCTACGTAATCTGCACCTGCTGCTTTAGCTTCTTCTTCCTTGTCAGGAGTTACTAATGCTAAAACGCGAACAGTCTTACCAGTTCCGTGAGGTAATGTCGCAATACCACGAACCATCTGATTCGCTTTACGTGGATCTACGCCCAAACGTACGTCGATATCCACTGAAGCATCAAATTTAGTTGTAGTAATCTCTTTAACTAATGCCGCAGCATCCGCTAAAGTATACGCTTTACCAGCTTCAATTTTGGATAGTGCCGCTTTTTGATTTTTTGTTAATCTAGCCACTTTCTTAAACTGATTTCGTTAATTAATTTTTCCAAGGAGCGTCACCTGCAACAGTGATACCCATACTACGAGCCGTACCAGCTACCATACTCATTGCCGCTTCAACAGTGAATGCGTTCAAATCTGTCATTTTATCTTTAGCGATCGTCTCTACTTGCTCCCATGTAATAGAAGCAACTTTTTTACGATTCGGCTCGCCTGATCCACTTTTCAATTTAGCAGCATCTTTTAATTGAACTGCTACTGGTGGAGTTTTAATGATAAAATCGAATGATTTATCAGCATAAACAGTGATAACAACGGGCAATACTTGTCCTGGTTTGTCTTGCGTACGAGCATTGAACTGCTTACAGAAATCCATGATGTTCACACCTTTAGCACCTAAAGCAGGTCCTACTGGAGGAGATGGATTTGCTGCACCGCCCTTTACTTGTAATTTTACTAACGCACTGACTTCTTTTGCCATTTTGTTTTGAATTTAATTTGTTAAATGTTTGTTAGTAAGTTGGAAGCAATAACGTAACATTTACTTTTTCGTCAGTCCCTAAACTAGAGTTTTCGCAACTAAACGAGGTGCAAAGATAATAAGAATATTTGAATCACAAAATAGTATAGCATAAATATTTTTTATTCAAATAAATACACCAGCCCTGTTACGTTATAATTTCAGACGAATATTGATTTTCGACAGCCCCACGGCCAGCCAAAGCACCACATATGACCACAATAATGACCCTATGATACACCAAAGAGGATTACCCAAATATTTGTAAAAAAATACCGGCAGACCATAGGTCCAAATAATTAAATAGACAATATCCGGAAGAATGTATGTCGTTAAGGAATTCTGTCCAGCACGCTCAAATAACTTCAGCCCGATATGATTTTGTTTTACATCTACGATATAATAAAATACAGCAAACAACAATAAGCTAATCCCTGTACAGATTAATCCCCAGCTTGGCGTCGCATAGATTTTTGATATAATAAACCAATTACGCAAGAAGAAACCTATGACTAGGCATAAAATACCTAACACAATTACATTACTCAAAAGAACAGCTGTAAAAGTTTTTGTTTTTTTGATTAATAACCCAACTAGAACACCCATCAGGACGATAAATGGAATATTACCCTCAAGGATAACATTAAATACAGGCATAAGGAAATCCACAAAACCTAAGAGCTGTGCGCTATACAGTATATTAAGCCCAAGAAAAAACACTACGAGAAGCCCATACCTGTATAGACTGTCTCTACACCATAGACTTGCTAAAGCTCCAACAAGGTACCCCCAGCCTATCAGTCCTAGAATACCCCACCAGCCGCGCTGCATCCAACCGACCTCCTCTATTGTCCCTGAACGGAAAAACAGCAGCGCACCTGCTAAGAGCACTATACCGATCCCTTGGAGTATGGTAAATAGCTTATTATACTTCTCACTCTTCGGATATTGATTCCATACCAAAAAAATTGCCACAAACAGCAACATTGACCAAGCAAACTTGCTTACACCTACTACTTCGACATTCAAGGCCCCCTTATTAAATAATAGCAAGCTGATTAGGATCAAACTACCTGCTCGCAGCAGGATATGCCTGCTAATTACAGACAATGACTCTCCTATCTTCTGACGATTGGCAATAGCAAAGGGAATAGAAATTCCGACCATAAACAAAAAGCCCGGAAATACCCAATCTGCCAAGCCCATTCCGTCCTCATGCGCCTCTGTATGCAGGAGCCACTGAGGCACACCGGGAATATAGAGATCGTTAACAAACAACATCAAAAAAAGGGTAAAACCCCGCATCATATCAATGGAAAGTAGACGCGTCTTAGGAGAACTCATGCAACTGGATAATTTAGGTTGGGTAAATATACTCATTCCCATTATAAATGAGAAAGGCTTCTTATTTGGAATAAGAAGCCTTGTGTATTTTTATAAATAATATTTATATTATTCTTTTTCTACTTGCATGTAGTTTAGCTCAAGTGGAGTCTTACGACCGAAAACCTTAACCATTACCGTTAATTTTTTCTTATCCTCGTGTACTTCTTCAATTTCGCCTGTGAAACCGTTGAAAGGACCGTCAGTTACTTTCACCGATTCTCCTACATAATAAGCAACGTTGATAGACTCACCTTGCTCGGCCATCTCATCTACCTTACCTAAGATTCTATTTACCTCTGCTGGACGCAAAGGAATGGCTACGCCTGATTTATCACCTAAGAAACCTATTACACTATTCAAATTTTTGATAGCGTGCTCGATCTCTCCATCCAATGCAGCTTCAATCAATACATATCCAGGATAGTAGTTACGCTCTTTAGCTACTTTCTTACCGTCGCGCATTTGGTAATACTTCTCCATTGGAATTAAAACCTGAGGTACTAAATTTTGGATACCTAATCTGTTTACTTCCGCTTCAATATATTGCTTTACCTTCTTCTCTTTACCACTTACAGCACGTACTACGTACCATTTTAAACTTTGATCAGCCATAATATCTTTTGAGATAAAACTTTAGTTAGTTCCGTAAAATAACTCCAATACATTACTTGAAGCCTTGTCCATTACCAATATTAATAAAGCTATGATCAACGAAGCTACAAGTACTACTATTGCATGATTTTGCAACTGAGCCCAAGTAGGCCAGGTAACCTTCTCAGTAATCTCTTGATAAGACTCTTTAAAAAAATCAAGTACTTTAGCCATTGTATGATTATTTATTTAAGTTATTTAGCACGGGCACCAGGACTCGAACCCAGACCAAAGGTTTTGGAGACCTTCGTTCTACCTTTAAACTATGCCCGTGTATTTCTTATTTTGTGATGCAAATATAGTGTTCTAAGCGCATTAGACCAAATATTTTTTGCTTTTTTTTATTGTA
This sequence comes from Sphingobacterium sp., assembly GCA_048595255.1. Taxonomy (GTDB): domain Bacteria; phylum Bacteroidota; class Bacteroidia; order Sphingobacteriales; family Sphingobacteriaceae; genus Sphingobacterium. The sequence continues at coordinate 500 of JBMDWK010000086.1, read as the reverse complement.
TAAAGAACAGTATTTGTCTTGAAAAAAAATAAGCTAATCAGCATCAGCTAATTAGCTTATTTTATATTTTATTATTTAATCAATAAAGATTAGATAATTTCAGTTACCTGACCAGCACCTACTGTACGACCACCTTCACGGATAGCGAAACGTAGACCTTTTTCCATTGCGATTGCGTTAATCAATTTAACAGTGATTGTAACGTTATCACCTGGCATAACCATTTCAGTACCTTCTGGTAAAGAGATTTCACCTGTTACGTCAGTTGTACGGAAGTAGAATTGAGGACGGTATTTGTTGAAGAATGGTGTGTGACGACCACCTTCTGCTTTTGATAATACGTAAACCTCAGCTTTGAAGTGATCGTGAGGAGTTACTGTACCTGGTTTAACGATAACCATACCACGTTTGATATCAGTTTTCTCAATACCACGTAACAATAAACCTACGTTATCACCAGCCTCACCGTAATCTAAGATTTTACGGAACATCTCAACACC
>JBMDWK010000085.1:0-14536 GCA_048595255.1 Sphingobacterium sp. | reverse complement strand
ATTGATTTAACACACCCGCATTTAATCCGATTGACCATGTTTTGTAATCTGTACTTGGTGCAAAAGGAGTAGTACCATCAATAGTTGGGTGTGCTACTTGTGCAAATGAAGCCGAGGATACTAATCCTGCTGCAATCATCAAAGAAACCTTTTTGTATTTATTGCGTATCATAAATATAATTTTTTAACCCCTATCTCAATTTTATTGCCAAAAAAATAATCTCCATACTTTTAGTATTGAAATAATTAAAGCATAGAGATTATTGTCGATGTATCGCTACAATGTCTTGGTTTTTATTCTTCTAGACGTCGAGCAAAGAATTTGGGAATCTGAATCTGATAAGCCATCCTGCGAACGATGTTCTCTTCGATGATTTTCCTCAAAAATCCTTTTTTGCTCTTGGTCACGAGCAAAACGTCCAGCATTTCATCCACAATTACAGAATTTATTGCTGAGGAAATATCTTCTTTGTATTGTATAAAAAAGGTTTGGGGTTTGATTACATAAGAAATATCTTCTACGCCGGTTTCCTCAATGATTTTGTCGATGAATACGTCAAAGCTCTTATCAATATTGTGAATAGATTCGCTGGATGTATTCACGTGTATAAGCACAAGTTCGAAATCCGTACCGTATACTTTGATGGCTTGTTTCAGCACATCGATTTCTCCATATTTAAAATTACATAGTAGGCCGACCTTTTCTACTTTAAAGGGTTTTTCGCTATAAGGAACCGCAAGGACCGGTACTTTTGTGTTTAAGAATACATCAAACATATTGGAACCAACTAGCAATGCGTCTAATCCAAATGCTCCTTTGGTACCCATGAGGATTGCATCATACTCTTCCTTGACAGCCAAGCGGCTTACTTCATCATAGAGATTGCCATCGACATAAATCGCATTCAGTTGAACTTCAGGAAGCACATCTTGAATTCGATCAATGAGTACTTTCATCTTCTGCTTGGTCTCGGTTACGCGCGGATCTATCAGCTCTGGATCTGTCAATGCATTTTGATAAATGTTACTATGATCCGTAAATACATGCAATAGATCAATGGCATGTTTGCTCTTTTGCGCTAATTGCACGGCATATTCAATAGCTTTATCAGAATGAATCGAGAAGTCAACGGGAATTAATAGCTTGTTCATATTCTAAATTTAAATATTATCAAAAAATGTAGGTTTTTGTAAACTCAATGTAATTTGACGCGACACGGATGGAGAAGTGATTCGTTGAAAGAACGACTTGCGCACCTTGGTCACAAGAATCATATCATAGGAGTTACTACTCACAATGTGGTTGATAACCTCGGGAATAGTATCCAAATCTTCATTATCATGCTGGATGGGGTGCGCAATCGTATTGACAGTTTCGATAGCACTTAGTTCCTTTATATTGAAACTCCAATCTTGAAGCTGTTGCTCCACATCTTTTGCTTTGTTATTGTCCTTATAGATGTGAATGATATCTAGATTTTTGATGGGCGATATATAGGTGATAAAATTGTTCAGCGTTTCAATCTCTTCGGCTTTAAAATTAGTAAGTATAGCTATATTGTCGGAAGCGAATTCTTCCGCTCCTGATGGGATAGCAATAACAGGGATTTTTACTTTACTGGTTATAAATGAAGTATTGCTTCCCCATAAAATAGGCTTACCTTCGCCTGCCCCAGTGGTACCCATGACAACTAATGAGAATGTTGGCGCTACCGCATAATCCGGCAATACATCTGTCAATAATCTAGAAACACATTCCGTCTCGATAGTTAACAAGGGGTAATTTTTTAATAGTTGCGCTTTTAATTCCTGAATGAGTACGTCCGCTTTTAATTCACTAGAGTTGTCCGCTTCAATGGCTGTACTGCTGGTGTAACAATGGAATAGGTGAATGTTGTAATTATTCGTGGTGGCTATCTGGCAAGCGTAGCGTGCTGCATATAAAGCGTTTGTTGAAAAATCCGTCGGAACTAATATTGTTTTTCTCATGAAGTATAATTATCGCTTGTAAAGTAACACTATAAATTTACTAAACATTCTTCAATAAAAAGACGATTATTATAGGTTTTGGATATGTTTTTGAGGAATTTTTGTTAAAAATGGGAGTGAAAACAAATAATCATTATGATTGTATTAGCCAGCTATTTTGAGTAAATTTGCGACTTTAAAAAAGTATAATTTCATGACCAGTAGAGAAATACGCGCAGCGTTTTTGGAATATTTTCAAAGCAAATCACATCATATCGTACCATCAGCTCCTGTGGTAGTCAAAAATGACCCTACTTTAATGTTTACAAACGCCGGGATGAATCAGTTCAAAGACTTGTTCTTGGGCGAAGCAGCGGTCAAATATCCAAGAGTAGCCGATACACAACGTTGTTTGCGCGTGTCTGGTAAGCACAATGATCTGGAAGAGGTGGGTATTGATACCTACCACCACACTTTGTTCGAAATGCTGGGTAACTGGTCTTTTGGTGATTACTTCAAAAAAGAAGCTATAGAATGGGCTTGGGAACTGTTGACAGAAGTGTTGAAATTGGACAAAGACCGTTTGTATGTAACTATTTTCGAAGGGGATGCTTCGGAGAATTTGGAGCGTGATAATGAAGCTTTCAATTTTTGGAAAGCACACATTGCAGAAGATAGAATCTTATTAGGTAATAAAAAGGATAATTTCTGGGAAATGGGCGATCAAGGACCGTGTGGACCGTGTTCAGAAATCCATTTTGATATGCGCTCGCATGAAGAGCGTGCTGCGGTGAAAGGTCAAGATTTGGTAAATGCTGACCACCCACAAGTAATAGAGATTTGGAACTTGGTATTTATGCAATTCAACCGTTTGAAAAACGGAAGTCTGGAGCCTCTTCCAAACAAACATGTGGACACAGGTATGGGCTTCGAGCGTTTAGTGCGTTGTATACAAGGAAAAACCTCGAACTACGACACCGATGTATTCCAACCGTTGATTCAATATATTTCTGAGAAATCAGGTATTCCATACGGACAAGATGAAAAGACAGACATCGCTATGCGTGTATTGTCTGATCACATCCGTGCGGTGAGTTTTGCAATTGCAGATGGTCAGTTGCCGTCTAATAACAAAGCTGGTTACGTAATACGTCGTATTTTACGTCGTGCAGTACGTTATGCCTATACATTTTTAAATTTCAAAAATCCATTTTTCCATGAATTGGTTCCGATTTTGGCTGAGCAATTCAAAGGCGTTTTTGATGAGTTGTATGCACAGCAAGATTTCGTGGGGAAAGTAATTCTCGAAGAAGAAGTTTCTTTCTTACGTACTTTGACAACAGGTATTCAGCGTTTCGAAAATTACGCCCAAGGCAATCAAGTAATTGATGGGGATTTTGCTTTTGAATTATTTGATACATACGGATTCCCGATTGACTTGACGGACTTATTAGCGCGTGAAAAAGGCCTTTCTGTGGATATGGAAGCTTTTGATAAAGCTTTACAAGCACAAAAAGATCGTTCAAGAGCGGCTACGACTATTGATACCGGAGATTGGGTAACAGTAAGTGATATTGATGAATCAGAATTTGTAGGCTACGATAGTTTATTTGCGAAAACTGAAATCATAAAATACCGTAAAGTTTCGGCAAAAGGAAAAGATCAATACCAATTGGTATTGTCGGTTACGCCTTTCTATGCAGAAGGTGGTGGCCAAGTAGGAGATACGGGTGCGTTAATTTCTGAATCCGGTGAAAAAGTATTCATTATGGATACGAAAAAAGAAAATGGTTTGTTCGTTCACTTTGTGAGTCAATTGCCATCTTCATTAGAAGGTTATTTCGAAGCGAAAGTCGATGTTTCAAAGCGTCAGGATACAGAAGCCAATCACTCAGGGACACACTTATTGCATGCCGCATTGAAACAAGTTTTGGGTGATCACGTGAATCAAAAAGGTTCATTAGTAAATCCAGATGTGTTGCGTTTTGATATTTCGCATTTCTCAAAAATGACTTATGACGAAATCAAAGCTGTGGAAGATATTGTGAATGCAAAGATCCGTGAAAATATTGCTTTGAAAGAAGAGCGTCAAGTTCCCTATCAAAAAGCGATCGAATCAGGAGTTACTGCATTATTCGGTGAGAAATATGGTGACTATGTACGTGTAATTACATTTGATGATGCTTTCTCGAAAGAGCTTTGTGGAGGTACGCACGTGAAAGCTACTGGACAGATTGGTTTCTTCAAAATCGTATCAGAATCGGCTGTAGCGGCCGGCGTGCGCCGTATTGAAGCCATCACAGGTACTAAAGCTGCTGCGGTAATCCGTGAACATTTCGAATTGGCTCAGAATATGAGAGAAATCTTGAATAATCCCAAAGATTTTGTTTCTGCCATTTCTAAAATTGTCGATGAGAATAGCGCCTTGAAGAAAGAAATTGAGAACGCTATCCGCGAGAAATCTTTAGCGATGAAGAAGGATTTAGAAGCGAAGTTTGAAACTATCGATGGCGTGAATTTCTTGGCGGCACGTGTGGATTTACCCAATGCAGATGCGGTAAAGACTTTGGCTTATGCCTTGAAGGGTGCATTGAATAATCTGTTCTTGGTATTGGGTGCTGAATTCGACGGGAAACCAAGTTTGACGGTGGTTGTATCAGAGGATTTGGTGAAAGAGAAAGGCATGAATGCGGGTGCTGTGATCCGTGATTTAGCAAAAGATATCCAAGGCGGTGGCGGTGGCCAACCATTCTTCGCTACTGCGGGTGGTAAGGATGCAAGCGGACTGGACAAAGCAATTGCACGTGCGAAAGATTTTTTAACAAAATAAAAAAAACAACAAAGATACTATGAAGAAGCTACAGTCATTTTTGGCAAGTATGATGCTGTTGAGTGTGATAGGATGTTCGAACAAAGACACGATATCTATCTCTGGAGAGATTCAAAATCCAGGAAATGTGAAAGTGGTAGCTTTTTATGAAGGAGATCGTAAGTTGGACTCTGTTTTCCTTTCTGATCAAAATAAATTCAAATTTGAGCGGGCAGCTACGCAATCGCGATTGCTGACGGTACAAGTTGGGAAAAACAAATACCCTATCATACTGACGCCGGGAGAGAAGTTGACATTTGCGGCTGATCTGCAGAATCCGGAGGCCTATGCGGTCGAAGGTTCGGAACTGTCTACCGCATTAAAAGAGTTTGCGCCTATCAAGACGCGCAAGGAATTTGTTGAAGATTCGTTGCAGTCCGATTTCACCAAGCGTATTGCGAATAAGTCGGAAAACGAAATTGAAGTGCTGCGTTCGGAGTATATGAGTGCGTATAGAAATTCGATGAATTTCTATACAAAGGAAGCGGTTAAATTTGCTGAGAAGTATAATAATTTAGCGGGATTTTATGCGGTAAGTACATTGGATCCGGAATTGGCGGAGAGCGAACTTATAGCTTATTCGGAAAAGATCAAGGAGCAATTTAAGGACAATGCAATGGTTAATCAATTTCGTGAGGAAATTGAGAAGCTAAAGCGTTTGGCCGTAGGACAGGTAGCTCCGGAGATCGAGGCATATACACCCAATAATAAAGCGGTAAAACTTTCTGAATACCGTGGTAAATATGTTTTGGTTGATTTTTGGGCATCCTGGTGTATGCCATGTCGTAAAGAAAATCCAAACTTGGTGCGTCTTTACAATACCTACAAAAATCAAGGGTTTGAGATTTTAGGCGTTTCGCTAGATAATAATCCAGGCTCCTGGATGCGTGCTATCGAAGAGGATAAACTCACTTGGACGAATATATCGGATCTGAAAGCATGGTCTTCGGATGTCATTATTGATTACCGTATTAAGGCTATTCCAAGTTCTGTAGTATTGGACCCTGAAGGGAAAATTATTGCCAAAAACTTGCGAAGCAAAGAGCTGAAGGATTTTCTACAATCTATTTTCAAGAAATAATAAAATGTATATGAGTTGTTAAGTCCTATATTAGAGCTTAACAATTTCATAATATTTGATTAACTTTATCTTACCATTAAGTACATATTTTAGCAAAAAAAGATGCTATGAGTTCCAAGCAAAAAATACTTGTGGTAGATGATGAGTCTGATATTTTAGATCTCATTTCCTACAATTTAAGGAGAGAAGGGTATCAAGTTTATACAGCTACCAATGGGAGGCTTGCCATCGAAAAAGCCAAAGAAGTAAAACCCGATTTAATCATTTTGGATGTCATGATGCCTGTGATGGATGGGATAGAAGCCTGTCGATTGATGCGCAATATGCTTGAATTCAAGAATACATTTATGATATTCTTGACGGCTCGTAGCGAGGAATATTCTGAAATAGCGGGGTTCCACGTGGGAGCAGACGATTATATCGCTAAACCTATCAAGCCGCGTGCGCTCATGTCGCGTATCAATGCCATTTTGAGGCGTAATACCGTCGACGTAGCTGATGCTGCAACAGACAAAGTGGCTATTGCGGATCTTATCATAGATCGCGACGAATTTGTCGTATATCGTGGGTCTGAGAAAATCGTATTAGCACGTAAAGAGTTCGAGTTGCTTTATTTATTGGCCTCCAAGCCAAATAAAGTGTACACACGCGAACAGATTCTGAAGTCAATCTGGGAAGATTCGGTGGTCGTGACAAACCGTACTATCGACGTACACATCCGTAAACTAAGAGAGAAAATTGGGGACACCTACGTGTCAACGGTCAAAGGCGTAGGCTATAAGTTTGAATTGCAATACGCATAGACCTATTCGTTTTATCTGCTCTGTAATAAAGAACAATTACAAATCATACAAAGCATAAAAAATCCCGATTAGCAATTCGCTAATCGGGATTTTATTTTCGTAATATCTCCGTTGATATTATTTGTTTTTATTTTGTTGTGCAGCTTGTTGCTGTCTCATCATTTCTTCCATACGTGCTTGGAATGATGATTTCTTTTTTACTTTTGGATTCTTTTTATTCTCTTCCAATTTCGCTAAGATCTTATCATCGTTAATAGATTGACGGATGATAAATTGTGTTAATAATGTAAACACAGCTCCTAAGAAGTAGTAGTAATTCAATCCGGCAGGAAAACTATTCAACATGAAGAAGAATAACAACGGCATGATGTAACCAATATATTTCATTTGGTTGCCCATTCCTGAAGTGGCACCTGAAGTGGCATTATTGTACCAAGTCGTCAATAGTGTAACTAACGTCATCAACACACACATCAAAGAGATATGTCCGATACCCAAAATAGGGCTGAACGTGATAAAGGAGTCGTACGTAGACAAATCCTTCATCCATAAGAAACTTTCACCTCTCAACTCATACAAATTAGGGAAGAAGAAGAAGAAAGCTAATGTAAAAGGCATTTGCAGCAACATCGGTAAACAACCACCAAGCGGATTAACACCTGCTTGCTTGTATAATTTCATTTGCTCCTGTTGCAACAACATAGGGTTGTCATCGCCTACTTTCTCTTTGATAGCATCTAATTGCGGTTTCAATACGCGCATTTTGGCCATAGATAGGTAGGATTTGCGGGTCAATGGGAACATTGCACCTTTTAACAATAAAGTTAAAAGCAAAATCACGATACCGTAGCTCAATGCATAGCCATCCAACCAATCAAACAATGGAACCGTCAAGAATCTATTGATCCAGCCCATTGGACCCCAGCCCATGTTGATGATTTTTTCGTAAGATTGATTTTCAGCTTTTAATGTTTTGTATTTGTTTGGACCAAAGAAGTAGTTAAACTCATAATGGTTATTCGCTTGTGCATTGAATGCTAATTCAGCAGTAGCTTTATAAGTTTTCACTACACCATCTTGCGTTGCAAGACGTGTCACCAGGTTGGTGTTTTCAAATTGTTGTTTTGACGAAAAAATAGAGGAGAAGAAGTGCTGTTTGAAAGCAATCCATTCTATTTTATTTTCGTCTATTTTTTCTTCATCATCGCTTGATTCCGACAAATAATCGATATCTCCATTAGATTCTTTAAAGAAGATACTCGATTTCTCACGCTCGGATTTAATATTTTGTTCCTTTTGTAATAATGTAGCTTCCCAATCAATTAAAATTGTTTTTTGCTGTACATCCACTAGGTTTTGGATACCTATGGCATTGACATTTAAGGCAAGATTGTGGCCGTTTGTCAAATTATATACGTACTCAATGTAATGATTGTCTTTGTAATTAAGACGAAAGGTTACTGCATTGGCTGATTTGTTTACCACAGAAAATACCAAATCATTGGTATTAATATTTTCACCAGCTGCTTTGAATATAAATCCAAACTTATTGTTATCGCCTTCTAAAATATTTAGGGCCGAGCCATCAAAATTTGTTTCACCTTTCAGAAGTACGTTCTTCACTTTCCCCCCTTTGGAAGTAAGGTCGATTTTGAGAACGTCATTTTCTAGGGTTATCAATTCTTCTTGCGCTACTTTAGCAGCGCCAAATGGTTGTGCTAATGCAGCAGAGTCCAATACTGCAGTTTGGCTACTTGTGTCTTTATTTACGACTACGCCATTTTTAGCCATGGCAATAGAATCTTGTCGAGCCTGTTCTAGTTTTATTTCAGCTTCGCTAGGTTTCATCAAATAGAATGAACCTCCGAAAATGATAAAGATTAGAATTAATCCAATAATGTTATTTCTATCCATTTAAATTGTTTTGTTCAAAATTATTTTTTTAAAGCTTTTTTATTTGCTAATGCAGCAGCTACAAAACTAACAAAAAGTGGGTGAGGATTAGCAACTGTTGATTTTAATTCTGGATGAAATTGACCAGCCACAAAGAAAGGGTGGTCTTTCAATTCCACGATTTCAACTAATCCTGTGTCAGGATTTATACCTGAAGCGATCATACCCGCTTTTTCGAATTGTTCTAAGTAATCGTTGTTGAATTCGTAACGGTGGCGGTGACGCTCGGTGATTTTTGTCTTGCCATAGATTGCAAAGGCTTTTGTGCCCTTCTTGATTTCGCAATCGTAAGCACCCAAGCGCATCGTACCTCCCATATTCTTAATGTTTTTTTGTTCTTCCATCAAGTTAATGACAGGATGTTTCGTATTTTCATTCATTTCGAATGAGTTGGCATCTTTTAACCCCAATACATTACGCCCAAATTCGATGACCGAACATTGCATACCTAAACAGATTCCGAAGAATGGAATCTTATTTTCGCGCACATATTTGATCGTCGAAAGCTTGCCGTCCAAACCACGTTCACCGAAGCCCGGAGCGACTAATACACCGTCAATATTTTTAAGTTTTTCCGCAACGTTTTCATCGTTCATGCTTTCCGCAGCGAAATATTTTACTTTTACTTTAGTTTCATTTGTAGCACCGGCGTGGATAAATCCTTCTGAAATAGATTTATAAGCATCCGGCAGTTCTACATATTTACCCACTAGTGCGATATTTACTTCGTTAGTAGGGTTTTTAAGACGACCTAAGAAGGCTTTCCAGTTTTCTAGATTAGGCTCATTTTTGGTCGACAATTTTAATTTTGTCAATACCGTCTTGTCCAATTGCTCTTTCAACATCAGCAATGGCACATCATAGATGGTAGAAGCATCAATAGATTCTACTACAGCATTGATATTTACATTACAGAATAAAGCTAATTTCTTACGGATTTCTTGAGACAATTTGTGCTCTGTACGACATACTAAAATATCTGGCTGTACACCGTATTCTAATAATGTCTTCACCGAGTGCTGTGTAGGTTTGGTTTTTAATTCACCTGCTGCAGCAAGGTAAGGGATCAAGGTCAAGTGGATTACCAAAGAATCGTTGTTGCCTAATTCCCAGCGTAATTGACGAACGGCTTCTACGAAAGGTAATGACTCAATATCACCTACTGTGCCACCTAATTCAGTAATGATGATATCATACTCACCCGACTGCCCCAAAAGTTGCATACGACGTTTGATCTCGTCGGTGATATGCGGTACGACCTGTACAGTCTTACCCAGGTAAGCTCCTGCACGCTCTTGTTCGATTACGTGTTTATAGATACGACCCGTTGTTACATTGTTTGCTTGAGAAGTCGGTACATTCAAAAAACGCTCGTAGTGACCCAAGTCCAAATCGGTCTCAGCACCGTCCTCCGTCACATAACATTCCCCATGCTCATATGGATTCAGGGTTCCTGGATCGATATTAATGTAAGGATCAAATTTTTGAATGGTAACTTTAAAGCCACGTGCCTGTAGAAGCTTGGCAAGAGAGGCTGCAATAATGCCTTTCCCTAACGACGAGGTTACGCCGCCCGTAACAAAGATATATTTAGTCATAGCAATTATGGAATTTTCAACTCTAGATGTGGGATTTTACTCCTTTACATCAGCCTTATGTACGGGATACAAAGGTAATATTTTTTTTGAAATTAGGGAAATATAATCCATTCTTAAATTATTCTTGCTTGCTATTGGTTGTTAGCAGGCAAGAGTAATATTAGCGCATTTTTTGTAAAAGTTTTATCGTCTGTGTATCAAAGTCGGATTCGCCAAATAAGGATATTCCTGCTGCGCCCTTCGTTTTGGATAATCGAATAGCTTGTTCTAATTCATCTAAATTCTTGAAGTCAGGCAAGTACAAGCCTGCATAGAGTGGATATTTCCCTTTTAGGGCATTTACACCTTCCTCGACCGCGGTACCAATCCAATGTATGGGTTCTTTATAAAAGCCGTGATAAATCATCGGAAATACCGCGGATAGGTTCCAGCTAGGCCAATCTTGGCGGACGATACGACGTGCTAAATCAGGTGTAGGAAATACCGCTGCAGTAACGGGTTTTTGATACTCTTTGGCAGCATCACATATTCGGTTCACCACTTTGGTTATTTGTCCATAGCGAAAAGCTCGCCATGAAAGGCTTTGTTCTGCACGTTGGACTTTGTCAATGTCAATTCCTGTTTCTCGGAGAAAAGCATCTTTGCTGTATTTGCTATAACAGAAGTCATAGTCTGCCAATTCCGTCGATTGATCCAGTTTGTAGTTGTCCCATAAATTTACTGGCAATATGACGTCGGGATAGCGTATGTAGTCCAGATGTAGTCCATCTACGTCTTCTAAGGCTAACTGTTCTCTCGCTTTTTCTTCTAGGTATTTAGGGACGTCAGGATGCGAAGGGCATAGAAATCGATAATAACCGACATATGGTGGATTGTCTGCACACGATTTGCCCGATCGACTTACTGCATAGTATTCAGGATGCTGTTCTAGTAATTCTTTCTCACCACGATTCATTGTCCACATCCATCGGTGTGCTTCTAGACCATATTCTTTTGTTAGCTGAAAATGTTTTTTACTGTAATTCTCAAAGAAAATGCCGCGTACTCCTGCTTCTCGATAACTTTGTAGTTTCTTTTTTATGGCTGTTTCGCTTTCTTTGTCATCCGGTCTGGCCCACAGCCAAAAGTCAAATGTGAAAGAGGGTTTGGTAGACCCTAATAGCTGCGAAGGATGAAATTGAAGTGCTGCAAGGCCTAGGCCTGCTGCTTTTAGAAAAGATCTTCTATTGTTCATAATTAGTAGTATAGTTGCCGTGATTGTCAATGGTGAAAAAATAGGTTGAATTTTTCTCTTTCAGGGAGACGCGATAGAATGATTTGTCTGCGTCTACGGTGATTTGCACATCAAAATTTTTTAGATCTTCCCTTAGAAATTCAGCATAGCCATCTAGGCTACTCAATTCAGCAGCATACTGTAGCTCTTTGTTTCTATGAATTTGCTGCAAATAATGGATGTTCCAAGCCGTTCTCTCAGCGTGATAAGATGCGGGATAAGAATTGATGATTGTATCCGCTGTGAAATAAATATATCCCCATCGCTCCGGATAGTGCATATTGATCAGCCCAATGGGCGACCACACCCAATTATCTTCGGGTAGGAGTTTTTGATTTTCCTTTTTTCGGATATATTGGCCATTTTCGAGCTGATATTGCCACTGTACGCGCGAAAAATTCATTCGCCAATAAGAATCTAGTCTAGGTGTTTTGCGGGTGCCAAATTTCATGAGTGACTGAAAGGGGATGGCAATCTCTACAGACCAGTATCTGTCTTTGTCATTCGGATTGTTCAATGTGCCCTCTACGTGTACGGCCGTCTGTAGATTTTTAATATCCCAATGCATGAGGGCTTTACCACCAAAACGATATGGTTTTGGCATCAAAAGATCCATTACCGTATTGTGCGGATTTATTTCCAACTCGTAATAAAGCGGGGAGAAAAGATTAGGTTTGAGAAAGACTTCAAAATCGTTGTCATGGTATATGATTGCATCGCGCTGCTGTATGCTAGCCCAGATGTGGGGTTCCTCTAGTTTGGCATAAATGTATAGATGCTGATCGTCCCAAAGCATTTTGAATTGGGTCTTTAAGGGGGGAATAGGTTGTCCATCGCCTTCGATATCAATGAATGATGAAGACCAAGATGCTTTGTCCCATATGTCTTCCATCTTTCCATCTATGGTAATCTTTTGATTGATTTTGTGGACGTTGTATAGGGCGGGTGAACTTTGTAGATTTCTAACTTGTTGAATATTCTGCTGCGCGTGTGTATGTTGGAGCAGAAACAATATACTAGCAAAAATTAATTTAGTTACATTCATGGTTAATGCCAATTTACACAAAATTACCGTCATCTATATAACATTTTGTGAAGAAGTGCAGATGTAAATGCGTATAGATTTTATACATTTAAAATAAAAAAACTATGGAATATAGAAAAATGGGGAAAACGGGTCTCCAATTGAGCGTTTTGTCTTTTGGATCATGGGTTACTTTTGCCCGTCAGACTGATGATAAGGATAATGACCGACTGATGTCTATTGCATATGATGCGGGAGTCAACTTTTTCGATAATGCTGAAGTGTATTCGGCAGGCAAGTCGGAGGAGATGATGGGGCGTGTCTTGAAGCAAAAGGATTGGGACCGTACATCGTATGTGTTGTCTAGTAAAGCTTTCTTTGGCTGGAAAGGGGAGGATAAGAAACCCAATCAGCATGGCCTGAGCCGTAAGCACTTGATGGAAGCCTGTCATGAAGCGCTGACTCGCTTACAGACGGACTATCTTGATCTGTATTACTGTCACCGCTCGGATCCAAATGTACCGATGGAAGAGATCGTGCGTACGATGAATACCTTGATTCAGCAAGGCAAAATTTTATATTGGGGTACCAGCGAGTGGTCTGCAGCTGAAATTGTAGAGGCACATATGGTTGCAAAAGAATTGGGATTGGAAGGTCCAGCAGTGGAACAACCCGAATACAATTTATTCAATAGACGAAAAATGGAGTCTGAGTTTCTATCGATTTTCAAAAACATAGGTATGGGAACGACAATTTGGTCACCACTGGCATCCGGATTATTGACTGGAAAATACAATCATGGTATTCCCGAAGGAACGCGATTGTCTTTGGAGGGTTATGAATGGTTGAAGGATGCTACATTGGTCGATGATAAGATTTCTAAGGTTATCAAATTAGCCGGTTTGGCTGAGGATTTAGGTGTGAGCTTAAGTACACTTTCTATAGCATGGTGTATCAGCAACCCGAATGTAACTACAGCGATATTAGGTGCGACAAAAGAAAGTCAATTGACCGAAAACTTAAAAGCATTGGATGTACTTCCTTTGTTGACGCCAGAGGTATTGACTCGTATAGATGATATTATGGAGACGAAGCCGCAAATCCTGCGCTAAAAAGAGGTAAAATAAAAAAGGATGTAACACTGTTACATCCTTTTTTATGATTGGAGACGTCTCGCGTCGATTAAGAAAACGAATTACTTTGTAACACGTTTTGCTTTGATACGAGCAGCTTTACCAGTAAGGCCACGCAAATAGAATAATTTAGCGCGACGTACTTTACCTACACTGTTTACGTCAATTTTTTCAATGTTAGGAGAATTTACAGGGAAAATACGTTCAACACCTACACCGTTAGAGATTTTACGAACGGTAAAAGTAGCGTTAGTACCTTCGCTGTTTAATTGGATAACTACACCTTGGTACACCTGAACACGCTCTTTGTTTCCTTCGCGAATTTTATAATGCACGCTGATGGTATCTCCTGCTTTGAAAGCGGGAATTTCATTCTTTACTACCGCTTGTTCTTCTACAAATTTTACTAAATCCATGATTTCGAGTAATTATAAACGATTTATATCCTGTAAAAATCGGAATGCAATATTACAGCTTTTATTTTAATTTTAAAAATGTTTTTTATTAAAAACTACCTCACTTGTAAGGTGAGTGCAAAGGTAAGGAATATATATTATTTTTCATAGCATATAATGCGCCTATTTTTTGACTTTTATAATTTAGGTGTTTTGAAAAAGCTATTTGACAATAAATCAATTGGTTATTGTAGAAATGTAAAAAAACTCTTGACAAGTAAAGAAATCGCTGTATATTTGCATCACAATCAACAAAGGTGATACCTTTTCGGGGTGTAGCGTAGCCCGGTATCGCGCCACATTTGGGATGTGGAGGTCGTAGGTTCGAATCCTGCCACCCCGACAAAAAAGCTCGACGAAAGTCGGGCTTTTTTCGTTT
>JBMDWK010000084.1:0-1929 GCA_048595255.1 Sphingobacterium sp. | reverse complement strand
GAAAGATGTGCATTCTTGGTTATTTCTACCCCGTTTCGGTAATCTTCCAGCGTATTATAGTTTAAGTTCACTACGTGTTGGTCAGGATTTATCGTGAGATTCTGTACATGATTAAGTACAATATTTATTTTTACGGTAGCTTGCGCCCTCAGGTCTGTTATTCCTAGAATTATCAAACCTATGATTCCTAACACGCGATACATATGATAATTTTAATGTATTAGTAAAATACGGATTCTTTAGCTAAACACCTAATTAATTTTACTATTTATTATGTAATACATTTGTTATAATTAAGGCATCATTTATATCTAGACCTTATGATCACAGAGGTTTAAGCGTTGTTCACAGCCTCAAATGCGCATATTTTAAAGTTTAATGATATTTTAGTTTTAGGTGTTTTCCTGTTTATTCCTTATTTCACTCGGACGAGAACCGGTTTTTTTATGGTATAATGCACTAAAATTGTTTTCATCATTGAAACCCAGCTCCCAGGCAATTTGCTTTATGCTGCTGTTCGAATATAGAAGTTTTTGATTCGCTTTTTTTATAAGTCCTTCTGTTATAAGTTCTTTTGGTGATTTAGAAACAGCTTTTTTAGTCAAGGAAGCTAACCTTCTTGGCGTTGTCTTAAGATTTTCTGCGTAAAATGCTATATTTTTTTCTTTATGGACGTGTCTGTCAATAAGGTCATAAAAATTCCAAAGTAAACTGTTGTCACTGTGGGTTAAAGGAGTAATTGTATTAATTTGATTTTCGGTTAATTTCAAATAGACGTAAATTAAAATTTGCCGAATAATTACATGCACCAACTCTTTTATCAGAGGTGAATTATAGTTGCCAAAAGCTTGGTTAAGCTGACTGCTGGCAAACTGAGAAAAGTAAATATAATCCTCCGGAATATTAACTTTCACAAATCCACCTTCTGCTTGCACAATCTTCATTAATTGCTTGAGCAGGATGTTATCATTTTGTGTTTGGGTATAGAATTCTTCAGAAAAAAATAGATAATGATAGGGTGATTTCGCATGGAAGTTTATATGTGCATTCAACTGGGATCCCATTACTAATACCGTATGTGGTTCTATCTCTACACAGCTATCTTCGATTATAATCGAGCTTGCCTTCTTATCGGTAGTTATGATGTTTAAATAAGATTTAGCAAGATTTGAACCTGCAGATGGTATAAAAGTTGTTGGATCTATATATTGAATTCCGTATTCCATATAACGATGAATTTAAATTTACAAGTTGTACAAGCAAATAAGAAATATGTTTGTACGGTTTCTCTTTAAGTAGTATGGTATGGTTTGCTAGTCCTAATATTTTATTCCACAATTCTCATAACTCCAACAAGCTGTGTGTCAAGTATTCATGAAAACCTTATAAGACTGTGGCAAATATAATAGATTCGAGTATTATTCAATCAAATATCATTCACTATAAAAAGTAATATTAATTACTTCTTTAATGTCGCATTTATGCATTTCATTTCGTGTAACATATACATATGACTTATTGTTTATAACTATTGATAGAGTTATATTAGCATATAATTAATTTTGTTGAATTAAATGGCACGGATGTTGTTCGTGTTGTTTTTAATGATTATTTTCTAGATAGTATATATGGGTTTTTTTTCTAGCTTGTTTAACCGTAAAAAGGATGATAAAGAAGTGGTACGCTCAATGGGTAAACTTTCTTTTTTGGAAGTGGATATGCATAATCATTTACTTCCAGGAATTGATGATGGAGCACAAACTGTAGAAGATTCTTTAGAACTCATTCGAGGTCTTAATACGTTAGGATTTCAAAAATATATTTGTACACCGCATATTATGGCGGATTTATATCCCAATACCAAAAGTACCATTCAAGCGGCCTATACAACTTTTCAGGAGGCGCTCAAAACCACCAAGAATAAAGCTA
>JBMDWK010000083.1:0-1908 GCA_048595255.1 Sphingobacterium sp. | reverse complement strand
GAATATTGAAATTACTTTCAAACTCTAGCTGACGTATGAATCGGCTTTCTTCGCCTGTGCTGCTTTCATCTACTATACTGTTATAGAACAAATGTATTCCTGTGCTATATTGCAGATGTCGATAGAACAAATAAGCTGACAGCGCATCTTGGTTCTCTAGAATCGGCAACCCATAGGCTCTACGCAAGGTGTTTGGTAGAAAAGTCACAGCGCTCGATATTTTAGGTAAAATACCTTCGTTGACACCCAAAATATAGACATTATCAAAATTAAGACTACGGCTTTCAAGTAGTCCCATGATTTGTATGCCATCCAGAGGATCACCTTCGATTGCTGAATTGATAGGGGCGATGGCTTTACGTATTAACCCTATTTGGAAAAGTATGCTGAGCTGTGGTATCTTATCAAAGCCCAGATGCAATTGGTTCAGCACTTTTTGCGTCTCGATGAGTAAGTTGGCATCTATCTGTTTGATTTGCGTGTCTTGGGCCAATGATTCCAGCACACTCTGCAGGATATGGGTCAGGGTAGGAATCACATCTTTGGAGGATGCCAACGGTCGGAAGAAATGTGGTAATACCGAAGTGCGTATATCGACATCTTGGATGTCAATATCAAATAATTGTTTTTGAGCAATGAAATTTTGGAGTTCAGTTTTTCCATGGTTGGACGTCTTAGTCAACGGATTATTCAAAAAAGTTTCCACATCCTGAAAAGGAATTTTCTTCTTCCTGAGGTGTGAAATCTGCTCGTGCACTTTCATCCATAAGTCTAGAATTCCAAAAATCGGTGATTGGGTAAGGGGAAAACCGGTGGTGATATTCACCCTGGTTTCGGGCAAACTCTGTAATAAAGGAACTAACAAGGATTCGTCGGCCAATAAAATAGCATGACTCTTGCAGCTGCACAAAATATTGTTTTTAATTAATACGTCGTGAAGCAGCTTCGTCTGACTTACTTTTCCGGTCGAAGCATAGACGTGAATAGCATCAGAACGATTGCCAATGATATTCGGTACATCACCTAAAGCATTTTGCAGTCCGGTCTGGAAGATATTCCTGCGGATGAACAGACCCGCTTCTTGTTGCTTGTCCTCCAAATAATACGCATCTGCATCGAAGTAAAATAAAGCCTTGCCTTCATCTTGCCATTGCTTGAAAAGCTTTGCCTCGGCATTATTTAATGCATTGAATCCAACAAAAAGTATTTGTTTGAATGGCGCAGTAAATGCTGTACTCAGCTCAGCAATCGCCAGCTGCCGATAGATCGTCGGAAAGTTGGTTTGATTATTTGCGGCAAGTTTTTGTTTAAATAATCGGTATAATACGGGGAGCCTTTTCCATAATTTCAGAAAACGCTCTTGAATACCTGTGTGTCCAGAGATGCTAAAAGATTGCCAAAATTGCTTTATAAAATCTTGCTGTTCTTTGGTTAGATGCTGGAATTCAATGTCAATCTTGCTGGTGTCATACAGTTCCATATAGATGTGCTCGATATGGACCAAATCGTAGTCTAATTGACTAAAATCACTTAGAATTATCTCCGCAATAGGATAGAATTCCTCCAACGTCTCCGGCTGATGTCCTTCTTGCGCCAATAATTCGTTGTGCAATTCGTATAAATAGAAGAATTGCGTGAGTGGACTCACTTGCTCTGCATCGGTGGAGAGCGCAAAAAATTCTTGAATCGTATAAAATTGCGGCGACCAAATGGCATGTCCATACGTATCGGCAAGATGCTTCTTGAGATAGGTAATAGGACGTTTATTGTTAAAAACAATCGCTATTTCGGATAGTTTCGACCCAAAGCGCTGTTTGATATCTTGAGCTACTAGTGCTAAAAATGAATTCATTATATTTTATATTTCCTAGATACCTCCCTTCGGTCGATATGACGTTTTTTATGGTC
>JBMDWK010000082.1:0-2072 GCA_048595255.1 Sphingobacterium sp. | reverse complement strand
GGACCTTGCTCCACACGAATCGTATAGTTATTGTTTTTTATCAATTGACCATAACTCGCCACTATATTAACAGTACTATCACTTAGTTTAAATAGTTTTTCATTAACGGGAGTTACTTCAATTTTTCGGCCATATGCGCCTTTGTTTAACTCATGAACCTCCACGACAATAGGGCGATTTTCACCATACAATTCTTTTGTTTTGAACCCTATTTTTTGGATGTAGGATGTCTCCAGTTTTAAATCTTTCAAAACTTTGGATATCAAATCTCTGGAGCGGAGCACTTCAATTTCATTGTCAACGGTTTTGACCGTCTGAAACATATTCAAATCACTGAAGGCTGTGCTTTTTGACATTGATGCACCGTTTTTATCATCTTGAATTAACAACGTACTGCTCACCTTATATATGGGTGGTGTCACGTAGATAAAAGCGTATGCCAAGGCCACAGCTATAGTTATGCTTAGGACAAAGTATGGCCAGTTTTTGATAAACCGTCTTAATACGTCCTCATTACTTTTTGGGCTACTGGAGTTTTTTGATGCAAACATGGTCTTATACATTATAATTATCTTCTTAAAATGGCTGAAATTAACACCGCAACTGCTGATATAGAGGCAATAATCACAGGCATCACGCGCGTATTTGAACTGTACTCTATGGCTTTGGATTTGTCCGGTTCTACATATACTATATCATTCTGCTTGAGGTTAAAAAACTCATCATTAAGAATATCTTGTCGATTTAAGTCCAATCTTTTCATTATTCTTTTGCCCTCTACTTCCCGAATAATGAGTACATTCTCCCGCTTGCCATATACCGTCATATCTCCGGCCATACCTAAGGCCTCCAACAGATTAATATGGTCACCAGGGATGGTAAAACTAGAAGGGCTATTCACCTCTCCGATTACAGTGACTTTAAAATTCAATAATTTGACGTCAACGATCGGATCTTTCACATATTTAGTAAGTTCATTGGTGAGTGCATCCTTGATTTCTTCGATAGTCATGTCCTGCACCATGATATTACCTACAACGGGAATAGTAACCATACCTTCTTTGCTTACGCGATATCCAGTAGGCTCTTCTGTCGTACGTAATCCTTCATATTGTTGGTTAATTGTAAAGAGAGAATTAGACTCCTCATTTAGGCTATTTATATTGATGCGCAATAGATCATTGCTTTGTATTTTAACAGATCTATCTTGTAAATTTTCATTAATTTTTTGCGATTCAATTTGACTGAAATAAGCTAAATTTCTTCGTTGTGCACAGGAACAAAAAGTAAGCACATATACCACTAATATTAGGTAGTTTATTTTCATAATTTCATTTTATAAATGTGTGTAGATTTTCTTACCAACTAAGGTATGTATATAATTATCAATTATTTATATAAAAAATTACATTGTATTGTAAGTGTATAATTGTCCAATTTTATTTACAAAAGTTTACGGTTTTATTGGACAGATTAGACAACATTTGTATAAAAAAAGATGAATATTTGTATAGTATACAAATCCGTAAAACAGAAAGAAAATCCAATTATTTATTGTAAATAGAGTAGTATAAAAGTTGTAAAACGTCAGATTTTTTGATTTTGCTTTTTTTAATGGATTTTTTCAGGTATTTCGAGTGGAAAAATTCGTACAAATGAGGAATCATAAAAATCCAGACATTGTATATTTTGCCGCAATACTGAGCGGAATATTGTAAGCAGTATTTTCCCATTTCCAGATATACCCATAATAACACCACTCCTATTCTCGTCCGACTTCCTAATTTGATATATATATAAATGATACACCGATTATTAGCATTCAGGACAAACATTATTTCTAATTAAATTCAAAAAACATTGCACTATCTACGGCAAATATTATATATTTGCATCGTCGAAAACGAAACAGCTTGCCCAGCTGGCGGAATTGGTAGACGCGTTGGTCTCAAACACCAATATCTTCGGATGTGCCGGTTCGACTCCGGCGCTGGGTACTTTTAAAAAGCGAGCCAAAAATGGCTCGCTTTTTTTGTGCAATAAACCCTTTACATGTGTATGTGGAAAAGCTA
>JBMDWK010000081.1:0-26678 GCA_048595255.1 Sphingobacterium sp. | reverse complement strand
TTTCATTAATTTTGGCAGATAAAACCTAAAGGCTTGAACCCAAAGATAAAACAATATTACTAGCTTTTAGTGGAATACACGTTCATATAATTTACCTAAGCCTTGTTAATGGGAACAATAACACACAGATATCCTTAACCGTTTGACCGAATTAAAAAAGTTTTGTAAATTATATATTAATATTAATAACCAGTTCAAGTATGATGGAGATGAATCAGATGGAAAATATAGAGTCCAAACTAGAAAAGCTAATAAATAGTACAATTGCTTATTTACCCATACTATTTGGCTCAATTATATCAGCAATATTTGTTTTACTATTGGGAGTGTGGTTTATACGGTTAGTTAAAAAACTGGTTGATCGTATATTTGTGCGAAGAAATGTTGACCCTAGTATTAGGACATTTCTAGGAAATATAATCAATTGGTCTCTGCGTATAATATTATTTATTATTGTCATCAGCCAATTAGGTGTTCAGACCTCTTCATTTATAGCGATCATTGGCGCAGCAGGACTTGCCATTGGCCTATCACTTCAGGGTTCACTATCGAATTTTGCGGGAGGGGTGTTAATTTTACTTTTTAAACCTTTCCGAGTAGGTGATTACATTTCATCGTCCACAGGAGTAGATGGGACTGTTAAAGTTATTGATATCTTTAACACCAAATTAGTTACACCTCAAAATCAAGTTGTAGTTGTCCCCAATGGTTCATTGTCCAATAGTAATATTACCAACTATAGCGAAATCGGTACGCGCAGAACATGGTTTGATATTGGAGTGGGCTATAATACGGACCTAAGAAAAGCAAAGGAAATTCTTGTTCATGTTATTGAAAAAAATGAATATGCTTTTAAAGATCCTGCTCCCGAGGTGGTTGTCACAAAATTAAACGATAGTTCTATAAATTTGTCTGTTAGGGTGACTGCCAGCAATGATGTTTTTTGGAAAATGCACGAACAATTAATAATCGATTGTAAGGAGGCTTTAGATGAAGCAGGTATTGAAATTCCTTTCCCAAAAACAGATGTCTATATGAACTATTCTTCAAAAACCGATGGGTAATGTACTGAGCAGCCTATTCTATTGTAAATTAATTTACATAAGCACCGACGCACCACCTGGTAATTCTTTGCAAAGCTGTTCTTGCATCTTGACTTGATCGATTTAATCTTGCTTTACGGTGCGAATTACGATTTCAAAAATAATATTTCTCTTGTTGTAATATACATTATTAAGTATGCAGTCTTTCAATAGAATCAAAGAGGGGGGCAAATTAATTGTTAACCCCCCATAACTTCTTTTACAGTAACTAACTATTCTGTTATTTCCATTCTTAATTCCTCTTGCATAAGTTTTTTTGTAGAACCAATTTGGTATTCATAACATAGTTTAAATACATTAAATTTTCGACCGAATGACTCTTCAACCATAAATTCATTAGGATACCGTGAGTCATTATCTATTTGACGTATCACAAGATCTTTATATGGCTTTATAGTAACCTTGTTATCCATGCCAACTTCTAGTATGATGGATGTTTTTGCTATACTTTGCTCATTGCTAGCAAATGATTCAATACCTGCTATGACGCGTACACTATTTTTCGAAAGGGGAAATAACTGTTTGTTGGCCGCTGTAATAGCTCCATCTTGAAGGCCCGTCATGCTGTAGAATGAGTTCTTCGCCTGCGAGGCAAACTGATTATAAATCATTATCTTATAAAGCACATTACTTTTAGTGGGGTTTATTTCTACTCCATTTTCAGGGAGTGCTTGCAAACTAATAAAGTAGGTGGAGTCTGGGGATAATCCATCAGGACGCAGTTTAACCAAGGCCCGCCCGGTACGCTCGCCCGCTTTGATGACAATTTTAGATTCCGGAATCTCGTATTTTTCTTTTGCTAATAATTTCGCATAGAGCTTGGCGTCAGCATCAAATAAAGACCAGTTGTACTTATCGAAAGCAGTATTTTCTTCAATAAGCTTAATCGTTAAGTCGCGCTCCGGAGCATAGGATCCCCCCACGGAGGCTGTGATGTAGCCTGTCACCTCCTGCCCGTTTAAGGGAACTATTTCCTCAAAATTATTATGATAAGAGCTACTTATTAGGGCGACCACATTTTTATACATTTCCTGTTCAAATACATCTTTATCATTGCAAGAGAAAAGAACAAAAGGTAATATAAGCAGTGCTGAAATTTTACGTTTCATTTTATTTTTAATGTTTATCTATTAATAACCTGGGTTTTGTGATACCGAAGGCAATCTTCGTAATTCCGACCGGGGAATGGGAAGCCATACCAATTTTTTGTTTACCTCTCTTTTTAAGAATGATGATGAACCAGGAATCACACGACGGTAGTAAGTTTCTGGCGTAGCTCCATCAGGATTCATTCCACTCATGGGCTCACGTTCTGTATCTTCATAAATTCCCCATCTACGAACATCATAGTAACGAAGATTTTCCCACAGGAATTCTACCATTCTTTCACGTTCGATTTGGTCTTGCAACAAGTCAGCATTATTCAATTGTAACTGCGTAAGTCCTGGAAGGCCGGCACGATAGCGAACTTGGTTAAAAGATTTCTTTATTTCCTCAACATCACGACTCAAGACATATTGCTGGTTACCTAAGGTAACTGTATGATTTCCTTTAAGATTATTCAACGCTTCTGCGTAAATCAATAAAATCTCTGCATAGCGAATTATTGAATAGGCTTTATCAATCCGTCGAGCACCTGTACCGGTCAATGCATCCATGGGATGATTGTATTTTTTGATTACATACCCCGTTATTGGATAGTTAGGTGAAGAAGCTGTTACGCCTCCACGCCCATCGGCTCCTTGGAAGAAGTAGTCGGCTGTGTGGTTTGTTTTGGAGACAACACTTAAGTTTTGCCAAACGGCGCCATTGAAACCCACAGAAGCATAAAAGCGCATTTCTCGGTTCGCATACATATTGTAAACACCGGCATTCAAAGGATATCCAGAAAAACGTTTGGCTTGGGTTGTGAAACCCGTTTCGGAATAATAACCGTCAGCAGCAGCCTCTTCCTTCGTACGGCCATCATCCATTAAGTAGGCATCTACGACTTTCTGTGTTACACAGAATCTGCCCCATCCTCCCAAAGAAGGGGGAAATGCGCCTTGATTAATAGTTGTATTGAGGTAGGCCGTGTTTCTTGCCCAAATAAATTCAGGGTTAATTGCAGCATACGCCTCGCCCGTGAAAATATCAGAATAGGAGCGGAAAGCGTCTATTCCTGCTGCACCATTTGGATATGTGGCGTAAAAATTAGGATCGGATGTTACTCCTTGAGGCAAGGGAGCTGTTTGTTCATCGGAATTTACGGTATACAGTCTATATTTTCCCATATCCATAACGCGTTTTGCAGCAGCAGCAGTAATAGCCCATCTCTTCTCATCGTATTTTTGAGTTACATAATGTATCCCGTCTGATTTGCGGGTCCATGAGCCAAAATATGAACTTGCCACCGCGCCGCCGTTGTATAATGGACTTGCATGCATTAATCTCAATCGAGCGACTAAAGCATAGGCGGCACCTCGAGTAGGCTTCCCAAAATCCAGAATACCAACTTGATCAGGAATTAATAATGCTGCGGATTCGAATTCATTACATATGTATTCCATTGCTTCATCCAAGGTAGCGCGCTCCCGATCGTAATAGGCTAACTCCTCATTGGTGTTCACTAATTCATCACCTAATAAGATCGGAGGGCCATAATCCAACAAAAGATAGTAGTATGCATAAGCTCTAATAAACCGGGTATATCCTTCTATTCTTGCTCTATTTGCATTGGTCAAGTCTTCCGGGGTATCTAAATTTTGCAGAATCATATTACACTTTCGAATTATTTTGTAATAATTGCCCCATTGATTTAAATTGGTAGCACCTTCTCCATAAAAATCAGGTGAAATGCGCCCTGTTGCAAAATCCATTCCGTGGTAAATATTTCCACTACCATTTGCATTGGTTAAACCGTTAAAACCTTCGTCTGTTGCCATCGGACCAGGTGTGAAACTGTTACGAATTGTTTGCGATTCATCTTTGAACATTGATGCTGCCCCCCACATATAAGCTTCTATATTTCGAGTACTACTGAAGGCCGAGTCTATCTTAAATTCATCATCAAAATAATTATCGATATTTAAATAATCCTTACACGATGTGCTGGACAATGCAATCATTAATGCTGAGGCTCCAACCACTCTTTTTAGAATTGAATTTTTCATTTATTTGATTATTACTTTCCCAATTAAAAATTAATGTATACCTGTACTGAATAGGTTGATGGTATAGGGTATTTACGACCATTGAATCTTGCTTGTTCCGGATCGAATATTTTTACAGTATCCCAAGTGTATAAGTTGTTTCCCACAAACTGTAAATCCATTGACTTGATGCCCACCTTTCTAAACAAAGAGGGATTTAGGTGATAGTTAATGGTTACCTCCTGCAGACGAATATACTTGGCATCACCTTGCCAGAATGTGGAGGTCTGATTGTTATTGGAACTGCCGCCGTAGGATAAACGAGGGAATTTCGCATTTGGATTCTCTGCTAGGGACGGGTCAATACCATTTTGCATGGCGTATTCCATGGGAATCCAACGATTGGATGGATCTGCTACGATATCTAAGACATTTCCTGTAGCACCTTCATAAAATGGTCTGTAGCCAATCCCTCCGTAAAAGAAAGGACTACTTCCTGTACCTTTAAATAAAACTCCTAGAGAAAGATTTTTGTAGCTTACTTGACCGCCAAAGCCATACATTATCAATGGAATTTCATCGTTGTGAGCTAGGGGCACTTTGTCTAAATTGTTAATGATCCCATCACCATTCACATCTTTGTATTTAATGTCTCCCGGCATAACCGCCCCAAAGGTTTGCTGCGGGCTATAATTAATATCATCTTGGTCTTTGAATAATCCCAAGGCTTGAAAACCACGAATAGATTTGTGCGGGAAATTATTGTACTCTAAGTATGGGTATTCCAAGTAAGCTTGTTCCCAGTTTTTTACCATATTCTTCGCATAGGTAAAATTACCGCGTAGGGTGAAATTTATATCTGGAGTTATATTCCCTTTGTATGAAATATTTCCGTCCATCCCCGAACTTTCCATGCGTCCTACGTTTGCAAAGGGATTGTTCATCACACCTACGTAATCAGGAACTTGCACCCGTTGTTGAAATATACCATTCCTTTGGTCTTTGAAAACATCAAATACAAAATCTATTTTGTTATTGAATAGTTTACCTTCAACACCAATGTTTGATTTTATAGCTCGCTCCCAAGCTAAGTTGTCCGCACCTATGCGTGTCTCACCGATTGTCTCAACGCCTCCTATGCCCCAAAGATCATTATCCGAGTTCAGCTGGGTGGTCCCTTGATTTACTTTTGTCAAATAAGGGAATCGAGTGTTGGAGATGCGGTCATTACCTACAGATCCATATGATGCCCTAATTTTGAAATAATTCAACCATGGGGCGGACTCTTGCACAAGTTTATAACTTGATGGCACCCAGCCTAATGCTACTGATGGGAAAAATCCATATTGGCGTCCAGGTTGAAAGTTCTCAGATCCGGTATATCCAAAGTTTGCATCTAATAGGTAGGTGTCTTTATAGCCGTAAGTGAAACGGCTTGATACACCTTGATAGCGTAAAGGAATTGCTTCCAGATTAGAAGTGGCATCTTTGGTGTCTTTTGCATCACTTAAATAATAATATATCAATGCAGAAGTTCGGTGGTTAGTACTAAAGACCTTATCATAATTAATTACGGACTCAAAGAAATATTTACGGAATTGTCTGGTATCTTTTTTATAGCTAGCCTTTTCTTCAGGCACAGTAAGAATAGTGATTAAGGAACCATCAGCAGCTCTGCCAATACCATTGTATAAGGCAGGCTGAACTCGGCGGCGTTCATTAAAGTAGCTATAAATATCATAGGCCCCTTGAACTCTAAATTTCAAACCCTCCAATACGGATGACAGATCTTGGTTTAGTGCTAATGTGGTTTTTCCTCTATATTGTTCGTCAGCTGCTTTACCTGTTCTATTGATCATGACATAAGGAGAAGATTGATCGCCTGTGCCACGCCCTGGAAGTAGCCCATTGGAGAATTGAGTCGGTATGCTCAATGGAGTTAGACGAGATTGGGCGCCCCAGATGTAATCCGTATCTGCAACACCGGGCTGAGTTAAGATAGACAAGAAACCGTCCGAGCCCAAGAATACTTTTGTAGATTTAGTCAGGTTAACGTCCAAATTTATACGGTAATTGTAGGAGTTAAAACCCACATTTGAACTGTATGGAGAACCTTTCTCCACCTTATAAGCCGCCGTTTCTGACTTTCCGCCTAAGCTTAAAAAATATCGCGCTACTTCACTTCCCCCTCTACCACTTACATAGTAACTATTTGACCAAAAGTTTTTATTCAAGATTTCCTCTTGCCAGTTCACGTTCGGGTATAAGTCAGGATCCAAGCCATCTTTTATTATTCCCATCTCTACTTGGTTGTATAAAGGCGAATTTCCTCTAATGACATTTGCCTCGTTGGCCAGTAGCGCGTAACTATAGGCATCTAAATATTTAGGTAGTCTATTAAGAGTGGATAAGGTAGTATTCGCTCTGGCTGTTAATTGAATACGGTCTACCAAACCTCTTTTTGTAGTGACTAATACCACACCGTTTGCGCCACGGACACCGTATACAGCTGTGGCCGATGCATCTTTTAATATCGAGAAACTTTCAATGTCCGCTGGATCAATCGTATTTAAATTTCCTTCTAAACCGTCGATTAATACTAAGGCGCTATTGTTGGCACCGAAAGTACCAATGCCCCGAACCCAAAATTCTGCAATATTTTTACCGGGCTCACCGCTTCCCTGCATCGAGATAACCCCAGCGGCACGTCCTCCCAGTAGATTGGTGATAGAGGGAGCTGGTGATTGCAAATCCTTTGCATCTACAGAGGTGATTGCACCGACAGAACTTATTTTACGTTGCACATTGCCTAGGCCTACAACAACCACCTCATCAATAGTGGAATTGTCTTCATTTAGCGTTATGAGCAAATCAGTTTTATCTTCAATACTCAGGTATTCTTGCGTTTGGTATCCCACGAAACTAAACACGATTTTGTCACCATACAGCACCTGAAGACTAAATTTACCCTTATCATCTGTAGATGAACCTGTTGATGGTTTATCTTTTATGTAGATGGACACGTTAGGCAAGGGATTTTTATTCATATCTACAACAGTACCTGTTATGGATAATGCTTTACCTTGCTGTGCAAAGCAGGGTATGGTAAACCCCACCATTAATAGCAAAGCTATAAATTGAGAAACTTTCATTTTACTAATAAGAGGTTGATTATTCTATAACTAATTTTCGGATTCTAGCATTTGACCAGTCGGCAATGTATATGTGTCCCAACTCATTTACTGCTACGCCCCAGGGTTGATTAAACAAAGATTCAGTTGGTCCACCATCCTTGTAGCCTGATTTGCCTGGCTGCCCAGCCACAGTAGTTACTACACCTTCAGGAGAGACCATGCGAATACAGTGATTGCCATAATCGGCAACGAACATATTACCATCATTATCAAATTTGATGTCTTTGGGAAAATTGAATAAAGCGTCTTGGATAGGGCCATCTTTGAAGCTGGATCCTCCTGGAGCATTTAATCTTTTAAATCCACCTGTGCCGTCTGGATCTCTAAGGTCCAATACCATAATGCCCTGTCTGAATTCAATAGGGCTGGCGTTAGAGTGAAGCGTGATATATAGCTCCCATGGTTTTGCTGGATTAATTGCTTGGCCGTATTGCGAACCATAAGGTCCTTGGTGTATTATTGTAGCTACAAGCGTCTGCGGATTGATACGTGCTACTTTACCATCTCTATAGCGCGTATATAAATGGCCATCCCAAGGTGAGAATGTGATAAAGTTTTTATATCTATCTCCAACGACTATTGAGGCGTAGTCACTGCTAGAATACTTCATATTTCGTTGACGAGGATACCAAGCTTCCTTAGGGTCAAAAGTAAACATAACCTCTTGCACGGACTCATGCGCCGCCGTGAGAACACCTGTAGAACGGTCCACTGTAAGCCCATTAGCATACAAAACACGTGTTTCTGCAGGAGCTTGAATTAATGGGGTAACTATATTCTCGGCTTCATTTATTCGAGCCACCCCGAAAGTAGCAGCGGAGCTTCCCGATGTGTTGCCATCACGCCAGGACATGAATATATTACCCTCTCTGTCTAATTCTAAGTATTTACCATACACAGTAGCTTCCGAGAGTGTTCCCGGAGTAAAAGATTTTACACCATTACCGGTAACCGTACTTACTAATGCTTGCGTGCGATAAACAAACGGATGTTCATACACGATTGAATCAGCACCTACTACAACAGAAATTTTTGGGTTGGCTCCTGGTAATCTTGGGACAAGCGCATAAATGCGCTCTCCACTACTTGAAATAACTTTTGCCTGTGCTTTGTTAAAATAGACTTTGATTTTTGAAGGATCTGTTCCGAAGTTCTCGCCGTCTAAAAGGATCTTGTCTCTTGCTCCTCCCTCTAGGGGATAAAACGATGTTAAAACAACATCTTTGGTAGGATCATGTTCCGCTGAAGAAGAAAGTATACTTTCATTTTTACAACTTGCAAAACTTATTAAGGTGCTCAAAAGGCAGGCCTTTAATAGGTAGTGATTCATAAAATTATAGATTAATTGAATTTGTTTTTCTTGATGCAAGGATAGCCTGCGTACATCAATAAGCTATTAATCGTGTATTATCAAAATATTATGAAGCCTAGGGTGCAGGAAATATAAACATAACATGAGCTAGTTTTCTCTGCATTGTGGAAACAAAAAAGGATGGGTAAAAGTCCCATCCTGTTACATACCTAAATATATCCTAAATTATTTTACTACTTCGATAGTTATGGTTTGCGTATGTACTTTACCGTACATATCTACCGCTTTAATCTGCAAATCATACTTTCCAGCACCCAGTTTATTCGGGAATTTAGCTTCCCACAAATGCGTAGAATTAACAGCATTAGAAGGGCGTTTTCCTTCGATAAACTTTTCTGCTGTATCATATTTCAATAATTCATATTGATACGCTGGGTCTGGCTGTTCTACATACTTCATATTTTTCCACTCCTCATTACCAAATCTATATTGCACCCCGTCACCTTCCTTACCCATAAAAAAATTGACAGTGATTTTAGAATTACGTACATTTTTTTCACTCAAAACACGGGGAGCTATAATTGTCATTTGATAATCCCTGGGTTTGCCAGCAACTTTATAATCAAATGAATAAGTATTATTATCTATGTTTAGTATAGCGTAACCTTTAGGCGTGCCATCTCGCATTGTAGAGCTAGGTACACCTTGATCGTTGCTTATGCCGGAATACCAATCTCCTGATGTAGTACCTACATTATACTCATGATGAGGAACATCTTGCTTCCAGCCATCTTCACGACCATAGAAAGTCTGTTTCTGGAAATGTGTATGCGCAGACATGGAAACGGTATGTTTAAATGGTTTCAAAATATCGAATAAACGCTGTCTATCGCTATGTCTAAAGGATTCAGAATCTTTATTTCCTAAAGGAATGTGAAAACTTAAAACAATTAACTTGTCTTTTGAAACATGTTTTAGACTATTTTCGAGGAAATCCAATTGGTCTTTTCTAAATCCGCCTAAATAACCCTTGCCAGTTTTTGGATTCGGATATAGAATGTTGTCTAAAACAATAAAATACGCATTGCCATAATGAAAAGCATAGTTGTTTGGCCCAAAGTGATATTCGAATGTCTCATCAGACAAGGAATCCATTGTTACGTCATAATTCATATCATGATTACCCATTACATTATACCAAGGCTTTCCAATTTGTTGGATAGCATCCTGATATGGTTTATGAAGAACTAAATCGTCGCCCACTAAATCACCTAAGCTAATCCCAAATTTAATAGCATTATCGGCAGTAATATCTTCTACTATGCCTTTTTTGAAATAGGTAATTTCATCCAGATTATACGCTTGGGGATCACCAAAAATTAAAGCTTTAAACTTTGTGTCTTCTTGCTGTTTATATAATGGGAAATTCAGCATTTTAGGAATTTTTCCTGTTGCACTTACCGTCGTATACTTTAATTGGGGCGAACCAGCAGGTTTATGTATATAATAAAACTCAGGGAGGTTTTTGTCATTTAAAGGAAAGGAATAATTCGTAGGCTTTATAACAAAGATTATATTATCGTTACCTACTTGCAATTTATACTCCCCATGTTCATTGGTTTGCACGACATCCACCCCATTACTTACAGAAACATTTTTCAATCCAATTTCCGTTTTATCCTTTTTTCCGTTCTGGTTGGTGTCATCGTAAACAATACCTTTGACAAAATCTTGCGCCTGTGCAAATCCTAGACTTAGTAAGCCAGCAGTTAATAATAATTTGAAATTCATAGTTCGTTGTTTGCTCAAAAGTACAGGACACAAACTAACAGGGTATAAAGTAATTATTAATTATTGGTTAACAAATGATTTTGAATTTCTTTTGTGGATCAAAATAGGGATGCTGGTAAATTGGATTTTTACCACCTAATAGCAACCAGTAATAAGGTTTATGTGCAAGGTTTTAAATTCTTTTTTTTATTAAAATAGCTTTTGCTGAATCCGAGGCAATAATAAAACCAGCGGCCATCATGATGATATCTTTAAGAACTAATCTTCCGGCGCCAGAAAGATAGGGAAAGCCATAATGCGGAGTGGGAAAATCGCCGCCCAGGTTTGGAACATATGTTTCCGGTGTTGTAATTAGAAAAGATAACGTAACTATCGACATACCGACAGTTAAAAGTCCACCCCAAAAACCTACTTTTGGAATCCAGATACCTAATAAGACGAGTGTCCCTATTATTACTATTACTATACCTAAACCATATGAAAATAAATAGGTGTTATTTTTTACATGCCAATCTATATTTTTTTGAACAGTTTTTCCTTCGGGATTTTTATACAGATTGTATTCCAATACTTCCTTACCTTCTTTATTGATTACTTGTGAATTAGATTTTTCATAAAAAAAACTCATAAAGGGGGAATTACTTACGAAAGGAACAATTCCATCTGCTTCATACGGGAAAGCTTTTAAGCCTCCTATCCATGCCATTACAACGAAAACAGCTATTCGCGTAAAATTAATAAAGTAACGTTCAAACTTGATACTTAAATTATAGATCTTATCCATTTGATTGAGTTTAGAACTCAAAAGTATATTTAAATAACCTTTTTAAACATGGTCAATTCCGTTAAAGACATGTACTATTTTGCTAGAATAGAAATTCCAACCTTTTGCCGATATAATTTAGGAGAAACACCAACCTCCTTTTTGAAGTATTTGCTAAAATAAAATTCATCTTCAAAGCTTAATTCATATGCTATTTCACTTATGTTTTTGTGCGTTAAATGAAGTAATTTCTTAGCCTCAAGAATGAGACGCTCTCGGATTATAACACTTGGCGGCTTCCCATATAATGTTTTTATCTTTTTACTGAGCTTTGCGGAAGTTGTCTGGTAATAATTGGCATAAAATCCTAAGGATCTTTCTTTGATATAGAACTTTTCGACTATCTCTTTGAAATTAGCATATGGACTTATTACTTCAGATGATTCCCATGCACTGGATTGTTGTTTTTCTTTACTTGAAAGAGCTAACAAGACTTGTAAATATGCTTTAATTAACGATTCTTCAAATGCTTCAGTGCGCTCTTGGAGGCTATGAATTTTTTGAAATAGCTGCTGGATTTCTTGCCATAATGTCAGATTTAATTTGATGTAGGGGGCTGAAAATATGTTATTGAATAATATGCCATTGCAAGCTACTTCCTTTTTATGGTATTCAATGCAATAAAAATCTCCGTGAAAGGCAAGTATTGAAATTTCTGAAGGCTCTAGGGTTACAAATTTTTGATATGGGCTTAAAAATATGCAAACCGATCTGTCGACACTATAGGGGATAAGGTCAACCGTAAAGTGCATGTTTTGCTTAACCAAAATTACATGATACAGCGGACTAGAAATAGTGAAGCCTCTAGGAGCCTTTATATGTTCCGTTACAGTTATTCTATTCATGTTTTATAGTAAATGACTATTAAATATATCACTTAAACGGTAAACAAATGAGAGGGTTAATTTTTTGTATGAAAATCTTGGGTATTGTGCGCAAGCGTGTAATGGTCAATTTCTCCAATTACCCATTAAATACAGTTAATAAATCTTATTCTTTTTCAAAGGACCTGAGCGCTGTGTAGGGTAATTTTGACTTGCTGCTTTAGTTGTACCATATGACTTATGAATTGATAAGCTACAAGCCGATTTGATTCTCTAACAACAACTATTTATAATCCAAATCATGCGGTATTGGATACACTGGATATTAAAAGAGACAGCTACCAGCTACCCTTTAATAAACACCAATAAGCTGTATTGGTGTTTATTTTGAGTTTGATCAGGCGAATGATTTTTATATCTTTTTAGATTGAAATATTCTCCAATATGGCATCCCATAAATCTACTCGTTTTTGCAAGGAGAGTTTGGATACAGATTGAATATCTGCCCATTTTTGCGGATCATCTTGTGCTAACTCTTCGATCATTTTTAAAGCTAATGGCCCATGTTCATCACCGTCTAACTCTATATGGCGCTGAAAATAATATATCAGTCTATCTAATTCTGTTTCGGGGAAGCTTCGTTGAATTTCCTTTAAAATGGAAGAAAACATATCAGGTATTAAATCTTCCCTACCAAATGTAAATGCGGCCGCTATTTTATGGGGCTCTCTTGTTTCAATTATATCAAATGTAAATTTTAAAAATTCTTTAATCCTTTTATCTGCCCGTAAATTTTCGATACTTGAGTATATATTGTTGGTGGCTTTTATGTCCGCTAAAAAGTTATTGATGCCTGTGGTATCCGATCCCATAGATTCCATTGCATCTAAATACATTTCAAAATGACTTAAACGTCTGCCGTCCATATAGGTGTCTGATTCTTCAGCAAGAACTATTTCATTTATCAAGTATCGGGTGTTAGGATACTTGGAGGCGAACCAAGGGATGCTTACACAGGTGAGTTCAATCTGTAATGCTTTAAGAAGTGACATAAAATCCCATACGGCGTAGACGTGCACTTGCGTAAAAACCCTTAAATGTTCAATGTTTTTAACTTTGCTATATAAGGGGTGATTTTGTAATGTTTCTTTTTCTTCTTTTATTAAGTACTGTATTTCTTTGAATTGTTTCATTAGGCAAATTTAGCTTATGATTAGCAATAAAAATAATCAGTTTTTATAGATACTGATTTTGCATGCTATAGCTAGGCTTTGCTGAATGATTAGGGATAAATTTGTATAATCGAGTTGTCATAGAGGCGGTCGACTTATAAAGATTAGCTCTTAACTTTGTCGAATAGATATTGTTTATGTGCGCCAATGTTTGCTGTAGAAATCGTTGGTACAAGAACTTCTAAAGTTGCTTCAACAAGCTGGATAACTTCCGTTATTGAGGGTCTTTCTTTTTGGGATCATTATAAACTCTAAATATTTCCTTCAATTCTTTTGCTTGTAAGACTTTTTTAGCTGCTTCCCCTAGGTTTATAATTGGGTGAAAGCTGGTGGCTAGCAAGTATGGTTAAAGCTTACAAAGGTAAACAAAATATTTAATTGTAACAAATGTTATTACAATTAAATTTTCTTCTTTTGTATCTTTTCAGCAAGTACTTTTTTTGCTGAAATTGATGCCCAGTTATATCTTTTGGGATTTTAATTATGAATTGTAGGTTTTTATTTTCTTTAAGGCTATAAAACTAACTATTCCCAATAAAAGCCATAGAAAATCTACGATAAACAAATCCATCTTTCCAGAAATGTAATTATTAAAAAACCAGCTACCAGTTTTTACTGCACTAACCACCGGCACCATTATGGCGCAAACACCACCAACGAACAAAGCTTCTCTATTGGTCCTATTTAAATTTTTTCGCATGATAAAGTATACAGAAAATATCAGCCAACTCCAGAAATATACATTATAAATAAATTGTTGATTAACTATTGGAGATAGCTTGACTGCAATAAAAGTAACAGCTGTTACCGGAAGCATACTCAGGCACACCGCTAAAAATATATTAGCTGTCCAAAAGTTAAATTTTCTTTTTCTAGTGGTAACATTATTTTTGTCCCTTGCCACTAACCAAATCAATATGCCAGAAATAATTACTAAACAGCCCATAATTCCCAGCACGAAATAGATTACTTTAACGGGGTAGCCACCAAAGTCCGCGAAATGTAACCGGTAGATTAAACTTTGAATTCTATTGATATAAGTTACATGGTTATACACAGATTTCTCTTGGAGTACTTGATCCTCTAGTACTTTTATGGCCAACACTCCAGATCCCGCAAATCTTTTATTAAAGTGCGGTTCAACCTCAATGACGATATACATATTCTCATCGCCATAATTTTTAAGTGTAAGTCTTTTAAACTCGCTATCAGGCCATTTTTCTTTTGCCAACTGCAAATATTTGTCGAAATCGAATGGACTGCTTAGTTTTTTATAACTATAAGTTAAAGGGTACGTATGGGTGATTTCTAAGTCTTCAAATAATTGCTCGCTCTTTCCTTCATATAAATGATTAGCAAAAGGGGTTATAAGCACAGTATTGATAATTAATACAATTCCCGTAACAGCAAACATAAATTGATAAGGAAAACCTATAATTCCTAGGGCGGTATGTAAATCTGTCCAAACTGTTTTCCATTTACTAAAAGGCCGGTATGTAAAAAAATTTGAAACTATTTTATCCCAATGTAATAGTATGCCAGTGATCAAGGCAAATAAAAATATAAAAGCTATTATTCCAGCGAGTAAATATCCAAAGGGAGCAATTCCAACCCGTATGGGAATTTGATTTAATTGTGCCAGAAAGTGCAACCGGTATAGAAATTCACCCATATCATAATTGCTATTATAGTCACCTGATTTATTGTACAGGAAGTCATGATATACATATTTGCCATCTCCATTGCCAGCTCTTTCTTTTCTGTTTTTTTTGGACTTTTTCTCTTCGGCTCCCTTTTTCATTGCCTGTAGGTTCCCTTTGTTTAAAAATGAATCCTGAGAGGCGGTGATTTGTACGTAACCTTTTGCACCATTTTGTTGTAAATAAAAAATGATATCTCTACCCTGTAAATTATAACCAGCAGACAGGGAGTCTAAAAGATTAGAGTAAGAAGCGTATGTTACTTTCTGGTTGTAATAACTGGTATTATTTTGCCATGCTGATATGTCTTTTTTAAAAAACGAAAAAGAACCAGCAAAAAATATGACATACAACATCGCGCAAATTATTATTCCCGATATAGTATGTGTGTTGAAATAAACGTTATACTTTCTAATGTTCATACTGAGATTACTTGATTAAAAAAGGCAAATAAAACAATACTGCTAGCAGCAGATAGATTCCCCATATTTTCCAACCATTTTTGGCTAAAAAAGCAATTAATAACAACAAAGCCCAAAGCACATATCCTGTAATAAAGGCTGTTATTATAACATACTTCTTCTCAATCATTAACGTTACCAGGAGGTGAAAACTAATCATCACACAATAACCACCAATAAAACCGGCAGTAATTTTCAAAAAGCGCTGCCATGGGCTACTTAAGTATTTTTTATTTGCGGGCATAATTTTAATGCAATAGGATATAATAACTTGAGAGTTCGATTAATAGAAAAAAGGTGAAAATAATTATGAGGTAGTTTTTCTTAATAAGTTGATAGGGATAAAGCAAAATTATCATACTTAATAGTCCCATGCTATACACTAACCATGCAAATATACCCGCTCCAAAGCCATGTAAATAAATGGTAAGAGAAAGGCTACATAGCGCTAAAAGAAAGATTAAAATTTGCGTTCTTATTTTGTTTTCGACAATTTTTCTAAGCCATAAGGCTCTATTGTGAAACTTCACTTTTTTACTCGTATTAAACCATAAAAAAAGCACAAAAACAATAATTGCCAGATTAATGCTATACATAAATACATTTTAGGTTATGAAATTTAGTCCATCCAGGTATAATTGATTTTCCCATAGATGGACTAATTATTTCACTAGGTTAATCCAAATATTCAATGGCAGTTACAGTTCCGCCCTCGATTTTTAAACCTCGCGTTGCGCTAGCCGAATTAACATCAATTTTATATACATAACCAATACCAGAGGTTAAGTTCAGACCGATGTACCCATAGCGGCCACCTTTGTCCGAATAATTGTTACTTGTAAATCCTTTTACTTCGATAGTATTTGGCAGACCTGTTACAGCTTTCCAACTTTTTGCATTAACATCCAAGACGCCAATTATATTTCCCACAGTATAGGCGCCTTTATCCTGTTTGGTATTTGAAAAAGTGATGAATTTATTATTACCCACATATAACCAATTGGTAATATTTAAGCCACCAGAAAGTTCTTCAAAATTTATGATGAAGGATTTATCAAACTCAGTAGTTCCAGATTTAATTCGTGTTACAGCAGAAGGCTTCGTACTATTCATTGTAGTGTTAGTGCCCATAGAAGTAGCTATAGAAGAAGAAAAAGCATAAATATCTCCATTTTCAACCACTTCTAGTCCATCGGTAAAATAGCGACCAATAAAACTGGTACGGTCATCTTTAATTACCTTTTCTAAAGTCATACTCGGGTAACTATATACAGCTACCCACGCCTGATCTGGATAATCTGTTCCAAAGGTTGCTGAACAGCATCCTTTAACCGTAAAGTATGGTGCGTATACTTTATTGCCTACTTGCTTTATCCAGCTAAAAAATGCTAATTCACCATTAGCAGCTAAATGTTCAGTATTAATCGATCCCTGATTTGCTATATTTAAATTATTTGTATTAAACTGGTACCAGCTTGTAACCGGGTTGGTATTACTTCTTGAAATCTTCATCATCAAGATATCATCATTAACGGGGGCAAATGCTTGGACGGTTTCAGTCACGGAGTTTGCTATCTTATTTAAACCGCCATTTACAATGTTATACACCGTAATGGCTCCCGGGTTACCCTGGCCATAGAGCATGCTAAAAAACTTATTGTTATGCGTCACATAATATCTATATGTCCCATCTTGTTCAACGCCTTGTCCAGCCGTACTTACTTTGCCCGTGTCTAAACTATTTGCTGTTAGCAGATAATCTGCCACCCCTGTGGCAGCAACGGGAGTTACTGCAACTATGAAATTACCCTTTTCAGAAGGATTCTCTGTATCATCTTTAGAACAGCCTATTACTAAACTTAGTACTAAGGTTGTAAATAAAAAATTTTTAATTTTCATGAGTTTTATAAATTTAATTATGGTTTATTTTTCTAATAAAGTATCGAAAGTTCAGGTAAAAGGCTCTGCCTGGTTTTTGCATACTGAAATTGTCGTATAATCTCTCGTTCGTCAGATTTCTGGCTTCTAGTCCTAGATTATATCTGCCATCATGCATGCTGTAAACCAGGCTTAAATCGTGACTGAGCTGCTTGGGAATAGTGTTTTTTGTAGCGCCCCTACTGGGCCAGTAGAGATAAAAATCATGCACATACTGTAGATTGTACCCCGCGGTTAATCTATTGTTATTTCCTGCAGATTTAGGGAAATGTAGATTTATCCCTAGGTTTCCAAATAGGTAGGGGATGTTAGGCATCTGGTCTTTATATACAGGGCTTACCTGGGTATACCCTTCTTCATATTTCTGCATATTTTGTAAATACTGATAGGTCCAACTGGAGCTTGCAGACAACCATGACTTATAAGCATACCTGAATTCTAGGTCAGCTCCCAAAGTTCTTACACCGTCTCTATTATCCGCCATGTATTTGCTTTGGTTTTGATTTAAGCGTTGGTAGATAAAATTCTTTGCATTTCTAAACACGAACCCTGCTGTTAAGCCAAAATTATTTATATCATTAAGCTTAAAATGATAGATCATGCCTAGATTGAAATTATTACTGCTTTCTGGTTTTAGGTTTGTATTTGCATCTTGATTCTCTAGGTCTCCAAATAATTCATATGGAGTAGCCATCCTGTTTGTTAATTCATAACTGGCTTTAACCTGTAAATTCGAGTTCAAGAGATAGGATATGGCCGTACCATAGCCAAATCGCATGGAATTAACTGCATTTGTATTTCCATTTCTGTTATTTTGCGCTAATAATTTTCCAAAGAAATTTGCGCTCCATAAGCCTTCGTGCTTGGCTTGATAACCAAAACCCAGTACATTTTTTTGCGATATTTTTGCAGATTCATATTGGGTGTTTTGTGGGTTTAGCTCATCCGAGCCACTTCTGTTAAAGGTGTTAAATACATTATTAAGTGTCAGAACATGCTTGTCGTTTAAATTATAATTCAGGTTTGATGTTACCATACCATCCCTATTTTTGTATTTGTACATTGTTCGCGAGCGTTCACCTGAAGTAGGGGGTAGGTCAGCATTTGTATCTCCAAACCAATCATACCTTTTAGCGACAGTATCAATTGTTTGTTCCGTGCCCAAATTAATATTTGCATTAAGCATAACATCCAAACCTTTGATCAGGTCATTTTTACTATACTTAAAGCTGGGCATTACAATATTTCCACGGCGGTGCCAAGCACCAAATACAGATTCCATCCTTGCACCAGTCTGTATTTCTTTATAGTTTTTTCCTAATGTAATTCCCAACAAAAGTCTGTCAGCATAAGATTTATTTACTAACCCGAAATTTGTTATTATAGATTCATTATGAAAGTTGTCATGGAATCGCTCAACCTCTGTTTCCTTGGTGTAATTATCTCTTCTATTGTTATGCTTTTCTATGAATACCTTATAATTGTTATCCGAATAATTTTGAAAAGCATTTAATTCAAATGTTAACCCATTTTTTGATGTTATTGCTCCGTTAAACGTTGTTCGGTGCGTATTAAATGAACCGAATGAATACGATGCATCTACATAGTTTCTGTTGGATTTATTAGTTATGATATTAACAGCTCCTCCCAGGGCATCAGAGCCCAGCCAAATGGGAACCACCCCTTTATAGACTTCTATATTTTCAGCCAAATTAATTGGAATGGTATTCATTTGGAATGTAGACCCCATGTTATCCATAGGAATACCATCTATAAAAAATCGTATGTGATTTCCTGAAAAACCATTGATTGCCAGATTCATATTTGAACCTAAACCACCTTGCTCACGCACACGAACTCCGGGCACTTGATCTAGTGCATCACCAATATTTATGGTGCTATTGTGGTATTTTGTAGCATCTATTGATGTGACATTAAATGCCATGCGGTTGGTTAACTGCGCTTTTGTTAATCCCGTTACTAGTACCTCATCGATTATTACATCTTTGCTTAATAGTGTGATGTCAAGATCGATATGCTCTTCTTTAAATAAAATGCTATGCTTAAAAATCTGGAAGCCTACGGCTTGCGCAACAATATCAACTCTCTTGTTTTTAATATTATTAACCTTGAAAAAACCAGATTCATCTGTAAAGATCGTATGATCATTTACATTTATCGTTACCCCGGAAATAGGTTGATTATTAATCCCCTGGATTCTCCCAGATAGAGAATAAACTTGTGCAGAAGTCATATTCAGGGCTAAGAGCATACACGCACAAGTAAGCAGTAGTTTATTAATTGGGATAGTTATTTTTCCAAATAATGAGTAGACTACACTATTGAGTATTATTAATAAATAAGTTGTCATTATTATACCTTATTGAATGGTGCAGATGGGTTTTATTTGACAAAAATCACAAAAGTGTTAGCACGCCATATCTTATCTATGGTGATTCCAAACCAGTTGGTCTTTCTATCTTCCGTATCTGTTACCTCTAGTAGGTACTTTCCTTTAACTGGGGAATTAAAGCTTATCGTTCCAGTCTTGTCTGTTTTAAATTTCCTAGCCCAGCCGTCTGGTAAAACAACTTCGACTTCTGCGTTTGCGAAAATTGTATCATTACGCGTAATTTTTACGTTTATGGTATCCCCAACCTTATAATTTTTTGGATCAAGATCAATATTTAAAGATAAACCTATAGGGGTAGAAGTTATATGACCTACCTGGACTTTAGCTATAGCAAGAAATTCGAATGCAGTTGTAATATATGGATCCTTTGCAGGATGCTCGATAAATAAAATATAAGTACCTTCTTCTGTAGGCGTAAATGATGCTTTATAATAGTCTGAAAGAGCTGTTTTCATAAGCTCTGTTTTCTTTAGACTTGGAGAAAGAACATAAATTTTAAAATCTTTTAAATCAGAATACCATTTATCTAATGGTTCTATTAGACCTTGGCTATATTCGCCATAATAAATTCTTACTTCCTGTTCTTCACTTTTTGTTCCTAATGCAGCTGTTTCAATCCATAGGGCATGAGCGGAAACCATTTTACATGTCAAAATGGAACAAAATAAAATAACTAATTTTAGTGTTTTCATGTTTGATATTTATTTGTCGATTAATTATAAGCGCAAGCATATATTCAACGTTGCCCTCGCTTATTGTTTAAATTTTCTGTTTATTCATTTACTACTGTCAATGATTACATTGGACATAATAAAAATGAAAGGACAGGTGTTCGACGAATTTTTCAAACACGAGATAGATTATTTGTTTTTTTACTATCTTGCATATCCTTTCATAATTGCTATTGAAAGTTCCATACCTGTGGTATGGTTCATAAATCAGTTACCGCTGCTTTATGAAGGCGTCATGTAGAGATTACCGTCTATACATGGCGCTTTATTTTTTTTATAAAAAGTATCCCATAAGATGAACTCCTTTTATTTAGACTGATTAAAAATAATGTCAAATGTAGAATTTTAATTTGTAATTATTTGAAGAGGGAAGCGATTATTTGAAATTAATTATTAAAATTTTCGGAATATTAATGTTATTTTCTGAATCTTAATTCTAATGGTCGTAGATTTATCATGATTGGATGTATTAGCATTTTCGAAATATTGGGTATTTCGGAGGGATCAATCCGTAATATCCAAATATTCCTCTATTTTAATAGCACATAATTATTCCCTTAGTAATTAAGAAGAAAATTAAAAAAAAATGCTCGATTAGTAATTTAACCGAGCATTATCTATATCTTAATGAATCGCTGGATAATTGATATCCATGACTTCTAAAGCTATAAGTATGTAAACAAGTTTAAGATAGACAAGTAGGAGGCTTTAATATAAAGCTTTTTTCAGCCTCTTTTCCAAATATATAAAACAACATTTGCCTTCCAAACACATAGCTTTATCTACCTTAAATTTTTTGAATTTGTCCGTTTAATACTTTTCCATTGTTATTTGTAAATCTGCCATAAACAATTAATTTAGAAGAAGTATTCTTAAATTCAACTACTCCTGAGCTATTAATATTTAAATCACCATACACTATGACCTCGCCATCTATTTCTAACTTACCGTTAACATGAAAGGTAGTGGTATTGCCGGAACTTTTTCCTTGCGCTAAACTCCCGTTAATTTTTAGTAAACCATTACTGTTCAAATTAATATTACCCTCTACAACAGAAGCTCCATATAAGTTTGTATTTGAATTAACATTCATGTTTTTTGATGCCGCAAGAGTACCATAAACATTGATTGTTCCGTTAGAATTTACATTCAAATCTCCGGATAGTACACTTAATGTACCACACCATGTTAAAGAACCTCCAATATTTATTCCCTGAAAGCTTTTTGCTCCAGAAAAACTTCTTACCTCATTGGAATTTATATTAAACCAACTATCATTACCTGTATAATTGGGATAATTGCCATTACACGTTGGAACCTTTGGAGTCAGATCGATCATTTTTAAAATTTTCAATCCACCTCTTCCTGATGCAACAAAAACATAGTTATCTCTACTAACCACAAAGTTACTTGAAGTTAAATCCAAACCATTGAAACTTGCCGTACCTAATAAATTTGCTGCGCCTGATTGATTAGAATAATTGTATATAGACACACCAGCTCCACCATTGGCTGTAAATAATTTATCATTGTTTATTGAAACAGCGTTTACAACAACATCCTCAGGATCTAAATTCGAGTCATTACCAGAATAAGTAGGAATTTCATGTTGCTTAATTAGGCTTCCAGATACTATATTATAGATACCAAATCCTGCTTTACCCTGTGGAACAATGGCGATGTTTTGTTGTAAGTCCATTGTCCTTTTAGACTCAGCTGTATTAGGTTGAACTGTTATATCTTTTTCAAAAACTAAGGATTGAT
Source organism: Sphingobacterium sp. (assembly GCA_048595255.1). Classification (GTDB taxonomy): domain Bacteria; phylum Bacteroidota; class Bacteroidia; order Sphingobacteriales; family Sphingobacteriaceae; genus Sphingobacterium. Next base: position 4,261 of record JBMDWK010000081.1, on the reverse strand, counting down.
TATATACTTTTAATACTCCTGTACCACTTAATGCGACTACCTTCGTTCCATTTTCCTTCACAGATCTCAAATCGGGGATGTTTATTGATATCTCAACATTTCCATTTTGCTTATTTAGTTTAGCCAGTACACCACTTGTTCCACCTGAAACAACATAATTCGCACCCTGTGTTCCAGCAATAATATCCATTGCAGATGGTCCTTGAATACTATTAAAATTATAATCGCCACCTATTAAACCATTATTCAAGGGTAAGAAAGACGAGAAGGCAGACGTTGGGAGATCCGTAAATACGTCTCTATCTGCTGCACCGGCAATTAATAACTGATTTCCGTCAACGTATAAAGCATTAACATCCACATCTTGTAATTGTGCGCTTACTACTAGCTTAGGATTGTTGATATCAGAAATATCGATGATATCAATACCGCCTAAATATTTATCACCTTCTGTGTTATAACTAACATAAGCAAAGTTTCCTTGTACAGCAACATGAGTAGATTTAAGCTTTTGTCCTTGAAATTCAGGTGAAGAAATTTCGGATATTAATGCTAAAGCAAAATTTTTATCCGCTGATGTTAACATTATGGATTCTGCCGAAGTTCCACTTCTAAACTTCATAGAACTAGAAGAAGGTAACTGAAAATTTAATAAACCAGCATTTTTACTAGTTATACGTTGGCTTAATGAATTAGCATTATTGTTAATAATAATCTTTTCTTTGGTAACAGGATCAGATTTATCACAGCTAGTTGCTAAAAGAAGTACCATTACGGCACTGTAAATTAAGGATGAAATTGATTTCATAGGTGTTTTTAAATTATGCAGCAAAGTTAAATTTATTCTTAATCTTCAAATAATTTAAAAACATAAAACAATGGAAAAACAAAAAATTAGTAGCTGAAAATCTACTATTTAGCCTTTCTGAGTAAATTATGAGCTCAAAAACATGTGCAATCTACAATATATTGTGATTGGATTGACACGAGAAACTTGTTGAATATTTTTTGGATGTACCGATAGTATAACTTTTTTAAAATCTCTCTTATCTCCAGCTTAATATAGCAAGGAAATAGCTTAACAGCTGAGAATGGAGAAAATATGAAATGTAACTAGAGCAATTTACATTTCATCTATCTATTTTGCAGAAAGTCTTTAATATTTTTATTATTACCATATAGAACAATAATTTCACCTTCCTGCAAGCGTGTTGTGGGATTCGGAATTCCATGTAGAATAGTCGTGACAATGCGGTTTTTTCCAATTTGTGAATCTAATTCAGTTTTTTGTAAAATAGTAAGCACCAATATTTCATATTTCTCTCTAAATCCTATCTCTTGAATAGTTTTTCCAATATGTATTGTTGGAACAAAAGCTTCCACTATGCTATAATTACTGTTAAGCTCAAATGATTCTATAAGCCCTGATAAGCAAAGTTTTTTTGACCATCTTTCTGCGGTCTCTTCCTCAGGATGCACGATTTCTGATACGCCTATGGCGTGTAAAATCTTTTCATGAAGATTGTTTATTGCTCTGCTTATAAGTCTTTTTACATTCGCTTCCTTACATAAAGCAGTCACCATGATATTTGCGCCCTCATTTTCCCCAATTGCTACTATAACAATATCCGTATTTTTTATCGGTAACGAATTAAAAGCAACCGGATCCGTAGCGTCTAAGGATATGGTGTGAGATATATGCTCTTTTAAAGCGGTAATTTTCTCTATTTTTAAATCGACTCCAATTACCTCATTTCCTTGAGCCGTTAATTTAGTCGCTAACGATGCTCCAAAACTTCCAAGCCCAATAATAATAAATTTCATACTCCTTAGTTTATTGTTAATTCTTCTTCTGCGTAACGGTAATTTGTAAATTTTACTTTTTTAAATAGTGCAATCATAATAGTAAGCATGGTGACTCTTCCGAAAAACATTAATATTATTATTACTACTTTACTATATGTTGATAATCCAAAGGTTATTCCCATACTGAGACCGACCGTACTGTAGGCTGAAAAGGTTTCAAAAGCAACTTCTAGCAAACTATAGTTTTGCTCGAATATGCTTATAAGAAATATGCCCACACCTATTACAAATAATGAAAGTGTCATAGTTGCGAATGCTCTCTTGATGGTTACTTCAGCTATTTTTCTTTTAAAAATTTCTACGTTTTCTTTTCCTTTAATGAGCGAATAGATATTAAGTACAGCTACGGCGAATGTACCTGTTTTTATACCACCTCCAGTAGAGTTGGGAGATGCACCTATCCACATTAAAAGAATTACAAATAGAACACTCTCTGTTTGTAGCAAACCAAAATCTATCGTGTTATACCCTGCAGTCCTAGGCGTTGTCGCGGTAAAAAATGCGGTCACCCATCTTCCCCCATCGCTGTGAGCAGAAAAGACATTATCATTCTCTAATACCCAAATAATCACTGTTGCAGGTATGGTGATACTTAAAGTAGTAATTAGATTAATTTTACTATTTATGTTAATGACCCATGGTCTACTAGTATATTTGTTCTCCAGCAACTTTGTAATAGCTTTTTTGTATTGGTGTTTCAAATATTGAAGAAGGTTTATAACAATAGGAAAGCCCAAACCTCCCAAGATATATAGGAATGCAATTATTATTTGAAATTCATAGTTGTACACATAACTCTCGTCGGCCAAACCTTTAGTTAATGTTGAAAATCCAGCATTGCAAAAGGATGAAACGGAATGAAATATAGAAAAAAATGCATGTTCAATAGTGCTTTGTGAGCTATTGGATGTGGATATAAATATTAATGTAGCACCAATAACTTCTATAAAAAATGTGATTAAGATAATGCGCTTCATCAGTACGAATACATCACCTAACTTATTTGTATTAATGATATCTTTGTTCACAAATTGGTTTTCGTAAGTTGACCCACCTTTAAAAAAATAACTAAAATAGCTTGCAAAAGTTAATACTCCTAAGGCTCCTAATTGTATTAAGCAAAGAATAATAATTTGGCCGGATATAGTAAACGTGGAAGCAATATCTATTGTTGACAGTCCCGTGACGCACACAGCACTAGTGGAAATAAATAGAGCATCAATTAAATCAATGCCGTTTCTAGTGGCAAATGGTAAAAGGAGAAGCGCTGAGCCCATCATAATGAGGGCTATGAAACTAAAAGTAAATAGTTGTGCTGGATTATAAAAACGTTTCACTATTCAATATTTGTTTTCAAAGCTAATGTATTGGACTAAATTATAAAAATGTTAGATGTGTTAAAGTTCAGAAAGAGAGAGCCCTTAATAATAGAGTAGATCAGTGGTGTAAAAAGGTTCGTTTAAATATCCAAACTCTGGGGATATGTCTTCTACCAATCTATGTATATTCAGGTTCTATTCTTAATCCTTTAACCAGTAAGTTTTATTCCATTTTTTTGTGTATTTATCGAAACATATTTAGCACGATGATAAATATTTGGGTGGGTATAATCAAGCTTTTTTAATCAATCCCTTTCCCTCAATAAGGGGCTAAGACAGTTTCGAAATATTCTGCTAATTATAGCTTTATATGGCTAATGGATTACCCTATGGAAAAGGCCAATTATCCTGCGCATTAATAACAAGTAGATGGTTGTCTGCCGAGATGATTTATTCCACTTTGTAATTAAATCTATAAGAATTTAATGCACCATTATTTTTAATACATGTGTAGCGTAGTAACTAAAATATAGCCTGTTTCCAATAGCTAATTAAAATGCAGTCGGGTGTAATTATTTTATTGTAATTTGTTGATAGAAATACAATAAAATATTGATTTTATTATTTTATTTGTAGTATATACGCTACATCTTTTAAACTATATCATTCTTCTTTATAATGCTCATAAGAAACCATTTAATTTTATGGAGCCGACCAAACGCTTTATAATTTAAATGATCTTAGTAATTTTTACATTAATAGTATTACTGCTCAATATCTTTCTGATAGGCATAATTCTAAATGGAAATTTTAAGATTTTCCATAGAAATTTATTTTTAATATTATCTATAGGGATTTTCTATCGTTGCTTCGCCTTTTTAGCAGATTTTATATTTCCTGAAATAAGTTATATACTTTATTCAATTCCGCTGGGGTTTTTGTATGGACCAGCTTTTATTTTTTTACTAAATAGCAAACAGGGGGGGGCTGCTCTCAAGAATTTTTGGAGGCATATGATCCCTTTTTGTTTCATGAGCATTTTATATATTATAATTCTCGTGCACCCTGAATTCCGG
>JBMDWK010000080.1:0-9112 GCA_048595255.1 Sphingobacterium sp. | reverse complement strand
TGCTGTATTTCGGTTAGTTCTTCAAGGTGAGTGGCAATCATTTTTTTATTTGCTGACACAACATTTTTGCCCGATGAAAGTGCTTTTTTGGTAATTGCAAAAGCTGCATCAGCGTCATCAATCAGCTCGACTACGGTATTGATTTCATCGTCCTCCAATATAGCGTTCGCATCTGTTGTAAACAATTCAGCAGGTAAAGAACGTTGTTTATCCGCATTCTTGATGACAAATTTCTTGATTTCTAGATTTAAATTCTTCGTTTTAATAATATCGTACAACCCTTGCCCTACAACACCAAACCCAAACATCCCAATCGTTAGTTTCTTACTCATATATTCCTTAATCCTGTTTTTCTATTATTTTTATTTTAAGATTTAATGATTAAGTAGTACCATGCACTACTTAATCTTTTCGAAAGCTTGTTCCAAATCAGCTTTGATATCATCGATATGCTCAATACCTACTGACAGACGAAGTTGGCCAGGATAAACACCAGCTTTTGCTTGCTCTTCGCTCGATAATTGTTGATGTGTAGTCGCTGCAGGGTGGATGATCAACGATTTTGCATCGCCAACGTTCGCCAAATGACTGATTAATTCCAAAGAATCAATGAATGCATTGGCTTTGTCAGCACCACCTTTGATCGAAAATGACAACACCGCACCATAACCATTTTTTAAATATTTCTGCGCATTTTGGTGGTGTGGATGACTCTTTAGTCCTGGGTAGCTTACTTTTTCGACTTGAGGATGTGCTTCCAACCATTGTGCTACTTCTAAAGTATTGTCTACATGTTTTTGAACGCGTAAGGACAGTGTCTCTAGACCTTGGAGTAGCAGGAAGGAGTTGAAAGGCGATAGGGCCGGGCCAAAGTCTCTTAATCCTTCGACACGTGCGCGGATCGCAAATTGAATATTACCAAAAGGACCATTTTCACCAAATACATCGGAGAATACTAATCCGTGGTATCCCTCAGATGGTTCTGAAAATTGTTTGAATTTACCATTACCCCAATTGTAATTACCACCATCAATAATAACACCGCCTATACTTGTACCATGACCACCAATCCATTTTGTAGCGGATTCTACGACTACGTGCGCGCCATGTTCCAATGGTTTGAACAAATATCCGCCTGCACCAAATGTATTATCCACAATGAGTGGCAAATCATATTTACGGGCTACAGCAGCAATTTTTTCGAAATCAGGAATATTATAGCTTGGGTTTCCAATCGTTTCTACGTAAATAGCTTTTGTTTTGTCGTCGATTAGTTTTTCGATATTTGCCGCATCAGAATCCGCTGCAAAACGCGCTTCTACACCTAAGCGTTTAAATCCAACTTTAAATTGATTGTATGTGCCTCCATATAGATTGGCACCCGATACGAAATTATCACCGCTTTCCAAGATATTGTTGAGTGCGATAAATTGAGCAGCTTGCCCTGATGCTACCGCTACCGCCGCTACACCGCCTTCTAGTGCTGCAATACGTTTTTCAAAAACATCGGTCGTCGGATTCATAATCCGTGTGTATATATTTCCAAATTGTTTCAGCGCGAATAGGTTGGCTCCATGCTCAGCATTTTCAAATACGTATGAAGATGTTTGATAAATAGGCACCGCTCTTGATCCTGTAGTGGGGTCTACTTCTTGTCCTGCGTGAATTTGTAAAGTTTCGAATTTTAAATTTTTATTCTCAGCCATTTCTTTTCTTGTTTTTTGGTTACTTATTAAATATATGTATTCTACTATTGATATGCGAAAATTTGGTCGTCACAAGAGTAATACCGATGTCAGTATAGGTATCACAGACGACTAACGCATTCGAGTAGCGGAAGTGCAAAGGAGAGTAGATATCACAGATTGCTTATGCTTCTGTGGCACAAGAACTGTAGAATCGTAAGATATTGTAAGTTGAATCATAGTCTTTTATTAATTTATATGCTCTAAAACAATATGCTTTAGACAGGATTTGGCACCTTTTCAATCGATATTGAAGGTTGCCAGTGGGTCATTGAGCCAGTCTCTCGCCACTTCTTTATAAACCAAGACCTAACGAAGAAGGTTTTGATTAGGTGTACGCTATTCAAGTACTCGACAAATATAATAGAATTTTTAGGAAATAAAAATTCTTATGAAAATTAGGAAAGACGAGGAGGGTAAATGCGATAACAAAGAAAAGAATAACGAAGTAATCTACTATTATGCTGGAATAGATTACTTCGTAAGTTTTGTTGAGGTTATTAGGTAGGCGGTCATTTTTCCGCACTTTAGGAGCCTTTTCATTGCGCTTGCAAGGATTAATGTTAGAATTTCAAGTGTTTCACTGTCAGGCCATTGTTGATAAGCTGTTTGAGGGCGTCGATGCCAATTGTCAAATGTGTTTCAACAAATTTGGCAGTCACTGACAAATCGGAAGCTGCGGTTTTTACTCCCTCTGGTACCATGGGTTGATCGGATACAAGCAACAAAGCGCCAGTAGGAATTTTATTGGCAAAGCCCACACTAAATATAGTTGCGGTTTCCATATCTACAGCCATAGCACGGATGGATTTTAAGTATTTTTTAAAGGATTTGTCGTGTTCCCATACACGGCGGTTGGTTGTGTATACCGTACCCGTCCAATAATCGCGCTCGTGGTCACGTATGGTTGTGGATATGGCCTTCTGTAAGGCAAATGAAGGTAATGATGGCACTTCTGGTGGGAAATAATCATTGGATGTACCTTCGCCACGTATAGCTGCTATGGGCAATATTAATTCGCCGACTGCGATTTTTTTCTTCAAGCCACCGGTTTTTCCTAAAAACAAAACTGCTTTGGGACTGATGGCGGTCAACAAATCCATGACTGTCGCAGCCATAGGGCTTCCCATTCCAAAATTGATGATTGTAATACCATTGGCTGTACAAGCTTGCATTGCTTTATCCTCGCCATATATTGGCGCATCATCATGCATAGCCGAAAACATACGGACATATTTGGAGAAGTTGGTCAACAGAATATATTCCCCAAATTCCTCAAGTGGCTTGCCCGTATAGCGGGGTAACCAATTTTCGACGATTTCGTCTTTTGATTTAAGCCCTGGCGTAATCGGGCTTTCTACGCTTTTTTGATTTTTCTTCATTCATTTAAGTTTAATGTTCATATTAATAGGTTACAAAAATCCCTCACTTTTGAGGTGAGGGATTTGATTATTTTGTTACGCTACTTTTAGTTTTTTGATGTCGGATTTTGCAAATTTATTCTTGGCGTAATCCAACGTGATGCGTAAGACTTTATCCTCACTCTGTTCTTTGCTGGATGGTATCTCAAACATGGCATCCAACATAATCGCCTCGCAGATACTTCTGAGTCCGCGAGCACCCAGTTTAAACTCCCAAGCTTTGTCCACAATGAAGTTAAAAACTTCTCTGTCGAATTGGAGTTCCACACCTTCGTATTCAAACAACTTCACATATTGCTTGATCAAAGCATTTTTAGGCTCCGTCAATATGCTTAGCAAAGTCTCTTTATCCAAAGGATTCAAATGCGTAAGTACGGGAAGACGACCGATTAATTCGGGAATCAAACCAAAGTTCTTCAAATCTTGAGGAGTGATATATTTATAAAGATTATTTAAGTCAATATCTTCCTCTTCTTCCAACATTTTGAATCCTACCGTCTGTGTACGCAAGCGGTTGGCAATTTTCTTTTGTATACCATCAAATGCACCACCACATATAAATAAGATGTTGCTCGTATTCACGGAGATCATTTTCTGGTCAGGATGCTTACGTCCGCCCTGTGGTGGAACATTCACATTTGTACCTTCCAAAATCTTTAACAAGGCTTGCTGCACACCTTCGCCCGAGACATCACGGGTGATGGATGGATTATCACTTTTGCGCGCTATTTTATCAATTTCGTCAATATAGATAATACCGCGTTCGGCCGCTGCTACATCATAATCTGCTGCTTGAAGCAATCGTGTCAAGATACTTTCGACATCTTCACCTACATAACCTGCTTCGGTCAAAACCGTTGCATCTACGATAGAGAAAGGTACATTTAAGATTTTAGCAACCGTTTTTGCTAATAACGTTTTTCCTGTACCTGTCTCACCTACAATTATAAGGTTTGACTTTTCGATTTCGGTCTCATCGGCTGAAGTCTTTTGGTTCAATCGTTTGTAATGATTGTAAACAGCTACCGAAATCACCTTCTTGGCATCATCTTGCCCGATCACATATTGGTCCAAGTGTTGTTTAATCTCAATTGGACGTATTAATTTTAAAGTCGTCTGTAGGGACTTGTTTTTGCGTTGGTTAAGCTCTTCAGCAAGGATTTCTCCCGCTTGAGACACACAACGATCACAGATATGCGCTCCGTCACCAGCGATGAGCATCAACGCTTCATTTTTGCTGATGCCACAGAAAGAGCATTGAATATCTTTTTGATTTTTACTCATTTTTATTTGTTGTCTTTTCTTGGCGCTAATACCTCATCAATCATTCCAAATTCTTTGGCTTCTATGGCTCTCATCCAGTAATCACGATCCGAAGATTTTTCTACCCATTCATACGTTTGGCCTGAATGTTCGGCGATGATAGCGTATAATTCTTCTTTCAATTTCAACATTTCGCGCAAATTGATTTCCATATCTGCTGCCACACCTTGAGCACCTCCCGAAGGTTGGTGTATCATCACGCGTGAATGCTTTAATGCAGCACGTTTGCCTTTGGCTCCTGCTACCAATAATACCGCACCCATGGATGCTGCCATACCTGTACAGATCGTAGCCACATCAGGCGTAATGTATTGCATCGTGTCGTAGATTCCTAATCCAGCATAGACGCTTCCCCCTGGTGAGTTAATATAGATTTGAATATCTCTTTTGGCGTCCGTAGATTGTAAGAATAACAACTGTGCTTGGATAATGTTTGCTACTTGGTCATTAATTCCATCGCCTAAGAAAATGATGCGGTCCATCATAAGACGTGAAAACACGTCCATCTGTGCTACATTCAATTGACGTTCTTCCACGATATATGGTGTCAAGTTGGTAGGTAATTTGGTCTCTACGCGTGAGATAAAACCATCCACATGTTGGCTGCCAATTCTGTGGTGTTTTATTGCATATTTTCTAAACTCGTTTTTATCTATATTCATATGTGTATATTTTCCAATGCTAAGTTAAGGTTTAAATATAAGTGCTTTTTTTAAAAAAATATAAATTTTATGTCTCTATATTGTAAAGAGGTAAATCCTCTATAAACTCATAACTGTTGTCCTCAAAATTTATTTTACAAAAGTAATGCTCAATCCCATTACTCACCAACAACAACGGTATTTTGTGTTTCCCATTGTAATTACTGATTTGCTCAAATGTTTTGGCGTTAATTTTGACATCTGGAGCTTTGAATTCTGCCAAAATGACTTTTTCACCTTTATTGTTGTAGATTATTAAGTCCGAACGCTTTTGTAATTCATTCAGAATCAATCCTCCTTCAATCTTCATGAGCGATTTGGGATACTTCTTATAATGATGCAAAAAATGTACCCAATGTTGGCGAACCCATTCTTCGGGCGTCCACACGACATTCTTTTTGCGTAATTCATCAAAAATGTAAACTTTATTATTCGCGCGTGAAAGTTTTAGTGAAGTAAAAGGTAAGTTTAATGGTATGGGCCTAAACATAGGCAAATTTACAAAAATATTGACACTTATCGAAATGTCTGCACTGGTGATTTGACCCGAAAGAAAAATCTTTCATAATAAATAGTTATTTTCGCGATGTCATGAAAGTACAAGATATTCTATCCAGTCTCAAACAACGTAAATATAAACCTATATATTTATTGCATGGTGAGGAGTCGCATTATATCGATGAGATCTGTGGAGTAATAGAAAATACGGTGCTCAATGATGCACAAAAAGGTTTTGATCAGACCATCTTGTATGGCAAGGATGTGGATTTCTCGACGATCATCAGTGCTGCAAAGCGCTATCCCATGATGAGCGACTATCAGGTGATCCTGGTGAAAGAAGCGCAAGGACTTAAATGGAAAGGGGAAGAGGATGTTGAGATGCTGCGGAAGTATGTCGAAAATCCTACACCTACAACAATTTTGGTGTTTGCATACAAATACAGCAAATTTGATAAACGGACCAAGCTCTATAAAAGTATAGAAAAGGCGGGAGTCGCATTTGAATCTGCCAAGCTGTATGATAATAAAGTAGCGCCGTGGATTGTCGAAGAATTTCAAGGTCAAGGCAGAAGGATACATCCGCAGGCAGCGGCATTAATGGCCGAGTACCTCGGTACAGATCTTTCAAAGGTGGCTAATGAGGTGCAAAAGTTACTTTTAAACGTAGGAGCGGAGCGCGAAATATCGGTTCAGGATATCGAGCAGAATATCGGAATAAGTAAGGATTTCAATGTTTTCGAATTAAACAATGCGCTCGGCAAACGTGATGCGCTGAAGGCTATACAGATTGTAGATTATTTCGCCGCTAATCCGAAGTCCAACCCCATAGTATTGGTAATGGGGACATTGTATGGCTATTTTTCTAAGGTCCTGAAATACCATTATCTTCCTGACAAGTCATCTGCAGCTAAAGAGTTAGGTGTTAATCCTTTCTTTGTCAAAGATTACGAACTGGCTGCCCGCAATTTTAATAAGCTAAAATTATTTCAGGTCATGACCATATTAAAAGATTATGATTTGAAATTTAAGGGATTGGATGCTGGACCTAATACGTCGGATGGTGATTTGTTGCGAGAATTGATTTTTAAAATTTTAAACTAATTAATATTACATATGAAGCAGATTTTACTTGCGTTAGCTTTTGCTGGTTATTCTTTTGTATTGAAAGCACAAAGTTCCATGTATACTATTATTCAAGGAGGAGCAAATCTAGGTTTTGCTAATGAAGGCTATAAAGGTGCTTTCAATGGCTATTCCGCGCACTTTATATTCGGTAAAAATTATAATGATCGTGCTTATTTGGGTTTGGGTATAGGGAATGAGCGATTCAAAGGGAAGTATAAAACAAATGATCCACATCAAGAGAATCAAGATCAATTTGCATACGACCAAAATTTGTTTCCCATTTTTGTGGATGGTCGTTTACCTTTTGGAGAGTTTAATGAGCGGTCTAAAATCGGTATTTTGGCAAATGCAGGATATGCCCCTAAATTGAGTGCGCAGTACGATAAAGGATTTTTGTTCAAAGCAGGTTTTTTCTATCTGCATGAGACACCTGGCAAAACAAACTGGACAGTTTCGGCTGCATATGGGTATCAACAGTTGACGAAAAATATCTTTATGAAAGATTTTCAACATCAACATTTTAATATTTCGGTGGGTTTAATGTTTAAATAAGATGAAAGACGGAAAAACAAGAGCAGATGTTAAGCCGGGAATGCTGGTTAATATCGTGTTAAAGAAGGATCAACGTACGGGCAATTTGACCGAGGGAATAGTAAAAGATTTATTGACATCAGCAGCATTTCATCATCGAGGAATAAAAGTGCGGTTAACAGACGGACAGATTGGCCGCGTCCAAGAAATCATTGAAGATGATTTTTAAATATAATATCCGGTGAGGTCAATAATTTCATTTTTTACTTTTTAAGTTTTAAATTTATTTCTACCTTTGTCCCTCGTGAAATACGACACTTTTGACCCTGTACAACACGCCTTCAACTTCAATGTTATCATTGAAATATCATATTTTTGATACGTTTAGCCCATTTGGGCTTTTTTTGTGTCTATACAAATCGAAAGTGAATACGCTACATAATGAATAATTTATTTTTTTTAATATAAAAAATGACCAGCTACAGTAAATTACCCGCAATTTTAGTTTTAGAAGATGGTACTGTTTATCACGGTAAAGCAGCCGGAAAAATTGGTACAACAACTGGTGAAATTTGTTTTAATACAGGTACAACAGGATACCAAGAGATTTTTACAGATCCTTCGTATTTCGGACAGATCATGGTTACGACCAATGCGCATATTGGCAACTACGGTGTGGACGAAGATGATACAGAATCTAACAAAATTCAAATTGCAGGATTAGTTTGTAAAAACTACAACATCAACTATAGCCGTAAGATGGCTGATAGTTCTATCCAAACTTATTTTGAAGAACAAAATTTGGTAGGTATCTCGGATATTGACACACGTTCTTTGGTGCGCCACATCCGTGACAAAGGTGCTATGAATGCCATTATTTCTTCAGAAAATTTGGATGTAGAATCTTTGAAAGCTGAATTAGCGAAAGTTCCTTCGATGGCTGGTTTGGAGCTATCTTCTACGGTAAGTACTACCGAGCCTTACTTCTACGGGGATGAAGATGCTGCTGTACGTATTGCTGTATTGGATTTGGGTATCAAACGCAATATTTTAAGAAATTTTGACACGCGTCAAGTATATGCTAAAGTGTTCCCTGCAAAGACATCTTTCGCAGAAATGGAAGCTTGGGGTACAGATGGTTATTTCATCTCAAACGGTCCTGGTGATCCATCAGCGATGGATTATGCAATCAATACAGTTAAAGAAATCTTAGCTGCGGATAGACCGATGTTTGGTATCTGTTTAGGTCACCAAATTTTGGCATTAGCAAATGGTATTCGCACCGAAAAGATGTTCAATGGTCACCGCGGTATCAATCACCCAGTGAAAAATATTATTGTAAATCGTTGTGAGATTACTTCTCAAAACCACGGTTTCGGTGTAATGAGAGAAGATATTGAGAATTCAAAAGACATCGAAGTAACACACATCAACTTAAATGATGATTCTATCGAGGGTATTCGTGTGAAAGGTAAAAAAGCCTTCTCAGTACAATATCACCCAGAGTCATCACCAGGTCCACACGATTCTCGTTATTTATTTGACGAATTCGTTAGCATGGTAAAAGCATAATTAAGCATTACTGTATATAAATTAAAAGGCTCAACATATTTTGTTGAGCCTTTTTTTGTTGTGTGCCCGGCATGGGCGATAACTCTAGGGTGCAAGTCCCGAACACGCCATTACAGTTGGAAGTGTTAGCCGAGGGCAAGGGTGTCCACCGTGAGGTGGAATCTGAAGGAAGCCTCAGGCAAACTCTCGGTCT
>JBMDWK010000079.1:0-3550 GCA_048595255.1 Sphingobacterium sp. | reverse complement strand
CAAAGGTAGGGATTTAATGCATATGATGTTATAGGATTTTACTATCGGACATTGATCAAATCTATAATTCAGACTACAAAATATAGCTATATTATATACAGTTGTTTGCAATTGATTTTATAGTCTTGGTTTTATAATTTTGAAGTCCGGCCCCGTAGTTCAACGGATAGAATAGATGTTTCCTAAACATTTGATAGCAGTTCGATTCTGCTCGGGGCTACAAGACCGGAAAGAGTGACAAATCACCACCTTTTCCGGTTTTTTTTATTCTGTAACTCGCTATTAATCATAGGCATAAACTTTGCTGCTTCGTTGACTCTAAAAGTTCGACATTCATTTTTTTTCGTCAAAACATATCTTTTTAGGTAATATCGAACTTATTATTTCTCTTTTTGTTCTGATATCGCCTTCCTGATTGAATATTCCGGACCATACTACAACACCATTCCACAGCAAAGTACACCAGTCATTCCGCTCCAAAGTACACCACTAAATTAATAGCGTTGTACAGGTCTGACTCATCAGTTAGAATAATACTTATGTATATTTATGGTCCAGCCACCAAAGACTACTTTCAAAAAGTAATGGATAGCAAACTTATCATTGACCAAACTCATCAGGCCTGTCAAGGCCTTTTACGCTTAGCGTCACTCTACCCAGATCGTATAGAAAATGCTTGTCGAAGGGGGCTCAAAGGACATCGCTTCAACTATATGATTATTAAAAATATTATTGAAAACAACATGGACTTGTTAGAAAAGGACGGTGATATGGAATTTTAAAGAAGGTCTCAAAATATTCTTTCTCACTTAACCCAATGGATTTTGATGGCTTATTTCTGGTTGCCTGCGATTGACTTTTGATCGGTTCCGTTACCGTCCAATATCTGTTGCACACTGTCAAAAAGCTCTTTGGATATAAGCGGTTCGTGCTGACCCTGTTCAAAAGAGGCGTTGGCAAGAAAACATGCAGAGGGTGTAGTGCTTGGTCGTCCCGTCGGAAGTAAATCGTTTAAAACAAAGCTAACTGGTCAAGAAAAGAGAATACAGGAGTTACTCGACAAAAAGTGTCTTATTCTGCTATCGGCAGAATTCTGGGGGTGCATCGTCTAACAGTATCATCATTTGTTCTGAATCAAAAATTAAAATCATAACCCTATTTTTGTCGCAAATTTTTACTATTTTTACGACAAAAAAATCCATATATGTTTTGAAAAGTGTTGATAATAAAATAATTGCAAAGATTAAAAAAGCGAAGCGGGGTTCGCTATTTTTTATCGAAGATTTTCTTAATTTGGGTACTTCTAAAGCAGTATCCAAAGCATTGGAACGATTGGTAGAAAAAGAAGAGTTGTCGCGGGTGTCTCGTGGTATCTACTCCCGATTAAGAATAGATCCTATGTTAGGAAATATTTCTCCGACTACAGAAGAAATAGCCGAAGCGGTTCGTCGAAGAGATAAAGCAAGGATTATTCCTACTGGTATATTAGCTCTAAATGCATTGGGTCTATCTACACAGGTTCCGATGAATTTGGTCTATCTTACAGATGGAGCTGCACGTACTATACAAATAGGAAAGCGTAAAATTGTGTTCAAGAAAACAAGTCCACGAAATCTGGCAGCAATTGGGTCGATAAGTAGTTTAGCAATTCAGGCTCTTCGTGAAATAGGTAGAGACAAGGTAACAGAAGATGAAATACATAGGATCCTTCGACAATTAGAAAAAGAAGACCCTTACCGCTTACAACACGATATAAAATTAGCTCCGGAATGGATTAGAATTATTATGCGTCAGGCTTTAAAAACAAACAGAAATGATTAATTGGCTCAACATTCCAAAAGAAACTCAAATCAACGCTTATAATCAAGTCGCTGAACATATTGGGATTCCTCCTTCTGTGGTAGAAAAAGATTGGTGGGTAGTACGTATCTTGGAAATTGTTTTTAAAACAAGTGCTGCTGAACATCTTGTGTTCAAAGGAGGAACATCATTGAGTAAATCTTGGAATCTTATTCATCGGTTTTCAGAAGATATTGACTTAGCCATTGACCGAAAGTTTTTAGGGTTTGGTGGTGTATTGTCAAAGAATAAACGAACTCAGTTAAGAAAGGCCGCGAATAAATATACCTCTGAACATTTTTACGCAGAAATACAGGAGAAATTTTCTGCATACGGATTTAAGAATCTGGAATTTAATCTTGTAGAAGCTAAAGATGGTGATCAGGATCCGCGGATTATTGAAATTTATTATCCTAATGTTATACAGAGTTTGGGCTACGTTCAGCCTCGAATACAGATAGAAATTGGTTGTCGTTCATTAATAGAGCCCTACACTTTGCAAGCTGTAACTTCTTTTTTAGATGATTTGTATGCTGATAGGGATTTCTCAGCATCGCCTGTGGTAATACCAACAGTAAATCCTGAACGAACCTTCTTAGAAAAGCTTTTTCTTTTACATGAGGAGTTTCATAAACCTTTAGAAAAGATAAGGGTCGATCGGTTGAGTCGTCATCTGTATGATGTACATCAATTATCTAAAAGCAAGTACTTACTGGCTGTCGAAGACGATGAGTTGTATAAAACAATTGTAGAACACCGATTTAACTTTACAAAAGTAGCGGGTATAGATTACAATCTGTTATCACCAAAAACACTTGACTTCATTCCCGTCAGTGAGGTGCTAGAGGCTTGGGGGCGTGATTACCAAAAGATGAGAGAAGAAATGATCTATCAACCGGATGCTCCAACATTTGACGAAATTTTAGAACAACTAAAAGTTATCAAGAATAAGATCAACCAACAGGATTGGAATTTGGGAAAAACATATCCTAATTCTTAGTAATCGCAGAAAAAAAACATTTAAAACGCTAGATAATTTTTCACCAATAATAACCAGAAAAAGACACTAAAAGGAAGGTTAAACACTTTAATCTCTATTAGTGATGAGATGAAATTCATAGTAGGTTATTCCTGTTTCTCAGGCTGGTCAGATATCTATCTAAGCCTTCAAAAGAATGCGCAACAGAAATTAATACTGTTAGTGGGATTACAAGTTTGTAATTATCTTGGAAATATTATTGAATATGCTGAACAACAGGAAGAAAAATAGTTCGATGGATGAAGAGTTTCAGAAATATCTTGTTTCATTAGGATTTGCATTGAATAATGATGAAATGTATGCAGAAGAATTTAAAAACAATCAGGTAGGATTCGTTGTTCAGATGATCTAGAAGGTAGAGTGGAAATACGGAAAATCCATATCACGCAAAATTATATTTTTTCCATTTTTAAACGAAGATCAGGTAGAAAAACAAGATATGTCCGGACAGTTTATAACCAAAGGTAGTAACCAGACCTGTTCAGGCTTACATAATCAGGAAGAGTTTGAAGTGGATGCAATGAATTTTTGTTTTTAAATGTCCAATAAATTTACTGTATCTCTTTGAATAAACTTAATCGGCTACTCATCAAAAGCATAAAAAGACCGAAGAAAGCAATTAGCCCAAAAGAATACTGTAGGTTAAAAATCTCGGCTATATAACCTATCATT
>JBMDWK010000078.1:0-1614 GCA_048595255.1 Sphingobacterium sp. | reverse complement strand
CTGCTTTTTTAGATTAATTTCAGGATTTTTTTCATGTTTACAGTGAAGATCGCCATTGCACCTTGCATTTCCATGTTTTGGATGCCATAGGAATTAGCCCTGCCATATCCATGGACATTTTTGAGTTCACTATTCTTAGCTTCAATTTTATATCTTTCTTTGGATTTACTTCGATAATATTCAGTTTCCTGGAATATCATCTGATCTTTGTGAAGGTCAGATTTTATAGAAACTGAATAGGTTTTTGTTTTAGCTCCAGGCTTATAACACCCCTGCCCAAACGGACAGGTTTTACATTTTTCGACGTCAAAGTAATATGTCTCCGTTTGATTTGTGCCTTGTTCCTTTTTTCCCTGACGGGCCTTTCGGATTGCCAAATGTCCTGCTGGACATACAAACATTCCTGCATCTTTATTGAAATCAAATTTATCTTCATCCTTGCGACAGCCCTGAGTAATGGAAGGATTTAATTTTGCTACTACTTTTATCTGTTGATTATCTTTATTTTTAAGTTTAAGATTTTCTTTTCCTGAATACGCTGAATCTCCAATTATAGTATTTACTTGAATACCGTTTTTCTCACTTATTTCTAATAATTTGGGTAGCTCGGGGCCATCCCCCTTTTCTGCTGAGGTAACAATGGCTGCAGTGATCAGACGTTCTGGTGTCATAGCAATATGGGTCTTGTAACCGAAGAATTTGCTGTCAGCTGTCTTATGTCCAATGGAGGCATCTGTATCTTTGGAAATCGTATGACGATAGGCCTCATCTGTATCTTGTACCGTTTCTTTCAGCAAATTTAATTTCTCTTTAACAACAGGAACATAGCTTAGGGACTGATCTGCTTCAATCAATTTTTCTAGTTCTTTACAATATTGTATTTCTTTTTCTATTTCATCCGTAGTATTCTTTTTGGGCATACGATCCTTCATGGTATCATCAATGCTATACAGAGCTTTTCGTAATAATTTTGAACGCTCTCTTAATACCTCCAACGCTGAATATGGATTGGATCTAGAAAGTGAATGAGTAGCATCGACAATAATGGATTTAGATTTAATAATACCCTTATCTATAGCTATACTTACAGTTTTGTTTATTAACAGATTTAATAAATCTGTATCCTTTAACCGCAATTTGCGAAACTTAGTGAGTGAGCTTGAATTAATCACATCCTCCTCAGGGGCCATTTCAAGAAAATATTTAAAGGACATATCATATCTAGAACGCTCAACAACATCCACATCAGAAATGGTATAAATTGTCTTTAACAGAAGATACTTAAACATCTTGATGGGATTCTCCGCTGTACGGCCATTAGTATGGCAATACTTCTCCAACAACTCATCATAGATAAAACTGAAATCGATAAGATCGTTGATTCTCCGAAGAAGATTGTGTTTTGGAACAATGATATCGTACAATCCTGAATAAGAACTGAACTGTATTTTTTGTTGGGTAGAAAGCATCCTGATATCCGTTAAAGCTTAATTTAAGATACAAAAAAAGGAGTAGAAAATGCACTTTCCACTCCTTTTTTTTTGCCCAATATAAAAGGGGACTTTTTCAGTGCCCTCAAATTATTCAAGCCTTTTCTTGTTTTAGGTATTGTGA
>JBMDWK010000077.1:0-14840 GCA_048595255.1 Sphingobacterium sp. | reverse complement strand
TGGCACACAGCAAAAAGCTGGATACTGTCAACCACTCTTTCCAACGATTATCTTAAACATCTGGGATACCCATCTTTACTGGCAGAATACAAGCGAGTTTGTGTTAAAACTTAAGGAAGCGCCGTATACCGATCGGTACGTACGGTGCTGTGGAAGGTCGGAACGGGAATTAATCCCGTTCCTCCTATCCGATTGGTTAAAACGTATACGTGATATGTGTAAGATATTTATTAATCAATTCAGTACGCCCTTGACTGATATGTTGACTTGCCGGTGTTTGATAGGTAAATCCAACAGCAATATTTTTGATATTTGCTTCCAAGCCTGCGCTATAGTTTGTATTATAGCCACCCGTTTCCTGTATTTTGTATCCCATTGTATAATCACGCTGCTGTGTTTCGTGCAGCATTCCCATATTGGGACGGACAACGATTTTTTCATTTAAGACCAAATTATAATACAGACTGCCGCTCAGGGATAACTTATTGCCGTATAAATATTCGTCCTGGTTCTCCGTGTTTATCTTATAGCTTACATTCGTATTTAGGCCCAGATTTTTATGCCTTATATCGTAGTTGACACTCGTAGTGAAATCCGTACTTCCAGTACCCAGTTGGTAAATATTTGGAGAATTGGAATCTGTGTATTCGGACTTATTATATTCACCTGTGGGTAATTTAACACCTACTCCAACCCATAAGGTTTGTGACACCACATCAGAAGCTGTATTGATAAGATTATAAAATCCGCTGACATGTATGTCGCCTAAACCATTTTTTTGTGTCTTGGTCGAATTGCCATAGTTGTATTTCTCAATATGGCTGTAGGGGACAATGCCCATTATCCGCCACTTGTAACCAATATTCCAAGCAGTCCACAATTCTGCCGTTTGATATTGTTCCTTATTGCTCAATGCGGTTTTGTTTCCATTCACATCCAATTGCGTATACATTGAATTAAAGTGATAGCGTATCCCTACAAACCTTTTGTTAAAATTGGGCAATAGTCCGGTATAATTATTTCCGAGTCCACCGCCGCAAATATCACAGGCAAAAGAAGAGGTCGTGCTAATAAGTATGGTAAAAAGGAGTGTTATTTTTTTCATGGTTGTGAAAAT
The DNA here is from genome assembly GCA_048595255.1 of Sphingobacterium sp. Classification (GTDB taxonomy): domain Bacteria; phylum Bacteroidota; class Bacteroidia; order Sphingobacteriales; family Sphingobacteriaceae; genus Sphingobacterium. Next base: position 13,723 of record JBMDWK010000077.1, on the reverse strand, counting down.
GATTTATTAGTGATAAAGGATTCATCATTTAGGGTCTGAAGAAAGGCCAATAGATCTTTCATTTCTTCCGCACTTAGGGGGATTCCATTATTTTGTTTTAATATAGGGTCAAGGTTGTCTGTCCGCACAATCTCTTTATTGTAATGGTTCAAGACACCTTGTAGGGTGTAAATCCGTCCATCGTGCATATACGGTGCTGTATACTGCAAGTTGCGAAGCGTAGGTACTTTAAATTTGAGCTTATCTTCTTCTTGCTGAGTAATTTCATAACGTCCCAAATCCTTTGCTGGATTGATTCCTAGCCCATTATCTCGAAAACTATAATCAGTAAATAAAGGCTCTCGATGACACGCATTACATTTGGATTGGAAAAGGGTATAACCTCTTTCTTCTTGTGCCGTAAATGTTGTTTCATTTCTTCGGACTTGATCGTATTTTGAATTATCAGAAACGAGCGTTACCATGAAATGGGATAGGGCTTTCAATACTTGATGTGTCTCGATGGACGTACTTCCAAAAGCTTTTTGAAAAAGAGATGGATAGTGCGGATGCGCTTGAAGTTGTTGAAGCACATTTTCTATATTTCCATCCATTTCAATGGGATTGTGAATGGGTACAATAGGACTTAGATCCAAAGTAGGTACTCCACCATCCCAGAAAAAGGAAGTAGACCAAGCGAGATTGACTAAAGAACTCGAATTGCGAATACCCAATTGATCATCAATGCCATGACTCACATCATGGCCGTGATGGGTAAATGCATTTTGGCTGATGTGACAGCTGGCACAGGATATCGTATGATCGCGAGACAAAATACCATCATAAAACAATTTTCTGCCTAGCTCAACCGTCTCTCTGGTCAATGGAGTCGAGTCAAAACTGTAAGCCGGCTCTGGAAAATAAGCCGGCTTTTTGAATCCAAGGAAATCATCAGGCGCCACCTCATCGACTTTTTTACAAGCCCACACGGTACAGATTATTAGTAAAATGACGCTTAACTTTTTCTTAATTTTCATGCTGTACAATCTTTTGGAAATTGTGGGTATGATCATGCGTAAACATCTGCGCATAATTGTCGGCAATGAGTGTATGTGGCCCGCTCTGCATGACTACAGGATTTTTTTGTATAGAAATGGAATGGACCGCGTCAAATATTTTACCTATATCTATCATTAAATGGATGTCTGATGAAAGATTCTCTTGCACCTTACTGATACCTGCTTTCGTTAAGTCTATCCGCACCATTCTATTGTTGTTTACAGTAGGAGTGGAATACCCACCAAAAAGGCCTATATGATACTTGTAGCTATTATTTGGATTGTTTGCCTGTGGCGAATTTCCCTCGATTTTGAAATGTATATAACCCGAGTTCCATTCCCAATACATACCATTTGTAGCTGGGTTTAATACCCCTGTTCGTTTGTCGACAGGTAGGGTATTTGTTAGGCTATCCACGCCCAAATTGAATTCTAGGCCGATATATTCTCCCTCAGGAATAAGGATATTTGGATTCAACGAATGCACATTTGCCGCATCTATTAAAAAATAGGAATCCTCTTTAGGTACGGTATAGCTTTCACCATTTGATTTTGTGAACTTCACATTCGTGACAAAGTATTTGAGCATCGTGACGTTAAAAGTTTCGCTATGGCTGTTGGAATAGGTATAGTCATTTAATACTAACTTTTTACTATTGACAATATGATCGAACTTGATTTTCACCTGTCCGAATTTATTGCTATCTATTTGAATATCATTGTTTTTCGTGCAAGCAGTTAATAGGTTTAATACTGCTATAAAAGCCATCGTAATTTTTTTCATGAGAATATTTTAGATAATAACGAATAGGGCATACCTACTTAAGTAGATATACAACCAATTATAAATAAGAGAAATAAGGTTATTATCCGAAGAGAGGAGGGCGATCCAAGATATAGACGTAGTCTCTTGGATATAATTTGGATGTGAAAAGGCTAAACTTTTTTTGATCCTGTACTGGCACTACAGGTAGGTCAAATGCAAATAACTTGGTGGAGACCGCGAGCCCTTCTTGAAGATTTATCTTAAAGTTTTGCTGTTCTTGATCTTGCTGTGTTTTCAGTTTTTGCATCAGATAACATTGTCCATGACAGGTGTTATTTTGCATACTTCGTTGTACACAGAGGTACTTCTCGATATAGTGTTGGTTATAGTAGAAAGAGGTGCATATCACTAAAGTCATGTTGCATTGGATCAGCATGATTGGTAATAGTAAATATACAAGCCAGGTTTTCATTTGCCGCAAAGCTACTAGGATACTTGCATGAAATAAAATTTTTTGTAGAAATTTTTTATACCACAATTTTATTTGGATTCAGTCTTAATAAGGTTTATATTTGTGCTGTCAATTTGAATAGTCAACGAGAAATGATTTGTCCATTAGCTAACGTAGAAGAAGTTTTTAAAACAGAGAATGGTGCCGTATATCAATGTAGCAGAAAAAACTGCTATTGGTTAGAGTTCCAAGATTCCACAACATCTTTCAGTGTAAGTGATTTTTTTCTATTTAAAAGACGAATTGATAGCATTGACATCGAACAAATGCTGTGTGACTCCTCACGCAGTTCAGACTTCGAAATTATTATGCCGTACCGCACGGAGCGTTGTTTTATGCTGACTGTGGCAGATATACTTAACCTACGCGAAGTATTGGATGGAGCTAAATTTATGATTGAATTGAACGGACAAATCAAATCAATCATGAGACGTGGCGCAATCTGTGCATTCTAATTTTAATTATATTGATTCCAAATAACTTACGATTTTGTAGTCTAATTTAGACTGAATTCGTATAACACTTTTTTCATTCAAATCCTTCATTTTCGCATTATCTTTGTGTAAGAATGATGAGTGGTATAACTATTGCTTATTATTAGTTAACAAAAGTTGTAACAATTAAAACGCTTATACATATGAAAGATTTATTGAAATTAAAATCTTCGTTGTCCGAAGAAATCGAAAATATATTAAATGCTCAAATCAAGGTAGAAGCACACTCTTCTTCATTATACTTAGCGATGTCCGCATGGTGTGATGACCAAGGTCTTGACAATGCTTCTAAATTCTTTGCTAAACAATCTGACGAAGAGCGCCAACATATGCTTAAAATCTTCAACTATATTAGCAATCGTGGTGGTAAACCCATCTCACCAGAGGTGACAAATATCCCTACTGATTTTGAATCATTCCGCGGCATATTCGAACAAACATTAGAACAAGAGATGTTTGTTACTGAGCAATTTAACAATATCGCAGCAAGATGCCAACAAGCGAATGACTACGTAACTTTCAATTTCTTGAGCTGGTTCTTAGAAGAACAAGTAGAAGAGGAATATATTGCACGTAGAATCTTAGAATTGTTTGACGTCATCGGCGAAGAAGGAACTGGTCGTTGGGAAATAGACAGACATTTGGTAAAAGTGGCATTTGACGGTGAATAGTCAAAATTGAAATTATTTATCAGCAGGAAAGGAGATATTGACAAACAATATCTCCTTTTTGCATACTATAAAGTTTAGTTTAACGTTTTATAAACAAAAGTTGCATTGAAGATGCTTTCAATGCATTTTATTTGCTATATTGAGAAACAGTATTTCACGTATTCATTTGTGTCATATTCAAAGCGAAACATACTCGTTTATATTGGGATTGTTATACTGATAACAACCCATTCCTTGTATGCACAAACCAAAATCACAGGCGCAGTAAGAGATACAGTCGGTAATCCCATCAAAGATGTTATCGTACGGCTGTACACGGAGTCAGATACCAGCATAAGCATTACCAATGCGCTGGGTATATATCGATTGCCCGCGGGCAGATCTACTCAAGTCCGTCTCAGCTATAATATGCTTGGCTATTTGAGCGAACAATTATCGTATCAATTGGATAACAAGGATATGGTATTGCCCGACGTGATCCTCAAAAAAGTTGCTTACCAGATTCAAGACGTGCCCGTGACCCGTGTAGTTCCCATGGTAGTCAATGGCGATACCATACAGTATAATTTGGAAGCATTTACTTTCCGTAAGCAAACTCTATTGGAAGATGGATTGAAGAAAATTCCCGGATTTCAGATTTCGCGAGATGGATCGGTATATTACAATGGCTACAACATCAAAAAAGTGAAAGTGAATAACACGGAATTTTTTGGTGGAGATATAATTACAGCAACCAAAAATCTTCCTGTCGAGTACATTAATAACATTCAACTCATTGAGTTGACCAACAAAAATGATGGAGCGGAAACGGGAATATTGGATTTACAGGAAAAAGAAAAGCTCCTCAACATCAACTTAAAAGAAGACCGCAAAATTTTACACTTTGGTCAGCTTACTTTCGGCGGAGGTACGAATCAGCGATATTTGGGTAGTTTTGGTATTAATCGATTCAATGATGGTAATGAATTGTCTTTGTTAGGTTCTTTCAATAATACGAATACTAACTTATTCTCCTTTGGGGATATAGCCGGTGGAAGAAGATCCTCATCTTCTGTATTGGAAGTAGGCGAATTTGTTGACCCTGAAGATGGTATAAACACTACGTCCTCATTGGGATTCAACCTGGCACGAAAAGTAGGTAAGCAGTCCAGGTTCAATACTTCTTACAGTTATATCAATAAGCAAACGGATATTAGCGGATTCTCGGGGATGCGCTCCACATATGTTGGAAATGTCATCACAAAAGATGAAGATTATGTCGAGCAACACGAAGATAATCTTCATCGGCTACGTCTATTTTTTGATGGCAAGTTTGAAAACCAGGATGTGCTTAAAATTGATGGCAATGTAACCTACAATAGACGATCTATCTTCATCAATAAGGAAAGTGTGCTGAGTAATTCTAACCTCATCAATATGGGAACGAATAAAGACTCGGCAAACCAAGTTATTCCCATCGCGGACATAGAAGTCCTTTATTCCAAGTATTTTAAAAAGAAGGATAGAAAACTCGTTGCACAAGCATCCGCTAAGACCAATAATTTAAAAAACCGTGAATTTGTCGATGAGATATACTCTGTGTATAGCAAATTCGACCCCCTATACACAGACGAGCTGAATCATCAGTTTATTGATCAGCATAATAGAAATCATGCGAATAATGTGTCGATTTCGTATGTTGAACCTTTCTTCTCGCACAGTGTATTTGAATTTCGCTACGAAAATGATTACAACTTCATCGATGCGCAACGCTATGTATATAATTGGATGAATGGTACCGCGACATACATGATTGATTCGCTGACCGTCGATTATGGATATAGATTCAACAGTAATAAGATTGGAATATTGTATCAGTTTATTCCAAACAAAAAAGTCAAATTCAATATCGGCTTTGCGGTGCAACCTATTGCAATGGAAGGTAAAGTACTGAATGATACCTTATCTTATAATTACGATAACATCAATTTGGTGCCGACCTCCAATTTAAATTACAAATTATCCAATAATGTAGATTTTCAGATTAGCTACCGTGGGCGAAATAATCAGCCGAGTTTCTTGCAGATCGTCCCCGTGGTCAATAATACCAATTCCCGAAACGTGGTGATAGGTAATCCCGAGTTGAAAGCCGAATTTGGGCATGGTGTGGTGACTACTCTACGGGCTTACATACCGGTGAAGATGCAGTATTTTGAGACAAATTTTGCCTACAATTATGTAAAAGACAAAATCGTCACAGACAAAAGACCTGTTGAAAATACGACAATTCAACAGACTACCTTCCGCAATGCACAAGGTTACTATGATTATAAATTTAATTATATATTCAATACGCCGTTCGTCTCGGACAATTGGATGATGGAACTGGCGGGAGGATTGGATTATTATAATAATCTATCTTTTATCGAAGATCGTGAGAGAAGAACCAAACAATATATTTTCAATCAGTCTCTACAACTCAAATATTCACTTAATAATTACATCGAGAGCGTGTTTAATGCGAATTATTCGCGTAATAAAGCCAGCTATGATATTCCTTTTCGCACGACCATTAATGTAGAAACACTATTCATGGGCTTGGGAGCTCGTGGCTATGTAAAAGATAACCTTTCATTAGGCTTTGAAATGTCACAGCGCTACAACGAAGGATACATCAATAAGTTTATGAATGTCAATCAGACTATGATGAATGCTTTTATGGAATATACATTTTTGCACAATCGTACGGCGATGCTTCGCTTACAAGCTTATGATTTGTTTGATCAAAATACACAAATGGGTATTTATTCGGAGTACATCGGCAATGATGTGTTCGAAGAGAGAAAAAATAGACTAGGTCGGTATTTTATGCTATCCCTGAATATACGACTCCAAAGATAAATTGACTATGATGAAGGCCGTGGTGATAAAGCAGTTCGGTGGTCCGGAAGTACTGCAAGTAGAAGAGAGACCCATTCCGCGTATTGCTGATGATGAAGTTTTGATACAGGTAAAATCTGCGGGTGTCAATCGTCCTGATGTTTTTCAGCGTCTGGGTAAATATCCAGCACCATCTTGGGTGGTTCAAGATATTCCTGGGCTCGAGGTATCGGGAATTATTGAGAAGGTGGGCATCAAAGTGCACGATTTTCAAATAGGCGATCGAGTAATCGCATTAGTTCCGGGAGGAGGATATGCCTCACACGTATCGATACATTATGGTTCTTGCATCCACCTACATGACTCAGTGGATTTGGTAGCTGCAGCAGCATTACCCGAAACGCTGTATACCGTATGGCACAATATGTTTGAACGAGGTAAATTGCAGGCTGGAGAGCGTGTGCTCATTCATGGTGGAGCAGGTGGGATTGGCTCTACCGCCATACAGCTGGCAAAGCTATCCGGGGCAGAGGTCGTCACCACCATCAGCACCGAAAAGAAAGCCAATTTTGTACAAAAACTTGGAGTTGACGAATTTATTAACTATAAGAATCAAGATTTTGAGGCTATTTTAGAAAACTCAAAAGTTGATGTGGTACTCGACTATATTGGTGGTGATTATTTCGATAAAAACATTAACATTTTAGATGAGGAAGGGAGATTGATTTATATCAATGCCATGCGTGGAGCGAAGGTAAATCTGAATCTTATCAAGCTGATGCAAAAGCGGCTTACCATCTCGGGTAGTACACTGCGTAATCGCTCAGCGGAATTTAAAAAAACACTATCATCAGCTATTGAGGCCCAAGTAATGCCCTGGATTACAGCAGGGAGATTTCAAATTCCAATATACCAACAATTTCACTTTACAGAGGCTAAGAAAGCACACGAACTCATGGAAAGTGGCGATTTTTTGGGAAAAATAGTGCTAGTTTCTTAGGATGCTAAAATAATTTAGCTTTTGTTTTGTTGGTTTTTTTTATCATCTTAGTTTTTAAATTTTAATTATAACCAAGATGAACCCAAAGAACTTAATCATTCTCCTTTGTCTTATTTTTCCTGTTAGCTATCTACAAGCGCAGCGCGTAGCTACTACTGGAAAACCTCTTGATTACGTGAGTACCTTAGTCGGTACACAATCCACTTATTTTCTATCGAGCGGGAATACGTACCCAGCAATTGCTGTCCCTTGGGGTATGAATTTTTGGAGCCCCCAAACCGGTAAAATGGGTGACGGTTGGATGTATACGTATACTGCTGAAAAAATACGTGGTATCAAACAAACGCATCAACCTTCGCCTTGGATGAATGACTATGGCCAATTCAGTATAATGGCCATGGTGGGTAAAAAAACATTCGATCAAGATAAGCGTGCCAGTTACTTTTCCCATAAAGCCGAAGTCGCAAAACCGCATTATTATTCGGTTTATCTAGCCGACTACGACACTAAGGTAGAAGTGACGCCTACCGAAAGAGCGGCATATTTTAGATTTTCTTTCCCTAAGTCGGAAGAAGCATACGTATTGTTGGATGCTTTTGACAAAGGGTCCTATGTAGAAGTAATTCCTGCAGAGAACAAAATTATTGGCTATTCCACCAAAAATAGTGGTGGTGTACCGGATAATTTTAAGAATTATTATGTATTAGAATTTAACAAGCCATTCAAGAATGTGGCTACTTTTGCTGACTCAGTTTTACAGGATAATCGTTATAAAGTAAAGGCTGCGCATGTAGGCGCGATTTTGGGGTTTTCAGTGGCCGGAAAAGAGGACCCAGTGCTTCTGAAAGTGGCTTCTTCTTTTATTTCGCACGAACAAGCTCAATTGAATCTCCGCGAATTAAAAGGTGCTAGTTTCGACCAAATTAAAGATAAAGCAGCAGACATCTGGAATAAGGAATTGGGCAAAATTGAAGTTAAAGGGGGTACTATCGATCAGATACGTACTTTTTATTCCTGTTTATACCGTTCGTTGTTGTTCCCTCGTATGTTTTATGAGTACGATGCGAATAATCAAGTGGTACACTATTCACCTTATAATGGGCAGGTATTGCCTGGTTATATGTTTACGGACACAGGATTTTGGGATACATTTCGTTCATTATTTCCATTCCTCAACCTGATGTATCCAGAGATGAATCTGAAGATGCAAGAAGGCTTGGCGAATGCTTACCGTGAAGGCGGATGGTTGCCGGAGTGGGCGAGTCCTGGCTATAGAAATATTATGGTGGGCAACAATTCAGCTTCTGTAGTAGCAGACGCTTGGGTAAAAGGTGTCCGGTCTAAAGATATTGAAACGCTATACGAAGCAGTGGTGAAAGGGTCCAAAAACGCAGGACCGATGACTGCAGTGGGGCGAGCTGGGGCCAATTATTACAATGAATTGGGCTATGTGCCCTATGATGTAAAGATTCATGAGAATGTAGCGAGAAGTTTGGAATATGCTTATGATGATTTTGCGATATATCAAGTGGCAAAGGATTTAAATAAAAAGGAAGATATTCCTTTTTATGAGTCGCGCGCATACAATTACAAGAAACTGTTTGACGCACAAAATGGATTAATGCGCGGCAAAAATAAAGATGGTTCATGGCAATCGCCATTCAATCCATTCAAATGGGGAGATGCTTTCACCGAAGGAAATAGCTGGCATTACAGCTGGTCCGTATTCCAAGATTTCGAGGGATTAGCAAAGTTATTGGGTGGACATAAGGCTATGGCAAATAAGCTAGACTCTGTTTTTATATTGCCGCCAATATTCGATGATAGTTATTATGGGTTTCCGATTCACGAAATCCGGGAAATGCAGATTGTCAATATGGGACAATATGCACATGGCAATCAGCCCATACAACATATGACATATTTGTACAACTATGTAGGCGCGCCATGGAAATCCCAATATTGGGTGCGTGAAACGATGGATCGCATGTATTCACCTAATCCGGATGGCTACTGTGGCGACGAAGATAATGGTCAAACCTCAGCCTGGTATGTATTTTCAGCTTTAGGCTTTTATCCGGTGACACCTGCTGTGGATGAATATGTTATAGGTTCTCCGCTTTTTGATAAGGTAATTTTACATCTTTCTAATGGAAAAAAAGTAGAAATTAACGCTTCTCAAAATTCTTCTGAAAATCGTTATATAAAATCGATGTCTTTAAATGGCAAAAATTACAGTAAGAATTATGTTAAGCACAGTGAAATCACTAAAGGTGCGGTCATAAACTTTGTGATGGATAGCAAGCCCAATACCCAACGCGGTACTGCAGCAGCTGATTTTCCATTTTCACTTAGTACAGCCAAAAAGTAGTTCACAAAATTGTCTATTTCATACAAAAAGCTACCTCTTGGTAGCTTTTTGTTTTATTGATATTAACAACGTATTTCCCGACGCATAAATAGAAAGTAGGCGAGAGCAAAACACAACATCATCGCTGCTGTGATACCTGTCAATTGAGGCCATATGATCATTACGCTATCTTCGAATGATAAGGGAGTAGGGAGTGCGCCTATCATCTGTTCCATAGATACAGGCCCCAAACTGCGTACCGACGGCATTAATATACTTGTTGTTGCATCGGTATAGAGTTGGCTTGGCGATAGTCGCCGTAGATTTAGGATGAGCTCATGATAAGCCAGATATTGTGACTCGGAGATATAATTTGGATTAGGGATAAATGGGCGGACAACAAAATTGACAACAATAGGAAAAAAAACGGTGAAAAATAACCAAATACCGATGGCTGTCAAAGCCGAAGTCGCACCCTGACGAAAGATAATCGACAATAATATGGCTAGACTAAGCCAAAAACCTACATATATAATGCTTATACCCCAAAATCCAAGCATACGGATTATCTCCTGCCACTCTAGAGCAATTCCCGTCGTCATCATACCACCACCGATCATCAGCATAATCAACGAAGCAAATAGGATACTTACAATACATAGTGGCGCAATGAATTTTGCCAACAATAAATTATCCCTATAAATGGGTTGCGATACCAGTCTAGTGAGTGTACCTCCATTTTGCTCCGAATTGATGGCATCAAACCCCAAAGCAATACCTAACAAAGGAGCTAGAAAATTGAGAAACACATGCATCGGGGGAATAGTGTTGTCGCTATTTGTCAATAATTTTAAATAGACAAAAGTACTGTCTGGATCCTGCGCATTATTTATAGTCGTGCGTAGATCAGAGAAGGCAACAAATAACGAGGCACAGCATGTCAATACAATTAAGGCTATCAGTATGATAAATCGCCAGCTTCTAATATGTGATGCTATTTCTTTTTTTATGAGTATGCCTAATGGGGTGGATATCCAGTTTTTATTTTCCATCTTTCTCCTTTTTTAACGTACTATGTTCAAAATATTGGCTATATATAGCATCTAATGAATCACCATCGCGCTGTACAGCAATAATATCAGCCTGTTGATAAACTAGCGTTCGGACTGCCTGAGCGGTGATATCTTTGCGGGATGTGATTATTAACTTTCCCTCGTGGAAGGTTAGTGACTCAAAACCTTCAATCGCGGACAGCTGACTTTCAATAGCTTTATGATCTAACGCATTAGCCAATTGTATAGTGGTTTTCAAACCTTCACGGAGATGCAGACTTTGCGCCAGAGAGTCTATAGCGCCTTCTACCATCATTTTACCGTCAACGAATATGCCGACTCGATCGCAGACTCTTTGTACTTGATGCAGATGATGTGAAGACATCAACACCGTAAGGTTCTGTTCTCTGCTTAGTTTTTGAATAAGTTCTAAAAACTCATTTACCCCTCGTGGATCAATACCCAAGGTAGGTTCATCCAGAATTACAATTTTGGGTTTTTTGATTAGAACTTCCGCCAAGCCAAGCCTTTGCTTCATTCCTCTAGAGAAAGTAGCTGTTTTGTTGTTTGCGACAGCACTTAATCCCACGGTATGGAGCATTTCCCGAGCAGATTGTTCGGCTTCTTTTTCATGGAGCCCATTGAGCTGTGCGATGAACTTTAAATTTTCAAAAGCGGTCATATCCGTATAAAACCCCACATTGTCGGGTAGATATCCCACCTGCTTTTTGACGGATAATGGGTTGCGAGTGGCATTGTATCCACACACCATGGCTGTGCCTGCTGTAGGCTCAGTAAGTCCCAGCATCATCAATATTGTCGTCGTTTTTCCCGCTCCGTTCGGACCCAATAGCCCAAAGATTTCGCCTGCATGAATATGTAGATTTAGCTTGTCAACCGCTTTTTTTGTGCCATAGCACTTTGTCAAATCCGTCAATTGAATGATAGGATTGTTCATGTGATATGTTTTGATGTTAGTAAATATGAAAAGTAGGTTATCTTCTGCCGTATTTGCGAATTAATAGATAAATTAAACCTACCGATGCAAGAATAATAACCAAACCAATCCATCCAGATAGTAGGGATGTTTTGACCATAATCCGAATAGCTGCTTCGGACGAATTAGCTGTTGATCGCACCGTCATTTTGGTCACATAGTCTCCAGCGATAGTTTTTTCAGGGACTTTCAGTGTGACTTTGATATCTGCCTGTTGACCAGGCTGAAGCTGTTCAATAGTTGATTGAGCAAAGCTTGTTTCCCATTTACTAGGCAATTGCGAGCTTAGTTCCAGGTTATTAAGTGGTAATGTTCCAGTATTTTTGACAACCATTAAAATCTCTTTGCTGCTACCGGCAACGATTTCATCACTCAATCGTCCTGATGCTGTGGTTAATTCGACTGCATATGACCCTTTTACAACAGCCTCCAAGTCGAGTTTTAATGTATCGTTGCTAGCAATTGCTGTGACTGGTATCTTGTAGGTGCCCGGCTTGGTCGAGATAGGACAGGTGATTTCGAAGCTAATATCTTTAGATGTGTTGGCGTCCATTTGTAGAGAAGTCACTGCTATACCTTCCACACGATAGGTGATCTGCCATCCCGCTGGCAGGTTCGCCGATAAGCTGTAATTACGAAGCGAATTTCCATTGCTAAGCACACCGTTGTAGCGAAAGGTCTCATTGGTTGGCGCTTCTACATTTAGCAATCGTGCTGTGAGTGACGAGGACGAATTACTTTGTGCCTGTAGTACAGGGACAGAAGAACTAATAAATAAAAATACGATCAGCCTAAAAAGAAATTTTTGGCGTTCTTTTGAATCTAATAATTGATTGAACATAATTTATTAACTAAAATTTATACTTAAATAGATTTATAGCTTTCAAAAACATGTTGACTCGCTTATTTAAAAGGAGTTTTTAAACCGGTTGCCAAAATAATAATCAATTAAAAAATTGTCAAGTCCTTTACGCTAAAATTTTATATTTCTCTATAACAGTAGACTAGTTCCAAGCAAAGGGGCAACTGTGAATTTTTTGGTACTAGGCTTTGAATATGAAGATGAGATAGACAAATTGGCCGCGGCAAAGATGTCTTTGCCTCAGGACCCCATAGTAATAGACAACAAAGATGGCTTTGAGCTATTTGCTCAACTAACAGTAGATTCAACCTCTTCCTCTCTACCATCATACAAAAGACAATTAATTAATAAGAAAAATCTGCCAGCCACAGCTACCTACGATCTTGAATCATTTTCCGATATGTACATATACGTTTATGAAAAAGAAACAGGTAATCTAGTCGACTATCGTCGATTCTGGGTAGGATATGGATTTGCTGAAAACAGAAATCCAATAGAATTGGCAGGAGGAAGAAATTATACGATCATAGCCTATGGATATCCAGCAAATGAGACATTGGTGCATTACTATATCCCACCCGAAATGACCAATGCATCTCATATTACCACCGCTGAAATAAGAGATATTGATTATAGGATGGTATTTTTCAAAGAAAATATCTATATAGCTCCTGATGAAAATAAAATTATTCCCATCACTTTTAAAAATATTTTTGCTGGTTTACATCTTAAATTAAAATTACCTGCTGATGCAGCGAGTTATTATAACCTGAATAATACAATCTTATATGGGGCCGTTTTTCCGAAACGTGTCAATGCAAATTATAAAGTAAGTACGGGAGTAGTTACCTACAATCCTTCTCTAGACCTAGTTGGATCGCCTATCAATTGGACAGAGAAGACAGTAGCAGGCAATACGGTGACTTCAGGTTTGACGTATATCATCAACCCCGCTATATCAGGATCTGTAAACCTAAATGAACTATCAATAGGTCCTTTGACTAAAGTCAATACCCTCATTAATAATGTATTACTTAAGCCTGGTATTAAATACGATCTCACGCTGAATGTTACAGGGATTCCAAAACTTAAAGAAGTGTTAAGTAAATTGTACCCTTTGTATG
>JBMDWK010000076.1:0-3878 GCA_048595255.1 Sphingobacterium sp. | reverse complement strand
ATATAAGCTGGGTAAAACTATGATTCAAGAAGCTGGGTATGAAGATGTGGGGATGGATCATTTTGCGAAGCGTGAGGATGCACTTTTCTTAGCAAATGCCAATGGTACATTGCACCGAAATTTTATGGGATATGCGGATCGCTACACACCGTTGATGATAGGGTTGGGGGTGTCCTCGATATCGGATGCTTGGACGGCATTCGCTCAGAATGTAAAAACGGTTGAAGAATATCATCAACTCATCCAAGAAGGAAAATTACCCGTATTTAAAGGACATTTACTAGACCAAGAAGATGTGTTGATACGTCAGTACATATTGGATATGATGTGTCGAGGAGTGGTAAATCTTCAGCCTGCAAGTACGCTGAATGAGCAAATCTTACAAAGGTTACAGCCTTTGCAAGATGATGGACTTGTCGTAATTAACGGTTTAAATATTACAATCACTGTCATCGGGAAATCCTTCCTACGCAATGTGTGTATGACTTTTGATGAACGTTTACAAAGAAGCAAGGAGCGAGAGAATTTATTTAGTCAAGCGATTTAAAAGGGGAATATGGCGACGGATGCAAATCTAAAAATAGCAACGAATTGTTATCACTGTGGGGACAAGGTAGAGGACACACCTTACATTTTGGAGCAGCATACATTTTGCTGTCTAGGATGCCAGACTGTGTACCAAATATTGAACGAAAATAATCTGCAAAGCTATTACCGCTACAACAGCCATCCGGGCAAATCGCAGAAATCGCACAAACAAGATTTATCTTATTTGGAAGAGCCCAATATCATATCCAAATTGGTGGATTACCAAGATAAAGATATTACCATTATTACGTTCTACATTCCACCTATACATTGCAGCTCTTGCATATGGTTGTTAGAAAATTTATATAAACTTAGCCCTGCTGTGAAGTCTTCTAAAGTGGATTTCATGAAAAAGCAGGCCAGCATAACTTTTAATCACGAAGTATTGTCTTTGCGGGCTCTCGTGGAACTCCTACAAAATATCGGTTACGAGCCTAAAATTACTTTGCAAGATGTCGTCAAAGAAGGTAAAAAGATAAACCATAACAATCTAATTGCGAAGATTACGGTAGCAGGTTTTTGCTTCGGAAACTCGATGATGATTAGTTTTCCTGATTACTTTGGGATGGGTGCTTTTGAGCGTGAATATGCTAATTTCTTTGGCTATATGAATTTGGCTTTCGGTATCCCCGTCTTACTGTACAGTGCATCAGACTATTTTAAATCGGCCTGGTATAGCCTGCGGCAGAAGCGTCTGAACCTCGATGTACCCTTGGCTTTAGGGATTTTGGTGCTGTTCCTACGTTCGGCTTTTGAGATTATCTCCCAGACCGGACCGGGGTTTATGGACACGCTGTGT
Organism: Sphingobacterium sp.; assembly: GCA_048595255.1. Classification (GTDB taxonomy): domain Bacteria; phylum Bacteroidota; class Bacteroidia; order Sphingobacteriales; family Sphingobacteriaceae; genus Sphingobacterium. Next base: position 2,491 of record JBMDWK010000076.1, on the reverse strand, counting down.
AGCTTGGTGTTTTTTATCCTTATCGGCAAATGGGTGCAGCAACGTACCTATTACCATATTTCTTTCGAAAGAGATTACCGTTCCTATTTTCCGGTAGCTGTCACTGTGCTTGAAGATCAGAAAGAACAGCCTCGACAAATCGCAGATTTAAAAATCGGTGATCGCATATTGATTCGTAATAATGAAATTATTCCAGCCGATGCCATTCTACTAAAAGGGAATGCTTCCTTAGACTTTAGTTTTGTAACGGGAGAAAGTAAGCCTATTGCTAAAGTACTGGGTGAAGTAGTTTATGCAGGCGGTCGCCAAATAGGCGAAGCTATCGAATTGGAAGTGGTCAAAGCTGTCTCACAAAGTTATCTGACACGATTATGGAATAATGACTCATTCAAATCTTACGAAAAGAAATTTGATACGTTTGTCGAGTACATCAGCAAATATTTTACGATAGCATTGGTGGGAATTGCTATGACCGCTCTGGTTTTTTGGATGGCAAATGGACAAGCGGACAAAGCTTGGGCAGCCTTTACGGCAGTGTTAATCATAGCTTGTCCTTGCGCTCTGGCTTTAAGTTCCCCATTCACGCTATCCGCAGCATTGAGTATTTTTGATCGAAATAAATTTTATATCAAGAATACGGCGGCTATCGAACAAATGGCTTCCATTAATACGGTGGTTTTTGACAAGACAGGGACCATTACTTCACCCAATGTAGCGGCACTGTTTTTCGAAGGAGCATTGAGCAAGTTGGAAAAAGATATCCTCTACTCTGTATGTCGAAATTCCAACCATCCCTTGAGCAGAGAAATATTAAAATGGCTTGGTGAATGCCAATTGCTGCCCGTGTCCAATTATAAGGAGTCGGTGGGAAAAGGCCAATCGGCAAACTACCAAGATTATGCGGTGGCTGTGGGAAGCGCAAGTTTTGTCGGAGTGCACAAAAAAGTAGAAGGCACAGCTGTTTATGTGAGTATCAACAACGAAATAAGAGGTGTCTTTACTTTAGAACAGTCCTGGCGCTCGGGGCTAACCGAAGTCGTACAGGCATTGAAAAATAGGGCGTACATGCTGCATCTGATATCGGGAGACAATGAACTTCGGGCAGATGCCTTGAAACTTATTTTTCCTTCTCAGGCATCGTTACTGTTCAACCAAAATCCTTCGGATAAGCTTCAACGCATTGAGCAATGGCAATCCGGTAATCACAAAGTGTGCATGTTGGGAGATGGATTAAATGATGCTGGAGCACTGCGCAAGGCAGACTTAGGTATTGCGGTTTCGGACGATATTAACAATTTTTCGCCGGGATGTGATGCTATTTTGGATGGAGAATCCTTTGATAAAATTCCTGCATTCTTTACCTTTAGTAAAGATGCGGTGAAAGTCATCAAGATGAGTTTTATCATTTCTTTGATGTACAACCTTATCGGTATAAGCTTTGCGATCCAAGGAACGATGTCACCACTTTTTGCAGCCATATTGATGCCGATTAGTACGGTGACAATTATTTCATTCACCAGCTTAATGACACGCTGGTATGGTAAGAAAAGGGGATTGTTGTAATACTTTTAACGTAGATAGATATGTTAGATTGGTTAGTAGATTTCTCCTTGTGGTCGAAATGACGCGTTAAACTTTAGTACTTTTTTTACTTTTTAAATAGGAGTTTAAGCTTCAATATGTTATGCTCAAAAGACGAAAAGAGAACGTCATCTCGAACGTGGTGAGAGATCTATTTTGATTTTTAAATTTTTACTTTTTAATTTAATGAAATGAACATCATATTTTTACTTATTGGTTTCAGTGTTTTGATCGCCCTAATCTTTTTAGGAGCTTTCTTCTGGGCCAACAAGACCAAACAGTATGAAGATACCTATACGCCTTCTGTAAGGATTTTATTCGATGATGAGGTCAAAATCGGGGATGAGCAAGATAAATTGAATTAATGATTTTACACTTCGTATCTTTGCAAAAAAAATAATTAAAAATGCCAAGAGAAACACGTGAAGGATTGTATCAAGGAGTTATAGAGCAAGATGCTGATGGAAATTATTTCTGTGGGCCATTATTGTTGGATTATAAATTAGCAAAATATTACTTCAAAGTAGGAGACCGTATCAGTGTCAAAAAAGTAGTTAGCAACACTAGCGCTAAAAGCGCTGAAAAATATCCTCAAAAAGCAGTGAAGTTTTCACTAGCCGTAGCGGATCATAGCTAAATCATTAGTAGACTTCCTCACCTCCGTGAGGAAATCGTCTATGGTTTGAACAGCCTTTTAAAGAAAGAATCTTTTTTTGGCTCTTCGAGTCCTAAAGCAATATAGTCTAATTCGATTTCATTTTCTTCCGCATATTGCAGCCAATAATTAAACCGTTCTTCATTGGCGTATTCCGAATCTTTGCGATAATACCCTAGTAACTGTTGCACAGCAGATGGATAATTATCGATCAGCATGGCTTTCTCGTAATAATGAATGGCTTTTTTATTATTT
>JBMDWK010000075.1:0-4399 GCA_048595255.1 Sphingobacterium sp. | reverse complement strand
CCTTTCTGTCACGGGTGTGATATTAGCCTTTGACGCTATTCAAGAAAAAACACCACGCTATAGCGTAGACAATTTTGAAAATATTACGCTCGCGCAAAGCCTTCCTGCTTTGCGTGACGCGTATTTTGAAATATTGCATGTCACGGTAGACCACAATGACTTTGTCCTTATCGAGGCCATGGACGAAGATGGCAACACCATACAGGCTTATATCAATCCGCTCACCGGAGAAAAATTGGGCGACGTAGTGCCTAAATCGCAGTTTATCCAATGGACTACCGCCTTACACCGTTCCTTATTTCTCAAAGAAACTGGCCGTACCATCGTAGGCATAGTGTCCTTTCTGTTGATGCTCATTACTATCAGCGGCTTCATTCTGATTATCAAACGCCAACAAGGGATTAAGCATTTTTTTGATAAAATCAATAAAGATTTCTTCTCGCAATACTTTCATGTGGTTACAGGGCGCTGGTTGCTGATTCCTGTCTTGATGATTGCCCTCACTGGAACAGCTATTTTCTTAATTAGATTGGACTTTTTCAAGGCCGAAAATACCGAAATCGACCACCAACCTATTTCGGAGGACGATGTATCTATAGCGCTTCAAGATATTGACTTTTTCAAAAACACAAAGCTTGCCGATGTCAATAAAATAGAGTTTCCATTCATACCCGATGATCCCGAAGAGCCTTTTATTATCACACTGAATGATCGATCTGTATCAATTAATCAGGTAAATGGCGATTTGATGCAGGAAACTAAATTTCCATACTCTGCCGTCTTGGAAAAATTGAATATCGACTTGCATACGGGACGCACCAATATTGTTTGGGCTATCATTTTAGGTCTAGCTTCGCTGAATATTGTGTTTTTCATGTACACGGGGTTTGTGATTACATTCAAACGTACCCGCACGAAAATTAGAAACAAATATAAAGCGGCACAAGCTGAAATTGTGATTTTGGTCGGTTCAGAAAATGGCTCTACCCTTTTCTTCGCCAATCAGATCCATAAGCAATTGCTAGCCGATGGTAAACGTTCATTCTTGGCAGAAATGAATCAATACCAATCCTATCCCGCCGCACAACAGCTATTAATTTTCACCTCGACCTACGGCCTAGGAGACCCGCCGAGTAACGCCAGCAAATTTGAAAGTTTGCTGCATAAATACACACAGCAGCAAGCGATTTCATACAGCATTTTAGGTTTCGGATCAAGAGCTTACGCAGACTTTTGTGCATATGCGCAGCACGTGGAACAACTGTTAAGCACGCAGCCTTGGGCAACAAAATTAGTGGACACTCATTATGTAAATGATCGATCGACCAATGATTTTGTAGAATGGGCAAGTGACTGGACTGCAAAATCTCTCCATGCTGTAGCTACCGCACCAGCAGTATACAATAGCAAAGTACCGGATTTAAGAAAATTCAAAGTAGTATCAAAAACCCTCGTTTCTGACGACTATAGCACCTTTAAGATTGTTCTAAAGCCCGTCAAAAGTGTGAAATTTGATTCAGGAGATTTACTTGCTATATATCCCGCAAAGGACAATCGGGAGCGATTTTATTCGATAGGTCGTCAAGGTAAAAACGTACAACTTATTGTAAAACTTTTTCCTGATGGATTAGGATCGAGTTATTTGTATGCGCTTAAACCTAATCAGGTCATAGAAGCGCGTCTGATGGCCAACCCAAATTTTCACCTACCGAAATTGACCTCAAAAGTGGCATTGATATCCAATGGAACGGGAATTGCACCTTTTCTTGGAATGGTCATGAATAATAAAAACCTTACGGAAATTCATCTATATGCCGGTTTTCGGAAAAATAACGAGTTTATAGATTCTTATAAAAAATTTGCCAAGGAGTACCAAGAATTAAAGCAATTGACGCGTTTTGAATTGGCATTTTCGAGAGAGCATAATAAGGCCTATGTCATGGATTTGATCTTACGTGATTATTTCTTTTTCGCGAACTTACTGCAAGAAGGTGGCGTCATCATGATATGTGGTGCACTAAAAATGCAAAAAGACGTGGAGCGTACACTGAATGAAATCACCACAAATCATCATGGTAAACCTTTAAAGTACTATATAGACAATAATCAAATTTTGACAGATTGTTACTAATTGAATCATATACATCAAGAATGGTTAGCATAATCTCTTTTATGCTAACTATACTATTGATTCCATTTATTTCCTTTGCGCAAAGCGATTTCACACTGCAGCGAGACACCATTTTAATGGGGTCAAAATTCCAAATTACCATAGTTACTCCAGATAGTGCGGTAGGAAATCTACAGATCGATCAGGCAATCGCCGAAATAGTACGAATAGAAAATCTGATCTCGGAATGGCGCTCGCATACACAAGTATCGGAAATTAACAGACAAGTGGGAAAACAAGCCGTAAAAGTGGATAAGGAGCTTTTCGATCTTACCAAACGCGCCATTGCATATTCGCAAATGACCAACGGAGCATTTGATGTCAGTATCGCAGCGATGGACAAAATATGGGTATTTGATGGCACAATGACCGAGAAACCTACCGAACAAGCTATTCAAAAATCCATTGCCAATGTCGGGTATCAGCATATTATTCTCGATAGCGTGGCATCTACGATCTTTTTAGCCAGAGAAGGAATGAAAATAGGATTCGGATCTATTGGTAAAGGCTATGCTGCTGACAAAGGACGCGAACTATTACAAGCCCAAGGTGTCAAAGCAGGCATTGTCAATGCATCAGGAGATATGGCCCTCTGGGGAACACAGCCCAATAGAAAACCGTGGCGAATCGGTATCAACAATCCATTCAAAAGACACGGCATAGCCAAGATATTAAAACTGAAAGAAGCAGCTATCGCTACCTCCGGTAGCTATGAAAAATATGCTGAAATTGATAATATCCGCTATTCGCATATCATTAATCCAACAACTGGATATCCAGCGACAGGCCTCACCAGTGTGACGGTATACGGACCCTCCGCCGAATTTGCTAATGCATTAAGTACTTCCATCATGGTACTCGGTCTTCACAAAGGAAAAAAACTCATCAAACGATATCCTCACTACAAAATTATCATGATTACCGACAAAGGAAAAATCATTAAACGGTAACTCTACTTTCCTTTTTATTCGCAGTAAAAATCATTTCTCAAAAAGTAATATTATTGATATAATTGTGTGTAAATCTAACAAATAGATTCCGCATGGCACATCGTATATACGTATATAATATTGATACCGATACGAAAGAAATGTTTCCTTTCGAATTGGCAGAGTGGAATTATAATATTCCACCATTGATGGTACTCCTTTTCAGTCATAATATCAGATCCAAAGGGGTGTACTTGTATGCCAATAAGGAGGAAGGGATTCTCAATCTACGAAGGTTTTACGATTTGCTCGGAGATATCTACCAACTCCATTACAAGAAGGTCTTCTATGAACCGGTCAATCATATGTTCAGTTTTCTAGAAAACCTACCTTATGACACATTCAAAATTGACGCGACAGATGTGTTCAACATGAATGAAGAAAAACACAGCCAACAAGCAAAAGATTGGGTTTTGGAAATCAAAGAACAGACAGAATGGTTTGAGCAAGCTATGCGTGAGCAGAATTTGGCACCATTGCAGTCCTTTCTCGAAACATTTTATTACTCATCATTTCTGCAAGTTTTACAAACAGATTGGATCAATTACGGACTGGGATACTGGAATGATGAGGCCTTCAAAAACGATTATATCCTATATTTTAAAGAAGGCAATCTGCATGGTTTCACCGATGCCAAAGGCAATATATTGGCTCCTGCCATTTATCAAAATATTTATCAGTTTGTGGATAATGTTGCTGCCGTAACAAAAGACAACAAATCAGGATACATCAATACCAAGGGAGATATTATCATACCCATCCAATACGATGAGGCTTATGATGTGTTTACCATATATTACGGCGAACAAGTGGACTACAAATTTCAACATGAAATAAATGTAGCCATAGTCGGTCAAGACAATCGTTACGGCTTGACAGTGATTCCTGACCATGAATTGATTATTCCTATTGAATATGATGAGTTAGAATGGTTAATTTATAATCTTTTTAACGCTAAAAAAGGGGATAATTATTACCTCATCAATCATCACAATGAACTTGTCCTTTCCTCCCCTAGCGAATCTCCTTTCCGCTATGAAAATCATTTTTTGCTTTTCACTAAGCTCAAAGGAAGTTCCAAATGCAAAATATTCAACCTTGATGGTGTTTATTTGGGGGATTATAACCCAAAAAAGATAGAAGAGTTACCACATCGACATTATTATGTCGGTCCTAGTAAATTGCAAGGTAAAGCAGCACTATTAAAACCTGATGGCGCACTGCTGCAAACAGAAGTGGA
>JBMDWK010000074.1:0-14550 GCA_048595255.1 Sphingobacterium sp. | reverse complement strand
ACAATACATCGGCAGGGCTAACGCTGTCATCTTTGACATGGATACAGTGTACGCATGCGCCAACCATTGCCCCGATATTCATGATTTGTTGCAGAGCATCTAGGTCCTTTTCCTTAAAGAGCGTTGTAAAACCGATTTTCTTTATCGACGCGTACGTCGCATGGCGAGGAATAGCAAGGATTGGCAGAGGTACATTGCGAATCACTGATGAGGTATTACTTCCCATGAATTGATTAGAGGCCCCGGCACCATGTACCCCCATGACCACCAAGCTTATTTCGTACTCGGCAATTATTTTTTTTACAGTGCTGAGTACCGTTCCAGGTTCGAAGAGAAAATGTACATGAGATGTATCCAATTGTTGTTGTGTTGCTTCGGCTAATAGCTGTTGGTTTTTCCGTTGCGCATAATCATGTTTGGATGCCTCAATTTCTTGATACACCGAGGTCAGCATTTCCGGTTGTCCCGCATGCCCTGATGATAATATAGGTGGCAGATAAGAGTAGAGCACATACAGCTTTACACCAAATTTGTTGGCTAAATTCAAAGCATAAAAAAAAGCATTGTTGGCGTATTCGGAATAATCAGTAGGTAATAGAATGTTTCGCATAATAACCTCCTCTTTATACTTAAATATACAAAAAGTATAGGGCAATAGCAATGAATTGGCACCAGTATTTATTGTTTAAAAGTGTGTAGCGAAGTCAGTGGATTTAACGTTATAATAGTGTAAGGAATAAAAATACGTGGTTATCAATAATAATTCTTTAATTTTAGAAGTAGAAAACAGACAAAGTTCAGCTACACGCGTGAGTATAGTTTCCAGATATTTCAAAAGGAATGGTCCACTGACCCTAAGGGCAGCGCTGGAAGATTGTCTCGTGCAGCAGTCTGACCGCAGTCAATCATTTCTATATAAACGATTCTACGGATACCTGATGGCAGTATCCTTACGCTATGTAAAGAATGAAATGGAAGCGGAAGATGTGGTAAATGAAAGTTTTGTGAAAGTTTTCAGTAAGCTATCTAACTTTCAAATATTAGAGGATGAGACTGCCTTAGAAAAATCTTTTAAGGGATGGATAGCGCGAATCACCGTCAATACATCTATCGACAAGTTGCGGGCGCAGAAGACTACCGTTGATATTGACGATATCAACGAAATAGACATACAGCATACTCCCGTTTCGATTTCCACGAATTTAGAAGTAAATGATATCATGCAGTTAATGAATAAATTGCCCGATATCCAACGTGCAATTTTCAATCTGTATGAGATCGAAGGATACTCTCATGAGGAAATAAGCAAACAATTGAATATTCCCGATAGTACAAGCCGGACCTATCTCACAAGAGCTAAAGTCCGATTGCGTACCTTATATCAGGAACAATTTGAAGGTTTAAATAAAATAAAAGTAGGATAATATCTGCCATATGAGTAATAGAGATATAATAGAAGATATTAAAGCAAAGCTAAAAGAATCGCATGACCTTCCTTATCGCGAAGGTGCTTGGGAGAGGTTTGCAGCTCAACAAGGCGAAAAGAAACGGCCAGCGGTCATTATATTTAAGCGTTTGGCATCCATGGCCGCTATGGGATTGGCTGTCATGGGTGTATCTTTTTATTTTTATAATCTGAAAAATAACTCTCAACCACAATCTATAGAGCTTGCACAGACAGCAAGCAAAAAAGTAACAAATAATGAGCCTTCAGCACATGCTATACCACATGATCCCGTGGAAAAGTTGCCTGAGGGAAGTCAACTCCGTAATTCACCAACGCTAGCTTATGAGGCAGGAGTAAATTTGCACCGTCAGGATGCACTTGAATCTTTAGCGCATGTAGCATATCATACTTCCGAAATTACACCTGCATTAACACGTGATTTGTATACACTAGCTGATGTATCTATCGTGAATACGCTTATGCAACAGCTTCCAATTTATACATTGGAAACTCCAACAAATACAATTCAGGCTCCTTCGGCCATGACATTGGCGCACCAAGCGACACAAAATGCAGTTAATACCGATGTAGATAATCTGAAACAATCTACACGTATGTCTTTAGGGGATAAATTCCAATTGGGGCTATATGTATCTCCTCATCGTACTTCTGACCAATTTGATGTAGGGGCAGGATTTTTGGTGTCATATGCCGTCACAAAGAATATAAGCATCCGAACAGGTACTTCTTACAATTCCTACTCTGTAGGTGTATTGAAGGATCCAATGGAAACAGCTAACGCGGAGATGATAAGTGCTTCTAATGCACCCAATAAAGAGAATCTTTTTGCAGATTATTCGAAGTTGAATACGCAAATGATACTTCCTAATATCAATGCTGTCATGGGCAAAGTTGAAGCGTTAGAGATTCCGTTAGAAGTATCTTATCAATTAAAGAAAGGTTTTTATACTTCAGCAGGTGTTTCTTATTCAGCTATTATCAACCAAGAGCGAGAAGCGCAATACATTGATCATGGAGGTGTGATTAATTTGCAAGAGAATGCCGCTTTAATTCCTGGCGCCGCTCAGAAAGTAAATAAAGTAGAGACCAAAACCGTGAAATCTTTGCAGAATAATGTGAACCCGAATGGTTTTAGTGGCTTTGCTAATTTCTCCATGGGTAAAAAAGTGAATGTCAATAATAAGATGTCATTATCTGTAGAACCATTTGTCAAAGTGCCTATTGGACAGTTTCGGAAATCCGATCTGGACTATACAAATAGTGGAATACGAATTATTACGACTTTCTAAAGCCGCCTGCTCATTATTAAATTTGATCTATTCTGACCCAGCCCATGCATGCTGCTATAGCGCCTTGGACGCCCGGATCACCGTCTTCGAATACCAGACAATTCTCTGGAGCCACATGAAGTTGCTCTGCACACAACAAGAAAGGTGCAGGCGAAGGTTTTCCCTGTAAAGTATCTCCCGCGCATACCATTGCTTCATATTTTCCGTTGACACCAATGACTTCAAGCGTGATATGGAGCGTAGAACGGCTGCCTCCTGAAACAATACCTATCTTTTTTTTGCCTACATGATGTAACAGTACTTGCCTAACGTATTCGATGGGTTGCGTGTCACGAATAAATTGCTCTATAAAAATCTGAGATTTGCGCTTCGCAAAGACATCCACATCAAATTCTACATTATAGCGTTTGCATATTTCGCGCGCTACAGCTACTGTTGGCCAGCCTGCAGTTTCATCAATTAAATCTGGATCGAGATCTACACCATACTCTTTGGAAACACTGACATAAGCAGCTTTGTGCGCATGTATATTGTCGGCAAGCGTTCCATCTACATCAAATAATAATGCTTCAAAGGGTTCAGCAATTGCTACTAATTTTTCGAATTTGATTGTGGTAAGGGTATCCATGTAAATCGGTAGATATCTATTTAAACAAATAATGGCTGTAAATATACAGCCATTATCTTTATTTTTTCAATGATTTGCGTCGTTGTTTTTCTTTAATTATCAATCCGAGTTCGCGACCCGTCTGCCCAGCTGCGGATGTGTTTTCTTGCGCTCTTCTAAACAGATAAGGCATTACCGCTTTTACCGGACCGTAAGGCATATATTTAGCCACATTGTATCCTGCTGCACCTAGGTTGAAAGAAAGATTATCTGACATTCCCAATAATTGTGCAAAGAATACATGCGGATGATTATGCGGAATACCTCGTTTGTCCATCTCTGTTGCTAACAATAGGCAACTTTGGTCATTGTGTGTTCCGGCCATTACGCCAATGCGGTCGATGTGATTCAGACAGAAGTCAATCGCAGCATTATAGTCTGCATCTGCCGCCGCTTTGTTGGGCTGAATAGGAGATGGGTACCCTTGCTCAATAGCACGTTCACGCTCGATCTCCATATAAGCACCTCTTACTATTTTAGCACCTAGGAAGAAGCCTTGTTGTTCGGCATACAACAAATCTGCTTTTAGAGAAGCTAATTTGTCGTGACGATACAATTGATAAGTATTATATACAATAGGTCTTTGTTTGTTGTAGCGTTCCATCAATTCACGCGCTATATCATCTATAGTGTCCTGAATCCATGAATGTTCGGCATCAACTAGCACAGGAATACCGGCCTCATAGCAGGCTTTACAAATGGCATCGCATCGATTTAATACCCTAGCAAATTCTGCTTTTTCATCTGCTGTAAGTGCTTGTTTGGCATCCAATTTTGCTAATAGATCGAATCTTCCGACACCAGTAGGCTTGAATACGCAGAAAGATATCAGCTTATTGGTTTTGGCATAGGCGACACTCGCTAATACTTCTTGGCAGCATGCATCAAAACTTTCTTCCGATTCTTCACCTTCTACAGAATAATCCAAAATAGTCGTGACGTTCCCTTTGCCCAATTCAGCGATAGCATGAGCACAACCTTGAATGGTCTCTCCACCACAAAATTGCTTATAAATTGTGTTTCGGATTATGCCTTGAATCGGTAGACCGATATTTAACGAAAAAGTAGTAATAGGAGTTCCTATTTTGATTAATGCACTAGAAGCTACCATCTTGAATAGCCAATACGCTCTTTCAAGGTCTCTGTCGCTCTTATTTTTGAATGCTATTTCGGTATTTTCAAAATTCAATACGCTGTCTTTCGATGTCATCATCTGTATGTCTTAATAATACAAAAGTACTCTATAATTAATGTATTTTGAATTTTTTCTTATGATGTGGATAGAATTGGTATATTTTTGGTTTATTTTTGTTTATGCAAACATTCAAATTAGAAGGAGAATTTATCCATATGATTCAACTATTAAAGGCGATGAATCTGGTTGAACACGGTAGTATGGCACAACGTGTCGTTGAAGAAGGATTGGTGACTTATAATGGTGTCGTGGATTATCGTAAAAGACTAAAAGTCCGCAAAGGTGATATCGTCGAATTCGAAGGGACGAAAATCCAAATCATTTAATATTATTGCTATCTTTACACCTATACATCACTCTCACATATTATCAACATGCAACCCATACAGAGCTTAGGTTACAAAGTATATTTTGAAGAAAATTTAGACTCTCTTTTACCATTTATTGAAGAGCGCGGCTATTCGCAGGTATTGGTATTGGTAGATAGAAATACGAACGATCATTGTCTGCCCGTTTTACAAAATGCCATTCCGGAATTAGTACACTACGATATTATCGAGGTAGATCCCGGAGAAGAGAATAAAAACATTGACTTCTGCATCGGGGTATGGAAGACGATGCTGGATTTTGGTGCGGACCGCAAGGCTTTGCTGATTAATCTTGGTGGTGGCGTCGTGACCGATATGGGTGGATTTGCAGCCTCTACTTTCAAAAGAGGAATAGATTTTATTCAAATTCCTACTACGCTGTTATCGCAGGTAGATGCCTCTGTGGGCGGAAAGACCGGTATTGATTTGGATAATGTCAAAAACATCATAGGCACTTTCACTCAACCACAAGCGGTATTTATCAGTACTCAGTTTTTGCAAACACTAGAAGACCGTCAGTTGGTTTCGGGATTTGCAGAAGTAATCAAACATGGATTGATTCAGGATAAATCCCTGTATGAAATGTGTAAATCTGTGGATTTAGAAAATATTTCTGCGGACTTGATTTATCAATCTGTGCAGATCAAAAATAATGTAATCACTCAAGATCCTACAGAAAAAGGTCTTCGTAAGATCTTAAATTTCGGCCATACTATCGGGCATGCCATTGAAGGATACTCCTTATATCATGACAGCGACCCTTTACTACATGGGGAGGCTATTGCGATTGGCATGATATGCGAGGCCTGGTTGTCGCACAAATTAACAGGCTTATCTGAGCAAGAGCTTAACGATATTACAAAGACATTTCTGACAAGATTTCCATCATACAGCTATTCCAATGAGAAGTATGATATATTCATTGAATTGATGAAAAATGACAAGAAGAATGAAGACAGTAAAATTGGATTTGCTTTATTGCAAGAAATTGGAAAATGTACTTTTAATGTGTATGTAGAGATCGAAGATATTAAGTCTGCTTTAGATTACTATACACAAATGACTAAAAAATAACACGTTATGAAAAGACGCTACGCTATACTACTATTCTTCCTTGTGATGGGGCTTGTCGGATTTGGACAGGCAAGCAAATCGGTTTTAATATTTTCAAAAACAGCTGGATTTAGACATCAAAGTATACCAAAAGGAGTAGCGACGGTTTCGAAACTATTAAATGAAAATAACATCAATTTTGTGCACTCCGAAGATGCGATTTACTTCAGCACCGACAGTCTAAAAAAGTTTGACGCAGTTATTTTTCTGAATACAACGGGCGATATTTTGAATAATCAGCAAAAGGCAGCCTTCAAAAAATTTATTCAGTCGGGTAAAGGATACGTGGGAATACACGCTGCTTCGGACACCGAATACAATTGGCCTTGGTATGGTGCTTTAGTTGGCGGTTATTTCTCAAGTCATCCAGCCGTACAGGAGGCACACATGGAAGTAGTCAACAGGACACATCCCGCTACCAAACACTTGCCACAGACTTGGATACATCGTGATGAATGGTATGATTTTAAGGATGTAAAATCTGGTATTCATATCCTAATGATGCTTGATGAGACCACGTATGAAGGAGGGAAGATGGGCAAATTTCATCCTATAGCATGGTTTCAATCCTTTGATGGTGGCCGTTCATTTTACACAGGACTTGGCCATACCGACGAATCTTACGACTCCGAATTATTTCAAAAACATATTATGGGCGGCATACGCTACGCGCTTCGAATCAAATAACTGACAGCACACACTATGTCCAAAATAACTATTGCCTCGGCACTTCTGTTGAACGAGCAAAAAGACTTATTGGTCGTTCGAAAACATCATTCCAAATTTTATATGCTTCCAGGTGGAAAAGTGGAGCATCAAGAGACATACATCCAAACGCTGATTCGAGAGCTGCATGAGGAGCTTAGCTTGCAGTTTGAGCCTATAGATTTTAACTATTTAGGTCAGCATAAAACTAGTGCAGCGAATGAAAAAGATACGATTGTGGAGGGCAATATATTTCTTCTCAATAAGGTTTTAGAAAATTTACCTAGCGCCAATGCGGAACTAGCAGAGGTAAGATTTATTTCGAAATCGGAATATCAAAACTTTCAATTGGCACACCTGCTTAGAGAATTTGCTCTTCCTATATGGATAAGTTTATGATAATCAATACATGAGTAATTAGTCATTCTTCTCAATAAATCAATGTAGACATTTCGCTACAATTTAAACTAATAGTAAAGCTGTGTTAAAGTAATCCTATTGGAAAATATTATTATTGTAAAGGAATAGATATAATAAATGTAATTGGATTTGAGTATAAACACACTAACTATTTATTTATACATGTAATAGCTCTTCAGCGAATGCCGAAGAGCTATTCATTTTTTAAGTTAGTAAGTCAATCTATATATGTGGATTTTGCATATTATGATCTACCCAAATAAGGTCATCTGTATTGTATCCTGTATTTTGAGCTATTTCTAAATATTGCTTCTTGATTGATTCTGGAATAGTCTGTTCTCGAGATAATATCCAAAGGTAATCGTGGTTTTTACCCGCAATCAGTACATATTTGTAGGCCTCATCAATAGCGATAATATTATACCCGGAATAAAACGGACCGAAAAATGAAACTTTCAAGGCACCCTCGGTAGGTGCTCCTCTGAATTTGGCATTGCCTTCACGTTTTTTCCACGTCTCTTTCACATAATTATACCCCGAGTTAACCACCTTAATATCACCATTATCTTTCAACGAATATTGTGCTGCTGTTTTATTCATGTTTAGTTCGTGTTTGAAATCGATTCTAGCAATTTCGTACCAAGTTCCCATATATTTTTGCGCATCGAAATTGGTGATTACCCGGGCTTCTTTGGGAATTGATTGACAAGAGGGCAAGGCAAATAAACTTATTGCTGCCAATAAGATCGAATAGTATTGTTTAATGCTCATCATATGTTTTTTTATTGTTTAACAGTTGTTTTAGTTTAAAAGTTGTGAACCATTAGCGAAAAAAACACAAATAGTACTGGGAATCTCTGCAGGATGTTGGGATTTGCGCGTAAGTTTTTTTAAATTGGAACTATAAACTTGAACTATGGATCGCAAAAACTTCTTAAAAGCGGGTGCTTTATTGGCTTCTACTGCTTTGTATTCAAACTTAAATGCATCAATATTTACTAATAAAAAAATTAGAGTAGGTCTAATTGGTGTAAATGGTATGGGCTGGTCTAATCTACAGGCTCTTTTAAAACTCAATGATGTAGAATGTACAGCACTGTGCGATGTAGATGCTAACGTATTGGAAAAACGTAAATCCGAACTGGCTGCTAAAAATATACAAGTCAAGACCTATCATGACCATGCAAAGATGCTGCGTGACAATATCGTCGATGCTGTAATTATAGCTACACCTGACCATTGGCATTGTCTACAATTTGTTGATGCTGTAAAAGCTGGCAAACACGTTTATATTGAAAAACCAATCGGAAACTCTATTGTCGAATGTCAAACTATGCTTGCTGCAGCGCAGAAGAGTAATTGTGTGGTACAGGTAGGGCAGTGGCAAAGAAGTCAACAGCATTTTAGAGATGCCATGGATTATGTACATTCGGGCAAATTGGGAAAAATTAGATTAGCTAAAGCATGGTCGTATGTAGGTTGGAAAAAACCAATTATCACCCAGCCAGATAGTCCAGTGCCCAATGGCGTAGATTATGAGAGATGGTTGGGACCCGCTCCAAAAAGAAATTTTAATATCAACAGGTTTCATTTTGAGTTTAGATGGTTCTGGGACTATGCAGGAGGGCTGATGACGGATTGGGGTGTACATTTGCTTGATTTCGCTCTGCTTGGTATGAAGGCAGACTTCCCTAAATCAGTAGTAGCTTCAGGAGGCATATATGCAGATCCTAATACTGCTGCCGAAACACCTGATACAATGACGGCCATGTATGAATTTGATGATTTCAATATTCAGTGGGAACAAGCATTGGGTATTGCTTCAGGAATCTATGGGAGAGATCACGGGGTGGCGTTTATAGGAAATAATGGAACATTGGTAGTTAATCGTGGCGGATGGGAAGTTATTCCTGATGACAATAGGGTAGAAGCAGTACCACTTCAAAGGCCTAAGGACAATGGCCTGGAACGTCATATGGAAAACTTTGTACAAGCAATATTGCGTAAAGATAAGAGTAATCTTCATGCACCGATTGAGGTAGGAAGTCATGTTGCAGTCGTATCACAAATGGGAAATATTGCATATCGTGTGGGTAAAAAAGTCTACTGGGACAAAAACAAAGGTAGATTTACCGATGAGCAAGCTAACACATACTTGGCCGCGAAATACCACAACGGATATTCAATACCTCGCGTTTAGACCCAGGTATAATTTAGATCCATATGAGACATATAATCGTATTAATCTTTATGTGGGGATCAATGGCATATAGCCAGATTGATATCAACGCGATTGTTCATAAGGAACTAAAAGAGGTAAGAGAATTATATGAATATTTGAAAAAAGCTTTTGAAGCGGAACCAACAGTTTTGGTTCCGTTTATGGAAGATGGAAAATATGGGTATTTGGATTTCCAGACGCTTGAAATCGTGATTCCACCTGTTGCTGATCGTTTGGTTTTACTGAATACAGTATTTAAAAATGGATTTATCGGCGAACTAGATGGATATTACTTAGAATTTGATGGTAAAGAAAACTTAACTTTCAAACAATATGGACCGCCCCAAGTTCGAGAAGAATTACCACCAGCCGACTGGGGCTTACCAGCGGATTTGGGTGCGAAAATGATTCCCAAAAACCAAAAGTTCAAAGGATTTACATACACGAGAAATGAAGAAGGAAAAATTTACGTTTCTTCATTTTCAGAAATATTTGATTCAAAGAATTCTAACGACCCAAATTTATGGTTGATAGAAATGGAAGGAAAAGTATACGGAATTGGAGAAATTTGGGATTTTAAAAACAGCCAAAAATTAGCCGGAATCATTTCGCCCGACGGGAAACCGCTGAAAGGATTTGATTTTAGTTTTGATAAAATTCTTCCGCTTAAGGGATTGAAAGAAAGTTTAGGAAATTGGTTTTTGGTGCGTAAATCATATACGGAGGATTCCAGATTTCATTTCGTTAACTCTAAAGGTGAATTTCTGTCAGAAACCATTTTGCCGAAGTTAGATTATTCTTACAATTTCACCAAGACACGTAGATCAACTCCATATTATATTCCTAAGGGTTCATTGCGTTATGGAATGAATGACAACAAAATCGTGGATTTATAC
The DNA here is from genome assembly GCA_048595255.1 of Sphingobacterium sp. Taxonomy (GTDB): domain Bacteria; phylum Bacteroidota; class Bacteroidia; order Sphingobacteriales; family Sphingobacteriaceae; genus Sphingobacterium. The sequence continues at coordinate 4,208 of JBMDWK010000074.1, read as the reverse complement.
TAATTGAAATTGATCAATGCTATTCCTGAGAACTATACAATTCTTTATTTGGACTACATTTATTTACATAATTTGGAATCCGAAGACATTGAAATTCAGCGTAAGAATTCAAAAATATTTGCTGTAGTGAAAGATGAAAACGGAAAATGGTTTTATATGGATTTTGAGGAGAAAAAATATATTCCTAAAAAGTAAGATGAAGGTTTTTTTAATTTTTTTGTTGGTTCTTGTACTTCAGTCAAGAGCAATTTCTCAAGTTTGGGAAGAGAAGTTTCTGCTTCTGACCATGTAGAATTGAAAGCATTTTCTGCTAGTTTTTCAAAACTGGATGCAGAAGCTATATATAGGCTTTTACCGTTTAGCAAGGGTGATGGTTATGGCTATTTGGACCAGAAAACTAGAAAAATAATCGTGCAGCCATGTGCCACTGAATTAATAATTCCAAAGAGAAAGTCAGGAAAACAGGTGCTAGGTTCGATTCCAAATAAAAATGATGATTTTCATTATTTTGAAGTGAGCTGGGAAAGGGATAAAGGTTTGATTTTTACTAAAAAACATCAACAAATATCGGCACCACCCAGTGGAATCTCGGTAAAAAAAACTACACCTGATGTCCAAATACGCGCACACCAAGATAATTATACAGGTTTTAAATATATAAGGGATAGTATTTCTGGTAACTTGCTGATTTCTGAATTTTCAGATTTGTATTTGTATAGAAATTCTAAGAATCCTAATCTTAACTTGATTGAAATAGGAGACAAAGTCTTGGCTGTGCCAGGTAAACACAATGATCGCAAAGAATATATTTATGGTGTAATTGACCCCGATGGAAAACCATTGGGAGAACTCGAATTCAAATACAAACAAATTATGGTCATTGAAAATTTGGAGGGTGAAACTGATTTTTTAGTTACAGAAATAGGGGAAAATCCTATGATCAACTATTTAGTTAACAATTCAGGAGTAAGACATAAAAGTTTTCCAGAGAAATATTATGCTAACTTTTTTGTAAGCAAAAATCTAAATTATCCATTTTATTATCAATTAAGTCCTCACAAAAATGTTTTAGGCTTTGTATGGGATAAAAATGAAATTCTTGATTTCTTGGATTATAAAGCAATCCCCGTAAAAGTCCCTGCTGGATATGCAATTCGATCTTGGCAACCAATTGATTATCTCGATTTAAAAGAATCTGATGGAATGGATTTAAGGAAGCATAGAGAAAATATCGAGTTGCTATTGAAAGTGAACGATGGACCCAATATATTTTATATGAACCTAGATGGGATTGATTATCGACCGCAGGCCAAATAAACTCTATATAACGTTAGTGAAAAAAACATTATTTGTTTTTGTCTTATAATTTATATTATGTTAAATAGATAAATTAAGCCTTACCTCTATTAGATCAATTTAACCACTTAATCTTTCATGTTTAAAACTTTAAGTGGGATATTCATATAATAATAGGTTATTTTGTGCTGTAATAAATTTTATCATGTCTACACCGCAATCACAGAAAGCAAAAAAAACAATTTATTTTAGTATCCTAGGTAGCTTTGGTTTGGCTGTGGTCAAATGGTTTGCGGGCTTTTTTGGTAATTCTTTTGCGCTTATAGCTGATGCTATCGAATCAACCTCTGATATTTTTGCATCCATATTAGTCCTATTAGGAATAAAATATTCTGAGCGCCCTGCAGACAAAACTCATCCGTATGGACACGGCCGAATTGAACCGTTGATTACCTTTATCGTTGTTATTTTTCTAGTTATATCAGCGACTATAATTGCGCACACGAGTATAATCAATATACAGACACCGCACGATCTTCCCAAACCCTGGACATTAATCGTGTTGGCGCTGATAATCATCTGGAAAGAAATTAGTTATCACATAGTTATGCGCCGCGCTAAATTACTAAATAGCAGCTCCTTAAAAGCTGATGCTTGGCATCATCGGAGTGACGCTATTACCTCTATTGCTGCTTTCATAGGTATTTCTATGGCTTTATTGCTTGGTGATGGTTACCAAAGTGCCGACGATTGGGCTGCCCTATTTGCTTCTGTATTTATTTTATACAACTGTTACCGCATTTTCCGCCCTGCACTAGGTGAAATAATGGATGAAAACCTATATGAAGAAATGGTTGACCTCATTAAGGAAAAATCACTTGATGTTAAAGGAATTATGGCTACAGAAAAATGTTTTGTTCGTAAAAATGGTATGTTTTTTCTGGTAGATATACATGCAATTGTGCCAGCAGAATTCACCGTCAAAGAAGGTCACGATATTGCACATCGTCTAAAAGACTATTTGATTGAGCAAATGCCCGAAATATCTAATGTATTTGTACATATCGAGCCTTTCAATCCTCAAGTGTATGAAACGCGTACTAACGACTAGCGTTTAAAATACTGTTCGTATGCAAAGATGCCAGCTGTGCCACCGGTGTGAATGTATAGTACCTTCTCTCCTTTTTTGATAACCTTATTGTCTATATCCATCAGTATTCCTGCAAATGCTTTGGAGGTATATACAGGGTCCAAAAAAACACCTTCATGCTTAGCTAAGAATTTAATCGTGTCAATATGAAAATCAGAAGGTATTCCATATGCCTCACCACTGTATTCATTACTGATATGTACGTCCTTTTCCGTTAAAATCGATTTATTTCCACATAGCAATAAACATTCATTGGCTATTTTTAAAGTATGTGCTGCCAATTGACCTTGGTCCGGCTCGACATTATAAGCTTTGATGTGAGTCTTGCCACCTGTCAAACTGTTGCCAACAATTAGTCCAGCATGTGTGCCCCCCGAACCTGATGCAGTCGTGATGTAATCAAATTTCACACCCAACTCTATTTGTTGCTTGACGATTTCAAAATAACAATCTACATACCCTAACGTACCTAATGCATTAGATCCACCGATTGGAATGCTGTAAGCCTTCCCTCCTGCATCACGTATTTCCGAGCTTCGAATGTCCATCGCTTGATAGGCGCTATTATTGTCCTGCACTTCATGAATAACAGCATCCACTATATTGTTCAGGATGATATTACCATTGGAAAAATATGTAGCATTATTCATGGGTACAGACTTTTTCAAGAATAGTTCAAGTTCGAATCCATGCATTTTGGCAGTAATGGCTGTCATTCGCGCATGATTAGACTGTACAGCGCCTACCGTAAAAACATGGGTCGCTTTCTGTTTCTTGGCTTCACCCAACAAATACTCCAGTTTGCGAAGCTTATTTCCCCCTAGTCCTATTGCAAATAAATCATCACGCTTGATGTATATGTCGACTCCAAGAATATCGCTTATTTTCTTTAAATGATAAATTGCAGATGGCTGATCAATGAGTTTTACCTTTGGATATTTTTTTAAATTAATAGAATGCATAGCTAAATTTTGGAATTTCAAATTAGTCATTTATTTATTATTACCAACTTTTTATCGAGAAAAATGTTTTCATAATGATTTTTACATTTTTGACTAAAAAATACAAATTATCCGCTTAAAAACAGTGATTTTATTGTATATTTGGTAAATTTCGAAACAAAATAATATCATTTTATCAATAGAAAATGCTAAATCTTAAAAGTTTTATTGATTACGTAGAAAGTCAAAATCCTCACGAGCCCGAATTTTTACAAGCTGTAACTGAAGTGGTGGAAGATCTTATCCCCTATATTAGCGAACATCATCCTGAATATGCGGACCTCAAAATTCTGGAACGCTTGGTAGAACCTGAACGCGTAGTCTCCTTTCGAGTAGCTTGGCTGGATGATAACAACAAGGTTCAGATTAATAAGGGCTACCGTGTGCAGATGAATAGCGCTATTGGCCCATACAAAGGTGGCCTGCGCTTCTCTCCTACAGTTAATCTCTCTATTCTTAAATTTTTGGCATTTGAGCAAGTTTTTAAAAATGCCTTAACCAGTCTACCAATCGGTGGCGGTAAAGGTGGATCAAACTTCGATCCTAAAGGTAAATCGGACAATGAGATTATGCGATTTTGCCAGGCTTTCATGACAGAGTTATACCGCCATATTGGCTCTGAAACGGATGTTCCTGCTGGTGATATTGGTGTAGGAGGTCGTGAAATTGGGTATTTATTTGGTCAATATAAGCGTATTCAAAACAATTTTACTGGCGTCTTGACGGGCAAAGGTGTACAATGGGGAGGTTCATATATTCGT
>JBMDWK010000073.1:0-2524 GCA_048595255.1 Sphingobacterium sp. | reverse complement strand
AAGTTCAGATGCAACAGATATTATCCCTCATACCGAGAGTCTGGCCCAAATCCTTGAAGCCGACAGCATTCCGAATCTAAAATGGATGTATCATGCTGCACCCACCGAAAAACACCATACTATTTTCAGAGCGACAAAAGAAAAAGCCCTTATTTGGGCATTAGGACAATAATACGCACCTCTTAATGTGCTAAGGGCTATTTTAAGCCTTCCTAAACGCAAATTTGTATGACGATATAGCCTATAGAGGTCCTTATTTTTATGATACAGGCTTCTATATACTGTGCGTACCACTCTCTCCTGCTCAACAAATTTCCTTCTCGATGGTTATAATCTAAGAGAGCAAGAATGTACTTACTCCAACAGATTAAATAGCTAATATTCTATATATGCTCACGACAGAAAAAGAGAAAAGAGAATCTACCGAATTCTACAAAGAAGCGTTAGAAATGTTAAATGCCAGTGGTTGCCAATATATGCTTGGCGGAGCATTTGCGATGTTTCAGTACACTGGGATTTTTAGGGATACCAAAGATTTGGATATATTCTGCAAGAGCAGTGAATACCCCAAAATTTTAAAATATTTTGCCTCGCAGGGCTATAAGACCGAATTGACTGATGTGCGTTGGCTAGCCAAGGTTTTCCATGGCGATTATTTCATAGACATAATTTTTGACACGGTAAGTAATATTTGTACGGTAGATGACAGCTGGTACGAGCGGGCCACGACCGGGTATTTTGCGGATGTACCTGTCAAATTTATTCCGGTAGAAGAACTGATCTGGTGTAAGATGTATGTACAAAACCGAGAGCGTAATGACAATGCAGACATTAACCATATTTTACTGAAATATGGTAGAAATGTTGACTGGAACCAACTTCTATTTCGGTTGGATACGCATTGGCACCTGTTATTAGCACAGCTTCTTATCTTTCAATTTGTGTACCCTGCGGATTATCATGAAATTATTCCCAAATGGCTTTTTGATGAATTGATGAATCGGGCGAATGAACAGTATGATCTGCCACCGCCAGTAGAAAAAGTATGTCGAGGACCGCTTATTGACCAAACCCAATATCAAGTAGATATCAAAGAATGGGACTATAAGAGTTATACTATCAAAACCGTATAAGCTATGGCAAATAGAAAAAAAACAAGAATAGCCGCAATGGCGGATATACATACCAAGAGCACAGACAAAGGTATATTGAGAAGTACTTTTAAAGAAATCAATGATAAAGCGGATATCCTAGTTATTTGTGGAGATCTGACCGACACCGGTGATGAAGAAGAAGCAAAGATATTGGGCGAAGGTCTTGAAGTCCTGCAAGTACCAGTAATCGGCGTATTGGGCAATCATGATTATGAAAAAGGTCGTCAAAAGATTATCAAGCAAATATTGGCGGATCATAATATGACAATCTTGGACGGTGAATCCATCGTAGTCAACAACGTAGCCTTTGCAGGTGTCAAAGGTTTTGGTGGTGGCTTTGAGCAATATATGCTTTCCCTCTTTGGTGAAGATATGATGAAACAGTTTGTACATGAAGCAGTGAATGAATCATTGCAGCTGGATAGAGCCTTGACACGATTAGAACAAGAATCACCTGAATTACCCAAAGTCGTCCTTATGCACTACGCCCCTATTAAAGAAACTATATTGGGTGAGCCAGAGCAACTTTATCCCTTTCTGGGTTCATCACATCTAGCTGAACCGCTAAGCAGAAGACAAGTGACTGTCGCTTTCCATGGCCATGCGCACGCAGGATCCCCCAAAGGCGAAACTGCTACAAAAATCCCTATTTATAACGTAGCCTTGCCTGTGTTGAGAAGACAAAAAAAAGATCAGTCTTTTATTATAATAGAGGTTTAAAGAATGAGTTTTTTGTACAGTTGACAGTTAACATTTCGGCATAGAGTACATTATTTTGTTGTTTTCGCTCAAGAATGATCTAGGTATATGTCATTTTCCATGACGAGGATTTCATTTTTTTCATAAATGATTGGAATTTTCATGGCATTCAAGAGACCTCTTCGAGGGTTTTGTCTTGACACAAAAACCAAGCAAAAAAGTTAAGACTGTATTCTTTTATGCTATTCTTTCTTTCAAATCCTAAACAAAATTAAACTCACTACGCTCAAACAGAATTTTGTTTTATGTATTGTAACAATTTCCCTCGGGCTATCTTTGATGATACACACCTAGTAAGTATTCATTCAACCGAAAAAGTAATGTTAATATTAAAGTCTACTGTTATGGAGAAATATAAAATTTTAGCGTAAAGGACTTGACAATTTTTTAATTGATTATTATTTTGGCAACCGGTTTAAAAACTCCTTTTGAATAAGCGAGTCAACATGTTTTTGAAAGCTATAAATCTATTTAAGTATAAATTTTAGTTAATAAATTATGTTCAATCAATTATTAAATTCAAAAGAACGCCAAAAATTTCTTTTTAGGCTGATCGTATTTTTATTTATTAGTTCTTCTGTCCCTGTACTACAGGCACAAAGTAATTCGTC
>JBMDWK010000072.1:0-6559 GCA_048595255.1 Sphingobacterium sp. | reverse complement strand
CCATCGCGGATTATTATTGGAGAAAAAAGTGAGCGAGCTGTGGTTTTTGCTGGTTTATTACAGCAAGGTGCAGTAAAGAAAGATGTTCCCATATTATTTACAAATCCTACAGAAGCAGAGGCTATAAAACTGTTTTCTAACACATATTTAGCGATGCGTGTTGCTTATTTTAATGAGCTAGATAGCTATGCGCAAATATATAATTTGAACAGCAGACAGATTATTGAAGGGGTTGGTTTAGACCCCCGTATAGGTAATCATTATAACAATCCATCCTTTGGTTACGGAGGTTACTGCTTGCCCAAGGACACAAAACAATTATTAGCCAATTACGATTCCGTTCCTAATAACCTTATTAAAGCTATCGTAGATGCAAATCGTACGCGTAAAGATTTTATTGCTGAATCTATTCTATCCAAAAATCCAAAGAAAGTAGGCGTTTATCGTCTTATTATGAAATCAGGATCAGATAATTTCAGGGCCTCAGCAATGCAAGGCATTATGAAAAGGATTAAGGCAAAAGGTATAGAGGTAGTAGTCTACGAGCCAGTCTTGCAAGATGAGTTATTTTACGGGTCGAGAGTTTCACATGATTTAGAAACCTTTAAACAAGAGTGCGACTTAATAATATCTAATCGTACTGCACCTGAACTTGATGATGTACAACATAAATTATATACACGCGATTTATTTGGTAGCGACTAAATAAAAGATTATTTTGTTAAAATTGCAGAAATAGTCATCCGCAGTGAACAATATTTTTGTCAGCTGTTTAAATAGTGGATATAATTCGAAGTATATAATGAGAGTAGTACATGTTATATTAACAGGAGGTGTGGGAAGCAGATTATGGCCTCTATCGCGCAGGCAATCCCCTAAACAATATTTAGATTTATTCGCCGGAAAATCTTTATTCGAGATGACCATAGAGCGTAATAGGTTTATAACTGATAATGTCATCATTGTTGGTAATAGAGATAACACACACCTCAGCCATAAGGCAATGGTGAAGTGCGGGTTATCTTATACTAATATTGTGGAAGCGACTCCTCGGAACACTGCAGCGGCAATTGCTTTTGCAGCGCTATCCGTAAATCCGGACGACGTGCTGATCGTTACACCCTCGGATCATATGATAATGGGGGAGGAAGATTATGGCAATGCCATGCGCCAGGGAATAGAAAAAGCAAAAAAAGGATTTATTGTAACATTTGGTATAAAGCCTACTCGCCCAGAAACTGGTTATGGATATATTGAATATGATGATGATCAAGTAACCTCATTTAGAGAAAAACCGAACCTCGATACTGCTGAGGATTTTCTAGAAAGAGGAAATTTCTTGTGGAACTCGGGAATGTTTTGTTTTCAAGCCTCTGTTTTTTTAGAAGAATTGAGAAATTTTGAGCCTCTAGTTTTTGAGAAAGCTGAGCAGGCATGGCTTGCAAGTAATAAAGGTGTGCTGGATGAGAGCCTATCGCTTGAGATACCATCTATATCGGTAGACTACGCTGTAATGGAGCGCTCAAAAAAAATACGTGTTGTGCCAACAGAATTTGCTTGGTCGGATTTGGGATCTTTTGAGGCGCTGTATGATTATCTAATAAGCGAAGGCTACCCCAAAGATGACAATGGTAATATTGTAATCGGTACAGAAATTTTCACTGGATTTGTTGGATTAAAGAATACTATATTTGTATATACAAAAGATGCTTTCCTTCTTGTTCAAAAGGAAAAATCACAAGATGTGAAAAAGATTTATAACATGTTGGAAAAGCATCAATCCAAATTATTGGATTAATCCTTAATTTTTCCGGCACATGGATAAAAAAAGTAAAATCTATATAGCAGGTCACCGCGGAATGGTTGGCTCTGCAATATGGAGGCAGTTAGAACAAGAAGGCTATAAAAATTTAATCGGCGCTACCAGTAAAGAATTGGACTTACGCCAGCAAAAAGCCGTTTCGGATTTTTTCAAAGCACAGAAGCCCGATGTGGTGATTGATGCGGCGGCGCGTGTAGGGGGGATATTAGCAAATAGTACCTATCCCTATCAATTTTTGATGGAGAATTTACAGATTCAAAACAACCTTATTGAATCCTCGCTCGAAGCGAATGTAAAGAAGTTCGTGTTTTTAGGGTCTTCTTGTATTTATCCAAAATTGGCACCTCAGCCGCTAAAGGAAGAGTATCTTCTGACAGGCAGCCTGGAGCCAACCAATGACGCTTATGCTTTAGCAAAAATTGCAGGTATAAAACCCTGCCAGGCCATTCGCCAGCAATTTGGTAAAGATTATGTAAGCCTGATGCCTACTAATCTGTATGGTACTCATGACAATTTCGATCTGGCCACCTCTCACGTGTTGCCCGCTATGATACGTAAATTCCATGACGCCAAATCCAATAACCATGCTACAGTTACGCTTTGGGGAACAGGAGCGCCCCTGCGTGAATTCTTATATGTCGATGACATGGCTGCTTCCGTTATTTTTGCTTTGGAAAATAAACTGCCCGAGCACCTATACAACGTAGGGACAGGAGAAGATCTAACAATAAAAGCTCTAGCAGAGTTGATACAGCAAATTGTTGGTCATCAGGGACAAATTGAATGGGACTCGGACAAGCCTGATGGCACTCCACGAAAGCTGATGGACGTTTCTAAAATGCATAACTTAGGATGGAAACATCAGGTTGAGCTAAAAGATGGCATTAAAAGAACCTACCAATGGTTCTTAGACAATCGACAAAATATTAAAGAAATTAAAATATAATACATGAAAACGGCATTAATAACAGGGGTAACAGGTCAAGACGGGTCCTATTTAGCCGAACTTCTTTTAGAGAAAGGCTATATGGTCCATGGAGTTAAGCGCCGCTCATCATCTTTTAATACGCAGCGTATAGATCACCTATACCAAGATCTGCACGAGAAGAATGTTAACTTCCGTTTGCATTATGGTGATTTGACCGACTCTACAAATATTATTCGTATCATTCAGGAGGTGCAGCCCGATGAGATTTATAATCTTGGAGCGATGTCACATGTTAAAGTCTCTTTTGACTCCCCTGAATATGTAGGTAATGTAGATGCTTTAGGCACATTACGCGTATTGGAAGCTGTACGTATTTTAGGTTTAGAAAATAAAACAAGAATATATCAAGCGTCCACTTCCGAGCTATACGGTGGAATGCCCGAAAACAAAAATGAGTGTGGTTTTTATGATGAAAATTCACCCTTTTATCCACGCTCGCCATATGGGGTAGCAAAAATTTATGGCTTCTGGATTACCAAAAATTACAGGGAAGCATACAATATGTATGCATGTAACGGTATTCTTTTTAACCATGAATCGCCAAGACGTGGAGAGACCTTCGTCACGCGCAAAATTACCATGGCTACAGCGGCTATTGCGCTTGGAAAGCAGGATTGCCTATTTCTAGGTAACCTCAATGCGCTGCGCGATTGGGGGCACGCTAAGGATTATGTGGAAGCGATGTGGCGCATTTTGCAGCAAGAAGTGCCAGAGGATTATGTCATTGCAACAGGTAAAACAACTTCTGTTAGGGATTTTGTGCGTTATGCCTTTGAAGAGGTAGGCATAGAGCTTGCCTTTGAAGGCGAGCAGGAGATGGAAATAGCGCGCGTACAAAGGTGTAATAATCCCCAATATCAACTAGAAATTGGAAAGGTAGTGGTTAAAGTAGATCCTCGCTATTATAGACCTACAGAAGTGGACTTACTAATCGGCGATCCGACAAAGGCCAATACAAAACTAAATTGGACGCCAAAATACGATCTTCCGGCGCTAGTGAAGGAAATGGTAGCTTCAGATTTGCGACTTTTGAAGGTTACACCCAATACGAATTGGGAGAATAATGTACTATAACTACAGTTAATATTTAATTACGAATGAAAAGGAAAATATTGATCACTGGAGGCGCGGGATTTATAGGTTCGCATGTAGTGCGGGAGTTTGTGACGAAATATCCAGAATATGATATTATTAATCTGGATGCGCTAACCTATGCAGGCAACCTAGAGAATCTAAAGGATATTGAGCATAAGAGTAATTATAGCTTTATAAAAGCAGACATCACGGATGCTGCACATATACTCCATATATTCGAGGAAATCCAACCAGATGGCGTAATTCATCTAGCGGCGGAGTCACACGTTGACAGGTCGATTACCGATCCTACCGCATTCGTAATGACCAATGTTATCGGTACGGTCAATTTGCTCAATGCTGCCAAAGCAATTTGGAAAGACAGCTTTGAAGGAAAAAGATTTCACCACGTTTCGACCGATGAAGTGTATGGCACATTAGGCGAGGAGGGCCTGTTTTCAGAGACAACAGCATATGATCCGCATTCGCCATATTCTGCATCAAAGGCCTCTTCAGATCATTTCGTAAGGGCTTACCATGATACCTACGGTCTTCCGGTAGTAATCACCAATTGCTCGAATAATTACGGTCCTAATCATTTTCCAGAGAAACTGATTCCACTATGTATTCATAATATATTGAATAATAAGCCGCTCCCAATATATGGAGACGGTAAGTTCACCAGAGACTGGTTGTTTGTAAAGGACCACGCCAAGGCCATTGACCTTGTCTTTCATAAGGGTAAAAATGGAGATAGCTATAATGTAGGCGGTTTTAATGAATGGCAAAATATAGATTTAGTCAAGGAACTATGTCGGCAAATGGACACCAAGTTGAATCGTGAGGAAGGGACTTCGGCTAGGCTGATTACTTTCGTCAAAGACCGTCCAGGGCATGACCTTCGCTATGCCATAGACGCAACTAAGATCAATAAGGAATTAGGATACGCACCATCCGTAACCTTCCAGGAAGGATTGTCTCAGACTATAGATTGGTTTTTAGCAAACCAAGACTGGCTGGATAATGTCACTTCCGGTGATTATCAGAAATATTACCAGAAGCAGTATCAGTAAACGTGCATAAATAATGAATAGCGCAGGAGATTATTTCTTCTGCCATCGAGAAAAGAGCAGATCAATGAAAGTAATAGAAACAAAATTAAAAGGTTGCTTTATTCTGGAGCCTACAATATTTGAAGACGATCGTGGGTATTTTTACGAATCTTTCAATAAAGCTAAATTTGAAAAGCTGACAGGAGCAACTGGTGATTTTGTACAAGATAATCAGTCCAAATCCAACTACGGCGTGGTGCGGGGCTTGCATCAGCAAGTCGGGGAATTTGCGCAAGCGAAATTAGTCCGCGTCCTAGAAGGTAACGTGCTGGATGTTGCAGTAGATGTTCGTAAAGGTTCTCCAACATACGGTGAGCATATAGCAGTAGAGCTGTCCGCCGAAAATAATAAGCAAATATATATTCCCAGAGGTTTTCTGCATGGATTTGCGGTGCTTTCCGACTCAGCAACTTTCTTTTATAAATGCGATAATTTATACAACAAAGATTACGAAAACGGCGTAAATCCTTTAGATACAACCTTAAATATTGATTGGCAGATTGATCCAGATGAATTGATATTATCGGATAAGGATAAGCATGCGCCAAGTTTTAACGACCTTTTCGAAATATGAATATAGTTGTAACAGGAGCTAATGGACAGTTAGGTTCAGAAATAAAGGTGCTGGCTGAACAAGATAGTCGCAACAGCTTTTTTTTTCTCGATCGTAAACAGTTGCCCTTAGATCAAACATTGATCATTCAAGACATCCTAGGGATGTATCAGCCAGATTTAATCATTCACTGTGCTGCCTATACTGCGGTGGATAAAGCAGAATCCGAGCCTGAGCTTGCTGATGCAATTAATCATTTAGCAACAGAGGAAATTGCTCAATATTGTAGGCTCCATCAGGCCAAGCTGATAGCTGTATCGACAGATTATGTGTTTGATGGGAGCTCGAGTATTCCGCTTAGGGAAGAAGAATCCCCAGCACCTGTTAATACTTATGGGCTTTCGAAATTAAAAGGAGAACAAGCTATACAAAAATGGTGTCCCGAGGGGATCATAATACGGACCTCCTGGGTGTACTCCACATTCGGAAACAACTTTGTGAAGACAATGATTCGCTTGATGACTGAAAAAGAGAAAATTTCAGTCATCGATGATCAAATCGGGTCTCCCACGTATGCCAAAGATTTGGCGCAGGCGATTTTCGAAATCATCCAGAGCGATCAATGGGTAGGAGGAATATACCACTATTCCAATGAGGGTGAGATTTCTTGGTATGACTTTGCTGTTGCCATACGTGATGCTTGTGATCTCGTATGTAACATTACGCCTATTCCTTCTTCACAATATCCTACCCCGGCAAAAAGACCCAAGTATTCATTGCTTGATAAATCAAAAATAAAAAGTATTTTTAAGGTGAAAGTTCCCTTTTGGGAAGATAGTTTGATACAAATGTTAAACAACCTAAATACCTCAAAATCATGAAAGGAATAATACTTGCAGGTGGATCAGGAACGCGGCTTCACCCCCTTACTTTGGCCGTATCAAAGCAGTTAATGCCTGTGTATGACAAGCCTATGATTTATTATCCCTTATCAACATTAATGTTAGCTG
>JBMDWK010000071.1:0-77618 GCA_048595255.1 Sphingobacterium sp. | reverse complement strand
GTTTGCTCTTCCGTAATTTCAAATTTGTACGCATTTTGCATATTGGCACGTAAGATATAGCATGTAGCGACTACGATACCGATACCTACACCCATTAATAAATCCGTGAACACAATGGCTACCACAGTGATCGTAAAAGGACTGAATTGATCTAATCCTTTTCTGAACATTTGTTGGAATAACGCTGGTTTAGCCAATTTATATCCAGTGTGCAAAAGAATTGCTGCCAAACATGCTAATGGAATTAAATTGATAATACTAGGTATGGCTAATAATGCGATAAGTAACCATATACCATGCAATATAGCTGATTGACGGGTACGACCGCCCGCATTAACATTGGCTGAGGAGCGTACGATAACTGATGTCATCGGTAGACCGCCTAAGAAACCTGATGTCATATTACCAACACCTTGTGCAACGAGCTCGCGATTGGTAGGCGAATTTCTTTTGAAAGGGTCCAATTTGTCTACCGCTTCCAGACTTAATAAGGTTTCTAAACTCGCAATAATAGCAAGCGTGAATGCAACAATCCACACTTCTTTGTTAAGAATCTCCCCAAAATTTGGGAATACAAATAGACCTTTGAATTCAACTAAACTGGATACTGTAGGGATAGATACGAAATGTGTCGGAAACAGGGCGAAGCTTGTTCCTTGAAAAATATAGCCAAATCCTACACCTATCAAAACGACTACTAATGGAGCAGGCATCTTGTTTAGGTATTTGATGGATGGCCAATAGATCAATACCAAAAGAGAAAGCAGACAGATAATTGTAGCTCCCCAATTGATGCTCGAAAACACGGTATTGGTGAATGCAGTAATACCGCCGCCATTTTCCATGTCAAAAGCATTGCTCTCCGTCATACCGAAGGCCAATGGCAATTGTTTCAAGATAATAGTAATACCAATTGCCGCAAGCATACCTAAAATTACAGAGGATGGAAAATAATTTCCAATCATACCTGCTTTTACTATACCCAAGACAAGTTGAATTACACCAGCTAATACAACCGCTAATAAGAATGTTTCATAGGCGCCTAATTTTGTAATGGCTCCGAAAACAATCACAGTCAATCCTGCAGCAGGACCACTTACACTTAGCGAAGAGCCTGATATAGCACCTACGACTATTCCACCAATTACCCCTGTCAATACACCAGCAAATAGTGGAGCTCCTGATGCCATCGCAATACCCAAACATAGAGGTAAAGCAACCAGGAACACAACGATAGATGCTGGAAAGTCATATTTTAAGTCTCTTTTCGAAAGTTTAAGAAAAGCAGACGTACGAGTTCCTAACATAATATTTAGAAATGTTAATGTTTATCAATAAAATAAATAAGGATCATTACGATTCTGTATACAATTGTCTTACAATTATACAAGACGGTTAAACCCTAAAAACGAAATAAGGATAAACTTAACAGTTAGGAGGCGGGGTGGGTACTTTAGGATGGAAACTACAGATGGACTTTTCGTTTCGCAAATAATTTCTTTGCTTACCGTTGTTCTCTACGGTTGGATAGAAACTTAAATCTATAGCTTCGGGTTTGAACACTTTGACAGTATGTTCGTGAAGATCTTCATTGTTGGTGGTATTTTTAGCAGCGGTTTCAATTTCCAACTGCATGACCACCTGAAGCACTGTTCCTTGGTCAAGAATATTGACGAAAATAGGTGTACAAGAAATGAGCATCTTTGTGAAAAACACAAAGAAACATAGCTTAGCTGCTAAAATACGCTTCGGCTTACTAAACATAGTGTAATAGCTCATCATAGTGTCAAAAATACATTATTAACAATAAAAAACAAAGTGAAGGGAAATTTAGTTGCGAAAAAATGACAAAAACAAGATTTAATTTTAAATAAAACCTTTTAATACAATATAATTTCAACTTATTGGGAGGTTATTTGGAATAAGGATTTTTGTATATTTACTTTTTAAGAATAAACAAATAAGAATAATTATGGTACAAGACTTCATCCAAAGAGTCACTACTTCGTACAGTCCAAAGGGGGAATATATTCAACTGGGTTCGGGAATATTAAATGGTGAAGTCGTTACAGACGCCAAAGTCAATCTTGCCTTGAAGATGATGAATCGCCACGGCCTGATAGCAGGAGCCACTGGTACAGGTAAAACCCGTACCCTGCAACTTATCGCCGAGCAACTCTCGGATAAAGGCGTACCGGTGTTTATGCTCGATGTGAAAGGAGATTTGTCTGGATTAGCCGAGGAAGGAAAAACAAATAATGCATTGATCGAACGTGGTAATGCGGTAGGTATTCCGTTTGTGCCGGCGAGTTTCCCAGTCGAAATATTTTCGTTGACAGGTAAGTTAGGCTCGTCCATGCGGTTGACGGTAGAGGATTTCGGGCCGATTATGTTAGCGAGAATCTTAGACCTCAATGATACACAGACGGGCGTATTGAGTGTGATTTTTAAATACAGTCAAGATAATAATCTGCCGATAGTAGATTTTGCTGATCTGAAAAGACTATTGTCCTACCTGTCGGATGGTGCCGGAGCGGATGAAATCAAAGACGATTATGGAAAGATAAGTACGGCCAGTTCAGGTGCTATATTGCGTAAGATCGTCGCATTAGAACAGCAAGGGGTTTCGCATATATTCGGAGAAAAAGAATTTGATATACAAGACTTATTTGGTCGCGTAGATGGCAAAGGGGTAATTACGCTATTGAATATCTCGGATATTCAAGATCAGACTTTGCTATATTCTACTTTTTTGTTGAGTTTGCTGTCTCAGCTTTTCAAGAAACTTCCGGAAGTAGGGGATCTGGACAAACCAAAATTAGTGTTTTTCTTGGATGAAGCACATTTACTGTTTAATGGAGCTTCTAAAGCATTTTTGACACAGATCGAGCAAATTATTCGATTGATACGATCCAAGGGCGTGGGTGTGTTTTTCTGTACGCAGGCAGCAACAGATGTTTCGGAAAGTGTGCTTAGTCAATTGGGTAACCGTGTACAGCATGCGCTAAGAGCTTTCACCCCGAATGATGCGGAAAATCTAAGAAAGACAGTCAAGACCTATCCTACATCTCAATTTTATGAGATTGACAAAGTTCTTACTTCTTTGGGAACGGGGCAGGCTTTAATCACGGTCTTGAATGACAAGGGTATCCCGACCGAGGTGGTGGCCACGCATTTGGTTCCAGCGCGTGCGATCATGGGCCCCTGCAATCCAGCATTGTATGAACAAGTGGTGCGCTCTTCGGACTTCTACGGTAAATATCAGGAACGTGTAGAGCGACGTACAGCCTCAGAGATACTCGAAGAAAAGGAAGCGCATGACAAGCAATTGGCTGCCAAAGAAAAAGAGCTAGCTGAAGCACAAAAGCAATCACAGCGGACGCGTAGCAGTACTTCGCGGAGGCAGACACCCCTAGAAGCGGCTCAAACTCAAGCAAGTCGGACGCTAGCACGAGAAGGCGTAAAGCTATTGGGCAAGTTGGCTACAGGAATATTAAATGCATTCTTTAAAAAGAAATAGTATATTTGCCAAAAATAAAATTATTTACTTTCAATATGGGAAAACCTACTTTATTAGTGCTTGCTGCGGGAATGGCTAGTCGATATGGATCTTTGAAACAAGTGGACGGTTTCGGTCCTCATGGTGAGACGATTATAGATTATTCTATTTATGATGCTATACAGGCAGGTTTTGGAAAAGTAGTATTTATAATTCGTAAAGAGTTTGAAGAAGTAATGCGTGCCAAATTTGAGAATAAATTGGCGGGTAAGATTGAAGTTGATTTTGCTTTCCAAGATTTTGACTTATCCAAATTTGGTGTAGACCGTGTAATAGAACGTACAAAGCCATGGGGTACTGCACATGCGGTAATGAGTGCGAAAGATAAAATAGATGGTCCATTCTGCGTGATTAATGCAGATGATTTTTATGGTACGGATGCTTTTCAAAAGATGGCCAAATTCCTTACAGACGAGGTCTCTGATTCGCACATGTCCTTGATGGGTTTTGAGGTCGGAAATACAATGTCTGACTATGGCTATGTATCACGCGGCGTATGTGAAGTAAGTCCTGCGGGTAATATGGAGTCGGTAACCGAACGTACAAATATATACTATACCGGAGAAGGTGATGATCGCAAAATCGTGTACAAAGAAGACGATGTAGAACATGACTTGGATCCTCAAACGCGTGTTTCGATGAATTTTTGGGGATTTTCGCCAAAGGTTTTTGAAGTATGTTTAGATTTATTCCCGGCTTTTGTGGAAGAGAATGCAGACAATCCAAAAGCGGAGTTCTTTATACCTTCTATACCAGATTATATGGTGAAAAATAATATGGCTGATTTTAAAGTAATTCCTACCTCTTCCAAATGGTTTGGGGTTACCTATCCAGAAGATAAGCCAATCGTTCAGGAAAGTATCTCCGCGCTTGTTGCTCAAGGAACTTATCCTGAAAAACTTTTCTAAACTGAAATTATTTTTCTATAAATACAAAGTGCAAGACTTATCTTGCACTTTTTTTATGACTTAAATTATGAAATTCCTAAAAATGTTACTGTATATCTTAGGTATATTCTTTTTAATTGCTGTCGTCTACTTGGGTGCCGATGCGGTGCTATCACGTATTCCAGCTGACTCAACGAATTCTTCTGCAGGAGAAGAAAGTTATAGCATTTATCTATTGTCTAATGATGTTCATACAGACATTGTTTTTCCGACAACATCTAGCTTGATCGATTGGCGCAGTGTTTTTCCTCCAGAAAATACTTTAGGTAAAGATTCTGGTGGTAATTGGATCGCCATAGGCTGGGGAGATAAAGGATTCTATCTGAATACACCGGAATGGAAAGATCTGTCTTTCAAAACGGCTTTTGTGGCCGCAGTGGGGATAGGAGAGACGGCACTACATGTGACTTATCATCCTCAAATGATAGAAGACAACCTATGTTATAAAGTAGAAGTGACCGAAAATCAATACCGTATACTGATACAGCATGTATTAGAAAGTCTGAAAACGATGGATGATAAGAAGTCAATTTTAATCGAGACAACGGCACAGTATGGAGATGCGGATGCTTTTTATGAGGCAATGGGATCATATAGCATGTTCTATTCCTGTAATACATGGACTAATGAAGCGCTCAAAAAGGCGAAGCTTCCATCAGGAATCTGGACTGTATTTGATAAAGGTATTTTGAGACATTATGGATATGGAAAACAGTAATTTGTAACAATAGTTTTATCTTAAATTCACTGAAAACAAGAAAGTTATGCTTTATATTTGTTCTGTAAATCTAGCGTTATGGACTTTTATAGAACTTTTGGAAGAATAGCCCGATTTGGATTGGCGGTAGCCTTATTCGTTACGGCTATTCATTATGTGGAAGATACAATGTTAGACCTTAAGATTGTAGAAATCGCAAAAGAAATAAAAGGTGAAATTTCACTACAGTTAGACGATATGGATGTTAAATTAGCATTCTTTTCTAATAAATTAATATTGTCAATAGAGGCTTAGTATTATCTATTTTGCGTTGCAACTTTAGTTTAAGTTCTGAATATTAATAATTTTTATCCCTACAAAGCAATCATCCATACAGCCGTCTAGGACATAACCAGCTGTTGAAATCAAGCCATTGTTTTTTGCTTCAAAATAAATTTGTGATTTTGGCCGCTTGGTTATCCAATCGTTTTTAGCTTTTTCATAAATCTGCTCTAGGGTCATCAATTGCTCTGCATATCCATTTTTACCTAGATCGGCCTTATTCTCTACCCATTGTAATTTGTCAATAATTTCGCTGCCAAATATGGAAGGTATTTCACTTTCTGTATAACCTATTTCTTTGAGTGCTTCTATAGCCAATTGTTTTGTCCAACCATTTTCAGGTATTGCTTTACTTCCTATTCTAGCGTGTTTAAATTCTCTTTTGGTCACTTGATTGTTTTCGACGGTAATGGTTGTATGGGTTGTTATGCCAATCCATGAGGTGGTTTGTGAAGTGTAAGAATAGCTTTTGTTATTCTGTTTGTATTGGAGCCAAGTTTTATAGCTTTTATCAAATTCATTTTGATATTCCAATTCATCTTTACTACAACCAACTAATATTAGTGTCAGGAAAAGAAAGTGTATAAGTCTATGCATAGCTGTAAGGTTAATGCATATATAACGGAAGGAAAAGTTAGATCGCTACAAATAAAAAATCCCCTAAGAAATTTCTTAGGGGATTTTAATTATAGAGAAGTTCCTTATTTAACTTCTTCAAATTCTACGTCTTGTACGTCATCACCACCTTGGGAACCTCCTTGTTGAGATTGACCAGCGTCACCTTGTGGTTGAGCACCACCTTGTTGTGAAGCGGCATACATCTCTTCAGAAGCTGCTGTCCAAGCGTTGTTTAATTCAGCAGAAGCTGTATCGATATCTGCGAAATTGCGTGCTGCGTAAGCTGCTTTCAATTTCTCAAGACCAGCTTCGATAGGTGCTTTTTTATCTGCTGAAATTTTGTCACCGTATTCTTTCAATTGTTTTTCAGTTGAGAATACTAATGCATCTGCAGCATTGATTTTATCTGCTTCTTCTTTTAATTTTTTATCCGCTTCCGCATTTGCTTCTGCTTCTTGTTTCATTTTTTGGATTTCTTCGTCCGAAAGACCTGAAGAAGCTTCGATACGGATATTTTGCTCTTTACCAGTAGCTTTATCTTTCGCTGAAACCTTGATGATACCGTTTGCGTCGATGTCAAAAATTACTTCGATCTGAGGGATACCACGTGGAGCAGGAGGGATGTCCGCCAATTGGAAACGACCTAATGTACGGTTTTGTGCAGCCATTGGACGTTCACCTTGCAATACGTGGATCTCTACTGATGGTTGGTTGTCAGATGCTGTAGAAAATACTTCTGATTTCTTAGTAGGAATCGTTGTATTCGCTTCGATCAATTTAGTCATCACACCACCCATAGTTTCGATACCTAATGATAGAGGAGTCACGTCTAATAATAATACATCTTTCACCTCACCAGTCAATACACCACCTTGGATAGCAGCACCTAAAGCTACTACTTCATCAGGGTTAACACCTTTTGAAGGCTCTTTTCCGAAGAATTCTTTTACTGCATCTACAATCGCAGGTATACGTGTAGAACCACCTACTAAGATGATCTCGTCGATATCCGAAGTGCTGTAACCAGCGTTTTTCAATGCTGTACGACAAGGATCGATTGTGCGTTTTACTAAGTCAGCTACTAAAGTCTCGAATTTAGCACGAGATAATGTACGTACTAAGTGCTTAGGACCAGTTGCGTCAGCAGTGATATATGGTAAGTTGATTTCTGTTGAAGTAGTGCTTGAAAGTTCGATTTTTGCTTTTTCAGCAGCTTCTTTCAAACGTTGCAACGCCATAGCGTCTTTTTTCAAATCAAAACCGTTGTTTTCAGCTTTGAATTCATCGTTCAACCAGTTGATGATTGCATTATCAAAGTCATCACCTCCTAAGTGTGTGTCACCATCCGTCGATTTAACTTCAAATACTCCATCGCCTAATTCAAGGACTGAAACGTCATGTGTACCACCACCACAGTCGAACACAACGATTTTCATGTCTTTGTTCGCTTTATCAAGACCATAAGCTAATGCTGCAGCCGTAGGCTCATTGATAATACGTTCTACTTTTAGACCAGCGATTTCACCAGCTTCTTTAGTCGCTTGGCGTTGAGCATCGTTGAAGTATGCAGGTACTGTGATTACGGCACGCGTTACTTCTTGACCTAAATAATCTTCAGCTGTTTTTTTCATTTTTTGAAGTGTCATTGCTGAGATTTCTTGAGGTGTATATTTACGGTCATCAATTTCCACACGTGGTGTATTATTGTCACCTTTTACTACTTTGTACGGTACATGAGAGATTTCTTTTTGTGCTTCGTCAAAAGAAGTACCCATGAAACGTTTGATCGAATAAATCGTTTTGTGTGGGTTTGTAATAGCTTGACGTTTGGCAGGATCACCTACTTTGCGCTCTCCACCCTCTACAAATGCTACAATTGAAGGTGTAGTACGTTTACCTTCGTTGTTCGCGATTACTACTGGCTCGTTACCCTCCATTACAGCAACACATGAGTTCGTAGTTCCTAAGTCGATTCCTATTATTTTAGACATATTATGAATATTGTTTTTTACTTAATACTAAAAATTTTGATAAGTATATAACAAGCCGTGTGCCAAGTGCTGATTTGCTTAGATTTTGTAAAAAAACTACCTAAAATGTCTTGATACTGCCATCTTAGTGTGACAAATTGTCGTCGTTTAGTAAATTAATTGTTCTAAAACCTGCCTGCGCGCCGTACTACTGTCACGTCCTCGCTGATACATTTTGCCAATATTCTTCACAAATTCGTCCATCGTAATAGGAGTAGCTTTTTTATCTTTCCAATCCATAGGAATCGCATCATTCGTATAGTCCACTTTTGTAGCCCAATATTGTATATGCATTTCGGGTATGGCCAAGCCTAATATCATCCCAGGGAGGCCGCTTGTCAATGCGGGCCCTGCAGAGACGGGAATCTGGTCGGTATAGAAGGCAACGATGTACAAGGAGTCAGGAGTGGCACCATTGACACGGCGACATTCAAATCCCGCAATATCACGGTACTCGTCCGTAAACCGCCAAGTAATGTTATTCAGCGTATCGGTTATGATGTATTTGTCGTCTATTTCAAGTTGTAGGTTGCTGCTATTCTTTTTGAGATCTTGGTACATAACTTTGGAATTGGACCCCATTCCACCCCTCGCGACAACCATTCCACCCCCGGAAATACCACGAACTATATTGCCCTGTCCTCCAGTGATGCGTATATTGCCTCCTCCAACGCCTCGATTTCCTCTGCTTGTGCTCGTGGCGTTTTCGGCAGTAGCTTCCGGAATGAGCAGAGTGCTGTTTTCATCAAAATGCATAACTAGCTTTTGCGTAGAAGATTCCGGCAAATTGTCTAGATTGCCCGTGCCGAAACGCATGCTCCGAGAAGGATCCATTTGTTGGGTCATACTCCGTATACGTGCTTTAGTGAAAGTGATTTTATCGAAGGAAATCTTCCCTCTACTCCCAAAATAAGCATATTGTGCATGCACACTTGTGATGCAGAGTAATGTTAATAGGGTTGTGATAAACTTAATCATTCTTTTTCTTGCCTAAATTTTTATTAAAATCCCATTTCAATCCAAATAATATATATCGGGTAAGCATCAACTGTGTAGATTCAGAAAAATTGGTTTCAGATACATTTCTATTCGTTGTATTGTAGGATTTGAAAATATCAAAAGCTTTGACGCTCGCAATCAAACTCTGACTCTTCAGTAGCTTTTTGCTAAATTCGAGGTTGGTGTAGAATTGATGTATGCTTTCCTTATAGAATGCGGTAGGACCTTCAATATTGTAGAAAATCTGTGCTGAAATATTAAACTGTTTGGGTAGGAAGTATCTGATGAACGAAGAGCCTCCCGTATTTAAATTGGTGTAATTCAAATCCTCTTGCAGACTATTTCGTTGATTATTGACAGTTAATCTCCAATTAAAGTCATAGTCAAGACCTTTGGAATCTTGCTCATTAAAACTAAATCCGGTAAATACACTGGTATTCTGCGTGTTATTTAATTCGTACTGCCTTAGATTGATGTCTGTGCCATCTTCTGCAAATCGCGTATAATTAAATCCATTGGCATAGTTGGCTCCAGAAGAAATATTAAATTGAATTTTTCGATCAAAAATCGGTTTATTGAAATTAGCAAACAACCCAGTGTTCCAACTGGTTTTGCCCAGGACATTCACGTATGTGCTAGTGGTTAATGTGTCCGAGACCGTACGTTTATTAACGATGGGATTATTTTTGAAGCTAATGGAGGAGTTGATATTCAAACTTGTGCCTTTCATCAGGCTCATTGTATTATAATTGACCTGTACTCTATTATTAGAAGCGCGCTTCAAATCGGGATTGCCCAATTGCACAAATAAATTGGAGGTTTGTGGCTGGAAGGGTTGCAATTGCGAGAATGAAGGGATGTCATAATTATTTTGGTACATGACATTTAAGTTCTTGCGGTTTGATATCTTATAATTACCGGAGACATTGAGGTCATTATCCCAAAAACTACGGCTAAGATCTACATCACGATAGGAGTCATTCAGTTCTTGATTTCTGTAATTTGTCCGATTGGCGAATGATAGGGTAATGTTTTCGGTATTGTAAAACATGTTGGCCACTATCGTCTGGTTGGTCGCTTGATTCAGCAGATTTTGAGAGTATAGCAAATCCAGCTCTTCGCGTCCATTATTCGTATTGAAAGCGTCGATTTTGTTTTTGCTGTCATTATAGCCGAATTGATAACCAATCGTATAGTTGAGCGCTTGGGTAATGCGATCCGAAAATTGAATATTCGCATTGATTCTGTTGGAGCGGGAATCTGTATATCTATCTTGATCCACGATAGTCGTGTCATTCAGTTTATGGAAGTATGTACGTTGATACACCTGGCTTTCTTGGTCCGACTTTTCGTAATTATTGTTGACGATAAAATTGATGGATCTACCATTTTTATTAAGGCGTTTGCGATAGTTCAACCGAAACTCATGGGATTGATTCTCCCCACGATTGTTGCTCGTGCTATTAAAATTGTGGATCGAATCGGTTTCATTTCGGAGCCTATAGTTTTCGGAAATGTTAGCGCTATTGGACTGTGCTATACGTCCATTCATTTCTATATCCATATTGGAGGTAGAATCAATGCGTAGTCTGAAGCGCGAACGGATATTATGCGATTGGTTCGCCGATTCTTGGTTGCTTTTGCTGTTGGTCTCTTGGATTTCGTTGGTCGACAATATTTCTTTATTATAGCGTTGTGTCTCGTTCCTATTGCTCGCATCATTGAAATTATAATTTCCATTGATGTTGAGTTTTCTGTTGAAAAACTGATTCTCATAATTTGCGCCCAATGAGGTGTTTTGTGGTTCACCTGTAATCTGGCTATTCATGCGTAAACTTCCTTCGCGTCCACCTGCTGAAGCGCCCATGTTATTGGTATTGGCAGTCACGCCGTATCTTTCTGTACGGTTGAATTTTGCCGCAAATAGGTTGGCCGTATACAGCTCCTCGGTGCCTATATTAGCTTCCACATTTCCAAATATACCTTCTCGGGCTTCTTCTTTGAGCACGACATTGACGGTCTGAAATCGCTGTCCATCATCTACACCCGTGAGTTCTGCTTCCTCGGATTTGCGCTCGTATACTTGTACTTTGTCTACCGCATCAGCGCGCACATTCCGAATAGCAATTTTGGGATCATAGCCAAAAAACTCTTCCCCATCGATTAATACTTTGGAAACTGACTTTCCATGTGCGGTGATAGCACCATCCCCCGATACTGTCAAGCCAGGCAGTCGGCGTAGTAAATCCTCAAGCTTGGCATTTTTTTCGGTTTCAAAACTTCCTGCATCGTACTCAATGGTATCACCTTTTATGCGAATAGGGATTTTGCCCGTTACGACCACTTCTTCGATCAGATTAGCTTGGGAGCTTAGCAATATCTCGTCCAAGGTGGTGTTTTTTTCAAGCTGAAGGGGCCTAGAATATACCTCGAATTTGGGGTAGGAGATAATGAGTATGTAGTTTGTGTTTTTGATCTTTTTGAATTCAAAGGCGCCATCCTCATTGGCACGGGTATGGTATTGCAAGATTGAATCTTGGTTGAGCAAGATTACAGTTGCATTGGTAAGGGGTGTGCGATCTGCTTTATCTAATATTCTCCCATTTATATTGCTTTGTGCGTAGCTGATACTGGTGAATAGCATTGCGCCAACGAGGAGGAGTATATATTTCATTAACTAAAGGTTTATGGTTACCAAAGTTATAGACTATATCGGTTAAAAGGATTACCCGATGTGCAACAAAATGATGACATAAAATTATTTTTATTAGGTTAACTTTGTGCAGTTTTTTAAAAGAAAAGTTTTTATGAATTTTGATGAATATCTGAAATATTTCGAGCAGGTCCTATTAGATCCAGCAAGTTATCCTACTTACACAAACGACGAATATTATAATTACACGAAACTGAATTGGTCGAGAACCAACCGATGGTTGAAGAAGTTCGAACCTTCGCCAGCTGTTCAAGAGCTGATGGCTTCCATCACTACTCCACAAAAATGGATAATCATCACGGAGCCTTGGTGTGGCGATGCGGCGCATTCTGTTCCCCAGCTTTATAATATCGTAAAGGATCACCCCTTTATCAACTTGGATATCCAGCTACGTGATCAGACACCTTTTCTGATCGATAATTACCTGACGAATGGTGGTAAATCTATACCAAAACTTATAATTCGTGATGCAAACGATCAAGATATCGCTGTCTGGGGACCAAGACCAGCTCTGCTACAAGAAGTTTTCTTGCACCTCAAAGAGCAGGGACTTGATATGAATGAAATTAAAGAAGTCGTTCAAAAGTGGTATAATGAAGATAAGGGGATTGAAATTCAGAAGGATATATTAAATTTACTGGCGTAAATCTATACGTAGTCTATTATGCACATTGAAGATATTCGTAATTATTGCCTGGCTATACATCCTCAGGTCACTGAAGAGATGCCTTTTGGTCCGGATACATTAGTTTTTAAAATCGGAGGGAAGATTTTTCTTTTGATTGGTTTGGATCAGGTTACAGATTTACGATTCAATGTCAAATGTGACCCTGCATATGCTATTGAGTTGAGAGAACAATTCGAGCAGACAGTCATTCCGGGATATCATATGAATAAAAAGCATTGGAATACTGTTTATATCGGAAGAGAACTTGGGACAACCCAATTGCAACAGCTGATAGATCACAGCTATGAACTAGTCAAATCATCTCTTACGAAAAGTATAAGAGAAAGTCTATGATAATCAAAAAGGCAATCAGTAAAATGATTGCCTTTTTTAGTTATTTACATTTTTAATCCGATCTCTCTTAATCTTTCATCTAGATATTGTCCAGCTGTATAGTCTTCGTATGCTTTAGGGTATTCCTCTGAAATACAGCTTTCCAAAGAAGCTAAACTCATGCTTGCTTTTGGATGTAAGAAGAAAGGAACTGAATAGCGTGACGTTTTCATTAATTCGCGTGGTGGGTTCACGACTCTGTGTGTGGTCGATTTCAGTTTATTGTTGGTCAGGCGTTGTAACATGTCACCTACATTGACTACGACATCTTCGCCATGAGCCTTGATCGGGAACCACTCGTTGTCCTTGGTCAAAACTTCTAGTCCATCCGCACTAGCTCCAATCAAAAGCGTGATCAAGTTAATGTCTTCGTGTGCACCTGCCCGCACAGCATCGGGTGCAATAGCATCTGGATTTTCGATAGGGAAATAGTGGATAGCTCGCAATATCGAGTTGCCATTGATGACATATTGCTCAAAATAATCTTCATCCAGATCCAAGTATGAAGCAATAGCTTTTAGTAGATTGCGTCCAGCATCTTCAAGTTTTTTATAGATTTCTGCTGTGATTTCATTGAATCTTGGCAATTCAGCTACGGTAGGATTATCTGGGAAATCGGCTTTAGAATATTCTTCACCCACTATGGTTTGACCTCTTTGCCAAAATTCTTTTAAGTCTGGAACCTTTGCATCTTTGGCTTTTTCCCTTCCTTTACTCGTGTATCCACGTTGACCTGCCAGTTCAGGATATTCATATTTGTCTTTTATATCTTGCGGCAAATCAAAGAATGCTTTGACCACGGTATACAGTTCTTCTATTAGTTCGGGACTAAGTCCGTGATTAGCAATAGTTACGAATCCAGTTTCGTTGAATGCTTTGCCAATATCTTTTACAAATTGAGCGCGTTGTTCGACTGTACCTTGCGTATAGTGTTGCAAGTCTAGGCGAGGGATGTTTACTAGTGCCATAGTTATGTTTTTGTTTTCACAAAGGTAAGAGAATCTTCTAATAATAGCTATTTCTGCTGTTTATAACAATGGGTTTATTTTTGTTAACAATCAGTGATTCAGCAGTAAAAAGTTTTCCACAACAATGTGTTCGGACGGTTTGAGCTGATGAAAATTATACTGTACACGTATTTCAGTCAAATATTTATCAAAAAAACAACTATTTACTTGAAATATTAAATTGGATTCTATAGATTTGTTATGCTTGCATAATAAACTTAAGTATAACCACTTGTCAAATTGACTATGAGCCAGAATAAAACGATTGACTATTTCTTAAAAGCCGCATGGCAATCTGTAGCGAATAAATATAATAATATTGCTACACAATATGGCTTTACCCAGGCTGCTGGATATATACTGATTAATATACACCGTGAAGGCACGCCTGTATCTCAAATCGCAAATTCTACTGGCGTCAAAACTACTTCACTGTCCCGAGTGTTGACTAATCTCGAGAGCTTAGGATTTATTTATCGGGAGAGTAGCGCGGTGGATAAGCGATCGGTAAAAGTTTTTTTGACGCCATTGGGTATGGAGAAACGCAAGATCGCCAAGGATGTGGTCAAAGGTTTTAACGAATTTCTGGAAACCCAGTTTTCAGAAAAAGAACGCAAGGTATTGGGAGACATGTTGCTGAAGATTAATAATCTGGCAAATGCCTATGAGCCTCAAGTGGATATTGAAGAAAAAAAATAACTATATAAACTTATGAAGAGAAGTATTAAAAAAGTAGCTGTATTAGGTTCGGGGGTTATGGGCTCACGTATCGCATGCCACTTTGCTAATATTGGTATGGAAGTGTTGTTGTTGGATATTGTGCCGAGAGAACTCCTTCCTGCCGAAGAGGCGAAAGGGCTGACGTTAGAAAATAGTGCAGTACGTAATAGGATCGTTAATAGCTCGTTGGATACGGCTATTAAGTCAAATCCCGCACCTCTGTTTAGTAAGTCGTATGCTTCGCGCATTAAGACCGGAAATTTTGATGACGATATGTCCAAAATAAGCCAAGTGGATTGGGTAATAGAAGTGGTGGTAGAGCGTTTGGATATTAAAAAATCTGTTTTTGACCAAGTCGAAAAATACCGTAAACCGGGAACATTAATCACTTCAAATACTTCAGGGATTCCTATTCATATGATGAATGAAGGCAGGTCTGATGATTTTAAGGCACATTTTTGTGGTACTCACTTTTTCAACCCGCCGCGTTATTTGCAATTATTGGAGATCATCCCAACAGCTGATACCAAGCAGGAAGTGATAGATTTTCTCATACATTTTGGCGACAAGATGCTAGGGAAGACTGTCGTATTATGTAAAGATACGCCAGCATTCATTGGCAACCGCATCGGGGTTTACTCGATGTTGGCGCTGACTCACCTTGTCGAACAGTTGGATTTGACGGTAGAGGAAGTGGATAAATATACAGGTCCTGCTATGGGCCACCCTAAATCCGCTACTTTCCGTACCGCAGATGTCGTGGGTTTAGACACCTTGGTGAATGTGGCAAATGGTCTGGACCAAAATGCACCAAATGATGAGGCCAAGGGTGTATTCAAATTACCTACCTATATCACCAAAATGGTGGACAATAAATGGTTAGGAGAGAAAACTAAGAAGGGTTTTTACGAAAAGGTGAAAGCGGCGGATGGTAGCTCCGAAATATTGTCTTTGAATTTGAAGACCCTAGAATATGGTTCACAGCAAAAGGTGAAATCATCAACCCTAGAGGCGACGAAGGTTGTCGAAGATATTCGTAAGCGCATGAAAGTATATGAGCAGGGTACAGATAAAGCTGCAGTGCTATTCCGTGCTATGCATTATCCGCTCTTCGAGTATGTTTCTAAGCGTGTGCCCGAGATTACTGATGATTTTTTCCGTATTGATGATGCCATGCGCGCAGGTTTTGGCTGGGAAATAGGTCCGTTTGAAGTATGGGATGCCTTAGGTGTGCGGGAGACGATTTCGAAAATTCTATCGGAAGAAAAAAGACTACCTGGACAAACTGGTGAAGTGGCACAGTGGGTATTGGAGATGCTGGAATCCGGGGCTGAATCTTTCTATAAAGTAGAAAATGGGGTACGTCATTATTATGATATCGCATCCAAATCTTACAAGCCTATTCCAGGCACGGAAGATTTAATTGTATTAGACCATATCCGTGATTCGAAGACTATTTGGAAAAATTCAGGTGTGTCTATCATTGATTTAGGGGACGGTATTATCAACTGTGAGTTCCATACCAAGATGAATACGATCGGTGGAGATGTGATTCAAGGTATAAATAAAGCCATTGATATCGCTGAAAAAGATTATCGCGGTCTGGTGATTTCTAATGATGGTAAAAATTTCTCAGCAGGAGCCAATATAGGCATGATCTTCATGATGGCTGTAGAACAGGATTATGAGGAGTTGAATATGGCGGTACGCATGTTCCAAAATACAGCGATGCGTCTTCGCTATTCATCTATTCCTATAGTAGCGGCACCATTCCAGCTTACGCTAGGCGGTGGATGTGAGTTCTCTATGCATGCGGATTTTGTACAATTACATGCCGAGACGTATATGGGGCTGGTAGAATTTGGTGTAGGCGTTATTCCTGGAGGTGGCGGTTCTAAAGAATTTGCATTGCGCGCTTCAGATGAATACAAACCTGAGCAGATCGTACAAAACACGCTCAAGGATAGATTTTTGACTATTGGGCAGGCAAAAGTGTCAACTTCGGCTGTAGAAGCATTCGAATTGGGCTACCTGCAAGAAGGAAAATATGCCATTACCATGAATCGTTCGAGATTGTTGGCGGATGCAAAAGCGAAAGCTATTGAACTAGCTGATGCAGGTTATGTACAGCCTATCCCACGGACAGATATCAAAGTGCTGGGCAACCAAGGTTTGGGTATCGTATATGTAGGTGCCGATTCTATGCGTGCCGGAAAATATATCTCCGATCACGACAAGAAAATTTCGGAAAAACTAGGTTGGGTAATGTGTGGCGGAGATCTATCCGCACCGAATGAAGTTTCTGAACAGTATTTGCTGGATTTGGAGCGTAAAGCATTCTTAGAGTTGTGCGCTGAGCGTAAGACGCTTGAGCGTATCCAGCATATGTTGACCAAAGGTAAGCCATTGAGGAATTAATAGAAGTACGTACTAGAAGCTTAAGTTGAGAGTTTAGGGAATGATAGCCCCATAGGAGTACTACTAATTACACATTAGAAAAAGAAAAAAATGGAAGCATATATAGTAGCAGGATATCGTACCGCAGTAGGAAAGGCGCCTAGAGGTGGTTTTCGTTTCATGCGTGCGGATGATTTAGCCGCTGAAGTTATAAAGCATTTAGTGGCTTCAGTGCCTAATCTAAATAAAGAAGAAATTGACGATGTCATCGTCGGTAATGCCATGCCCGAAGCAGAGCAAGGGATGAATATGGCGCGGTTTATCTCCCTAATGGGATTGGACACCGATAAGGTGCCAGGGGTAACTGTAAATCGATATTGTGCGTCGGGCCTAGATACCATCGCGACCGCTACAGCCAAAATCAAAACAGGAATGGCGGATATTATTATTGCCGGTGGTGCAGAGGTTATGTCGGGTATGCCTTTTGGTGGATGGAAAATTGTTCCCAATCCACAAGTGGCGAAGGAACACCCAGACAGATATTGGGGAATGGGCCTAACAGCTGAGGCGGTAGCGCAGGAGTTCAACGTTTCACGTGAAGATCAAGACGCTTTTGCTTTGAAATCCCATCAAAAGGCCGTTCAGGCAATCAAAAGTGGTGCATTTAAGGATGAAATAGTACCAATAAAGATTAAAGAAAATTTCATTAAAGACGGTAAAATGGCTACGCGTGAGTATGTCATAGACACGGACGAAGGACCACGTGCTGATTCCTCGATCGAGGCTTTAGCCAAGTTAAGACCTGTGTTTGCGGCTGACGGTTGTGTGACGGCAGGTAATTCATCCCAAACGTCGGATGGGGCGGCATTTGTATTGGTTATGTCGGAGCGCAAAGTGAAAGAGCTAGGGCTAAAACCTATTGCTAAGCTGATCTCATATGCTGTGGCGGGTGTGCCACCACGTATTATGGGTATTGGTCCTATTGCAGCTATTCCTAAAGCGCTGGAAATGGCTGGTCTGAAGAAGGAAGATATTGACTTGTATGAGTTGAATGAAGCCTTTGCTTCTCAATCCTTAGCTGTTATCCGCGAATTAGGATTGGATGAAGAAAAGATTAACGTAAATGGCGGTGCTATTGCACTGGGGCATCCACTAGGTTGTACAGGTGCCAAATTAACTGTACAGCTACTCAGCGAATTGAAGCGCAGAAACAAAAAATATGGTATGGTGACCATGTGTGTGGGGACAGGTCAAGGTGCAGCAGGAATATTCGAACTATTGGATTAAATAATTTAATAATCAACAAGCTATAGACCACGCGCTATAGCTTGCATTTAAACCTATAATAACTTATGAGCGACAAAACAATAAAAGGTGGTGAGTTTGTAATTAAAGAAACATCTTATAACGATATTTTTATCCCGGAGGAATTTGACGAAGAAGCACAGATGATTCGTCAGACTTGTTTGGATTTTTTGGATACAGAAGTTTTGAATAAGCTGGATGCAATCGATGCCCAAGAGGAAGGTCTTATGGAAAGCCTTTTGGATAAATCGGGTGAGCTGGGTATGCTGGGAGTTTCCATTCCAGAAGAGTATGGCGGTTTTGGAAAAAGTTTCAATACTTCCATGCTGGTAGCAGATGCAGTAGGTGGCGGATTTTCTTTTGCGGTAGCGTTATCTGCTCATACAGGGATTGGTACATTGCCTATTCTCTATTATGGAAATGCCGAACAGAAAGCTAAGTATATTCCCAAATTGGCTACGGGTGAGTGGAAAGCCGCATATTGTTTGACAGAGCCCAACTCTGGTTCAGATGCCAATTCAGGTCGTACATCCGCAAAACTGAATGCCGAAGGCACACATTATTTGATCAATGGTCAGAAGATGTGGATTACCAATGGAGGTTTTGCAGATATCTTTATTGTTTTTGCCAAAATTGATGACGACAAGAATCTGACAGCTTTTATCGTAGAAAAAGACTTTGGCGGTATTACTATGAATCCGGAAGAGCATAAGCTGGGTATTAAAGGATCTTCGACAAGACAGATATTCTTTAATGACTGTGCTGTGCCGGTTGAAAATATGTTGTCTGATCGGGAGAATGGTTTCAAGATCGCGGTAAATATATTAAATATTGGACGTATCAAATTGGGCGCGGCGACGATTGGTTCAGCACGTGCGGTGATCTCTAGAGCAGTGAATTATGCCAATGAGCGTGTTCAGTTCAATCTTCCCATTTCCAAATTTGGTGCTGTGCGCTACAAGTTAGCCGAAATGGCAACCCGATTGTTTGCTACTGAATCTGCTGCTTATCGTGCTGGTCAAAATATAGATGATACGTATGATACGTTGATAGCAGAAGGCATGGATGAAGCGAAAGCCAAATTGAAATCGGTAGAGCAGTATGCCATTGAGTGTGCTATTATCAAAGTGTGGTGCTCGGAGATGTTGGATTATGTAGTGGATGAAGGGGTGCAGATCTACGGTGGTATGGGATACTCGGCTGAGGCGCCAATGGAAAGAGCTTACCGTGATTCACGGATTAACCGAATTTTCGAAGGTACCAATGAGGTTAATCGTTTGTTGGTGGTCGATATGTTGTTGAAGCGCGCTATGAAAGGGGAGTTAGACCTTATGGGACCCGCTCAGGCTGTGGCAGGTGAATTGATGTCTATTCCTGATTTTGGTGAAGAGGATGATGCGGTATTTGCTGCTGAAAAGAAAATTCTAGCTAACCTCAAAAAGGCGGGACTACTAGTAGCGGGTGCTGCGGTACAAAAACTGATGATGTCTTTGGCGAAA
Source organism: Sphingobacterium sp. (assembly GCA_048595255.1). GTDB lineage: Bacteria > Bacteroidota > Bacteroidia > Sphingobacteriales > Sphingobacteriaceae > Sphingobacterium. Next base: position 57,725 of record JBMDWK010000071.1, on the reverse strand, counting down.
GAACAAGAAATATTGATGAATATCGCGGATATCATTGGCTACGTGTATGTGGCGGAGTCAGTACTGTTGCGTGCGGAGAAATTGTATCATACGAAAGGTGAGGAGGCAGCTGCTTTGGCTACGGATATGGCACGTGTATATTTATATTCGACAATTGATAAAGTAAATATTGCAGCGAAAGAAGCTTTATATTCTTTTGGTGAAGGTGATGAATTGAATATGATGCTTGTAGGTATCCGAAGATTTACCAAAGCCAATCCATTCAATGTAAAAGAAGCGCGTCAGCGCATTGCTCGCAAGCTTATAGAAGAAAATAAGTACTGCTTTTAATTAGTAGCTTACTTAAGGTTGATTAATCGTGAACCCGCTAATTTAGCGGGTTTTTTTATGACCAATCCACATATTGATGTAAGGTGAGATGTCTTGTATTTTGCTTTTAATCAAATAGTATATAAAATCTATAAAATTAGTAGACTTTTTATTTTTTGTTTATATATTTGCAGATGTTAACTCACGAATGGTCTTTAAGACCCTTCCTTAATTTTAAAATTTTCTTATGAAAAGACGCAGCAAATCACCAAGTAATGTTCAGTACAGTAGCTTACTAAAATTTCCTCCAGAACTTTCTAATGGAAAAATGCGAATGTGTAGATAGTCTAATCCCTTATAAATAGATAGGGGAAGTGTGAGGCTTCCCCTTGATTTTGTCTAATAAAAAACAAGTTCTCAATTGGCGTTGGCACTTGTTGTTTTTTCCTATTAAACGATTAAATTTATGAATTTTAAAGCTATTTACAGCATATCATTTGGATTATCTCTCTTTCTGAGCGCACACACAATCGCTCTCGCACAACAACAAAATCCTAAACCTATTATAAATGCATCATTAGTCGGTACCGTAATTGATGCGGAAACTCAAGAACCTATTTCCGGCGTTACCGTGCAGCTTGACGCTGTGACACATCAAGTCAAAACGGATAGGGATGGTAAGTTTCAATTCATAACTGGTCAAAAGTTGCCCTTTACCTTGATCGTATCTTACCTGGGCTATGAAACGCAAAAGCTTGTGGTGGAGAACTCTCCGACAGTTATAGCATTACGCCCAAGCGTCAATGCGTTGGATCAAGTCTTTGTGACTTCTCGCCGTCGGACAGAGAAAATCCAGGAAGTGCCTATTCCCATATCGATAGTTAAAGCAAATGTAATAGAAGATGCAGGAGCTTTTAATGTAAATCGTATCAAAGAGGTAGTACCCTCCGTACAACTATATGCTTCGAATGCGCGCAATACTACACTGAATATTCGCGGGCTGGGATCTACGTATGGGTTGACGAATGATGGTATTGATCCAGGTGTGGGTTTTTATTTGGATGGTGTCTACCTAGCGCGTCCGGCTGCTACGGCTTTAGACTTTATTGATATCGAGCAAATTGAAGTGTTACGTGGTCCACAAGGGACATTATTCGGCAAAAATACGACGGCAGGAGCATTCAATATTACCTCCCGACTTCCTTCTTTTATACCGGGAGCAAATTTTGAGGTGAGTTATGGCAATTACGGATATGTACAAGGCAAAGCTTCTATTACCGGACCAATTATAAAAGATAAATTGGCAGCGCGAATTTCATTCTCCGGAACACAACGCGATGGGTTATTATATAATGTGCATTCCGATCGCTCGATAAATGATATAAATAATTTAGGCGTACGTGGACAATTGCTGTTCACACCGAATGATAACCTGAAGATTACTTTGGCAGGGGACGTGACGAGCCAAAGGCCAGACGGATATGGATGGGCGGTTGCGGGTGTTATTCAAAATCAGCGCGCGGAATACAGACAGTTCAACAGTATAATCAAAGACTTGGGCTATGAAATTCCGTATAAGAGTGCGTTCGAACGTAAAGTGGATTTGGATACGCGTTCTAAAGCGGATAATGAACTAGGAGGAATTTCCTTTAACGTAGATTACAAACTAGGGAATGGCACATTGACCTCGACTACAGCTTGGAGATATTGGGATTGGGTACCTTTAAATGATAGGGATTATTTGGGAATTCCGGTATACACCATTTCATCGGGTAATTCTACACATGATCAATATTCGCAAGAATTTCGTTATTCAGGTGATATCAATGAGAAAATCAGCGCCACCGTGGGTGTATTTGGCCTGTGGCAAGACCTCCGAACCGATCCTGTCCATACAGAAGAAGCAGGAGATGCATTATGGCGTTTTCAGCAGAATACGGCTACGGCAACACAGTGGGGTCCCGGTTTAATTGACAGAGTGGGCATCCGCACAAAGTATGGAATCAAAAGCACCAGCTTGGCCGTATTCGGTCAGTTAGATTGGGCGATCACAGATAAGCTTCACCTATTACCCGGTATTCGATACAATTACGATAAGAAAGTCGCGCATTATGATCGTGTCAACTATATCGAAAATCAAATAGCATATACCGATGCACAATTGGCCGCCGTAAAAGGTATTTATTCCAATCAACAATTTGATGTGGATGCCGATGCCGGAAACTTTTCGGGTCAATTATCTTTACAATATAGATTTACACCCAATTATAATGTGTTTGCTACATATTCAAAAAGCTATAAACCTATCGGCATCAATGTGGGGGGATTGCCAGTAATCGATGGTGTGGTGGCTACTGCATTAGCGGAAGTCAAACCCGAATCCGTAAATCACTACGAATTGGGTGTAAAAGCGAATCCCAAACAAAATGCGTTTTTCAACGTAACACTCTTCCAGACACATATTAAAGATTATCAAACCCAAGTACAAACTCCAGATCCTGGGGTAAACAGGGGATACTTAGCGAATGCCGAAAAAGTTAGTGTAAGAGGCCTAGAATTAGATGGAAGTATTCGTGCGACTAGTTTTCTGCGTATCAATGCAGCATTCGCTTATACCGATGGGCGCTACGATACTTTTACGAATGCGCCAGTGCCCTTGGAAGAAGTGGGAGGTGCGCAGGCATTTAAAGATGTGTCGGGTGGACAGCTGCCGGGTATTTCCAAATATTCTTGGACCCTTGCACCCGAATTAACGACAAAAGGTAATTTCCTGAGTCTCTCTGGCAGCTATTTCGTGGGTGTAGACGCTTTTTATCGTTCCAAATTCTCCTCTAGCCCGTCACCATCTGCCTATTTAAATATTGATGCATATACCTTGCTGAATAGCCGTATTGGATTCCGCGGGAGCAATGGACTATCCGTTATCGTGTGGGGTAGAAACATAGCTGATAAAGATTATTATGAACAATTGTTGGCCGCACCCGGAAACTTTGGACAGTATGCTGGGGTAGTGGGTGATCAGCGCACGTATGGGGTGACCCTGCGCTACAATTGGAGATAGCAACAGAATATCATACTTCTAAAATATACAGAACATGAGCAATAAAGTAGAAGCCATAGAAATACCTGCTAAAGCAAATAAGAAAAAAATATTATCACCGATAGTCTGTGTAATTCTCTTTTTAAAAATTGTAATTATTGGCTATTTTATCTATTTGTTTAATCAATCCTTCGAAGCGGGATCCGTACTGTTTGACCGTACTTTTTTCCTGTTTATTATCGCCGGATTCTTTGCACAGCTGATCGACGGAGCTTTGGGCATGGCCTATGGCATAAGTTGTACTACATTGCTCTTGAGTCTGGGGATTCCGCCAAAATTGGCTTCCGCTAGTGTGCATACTTCCGAAATCTTCACGACGGGCGTGTCGGGACTTTCACATATACGATTCAATAATTTAGACAAAAAGCTATTCTTTAGCATTGTTTTTACGGGTGTGATAGGCGCTACAACAGGTGCATACTTATTGGCTGATATTTTAGATGGTTCTATGGTCAAACCATATATATCCGCTTATCTGGTCATTCTTGGTGCCTACCTGATTTATAAGGCCTTTCGCAAAAAAGAAAACAAGAAACCAAAAAGGAAATATGCGTCATTTCTGGCGCTATTTGGCGGATTATTCGACGCTGTAGGTGGCGGTGGCTGGGGACCAATAGTTACTTCTAATTTGTTGAGCCAAGGGCATAATCCTCGCAAAACAATTGGAACAGTAAATACGGCGGAATTTTTTGTTACCTACTTCGCTACTGTTGTTTTCATTTTTATATTGGGGGTTCAGCATTTAGATATCGTTTTGGGACTAGTAATAGGTGGTGTCATAGCTGCACCTTTAGGCGCGTATATTGCTTCCAAAGTTAATCCCAAAGCTTTGCTTATATTGGTTGGCGCATTAGTGGTACTGACATCCTCATATAATTTATTTCAGCTCTTATAAGCGGCTAGCAATTCTGAAATGTCTATTTTTTGGATGGCCTAAAATATTCCTATTGGATACGTATAAATAAAAAGGTGGCCCAAGACTGCATATTTTCAATTTTAACCTTTAAATTAGGTTATAAAACGAATTATCCTTGGAAAAATACGATGCCATCATAGTAGGTTCTGGTCCCAATGGTTTTGCTGCTGCCATCACTTTGCAACAGCAAGGACTTTCCACATTGATAGTCGAAGGCGCGGACACGATCGGTGGTGGGATGCGTACCAAAGAGCTTACGCTGCCGGGATTTAAGCATGATGTATGTTCAGCAATCCATCCTATGGCAATGGCGTCGCCTTTTATGCGGTCGATACCGCTACAAGCTTATGGTTTGAATTTTCAATATGCTCGACATGAAGCTGCTCATCCGCTGTTGGAAGAAGAGGGAGCTGTAGTATCTCGGGATTTGCAGCAGACTATTCAAGATTTGGGAGAGGATGGGGACAGATACAGTCGTCTGATTGCTCCGATAGTTCAACATTGGGACAAACTCGCGAATGATACCTTAGGACCTCTGCGTCGACCTCAACATCCTATTCAGCTCGCTAAATTTGGGAGGAAAGCCCTTCAACCTGCCTCTTGGCTCGCCAATACATTTCAAAGTGAAAAAGCCAAAGCGCTATGGGCTGGCATGGCTGCTCATGGTATCCAGCCATTAGACAATATGGCTACCTCAGCGATCGCCATGGTTTTGTTGGGCGTCGGTCATCGCTACGGGTGGGCCATCCCTGAAGGAGGTTCGCAATCCATTGCTACAGCCCTAGAGGGCTATTACCGAAGTATAGGAGGCAAGATTCAGACCGATTTCTGGCTGAAAAATAAATTTGATTTACCTGCACATAAGTTGCTCTTGTTGGATATGACACCTAAGCAGTTGTTGGAAGTCAAAAATCTTAATTTTACACCAGCATACCTTAAACAACTCTTACGATACAAGCAAGGCATGGGCGTATTCAAGATTGATTGGGCATTGTCCGAAGAAACTCCTTTTTCAGATCAGCGTGCTTGGCATGCTGCAACTGTTCATATCGGAAATACTTTTAATGATATAGCTTTGGCCGAACATGACGCGCAAATGGGCCGTGTGGTAGACAAGCCTTTTGTATTATTCACACAACAAAGTCAATTTGATAAATCGCGTGCGCCTGAAGGAAAACATACAGGCTGGGCATATTGTCATGTGCCTCATGGATCTACGGTTGATTATACGGATATTATAGAAAATCAAATAGAGCGGTTTGCTCCGGGATTTAAGGATACAATCCTAGCAAGACATACTTTTAGTCCTGCGCAATTAGAAAATTATAACCCCAATTATGTAGGTGGTGATATCAATGGGGGACTGATGGATATAACACAATTGTACACCCGTCCGACATTATCGCTGAATCCACACCGAACTTCAGATCCAATGGTTTATCTCTGTTCTTCTGCGACGCCTCCGGGTGGCGGTGTGCATGGTATGTGCGGTTATCATGCTGCTCGATTGGCACTGAAAGATCATTTTAACATTAAAGTAGAGTTGTAATGAGTTTAAAAAAAATTGTGTTGGCAGGAGGAACTGGTAATATAGGCCAATTGCTGACAGACTATTTCTTGCCATTCGGATATCAGGTATTGATTCTATCCAGAAGTGAGAGAAAAAGCACCCATGAACGGGTACAATACGTACAATGGGATGGTGAGCATATTGGAGATTGGACGCATGTGCTTGATGGAGCAGATACGCTCATTAATTTGAGTGGTAAATCTATTCAATGTCGATTTACTCCGCGTAATAAGAAACTGCTTTTAGATTCGCGGATACTTCCCACCAAAGTATTAGGTCAGGGTATTGCACAGTTGCAAAACCCTCCGCGATTATGGATCAATTTCTCCGGTGTTTCTATTTTTGAAGGTGTAGAAGGTCTCCATGATGAAGAGTCTGCGCAGTATGGATATACTTTTTTAGCGAATCTAGCCCAACAGTGGGAGAATACATTTTTTGAATATCATACCCCATCGACGCTGAAAGTCTGCCTTCGTCTGAGCCCTGTGCTGTCGCGCGATTTTGGTATGTTCAAAGAGTTATATCCACTGGCAAAGCTGGGTTTAGGCGGACAAGTGGGGGATGGCGAACAGCAGGTTTGTTGGATACATGAGCAGGATTTAGTGCAATTGGTGAAGTGGATTATAGACCATCCCGCGCCTTCTCCATTGTATCATGCATGTGCTCCAGAGCCGGTGAAAAATAAGATATTCATGAAAGAACTTCGCGAATCCGTAGGTATGCCACTGGGTATGCCTTTACCCACACCTTTTGCCAAAATTGGCGCTTATTTTAAAGGTGTAGAGAGTGATATGCTATTACTTACGAATGGGGTGCAATCATCTCGACCTTTGCAACAAGGATTCCATTATAAATATCCTGATCCCAGTCTAGCTTTTTCACAACTAACCAAAAAATAATCCCCAACGATGATGTGGAGCAAAAAAATCACCTTCAATGAGGATTGGACCGTAGTTGTCCTAGGCCTCGGACTTATCTTGATGGCTTTACTAGGCTTTATGGTACCCAAGCCGAGCTTCAGTTGGTCTACCTCTTCCGAATTAGCGGAGAAGGTCCTGTCGCTATCCAACTTAGCGAAAGTGGGCAGTCAGTTTCTTGTGGTGTATATAACAGCCATTCTTGCCGCTCTACTACTCCATAAATCTATTCGGTCGCTGTTGGTCGTATTTCCTGTAGTTTTCTTATTGACGTTGCTCGCATTAATTTTAGCTGGAAATGCGGGAGTAAAAGAATATAACCTCGAAGCCGTAATCTTTGCTTTGGGCATTGGGTTATTGATTAGCAATACCATTAAATTGCCAGAATGGTTCAAAAAAGCATTAAGTACGGAGCTATATGTTAAGATTGGTTTGGTATTGTTGGGAACAACCGTTTTATTTAACGAAATTTTGAATGCCGGCACCCGTGGCTTAGTACAGGCGTTGGTGGTTGTGATTTCAGTTTGGTACTTTGCTTTCTGGTTGTGTAAAAAACTGAAGATTGATAAAGAAATGTCCCTCATGCTTGCCAGTGCGGTTTCCATTTGTGGGGTTTCGGCAGCTATTGCGACTTCAGGAGCAATAAAAGGCGATAGCAAAAAATTGTCGTATGTCATTTCGCTGGTACTCATCACCGCTATTCCGATGATGATTTTTATGCCTTACCTGTCGGAATGGATGGGCCTTTCGCAAGAGGTTACGGGTGCATGGCTGGGCGGCTCCATCGACACCACCGGCGCTGTCGTGGCTTCCGGATCTTTGGTAGGAGAGGAGGCGTTAAAAATAAGTACAATCGTAAAATTTTCGCAAAATGTATTACTTGGAATAGCGGCATTTGCGATTAGTATTTATTGGACGTATGCCAAATCAGTAGACGAGGAAACGAAAAGAGAAAAACCTACATTGAAAATTATTTGGGAGCGGTTTCCTAAGTTTGTTCTGGGTTTTGTCGCGGCATCACTGCTTTTCTCCTTTTTTATTTCACCCGAAACAAATAATACGGTAAAAGATTCTTTGAAAAGTTTGCAAACCCTGTGGTTTGTTTTGGCATTTACCTCTATTGGCTTGGAGACCAAATTCAAAGATTTATTTCAGCACAGCAACAAAAAACCTTTATATGCATTTTTAATTGCACAAACATTTAATGTAATTGTTACTTTAGTAATAGCCATGCTATTATTTCAATAATATTTATGGAAAAATCGATTTTAAAGCATCATAATAACAAATAAAGTGCATGAACGAAAAGGAGCTCCTCACACAATATAAAGCTACGGGTAGTCTAGCTGTATTGGGCAAGTTGTATGCTCCGTATATGTCTTTGCTGTATGGTGTATGCTACAAGTATTTGCAAGATGCCGAGCAGAGCCAAGACGCGGTGATGCAAATTTTCGAAGAGCTGATTCCCAAATTGCGCACACATGAGGTAGACAATTTCAAAAGCTGGCTGCACGTGTACACCAAGAATTATTGTTTGATGCAATTGCGCAGGGATAAGCGTCGTCCGCAGGTGGATATTGATGATAATATCATCGAAAGTGAGCAGCAATTGAGTAATGTGGAGGAGGAAAAATGGACAGAGGGGGATTTTGAGAAGCTCGAGAATTGTTTACAGACCCTGAATAGGGAGCAAGAACAGTGCGTTCGTTTATTTTATTTAGAACAAATGTGTTATAAAGATATCGCTGAAAAAACAAAACTTGACCTCAATAAGGTTAAAAGTGCCATACAGAATGGTAAGCGGAATCTTAAGATATGTATGGAAAGTAATAAAAATGGAAAATAATTACCAACTCTCACGCATTCACAATTATGTACATGGGTTAATGAACCCTGACGATATGCATGCGCTGGAACGTGAAGCATTGGAAGACCCATTTTTGCAAGATGCAATAGATGGATATAGATTACAAAATGGGGTTGATACTAAGCAATTGAGTTTGCTACAGCAGCGCCTTGCTTCCCGCGTGGAGGCACAAGCGGATACGCGCAAGAAACAGTTCTACAGCTGGCAAAGATTGGCTATAGGAATGGCTGCAGGTGTGCTATTTGTCGCTGTATGTACCTTGGTGTTGATGCGGTATCTGACGGATACCAAAAAATCTGACTTGGTGGAAGTGCAGATTATGCAAGACCAAGTTTTTGATTTCAATATACTTCCTGTTTCTGGAAATGATGCTGAGCCTGTTGACGGATGGAAAGCTTTTCAAGGAGTGTTGGAGAAAGAGGTTGTTGTAGATAAGGCACAGCGCATTGAAGTCTATTTTAATGTTGGGGATAATGGCAAGGCTAGCGATATACAGATTGAAGGAGGAAGGAAAGAAACCAAAGATGTGTTGATCCAGATAATCCAAAATGATATATCTTGGAAAGGCGACAAAGCAAACTTCTATGTGGATGCAACGAAGGTGAAAATTCCCTAAATAGAGGGAAATACTTAGAATTCGAGCTAATTAGGATTTACTTATAATTCAAAAATAGATTTTACCCCAGTAGTACCTACGGATATGTTCATTGACTATAGGTTTTAAACAAAAAGGTTGGCAATTCGCCAACCTTTTTGTTTTAGTTATTCTTCCCAACGGATTTTATCTTCGATAGGAGAGCGAACGGGTTCGCGAGGTTCTGCATTGTGATGTCCTAAATAGAATAGGCCAATGCATTTTTGATTGATATTAAAATTTAAAAAATAATATTTGTATATTATTCGTAGTTAATCAATTATATATGAGTAATAGACAATTATTCTTTACCCTTGTTGTTTTATTTTCATTGATACTTCTGTCTTGTACTAAGACTCCAGACAAATATAAAAATGAAATAGTCGCAGGCAGTTCAAAAATTACAGGGACAATTAACCTGCCTGAAAAATCCAATAGGGATAGTATTGTGCTTACTATTAGTTTGTTGCGTCCAATTACTTTAGAGCTTGTCACTTATGATATCCTCGTAGACTCATTAGGTAAGTTTTCATTTGATTTCGACGTAGAAATTGATACTACATACATTGGTTTGCGCTCTAGTTTGAATCCAGATAAGATGCTTAGGATAAGAGCTGTCAATGGGGAGGTTACTCATGTCGATATAACATATGATGCTAATAAAAACATCAAATTTATTGAAATTACTCCTGTAATGAATAAATATGATGCAATGCAAAATATGGACATATTAATAAGAATGGCTAATTATCGTCCAATTGATCCAAATTGGGAATATCCAAAATTTTATGATAAAAGTATAGATGATTTTCTTGCATTTGCAAATTCAAACGTGTCCAAAAGAATCGATCTATTTGTAAATAAGGATAATTTAATCTCAAATGAGTTTAAAGATTTGATAGCAAAAGATTATCGTTTATTTCTTTATACAGCTCATGTTTTTAATTACGAATCCACGATTAAGCGAAATTATCGTAACGCAACACAGGACACCATCAATATACCTAAAATTCAAAAGATTGACAGATCGTATTTTATATTTTTGAAAGACTTTGATCTTAACGATTTACAATATCTCAATACCTTCACATTCCCAGAATTTCAAGATTCAATTCTTCAAAATAATGTTTTAGGTATTCCAATGATTGGGGATAGTGACATTCACAAGTGGTTAACGTATTTGAAAAGTGTTTTATCAGATTTGGTAGGTTTTGACGATGGTCAATATTATGATATTTTGGCTGCAAATGCATATGCTAGACAGATGAATATTCAAGGAAGACCATTAAGCGAAAAGCAAAAAGAAAATATTAAGGATTACTGGGGGAATGGAGAAATTGCAAAAATTCTATTTCGAAAAAATGAAAAAGTACTCACTTATTCGAATTTAAAATCTCCAACTGTAGTAAATGATGTCTCTGCAGTGCCTAAAGAGGAATTGATGAATGAAATTGTGGCGAAGTATAAAAATAAAGGGGTATTCATAGACCTTTGGGCGACATGGTGTGCACCTTGCTTAGAAGCGATGAAACAGTTTAAAAATGTAAAAGGAGACTTTAAGGATAAAGATGTGGTTTTTGTTTATATAACTAATGGATCTTCACCTAAGAAACTTTGGGAACAGAATATACAAGGTATTGGGAGTGAACATTACTATTTGACAGATGAACAGTGGGAGTATATGATGGATCAAATGGGATTTGAAGGAATTCCATCGTATGTTTTATATAACAAAGAAGGAAGTTTGGTTAACAAGTTTACTAGTTTCCCTGGTAATGAAAAAGTTGTAAAGATGATTAATAATGTTTTATAGTATTGGCATCTGTTATATCAATACTTCTGTATAAAATTCGTAATAAACGATAAAGGTTGGCAATTCGCCAACCTTTTTGTTTTAGTTATTCTTCCCAACGGATTTTATCTTCGATAGGAGAGCGAACGGGTTCGCGAGGTTCAGTATTATGATGTCCTAAATAGAATAAGCCAACGCATTTTTGATTGTCTTCTAGATTTAAGAATTCACCCAAATGATTAATTAATCCTGGAGATGCCCAATATCCACCGATATGAAGTGAGTGTGCTGCCAACCATAAATTTTGAACCGCACATGCTGTTGCTGCCAATTCTTCCCATTCCGGCAGATCACCTGTATAGTTTACAACAATTGCGATAGCTACATTGGATTGTGTAGCTTTTTTCGCCATATTTTGTTCCGTTAGTTCAGTATATTTTTCTGCTGGTGTGATGTTTTTGTAGATGCGGGCTAATTCGCTACCCAATCTTTCTAAACCATTTTTGCGAAAGATGACGAAACGCCAAGGTTGGGTACGTTTGTGGGTAGGAGCAGCATTTGCAGCCTCTAAAATGGTTAAAAGATCTTCTTTTGAAATATCTTGATCTGTAAAACTGTTTTGATTTACTGTTCTACGGAATTTGATTGCGTTTAAAATTTCGTTTGACATACTAATATAATATTTGATTAAGCTTTTTCTTCCCAAAGAGTAGCGATATGTAAGATAGTTTTTACGGCTTTCTCCATATCTTGTTTTGATACCCATTCCATTTTACCGTGGAATGCATGACCACCGGCAAACACATTCGGACAAGGCAATCCCATGAATGATAGCCGCGATCCATCGGTACCACCACGGATACTGCGACGTTCTGCTTTCATTCCTGCACGTTCGATAGCTTCCAAGCCAATAGCCATAATTTGAGGATATTGATCCAACACTTCTTTCATATTACGGTATTGCTCTTTGGTCTCAAATGTATAGGTCGTGCCGGGATATTGAGCCACGATATCTTTTGCAAGTGACTCGAGCTCTGCTTCATGTTTAGCCAAATTTGCGGTATCATGATCGCGAACAATAAATCCTATAGTTGCATTTTCTACGGTACCGGATATATTTGTAGGATGCACAAAACCTTCTTTTCCTGAAGTACTCTCCGGAGAAAGTCTGTCGGTAGGCAAAGCGTCAATGATTTTTGATGCGATTTTGATCGCTGATTGCATTTTGCCTTTCGCGAATCCGGGGTGTACGGATACACCATGAATCGTAATGGTGGCTGCATCTGCCGAAAATGTTTCATCTTCAATGGTGCCAGCCTTTTCACCATCCATAGTGTATGCAAATTGGGCACCTAAGCGCTCTAAATTCACAAAATCTACACCTCGGCCAATTTCTTCATCTGGCGTAAATAATATTTTGATGTCACCATGTTTGATTTCAGGATGCGCTATCAATAATTTGGCTGCTTCCATGATTTCCGCCACACCGGCCTTGTCATCCGCGCCCAATAAAGTCGTTCCGGAGGCCGTGATGATGTCGTTTCCTATTTGCTCCGCCAAATCTTTATGCTCCGCAAAACGAATGACTACTGCATTGTCATCAGGCAATATCAAGTCTTGGCCTTGGTAATTACTATGCATGATTGGTTTGACATCAGTGCCTGAGCAATCCGGAGAAGTGTCGACATGCGAGCAAAAGCAGATGACAGGAACATTTTTGTTGGTGTTAGACGGTATCGTAGCATATACATAGCCATTCTCATCCAACTCTACATCCTGCGCACCTATTTCTTTCAATTCTTCTACCAACAGTTTACTGAGATTAAGTTGCTTAGCTGTCGATGGAAAGGTTACTGAACTTGCATCCGATTGTGTATCTATCTGCACATAACGCATAAAACGTTCTGCCACAGAAAGATTGGATAGATTATTTATAATAGAATGATCCATTTTGACGTTATTTTAATACAAATGTAGCAAAGAAAGCAGGTTTTAAGGTATATTTATTGTCAAGAACGCAAAAGAAAAATGGGGAAAAATTACTTTCCCCATTTTTTTTATTTTTGCTTGTCAACCCATCCAAATACGGACTGCAAGATGTTGGTATTTCGGGATCCGGCAATATTCTGTCTGATTTTTAACTCTTCATCGGCAACTTTGACAAAAAGGCCATGTATCGCTTTCTGCGTGACATAGGCGTTCAAATCTGTTTGCACTTTATTCGAGGATAAAGGAAGTGAATTATAGGCTGTGGTAAGCTGTGTCCAATATGTATTGACGTTATGTTTGCCTAAGGCTTTAGCTACTATAGGGCTAAACTTATCGGTTAAAGTCGCTGAAGTAGTACGTTTGAAAAATTGCGTAGCGGCATCTTGTTGTGAGCCTAACAGAATATTGAAGGCATCGGTAACGGTCATTTGCGAAAGCGAATTTACAAATACAGGAGCCGCCTCTTTGACGGCTGATTCAGCAGCTCTGTTTAGACTTAATATGAAATTATCAACTAATTTTTCCATACCTGCTGAGCGCAGGGTTTGTTCTACTCGGCGTGCTTCTTCCGGCATCAATACTTTTACGAGCGCATCTCCATAGAATCCGTTTGTTGCCGATAAAGTCTTAATACTATTTTGCAAGCCATTATTGAGGGCCTGCTTGATGCCTGTCACGGCTTCTGCTTGTGTAATAGTGGTGTTGGATCCTGTGCTAGATGTTGTCGTACCCGGACTACCTTGTGGTAATGTGTTTGCTATCTGACTCATGGTTTCGCAACCCGTCAGTAACGGAAGTGCGGCTAAGCTTAATGCTAAGTAGCTGAATGATTTCATATTTTAATTTATTGAAATACATAAATACAAAAACTTGTTTTACCAGTCTAGGTGCGCGACTACCGGAAAATGATCCGAAGGATATTTGCCTAGATAGGTGTCTGTCAAAACAGCATATTTCTTCACCTGAAATGCCGGCGATACGAATATATGATCTATCCTACTTTTCTGTTGGATATTTTTCCCCCAGCCATTGAATGTGGAATTGGGTTCGTACACGAATTCGGCGAGCTCATATGTGTCTTGGATAGAAGGCGAATTTGCCAATGTAAAGTATGCTTCATCCTGTTCATTGACATTCAAGTCCCCGCAGATAATTAAGGGCAAGCCTTGAGCTAATTCTTTAGCCTTTTGCAGCATCAACTTCGCACTCTCGGTACGTGCTACTCGTCCTACATGGTCAAAATGTGTATTCATAAGAATAAACTCCTTACCATTGCTCTGATCTTGGAAGACAGCCCAGGTGCAGATGCGAGGTAGGGCAGCGTCCCAGCCTTTGTTTGGGGATTCTGTATCGGTCGCCGAAAGCCAGAATGTCCCGTTTTTCTTCACAGTGTAGCGTTCTTTCTTGTAGAAAATCGCTGAATGCTCGCCTTTATCCTTACCATCATCTCTTCCGACACCAACATACGCATATTTCGGAAGCATCTTTTGTAAATCATTCATCTGATCTTTAAACGCTTCCTGTACGCCGAAGATATCGAAATCATGGTACTTTATCAGGTTGCCCACTTTATCCTTTCTGTCCATCCACAGATTGCCGGTATCGACCTGCGTGCGTAGACGGATATTATAGCTTGCTATTGTAAATGACTGTCCATAAATTGAGCTAATACTACATAGCAGAATCAATAAGCTTATTATCTTTTTCATATTATTTGTTCAAAATATTATTTAACAATTCAGGTTCGTCAGTAGTGATATAATCTACATTGTTGTCAATGAAATATTGCATGTCTGCTTCATTATTGACCGTCCAAACATTGATTTTCATAGAGCGATCTTTGGCCTCTTTAAAATAGGCAGGATTATTTTTGAATACATAATAATTCAGATCCATCTCCGAAAATCCATCATTATACAATTGAATAGGACTTTTGTCGCCACCCAGATACTGTACGCGAACATCTTTGTCCAGTTGTTTGAGGTGTAGGCAGGCGTCATAGCTGAAAGAAATAAACACGGTTTGGTCGAGACCTTTCATTTTTTTGACAAGTTTGTATGCTATATCCGCCGCTTTGATGGAGCGTTCCTTGCCCAGCGTGCTTGGCTTGATTTCGAAGACCATGGTGGTATGTTTTTGTTTCAAGCCTGTACGCATATACTTTTTAGCTGTTGGCAGTTTTTCACCGTTGCTTAGACGCTTTTTTCTTAAAGTTTTGTACGTGTTTGTGGCTACATCGAGACCTTGATATGTATTGTCGTGATTTACAATGAGGACATCATCTTTGGTGAGTGATACGTCAAATTCAGAACCCCATACTTTTTGCTCGATAGCATGTTTTAATGCCGCAATAGAATTTTGCGGTACATTGGTGTTTTTCCATGCGCCGCGGTGCGCCACTATTTGCGGTTGCGCAAATGCAGTTAGCAAGGTAAAGGTAAGGAATAGGGCTAAAATGATTTTTCTCATAATCGGGGGTATACAGTTTATTTTTTTATATAAATAATATTAGAAACTTTTCGTTCGCCTTCGTGGTCAAACTTTTGATTGTCCGAAGGATAATTTACTATTCCTTGGAAGGGCTGCCCTTGAATATACATCGCTGTGCTTCCACCACCATCAAGATTCATAGCCTGTTGACATCCGTACCATCTCATTATGTCTGTTAGCTCATGCAGGCTGACACCTTGCGATTGGCTGCGTCGACCATCTACGGTTATGAAAATTAGTTTGTTGTCTTTAATACCTATAGCCGTGCGTGGGTGTCTATTATCATTAAACGCATTTTTGGATAAGGATAGTATATTGCTGTGCTCGATTAGCATAGGACCTGCCAACATCACGTTGGGATATGCGGCTATAGTGGCAGAATCTGTAACTATTTGCGTGCGTTTATTATCGAATGCAAAATAAGCATTGGCACGTGCGCTTTTGGAAAGGGTAGGGTTAATAATCTGATTATTCACTTTTATAAAATCTACCGCTCCACCATTTTTCATGTCAAAAAAACCACCATTGATGGCTGCTAATGCTTGGACTTCCTGAGCGAGAGTAGAAGTGCGTTCGCGACTATTTGGGAGCGCTTTCATACCTAATTTTTTCTGGTACTTTTTGAGGTCTATCTCCACGATATTAATAATCTGCTGACTATTGAATAGGGCGGCGAATGCTGTACTTTTCCAGATGACGCCTTTGCTGAGTTTGTGGGTTTGCCATTGCTGCTGAATGAAGGTTAGCGAATCTGCTTGACAGTAAGCAAGTATGGGGAATAATAGGACAAATAAAAAGGCAGTAATTTTTTTCATAATTACTGCCTAATTTAAATTATTTCAAATAAATAAACGAGTGTTTATCGCTTTCCTTCCCATTCTGCATAAAATTGTTGCAAGAACATTTCCATAAATTGGTGTCTTTGCTCGGCAATTGCTTTGGCAGTAGGGGTATTCATTTTGTCTTTTAATAACAACAGTTTTTCATAAAAATGATTGATTGTTGGAGCCGAAGTCTTTTTGTACTCTTCTTTGCTCAGATTTGGTTTTGGCGCAATATTCGGATCGTACATCTCGCGGTTTTTATAGCCACCATAATTGAAGGCACGGGCAATACCGATAGCTCCAATAGCGTCCAATCTGTCCGCATCTTGTACGACCTCCAGTTCTTTGGAATGGTAAGTCACTTCACCGAGTGATGCTTTGAAAGACATATTCAGAATAATGAGTTTCACTTGCTCGATCACCTGCTCCTCAACACCAATAGAAGCCAGAAACTCGCCCGCAACACGCGGACCAATGGTCTCGTCTCCATCATGAAATTTACTATCTGCAATATCGTGTAATAAGGCGGTTAATTCGCATACCAAACGATCTGCTGATTCGGTTTCTAATATAAGTTTTGTATTGTTCCACACGCGTTGGATGTGCCACCAGTCGTGTCCTGCTTCAGCAAATTTAAGCCTATCTTGTACGAAAGCTACAGTAAGATCAATGATATTTTGCATCTGTAAATGAATAAAAAGCTAATATAAGAGTTCTTTATTAGCTTTTTATCCATTTATTTTAAAAAACAGTATTTCTCAGTACGGTATATACGGTATTCCGCAGTACGGTATTTTGAATTACTTTTGATCTTCTTTGGTGCCGTCGTAGAGCTCGTATTGCAGGAGTCTACAATCTAATTTGCCATTGAAAAATTCAAATCTTCGCGACGCTTTTAAGCCGATCTTTTTGGCAAGGTCAGGATTACCGGTAAATACATATCCGCGGTAGCCTTTGCATTCTTGCTTCATGAAATCTCCGACGCGCTTGTAAGTCAATTCTAATTTGCTGTGCACACCTAGTCTTTCTCCATATTCAGGATTAAACATAATTACTCCCGGCTCAGGTGGAACTGTAGTGTCCGCAAAATCACAAACTTCAAATGTAATCAAATGCTCTACACCAGCGGTCTGTGCATTGATCTTGGCGATTTCAATCGCTTCTTTCGAAATATCGGACGCGATAATGGGAGGAAGGTTTGTCTTCTCGGTTTTATCTTTTAGCAATCTTCTTTCTTGGAAGAAAACTTCTTCATCGTACCCAATGAAATGCATAAATGAATAGTTCATGCGGTACAAACCGGGCATTCTCTTTTGTGCTAGCAAAGCTGCCTCAATAGCCAATGTTCCTGAACCACACATTGGGTTAATAAATGGAGATTTACCGTCCCATTTGGTAGCCATGATGGTCGAAGTGGCTAATGCTTCCAACATTGGTGCTTTTCCAGGGTGCTTACGGTAGCCATGCTTAGCCAATGTTTCGCCGGATGTGTCTAAGAAAATTTCTGCACGATCTTCCATCCAGTGTAAGTGAATGACACATTTGTGCGCATCAGGACCTGTATCTGGACGTACACCTTTCTTATCTTTGATTCTATCTACGATAGCATCTTTCACTTTTACATTTGCAAAAAGTGGCGTAGTAATCGTGTCGTTATGCACATTGGATGTCACGGTGAAATATCCATCAAAAGGGATAATATTTTCCCACTCGATTTTCACTAATGCATCGTATAATTCTTTGGGGTCATTGGCACGAAATGAACCTAATTCATATAATACCTGACTTGCTGTACGTAGGTTCAGATTCAGTCGGATACACTCATTAATAGATGCGTGTAATTCTACACCCGTATTGAATGCTCTCTTTATTTCGTATCTTAATGCTGTAACTTCCTCTTGAAGGTATGGTGATAATCTTTTGTTACAAGTTATTATCACTTTGCTTGCTGTGTTGAAAACTTCTTTCATATTTGTGCAAAGTTAATTAATCTTCGACGCAAAAAATGTGTAATTTTACGGTTTAATACAATTAATGATATGGAAATCAGAGGAAAAGTTCACGAAGTAGGTGCTGTACAACAGGTTACTGAGTCTTTTAAAAAGAGAGATTTAATCGTTGCATACGCAGAAAACCCACAATTTGTGGAGTATATTCGTTTTGAAGCGACACAAGATAGAGTTAATATTTTTGATAATTTGTCTGTAGGCGAAGAGATTGAAATTTCTTTCAATTTACGTGGTCGTCCTTGGACGAATGCACAAGGTGTAACAACGTATTTCAACTCATTAGTAGCTTGGAGAGTGACTAAATTGGCAAATACTGCTGCAGCTTCTGCACCATCATACAATGATATGCCTGCTCCAGTAGATATTTCATCTTCAGGTGCTGACGATGATGATTTGCCGTTCTAATCTTTAGAAAATAACCGTATAACACATACTTATAAAAAGCTATCTCCATGGAGATAGCTTTTTTGTTTTGCTGTCAAAAGTAGATTGCGCGTCCGGGATAGCGGGCAATTATCCACTCACATATTTTCCATAAGGAATCTTTCTCAATACATATATTATTCCAATCGAGCTAATCAATGTCAATAATGTCACTACTGGGATCACCCACATAGTACTCATATGTTTAGAAACAATAGGATGAAGATAGTTGAGCGGTAGTATATGAACGAGATAAATACCAAAACTGTATTCATCTATTACGCGAAGCCAACTTGGTAGTTCGGTATTATTGGACGTACTATTTTTTATAAATAAGAATATGAATCCAGCGGCTAATGCCGTGTTCGGAAATACATAATTATACCAATGTGGGTTGTATTTATTAGCTTCTAGGCTCCAACTGTATGTCATATATACGGTGAAAATGGATACTATTATGTAAGCAATAAGGGGAAGATATTTGTTCCAATTGAAAGATTTGATGGATAAATAGTACCCGAATACCAAATAACCCAAATATCCCGAGAAAAATGATAAATCGAATTTTGGTACAATAGGATAATAGTGCTTGTTCAACAAAATCATCGATGCAAACCAGAGCATCAAGAATATTTCAATCTCTCGAATACTAACTTGATTGATGATTTTGCGTAAATAGGGGATGGCTAAGTACATTCCAATAATCATGTACAGGTACCAAAGATGTGCATTAGATCCATGCAATATTTTATCTTGTGTAATACTAACTATTTTGTCTGTAGATAAAGCATTAAAATTGGTGTATCGATAGAAGTAATATATTAGATAAATAATCGTCCAGAACGCAAATGGATAAAATAATTTGGTTATCCTTTTCTTATAAAAAAGAATGGTGTCTTCATCTTTTCGAAGGAGCAAAGCTCCCGAGAGCATCACAAAAATAGGCACTGAGCAACGTGTCGCCGAATTAATCCAATTGGCATAATTCCAACTAAAGCTGTCAGCATCAAACCGATTCAAAAATCCTGTGCTGGCATGAATCAATATGACAAAGACTGTCGCAATGACACGTAAGTAGCTGATATAGTTGTTTTTTGTTGCCATTGTGTAAAAATATTGATTATTGGAATAGGAATTGAACGTTTTATTAATGTTGCTGTGAATTTGATATATTATAGCGATAAAAAAAATAAGTATATTTAGACATTATAACGAATAAAGGACAATGGGTTTTGCGACAAAGAAAAGTAAACGTTGGGAATTTGGTCAATTAAAATGGACATTTTTTTCCATTTTATTGTTTATTCCACCTATTCATCCCTTAGTGATGATGTCGCAGGCTTCCAAGAGTAAAGTGCGTTCGTGGTATATTCTTGCCTGGATAATGTTATTTATCCAGTTTGGCTTATTTTATTCATTCTATTATTTTGCCGGCGCCATGTCATCGGGTATGTTGGCTACCGTGTGTGGGTATATTGCTTCTTATATCGCTGGTAATGGATTACTATTGAGTCAATCCAAGGATTACTTACAGCGTCTTGAACTCGGAGAGGTAAGACAATTGACCTGGGTAAACAGTATACAACATCAGCGCCGCTTAGAATTAGCACAAGCACAGGTTGAAACTCCTCAATCTTTTGTTACAAAATTGATGTTTTATAAGAAATCTATTCAAAATAGAAATCTGCAAACACATATAGAAAAAATTGTTCGTTTGTTTCATCTGCTGGAGCAACGGGACCTTCAAGAGGCGGAAAAATTTTTGGTAAGACATGGTACCGTGGTGAATGTACTGCGCGAGTATTATGATCTGGAGCAGACGCGCCTGAATAATGCCATTACACTAGAATCAAAAAATAAGCTGGAAGCGGTACTTGTACAAGCTTCTTCGGCAATAGAATTAGATGTTACCAATTTGATTAAATATCGTTTGCTGGATGTGTCTGCAGAGTCGGACGTCTATCTGCAAACCCTCAAAAATAAAAAATTACTTAATGACTAAACTATGAGTACAATAGACCTAACTACTTACGATGATCATAATTCGGATAAGAGTCAAGATATGCAAGTGAATTTTTCACCTGAAGAGAAGGCTTTAATCCAACAATATAAGGATAAAATAAATCTGAATTCCACAACCGACATCATTCAGTTTGGTGTGGCGAGTCAGACTAAGGTGAGTAATTTTTCGAATGAAATCCTTAAACAGGTGCGTACCAAGGATATGGGCGGTGCTGAAGATATTTTGTTGAACTTACGTTCGGACATCAAATCTTTTGATGAAAATTTGAATAAAAAGCCGTTGATTCCATTTTTTGACAACTTGAAGAAAAAAGTAGCGCGTCTTCGTACGGAATATGCTTCGGTCGAAAAAAATATCCATCAAATCGAACTCAAGCTCGAAGGACACTACAAAACGCTGTTGAAAGATGTCAATATTTTTGATAAACTTTTTCAGGAGAATCAGAATTATTTCAAAGAACTGTCTCTGCATATCGCTGCGGGAGAGGAGAAGCTGCAAGAAGTACACGCAGTAACCCTTCCTCAACTGAAGAGAGAAGCGGAAGAATCTGGCGATCAACACAAAATCCAAGCCTACAAAGATATGGAGCAGCATGTCGTTCGTTTTGAGCGTAAAGTGCATGATTTGAAATTAACCCGCATGGTCGTATTACAAACAGCTCCTCAGATTCGTATGATTCAGAGTAATAGTTCCTCTTTGATGGAAAAAATCCAATCCAGTATTGTGAATACATTACCACTTTGGAAAAATCAGATGGTGTTGACTTTGGGTATTGCGCATTCGCAACGCGCTTTGGAAGCGCAAAAGGCAGTGACCGATGCGACAAATGAATTATTACGTAAGAATTCGGAAATGTTGAAAGAATCAACGATTAGTGTAGCACGTGAAACGGAACGTGGTATCGTGGATATCGAAACAATCAAGAAAGCAAATAGCGATATTATTCATACAATCGAACAGGTGTTGCAAATCCAACGTGACGGTCGCGAGAAGCGAAAAGTTGTAGAGCAAGAACTATTGCAATCTGAAAACGAATTGAAGCAAAATCTGCTAAAATCTTCAGATGATACGAAATTGATTAACTAGAAAAAGCCGCTTTAAGCGGCTTTTTCTAGTTGATTTAAGTCTTTCGAAGATTGGAAAATATTATCAATCCTCGACCAGAGAAATTTCATAAATGTCTATTCTCTTCATGTTTTCATTTTTAGTATTCACTGTAATTTCTTTAAATAGTTCAACATAGGTTGCAACACCATAGTAAGAGTTATATTGATGGGTATTATGAATATAAATATTCATGTCCATATTCTTGAATTCTTCCTCATTGATTTGTTTTTCTTTGTTTTCGTACTTTCTTGCGAAATCAAGAATTTTCTCTTTAAAATTAGAGTTAACAGTTTTTTCTTGAACTATAGAGATGAAATCATTTTCTTGATCATATTCAGCACAATAATATATTCCTGCCATAGTAATTGGAACATTTAAAATAGGAGCGATAGACTCTTCTTCAAATGAAATTGTATCTTGGAGATTTATTGAGGCACCAAGTGCATAATGCAATGCATGTATATCTTGAGCATAAACAGCAATTAATGATTTAGGATCTATTGAACCTTGAAAATCTTCTAAAAATTTTTGGATATTTTCATCCGAATTTTCTGTAGACAGCATTTCAAATATTTCTTTTAAATCTGAGGATATTTTATCCGCGAGTTGGTCCTCATTGAGGATTTTTTTGAATGTGCCTAATTCATTCGTTTCATAGTCGAATTTTACTGTTGATAGATTAAAGATTTTTTGTTGCATTTCTTCTGGCAATTCAAGCAACTTTGGATTAGCAAAAATATCTGCAGTTCGATAATAGCTAATTATATAACTTGAATCTGTAGAATCTTTTACTGTAATTTTGAAGTTAAAGGCTTCTTCTGTTGTTTTGGGCTCTTTGGTGCTACTTGAGTCAATTCTTGTTTTTAAAACAGCGTAGTTTAAAGTTTCGCCTTTTGCTATGTACGAAATTAGATTGACTATTTTAGTGCTATCGCTTTGACCATAGCAAACATTAAAAAGTATTGTGGCAATTAAGAATAAGCGTGTTTTCATGTTGGGTTAAAAATTAAATCAAAATGCTAATAATATTTAGCATTTTTAATTTAAATTTTACATTTCCCAACGTTTCTTTGGAATACAGTTAATATCTTGAGTCTTGCGCAATGTAATAGGTTTTGATTCAAACTTATTTTGTAGGACCACTGAATCTTCAGAGATAGATATTATCTTAAATCGAGGTAAGTACTGTCCATTTTTATAGCATCCCGATATCTTTTGTTTACCATTTTCTTTGGTGTAGACGCCTTCTACGATGAGGCTATCTCCCCGTTGTACGTATACGCCTTTTGCATATTCCTGCCAGTTGCCATTATTATAGCAAGAGTCTGGAATAGTCTTGGTTTTGGCATACACATCCATGGTGCTGTAAATAGAATCACAGCGAAAAGTAAAAGTATGTAGAGAATAGGAAAGCAGATTAGCCTGATTTTCGACGCTATCCTGTACCCAGACACCTTGCAGCGCTTTGACACCCTCTGTTTGCATATCCGAGTGGCGCTGACAGCTCATGAAAGCAGAAAGCATACCTACCACGATAAATAGGTATGCTTTTGGAAAATTGTATTTTTTCGAAAGTTTAATCACTATATTATTTTAAACTTCCCACCATTTCTTCTGGTTTTACCCATTCGTCAAATTGCTCGGCTGTCACATAACCTAATGCGATAGCTGTTTCTTTCAACGTTGAGTTATTTTTGTGTGCCGTTTGCGCGATTTCAGCAGCTTTGTAATAACCGATTTTAGTATTCAACGCAGTTACTAGCATTAGCGAATTGTCTACTAATTCTTTGATACGCGTATAATTCGGTTCTATACCTGATGCACAGTGCTCCTCGAAAGATACACAAGCATCACCGATTAATCGTGCTGACTGTAAAAAGTTAGCCGCCATCAATGGTTTGAATACATTTAATTCATAGTGACCTTGTGTACCACCAATAGTGATAGCAACATCGTTACCCATTACTTGAGCAGCGACCATTGTCAATGCTTCGCATTGTGTTGGGTTTACTTTACCTGGCATGATAGAAGATCCTGGCTCATTTTCTGGAATCAAAATCTCTCCTATACCCGAACGTGGACCTGAAGCCAACATACGTATATCATTCGCGATTTTGTTTAAAGCTACGGCCAATTGTTTCAATGCACCATGTGCCTCTACAATCGCGTCGTGAGCAGCTAAAGCTTCGAATTTATTAGGTGCAGTCACGAAAGGGTGTCCAGTGAATTCTGCAATATATTTAGCGACCAATACATCGTATCCAGCAGGAGTATTCAAGCCTGTACCTACAGCAGTACCGCCTAATGCAACTTCTGATAAGTGTGCTAATGTATTTTTAACAGCTTTTAGTCCATAGTTCAATTGAGCAACATAACCTGATAATTCTTGACCTAAAGTCAAAGGAGTAGCATCCATCAAGTGCGTACGCCCGATTTTTACGACATTCATGAACTCTTCAGATTTGCGCTTCAAAGTATCACGCAATTTTTCCACTCCTGGAATAGTCACTTCTACTACCGCTTTGTATGCTGCAATGTGCATGCCTGTAGGGTAAGTGTCGTTCGAAGATTGAGATTTATTTACATCATCATTAGCTTTCAATACAGGTTCGCCCTCACCGATTTTACCACCAGCCAATACTTGCGCACGGTTAGCGATTACTTCGTTAACGTTCATGTTTGACTGTGTTCCTGAACCTGTTTGCCAGATTACCAAGGGAAACTCATCGTCCAATTTACCTGCAAGGATTTCATCACATACAGCAGCGATAGCATCACGTTTTTCGATAGGCAATACCCCTAATTCGTGGTTTGCATAAGCCGCTGCTTTTTTCAAATAAGCAAAGCCTTCAATTATTTCTTTCGGCATAGAGCCCGAAGGGCCGATTTTGAAATTATTACGTGAACGTTCGGTTTGTGCACCCCAGTATTTTTCTGCTGGTACCTGAACTTCACCCATTGTATCTTTTTCTATTCTGAATGACATGATAGTAAAGTTTTTATTTTGTGTCCCAAAGTTACTGAATTATCTATAGAATAGGAACTTTGAATTGCAAGGGAATGTCTCTTTTGATTCAATTTTTTCGTATTTTTAAGAATTGATTTTCACTAATTCTAAGCATATGAAAGGAAAGTTCTCCCTACGAAGTATTTGTTTATCCCTTTTATTTCCTTTGACATTATGGAGTTGTATGGGTGATAGCGAATCGAGCAGCACTTCTACTGATTCCATAGCAAATACTGCGGATGCGGTCGTCGACGCACCAAAAGTGTCATCCGTCACTTGGAAATACGATGCCGAAGCGGATAGCATGGTGCAGTTGGCCGTACCAGATAGCTTATCCATTGATCAAGTGCTTGCTGATTTGAATAAACAATATCAAAGTATGCAGTTGGATTTGGTGAAAACCTCGGGCGATACGGTATTCGTTAAGATGAATGACGTGACTTTTTTAAGCCAAATGGGCTCTAGTGGCAACTATGGTGTCTTAGCAGAAATTGTGTATTCACTTACAGAAGTTCGTCCCTTTCAATATGTCTATTTAGACTTTGAAGAATTGGACCACGCCGCCCCAGGATTGTATGATCGTGAAAGATTTAATAACAAGTTGTAGCGGTTACATGTTCAATCGCTTTTGTAGACTCTCTTCGATTTGTTTATAGAGCTGTTTTGGTTTGAGGGTACGCCAAGGGATTTCGTTGAGGTATCCGCCAAAGTTGATATAGTAGTCAATGCTATTGTCTTTGAATTCGTCGATGACATGTTCTCTGAAATGTAATGCAGCAATCCAGCCATCTTCGATGTCTTGAAACCACTCCTCGTAATAGGAGTCATCGGAGCTGTGGAAGTTCAAGATATTTTCGCCAATTAGTATGTATTTGGTGATGCCCTCACCGATCATTACGTCAATAATTTCGCGTTTGAGGGCCATAATGTCGTTGTAGATGGCGTCATTCCATTCGCCAATAAATTCGATTATCGCAAAGCTGTTTTCGTAATCCGCATACAAAACCTTCAGATACAAGGTTTGTGAGCCAAAATCATCCCATTGAGGATGAAGCAGGTAGTTGTAGACTTGTTTGTCAAATTCAAACTCGTTGTATTCCACGCCGTAGAAGGGTGATTTTTCATCTTCAGCTGCTATATAGTCATGTCTCCAATTGTAGAAAGGCTCAATTTCGTGCATAATATCTAATCTTGTCCAAATATTGGTATTTAATTATTGATAATAAAGAATTTGGAATACAATTTGTTTTAATAAATATTGAAATATCTATACGAAAAATTGAATTAACTCTTATTTTTGCACACGTAATTATTTCATGCAGAAAGGTACTGGAAGAAATTTGTTTGTAGCGGCAACATATGCGGCTACACTTCTGCTGGGGATTATTCTTGGGCAAAACTATGTCGCTCAACAGAATAATAATCCAGGGGTATCCCTTATTCCCATAGGCCTATCTGACAATTCGTATAAAATACAACAAGTTCTTGACTTGCTAGCGACTTCGTATGTCGATAGCATCAATTTGGATTCTTTACAAAATGGCGCTATTAATCACATTATTTCACACTTAGATCCTTACTCCACATATTTGGTTCCCAATGAGACTCAAAATCAAAACGAGATGTTGGAAGGGACTTTCGAAGGCATTGGTCTGGATTTTTTCAATCTCCATGACACATTGCTGGTGGTGGGATTGGTAGGTAATGGACCTGCGGAAAAGGCTGGTCTGAAAGTAGGTGATAAAATCATCCGTATAGACACGACTTACGTATCCGGGCGAAATATAGGTCAGAAAGTGGTAGATCGCTTGATGCGTGGTAAGAAGGGGTCGATAGTCAATCTTCATGTGCAGCGAGATAATGCGCCTAATAATCAGCTTTTCAAAGTAAGGCGGGATCAGATTAGCGTAAGTTCTATCGACGCTTCCTATATGATCGAACCTCAAATAGGCTATATTAAAGTACGACGATTTGGCCTCAAGACAGCAGAAGAATTTCGTACAGCATTGATTGAACTTAAGAAAAAAGGCGCACAAAATTTAATTCTGGATCTTCGCGATAATGGTGGCGGGTATTTTCACATAGCGATCAAAGTGGCAGGCGAATTTTTTGGTGACAAAAAAATGCTGGTATATACGCAAGGTGCCCATGAGCCCAAGCGTGAATATTTTTCGGATGGGAATGGTTCTTTCCCGAAAGGCAAGCTCACTGTATTAATCAATGAATCCTCGGCGTCTGCATCGGAGATCGTAGCTGGTGCGCTGCAAGACTGGGATCGGGCGACTATTGTAGGACGTCGTTCCTATGGTAAAGGAATTGTGCAGGAGCAGTTTGATTTCTTGGACGGATCCCGGATAAATTTAAGTATTTCGAGGTATTATACTCCACTTGGTCGCTCGATACAACGTAAGTATACGGCCAATTGGTCCAATATGGTGGACTATGTATCGATGTACCGCGGACTGTGGGCTCTCGATACTACATATACCAGTTCGCAGATATACAAGACTTTGGCCGGAAGAGAATTATTCAGTGGTGGAGGTATCAATCCAGATGTTAATATTCAGATTGATTCGAATGCATTGAGTTTATTGTATCAGGAGATTCAGAAATCAAGTTATGTGGAGAATTTTGTTTATGAGCGTTTTACAAAGCTTCTGCCTGCTTATTCTTTGGAGAATTTCCTGCAAGGTTATCGATTACCACAACAGGAATATGATTCCTTTATTGATTATCTGAAGGGCAAAGGACTTGTCATAAGTGATCGTAAAAAACAGGAATTATTAAAATTGATTCAATCCGATATTGAGGCTATCGTAGGAAGATACTATTTTGGTCGAGAGGCTTATTTCAAGGTCAAAAATAGATATGACGACTATTTGGATACGGCGTTAAAAATTCTGCAGCCTGCCAAACCTGCCGCTTCTTAGTAGGCTAAATCCGCCCAGATGGGATAGTGGTCTGATGCTTTTTCTTTCAAAATCCCAAAATCTTCAATGCGAATCTGTTTGTCGCTCATGATGTAATCAATTTGAAAAATTGGTAAAATTCCGAAATACGTTACTCCCCATCCAAAGCCTTTTTCGGCAAATGCATTGTGCATATTCTTACCAACCAGGTTTACACTATAGGACATGGGTGTATCGTTAAAGTCACCCATTACGACATACGGATGCGGACAGTCATTTTGAATATGCTGTACCAATGTTTTGGCTTGTTGACTTCGATTGGTAAAGGCTGTTTTTAGTTTACGGCCGAGTTTAATGGTTTTTTCCTCATCTTTCACTTGTTCCGAAGGTGATTTTTGAATGAAATCTTTGTCTTCATCTTGCAGGGCAAATGAGCGAAGGTGCACATTATAGATGCGTAAGGTGTCAGTGGCACGTTTGATATCTGCAAAAATTATACGGTTTACGCCATAGCTATGCTCATTGATAGAACCAGAATTTATAATAGGGTATTTGGAGAAAATAGCTTGCCCGTAGCCTTGATAATCGTTTCGTTCGAACGGCTCGAAGTAGAAATCTTCAAATTCCCCTTCCGCCTGTAGCACCTTAGTAAATTGCTTGGAACCGCGTATGCGGCTGTAGAATTCTTGAAAACAAATCACATCGGGGCTCACTGTACGAATAAATTCTATGGTCTCATCGCGAAAGCTCGTCCTATGGTTATCATAGTGCTGGAATAGATGTACATTGAAGCTCATGACACGCACCAGAGAATCGGGCTTTACGAGGATTTTATCATTATTATTCTTGAAATTGATGTGTTTGCTGAGTAGGGACCAGCCTGCTATAATGGCCAAGAGGCTTATCAACATATATCTTTTTTTGCGCAAAAACCAATATACAATAAAGCCTATGTTAATAACCAGGATGGGTAGAAATCCTAATCCAAAGAAAGCTATTGGCCAGAATTCACTTGGGTCAATGAAGGATGCGCTGTAGCTTAATAATAAAGCCACTACAGCCAAAATATTGGCTGTAAATATTGTTTTGCTAAAGTAACCGAGTTTTTTATTTCTTAAAAACCGTTGGTTTGCCATTAATCTTGCTTTTTACTTGCCCTAAAAAGTAATTCTTTCTCCCGCGAAGTTAGGCTTTCATACCCATTGAGCGAAATTTTATCCAGAATTTGATCGATTTGATGCTGATCTGGATACTCTTGCTCTACATTTTTTTGATTGACCGTATAGTTACCTTTTATGGGTTTTAATTTTCTTCTTTTTTTATCAAAAACCTTACTCCAATCTTTTCCGTTTTGTAATTGGTGCATAAATAACATACCGCTGGCTGCAACTACGATATAAGTTAATGCTGCTGCGGAGTTGCTACTTATATAAAGTGTGAGTTTTATACCTAAATAGACTATAGCAATCCATTTTAATTTCACATTGCCAAATAAAAAAAGTCTTAATTCAGCATTGGGCACTAATAGAAGCAGCGCACTAATAAGAGCTGCGAGACCAAATGCACTCGTATGCCAAGATAGCCCTTGCGCATGGAAATACGGAACAAAACCTAAACATAGATATAGTAAAGCGCCTGCCGCTAATCCACCTATAAAAATGGTGTTGAACTGCCGCGTGTTGAGGTAAGTCAAAAACATATTACCTATCCAATACAGCCAAAGACAGTCGAATAGTAGGTTCCAGAGACTTTGATAAATAAATGGGTGTGTGACGAATGACCAAGGTTGTGAAATAAAATCTTCAGCTCGAAGTGGAAGAGTACTCTTGGATACAAGCAAACTAAACAAATCTACAGATGTCGTTTCTGCAAAACTTAGAAGCTCCAAAATATGGAGAAGGACAAATAGGACCACTTGTGCCGTAATTATATACGGAATTATCGAGGTAGTCTTGTACGTATCCCGAATGAATGAAGTCACTACATTCTCTCTCATATAACTTCTATGCTGTTAATAATACCCTTTTTTGTATCCCCAAATTTTAATCATTAGGTAACCAAATAATGCACCACCGACATGGGCTAAGTGCGCTATTGAAGAACCGAAATTATTAAATCCTAAGTATATTTCAATCAAAATATATGCCCCAACGAAATATTTGGCTTTAATAGGCACCGGAATGAAAAGAAAATACAAAGGCATATTGGGATAAAAATATGCAAAAGCTAATAATAAGCCGAATATTGCTCCTGATGCACCGACCATCGGAATATTATAAATGTCGGAAATAGTACCTATATCCTGTACACCCAAAGCGGTATTCATAGGGAAGTAGCGACTATAATGGGGAATATACTGCAACATGGATTTTGCAAATGGTGTTCCCATAATCTGTTGCACTTCTATGGCTTGGACTCCATATTGAAGAACGAGTGCGCCCAATGCTGTAATAATATAATAGTTTAAGAAGCGTTTCGCGCCAAACATACGTTCGATAACAGGTCCAAACATCACTAAGGCAAACATATTGAAGAATATATGTCCAAAGCTGGTGTTGTCATGCATAAACATATAGGTAATGGGCTGCCATACTTTGAAAAATGGCGAGTCTGGATAGTATACACCTAAAAGTCTATTTGCATCTGGAAATATCATACTTCCGAAAAAGCAGATGACATTGATGATTAGTATATTTTTTACTACAGGTGAAAGATTGCCTAAAATATTATTCATTAATAATGTTGCTATTAAATTTTATCAAATTTTTCCATCAACTCCGTCAGAGAGAGTGTAATAATCGTGGGTTTGCCATGTATAGATATATTCGGGCTTTCGCAGGCGAATAATTTATCAATCAATTCTGCAATCATTTCATTATCCAAAGCGGTACCTGCTTTTATCGCAGAGCTTTTCGCTAATGATTTGGCTAGATTATCCCTTTTATTTACTCTTAAATCCGAACTATTGTGCTTGTAATCTTCTAATAATTGTTCTATAATCTGCTTTTCGTTGATATTGTTGCCTAAGTCCGCTGGTATTCCGTCTACAATATAAGTAGTTTTTCCGAATGGTCTTAATTGAAATCCCAATGTTTGCAAATCTGGTAAAATATCATTCATC
Organism: Sphingobacterium sp.; assembly: GCA_048595255.1. Classification (GTDB taxonomy): domain Bacteria; phylum Bacteroidota; class Bacteroidia; order Sphingobacteriales; family Sphingobacteriaceae; genus Sphingobacterium. Next base: position 26,718 of record JBMDWK010000071.1, on the reverse strand, counting down.
AACTCAAAGTCGGCTGCCGTCAGATCAATAGTGGTCGGAAATAAACTTTGTTGACTGCTGCCTTGATTGGTTTCCAACTGCTCTTTATATTGTTCGAATAAAATACGTTCATGAGCTGCCTGTTGATCTATCAACATGATGCCAGAATGAATTTGCGATACGATATAGCGATTATGGATCTGAAAAAAGCTCTTTTTCGCTTGGCCGGTAGGGACAATGTGATCAGGATTATTTTCTTTATCCTCTTCGCGCTCAATGAGTGGAAGCTGTACATGATTCTCTGTTTCCGTGATTTTGTACAAGGTATCCCAATTTTGAGGAATTGTTTCACGTTCGAATCTGGAGCTGTAATCCGTCGACCGTGTGCTATTGGAAGGTCGCAATGCGCCAATTTCATTCTCAAAAGGATTGAAATTAGGGTTGAAGCTTATTGTAGGAGCTTGAATCTCATCCAATGGTTTATTCGAGATCATATTACTAAAACTCGTCTCCTGGTCAAAGTCTAAGGAGGGGGTGATGTTGTATCTTCCCAAAGATCTTTTTACCGCTGAGCGAATAATGGCGTAGATGGCCTTGTCATCCTCATATTTTATTTCCGTCTTTGTCGGATGTACGTTAATATCGATTTTCGCAGGATCTATATCAATGAATAGCACGTACATCGGGAACGTTTCAGCAGGAAGAATATCCTCATAGGCGTTCATTACCGCATGATGCAGGTAGGGGTCGCGAATAAAGCGTTTGTTGACAAAAAAGAATTGTTCACCGCGTGTTTTCTTCGCGTATTCTGGTTTGCCGACGAATCCTTTTAATCCGATGATGCTGGTTTCTTCTTCTACGGGTACGAGCTTTTGATTATAATTGTTGCCAAACAAATGGACAATCCGTTGTTTGAGCGTGCCTGGTGTCAGGTGAAATAGTTCATTGTTCTCACTATGGAGACTCAGAAATATTTCGGGATTTGCGAGCGCAATGCGCTGGAATTCGTCAATGATATGTCTCATCTCGACCGAATTACTCTTCAGGAAATTACGTCGAGCGGGTATATTATAAAACAAGTTTTTTACGGATATGCTCGTACCGGCGGCTAGAGCTTCGGGGTATTGATTGACCACCTTTGAGCCTTCGATTTGTACGACAGTACCCAATTCATCTTCTACTCTTCGCGTTTTGAGTTCTACTTGAGCAATTGCTGCGATGGAGGCCATTGCTTCTCCACGAAATCCCATCGAACGGATAGCAAACAAGTCTTCTGCTTTTCGGATCTTACTGGTAGCGTGACGCTCAAAGCATAGTCTGGCGTCGGTGACACTCATACCACATCCATTATCTATGACTTGAATAAGGGACTTTCCAGCATCTTTGACAATAAGTTTTATTCGGTCGGCACCAGCATCTATAGCGTTTTCAATCAACTCTTTGACAGCTGAAGCTGGTCTTTGGACCACCTCTCCAGCAGCAATTTGATTGGCAACCGCGTCAGGAAGTAATTGAATAATATCCGTCATATGCTGCAAAGTTACAAAAAATAATATGGCTAATTATTGGACATCTTGATTATATGCACAATAAAAAAGGCGGTCCAGGCCGCCTTTTTTATGTTTTTTGTTGGTTCAGAATTATAAGGTAATTTGACGTTTGATGCTCTCTTCCAAAGAGATAATCGTTTCTGTACGTTGTATACCTTTCAAACCTTGAATATCTTCATTCAGGACCTTACGAAGGTGTGCCGTATCGCGACATACTATTTTCGCAAACATACTGTATTGGCCGGTACAATAGTGAAGTTCTACGACCTCTTTTATATTTTTCAATTGAGCTACAGCATCCGCATATTGAGAGCCTTTTTCTAAATAGATACCCAAAAATGCTGTAATGTCAAAACCTACTTTTTGTGGATTGATGATAAGGTTGGAGCCATGAATGATTCCTAATTCTTCCATTTTTTTCATGCGTACATGAATAGTACCACCAGAAACAATCAGTTTTTTTGCAATTTCGGTGTATGGAATTGAGGCGTCTTCCATCAATATAGAAAGAATTTGAACATCAAGATTGTCTAAGTCGTAATTAGAATAATTTTTTTCCATAATGTGATTTTTTCAACAACCGCAATAGACTACCACTACGATAATTGTATATTGTACTTTTGTGGACTTTAGTCCTGTTTATAGATTTATAATTTAGATAATTAGTACCCGAGATATAACTACCACTACGCACTGATCCATCTTACCTATAAATTTATCTCTTTGATTCTTTTGCAAAAATAGTAACAAAATTTGATATTTTATTTGGTTATTTTGAATATAGGCAATTTAAATTGACATATTTATATAATGTTTTTTTATAAAAAAGATATTAGCTTTAAAAGTAAATAGGATTAGGGAGGAAAAATGAAAATTGAAGATGTAATCATATCGCGCAAAAAGCCCATCTATCCAGTAGGGGTGGGACTGGCGAAGTACCTGAAAATGTACCAACGTGAGGCCAAGCTCCCGATTTCGTATTTTGATCTGCTCAATTTTCAAGAGACTGTGCCGGTGATCGACAAATTTGGAAATGACACCTACTGGGAAACACCCTTATATCCACCCTATATTCAGGATCAATTATATGATGGATTAAAAATTATTTATGCTAATCTCAAAGCATCCGGGAATACCCGTATCGTGCAGCACAAAATTATCGATCGCATCGAGTATTGTGCGTTTGGCAATACGCGGCCATTCCGAATCCGGATTATCAATAGACTGAATGATGTATATGATTATTTTTATGTCAAACAAGCGGATGCATCCAGAATCTATGGGTTGGAACTCGAAGAGATACTTTCGCCGAATCAAGTGAATTATATCTATGACTTCGAAACATTGGTCGAAGAACATATTGTGGGCATTCCGGGGGATATATTTAGTAAATCGCGCATGAATAATACAGACTACAATCAAACGCGTATTGCCAAGGAATTTGTGAAGTTTAATGAACGCTGTAGTATAGCGCTTTTGGGAGACATGCGTGCTTATAATTTTGTGATGCAGATTACACCCGATTTTGATGATTTTCAATTCAGAATAAGGGCTATTGATTTTGATCAGCAATTCTATGAAGGAAATCCTAAAGTTTATATGCCACAGTTTTTCAAGGAATGTTTTCCATACGTCAAGCTATGCATGGAACATCTCAATGACAAAACAGTCCTGCAATACCAGCAAGAGGAACGTTCGTCTATCGTACATCGTGTGCGCAGTGAGCGCCATCGTATTAAAGATTTGCGTGACGCTTCCATTGGCCAGGAATTATCCACCGCTGAGAATATCCGTAAACTCCGTGAAGGCTATGCCGAAATGTACAAAATCGATCAATACTACCGCTGCAAGACGATGACTGATATTGTGGAGTTGAATGTTAAAAATGTGATTCGGTCCGTTAAGATTTAACGCACTCTTTTTTCATTGTCTTTTACGAAGGCGCTCCATCCCGAGTAACTTTTGGAGCCACTAGCCGTATTTTGCTGAAAAGAGTGACACACGGCGACTGCCAATCCATCCGTCGCATCGAGAAATTCGGGTGTTTCTTTGAAGCCAAGTAAATTCTGCAACATAGCAGCAACCTGCTCTTTGCTGGCGTTACCATGACCAGTTACGGACTGTTTTATTTTACGAGGCGAATATTCGAAAATAGGGATGTCGCGACTCAAAGCCGCAGCCATTGCCACACCCTGTGCACGTCCCAGCTTCAGCATCACCTGTATGTTTTTACCATAGAACGGCGCTTCCAGCGCTACACAATCCGGGTTGTATTCGTCAATTAATGCCAAAACCTTCTTGAAAATGCGCTGTAATTTAAGACCATGATCATCCAAATGGCCCATCTTGACTACGCCTAGTGTCTGCAAAGACACTTTTTTGCCGGTCTCCTTCACCACACCATAGCCTAACACTACCGTCCCTGGGTCAATTCCAAGAATTATCCGCTCTTTCGCTTTTTCTTTTAGCATGATACAAAAATACGGTTTTGAGTACGGTTTTTGCGTAATCCAATTGTTTTACATAAAATAATTGTTAAAATTGTGCGACCGAAACGGAAAATGTTTACTAAGCAACAAAAGAAATACTTCAACTATGCACTCAAATTAACTATTGTTGGTTTGGCTTTTTGGTTTATCTACAGCAAGGTAAATAACCAAAAAAATCTCCTCGAATTCAAATATTTAATACAAAATATAGAGACTACTGCTATTTATGGAGTTATAGGGTTGGTGTTGCTGATGATGTTTTTCAACTGGTTTTTTGAAATTGTAAAATGGAAATACCTCATTAATGGCATTCAGGAATTATCGTTTTGGAAAGCCGTAAAGTCTGTTTTTTGTGGTCTTACTTGGGCGATTTTTACCCCGAACCGCATTGGCGAATATGGTGGACGTATTATGCTGCTAAAGCCCGAAAATCGAGCCTCGGGAGCCGTATTGATGGGCGTAGGTCTTTTTGCGCAATTGGTGCTGACGAGTTTCTTTGGTGCCATAGGTATCGCTTGGTTTGTGGCTACATTTTTGGAGACGCCTTCGGTGGTCAAGCTCGGGGTGTGGATATTGGCGTTAATATACGGGCTCAGCTTTATTTTGCTCTATTTTAATGTACATTGGATAGATTATCTAGTCAAAAAAATACGGTTTCTCCAGCGCATACAGTCTTTTTTTGATGTGCTGCGCCATGTGACCTTGCCACAATTGGCTTATGTGTTGTGGCTTTCGTTTGTGCGCTTCGTTATATTCACTTCTCAATATGTACTTTTGATGGTTGTCATACTGCCAGATATGGATTTGCTTCCTATGGTCATGATGATTTTTATCTTGTTTTTTGTGCAGTCCGCCTTACCGACATTGGACATTTTTGACTTTAGTGTGCGCAGCTTTGTGGCAAGTAATTTATATGCGTATATCACTACTCAAGATATAGCTGTGATGGCGATAGTATCTTTTATTTGGTTTGTGAATCTTATTCTCCCCGCGATTATCGGGGCATTTTTTGTGTTGAATGTAAATTATTTCAGTGATAACAATTCTTAACTTTTGTCTGACAGCCTGTGCATTGGTGTATGTGGTTATAGTGATATACTTGCGGAAAGGATGGTCCGGGATGCCCATTTTCAATGCTGGAGATAGCCTTTCAACCAAAAAAGTTTCCGTCCTGATTGCAGCGCGCAATGAGGAAGAAAATATTGCTAGGACCATCGAAGCGATACTAAATCAAAATTACCCGGCTTCACAACTGGAACTGATCGTCGTGGATGATCATTCTACAGATAGAACAGCAGAAATCATTCAATCGTATTCACCGCGCGGTGTCAAGTTACTACAATTGCAGGTCGGCGATAAGCTGAATTCTTACAAGAAATACGCAATCACTAAAGCTATCGAGCTCGCATCAGGAGAAATTATCGTGACTACGGATGCCGACTGCCGGATGGGAGCAAACTGGATAAGGACGATTATGGCTTATTTTGATAAGCATGATAGTTACCTTGTGTCATCTCCTGTTGCCTATTCCGAAGAAAAATCACGATTTGAACGGTTGCAGACTTTGGAGTTTCTATATCTAATAGGTTTGGGAGCTTCAGGGATCGGAAATGGCAATCCCACCACTTGTAATGGAGCTAATTTGGCGTATCGTCGAGATGTGTTCTTTGTAATGGGTGGATTCAAAGGTATTGACAATTTGGCGTCGGGCGATGACGAACTTTTTTTGCATAAAGTCGCCGAAAAAAATGCTAATCGGATAGGTTTCTGCAAGTCTAGAGAGGCCATTGTGTATACAGATGCTAAACCTGATCTAGCTTCTTTCATCAGTCAGCGTAAGCGTTGGGCTAGCAAGAGTACCAAATACAAGGACGTTAAAGTCATCGTGTTGGGTGTGTCTATATGGCTGTTCAATCTGGCTCTTATCTGCTCGCTATTCGCCTTCTTAACCTTACTGCCTAATTTTAATTGGTGGCTGCTAACGGCTTTTTTGATGAAAATGGCTGTAGAATTTTATTTTATGATTCCTGTACTGCGCTTTGCTAATAGGTTGGAGCTCCTGAAGTATCTGCCATTCCTCACGGTCATTCATACATTCTACTTGGTGTATATTGGCGTAGCTGGTAATATTGGCACCTACGACTGGAAGGGGAGGCAAGTTAATTAGGCTCTACCTTACTTCTTACCGTATCTTCCGCCAACTGCACAATTTCTTCAATCGAAAGCCCTTCAGTATGTAGAGGATCGAGGACTTCCCATTTCAAGGGCGTAAAAGGACGCAATGGAAAGAAGCCATACTTCACCATATCATATGAGCCTGTGATTGCTACGGGCACGATCAGTGCATTGGGGTTTTTCTTGATGAGGGTCGCAATACCGCCGATGTTGAAGTTTTTCATCTTGCCGGTACGTGTGCGAGTACCTTCAGGGAAAATAAAAGCAGACCAATTTTTTTGTTTCATATTGTTGGCCAATTTCAAAATCTCAGCAATGGATTGTTTAGGATCTTTGCGGTCAATATTAGCCGCTCCACCATGTTTCAGATTGAATGAAATACTAGGAATACCAGCTGTCGCTAGTTCAATTTTGGAAATAAATTTACCATGAAAACGACGTAAAAAGTATATCATGGCAGGAATATCAAATGTACTTTGATGGTTAGCAACAAAAATAATTGGCGTATTAAGGGGAAGATTCTTATTGTCTACGAAAGTAACTGTATTGAATAAGATATAATTACAGTGCGTCAAAAAGAAATTGAGGATATCCACACTTCTTTTGTGTGCAGTATATCCGCCTAATTTTAAAGCTAACCATTGTACCGGATGGAATAGTACTAACAATAAAGCAAAAATGATGTAAAACACCGGTGTAAGTATGATTCCTGCAATCTTTCTCATCTTTTTCGAGCTGTTTAAAAATTTAGCAAATATAAACATAAGCTTCCGAGTATAGAAACCAGATTAAATGCCTTACTTTTTGTTTGACTAGTTTTAATAATGTTAAAATATTATTTAATATTATTAAAGTTTTTATTATATTTATTAATAAAAAAGGAGATGAAATGAAGTTACCCATATATTGCCCTAGTTGTGATCAAAAATTAAGTGTTTCGAAATTGCTATGTACGACATGCGAGACAGAGGTAACAGGTAGATATAACATGCCTGTATTTATGCAATTTTCTGCGGAAGAACAAGAGTTTTTTATGGCTTTCTTGTTGTGCTCAGGAAGTCTGAAAGAAATGGCGACCCAAATGGGAAAAAGTTATCCCACTGTCCGAAATAAATTAGATGATTTAATTGTAAAAATTAAAAAATTGAATGATGAAAAATAGAGTCTATAGCGAAAAGCAAAACTTTTGGACCTGGTGGCTAGTAACACTATTTGTTGGGCTTTTTGCATGGCTGTTATATCCAATTTTGCTTACCGATAAAACTTTTGCCAGTTCAGACTGGGTCGGACTAGGTGTATTGGTCCTTGTCTTGATGCTATTTTTTGTGAAATTACATACACGAATTGATACGGAGGGTATTACTATACGATTCTTTCCTTTTGTGATTAAAAGAACCTGGACTTGGGATATGATCGACCGTGTATACATCAAAAAATATTCTATCGTGGATTATGGAGGATGGGGGTATCGCGTGGGAAAGAATGGGATAGCCTACAATACGAAAGGCAATTTTGGTTTGCAGCTGATCCTGAAAAATGGCGCAAGAATAATGATTGGCACGCAGCGTCCAGAAGAAGTTAACAATATTGTAGATACATATAAAAAGATGGAGCATGAAAATAATCACTAACCCCTTTGAGATTTGTTCTGAAAAAAAGCTTCTCCTTGTAGGGCTACTTGCTATGCTTATCGCAGCATGGATTTCCACTCGCTCGAGTATGCTTATCTTTGGGTCGCTAAAGGTTATAAATAATTATCACCAATCCTATGGTCAAGCGCTGATAAATTTAGCTATTACATTGGTGTCCAACAGTGTATTATTATTTGTTTTTGCACGTATTCGATATCCTAAGACTCGGCTTATTGATGTGTTGAGCGTGGTGCTAACTGCGCATATTGTTATCTATATCTTGTTAGGGCTGACGGCTTTACCGATTGTGCAAGATAGTGTGAGGGCCGTGGAATTGGGAATCTTGGACAAGGGTTTGCAAATGCCTGAACTAGAAAAAATCCACTTATTTACGTTGGGCGCTATTGGAGTTTTGTCCATCTCACTCCTTATTTATTTTTTCTACTTATTGGTTGTAGGAATGAAAATTGCAATGAATAGCAAAAGTAAGTGGGAGATGGTAGTACTGATATTACTCGTATTTGTCTGGAATACCTGCTTACAATTTTTAAATCTATATGTTTAATATGAAGTATTTAGCTGTTTTTTTCTTGTTCATGATGCAATCTTGTATGGGATATTCCCAAGATTGGATAGGTACGTGGGTTGGGAAATTGAATTTTGGGTCTCAAAATCTCACTTTCGTGCTGCATCTGAGCCAGGAAAATGGGAATTGGATGGCGAAAGCCGATAGTCCAGATCAAGGCGCCTATGGTTTACCTTTGTCAGTAAGAATGAGCAAAGACTCGATCTACTTGAGCAATCCGCAAGGCATCAAGTTACAGTTGAAACTGGAAAGCGAAAATCAGTTAAAAGGCGAATTTTCCCAAGGCGGGATGACTCTTCCTTTGGTTTTACATCGTGGCACCAGCCAGGCAGCAACACCTCCTGCGGCCAAATATCAGACTCCTGCGCCACCTTATCCCTATGACACGACGGAGGTAGTGATACCGAATGAATATGCGCGCATCAAATTGTCTGGCACACTTACTCAGCCCAAAGAAGAAGGGAAGTTCCCTGCTGTCATTTTAGTGACGGGTTCAGGTCCTCAGGACCGCGATGAATCGTTGTTTGGACATAAGCCTTTTCATGTTTTGGCGGACTATTTGACCCGTAATGGCGTTATTGTGCTGCGGTATGACGACCGTGGCGTCGGCAAAAGTGAAGGGTCCTTTGAGAATAGTACCATTGATGATTTTAGCAAAGATGCTATTGCGGCGCTGCAATTTCTGAAACAAGTAGAAAAGGTAGATATCAATAAAATAGGAATAATAGGACACAGTGAAGGAGGGTTGATAGCCAACCTGCTTGCAGGGCAGGGCTTACCTAATTTATCTTATATTGTGACTCTGGCAGGGCCGACAATACCCATATGGGAATTGATGGTCGAACAACTGTACTGTGTCGGAAAAGCCGAGGGGATGTCTGAGTTTCAGCTTGCAATGGCAAAAGATATCAACAAGAAAAATTTTGACGTAGTCAGAAGTGAACTTACTACAGATGCAGCGTTTACCCAGTTGAAAAAGAATATGAATATTTTGGAGGATTCGCCAAAGAATGAGGCTATGCGCAAGGAAATATTGATGATGTTAACTCCTGCGTACCGTTATTTTGTTCGGATTGATCCACGTGAATTCATTAAGAATATATATATCCCTGTCTATGGAGCTTTCGGATCGTTGGATATACAAGTGCCATCAAAGATTAATATGGATGGATATACGGATTACCTTCCCAAAAATTCTAAAACAGTCATTAAAGAATATGAAAGTATGAATCATTTATTCCAAAAGGCCAAAACAGGCCGCGTATCGGAATATGGCCAGCTGGCAGAAACTATAAATGAAGAGGTACTGAAGGATATTATGGATTGGATCAAGGGATTATAAAATAAGAGCGCGCGTCTTCTTCTGGCGCGCGCTCTTATTTATTAAGGAGTCCTATTGGATACAGGGAGAATCTTTCCGTTATAGAATTTTGCTCCATTTTGGGCAAATTCGGCAACGTATCTTCCCATTTCAAAAGCTAAAGTATTAGCGTCAACGCCTGGGAATGCAGCCTCAAACATTTCGGTTTGTGAAGACCCGAGAGCCAGGCAATTTACCTTTATGTTTTGATCCTTAAACTCTTCTGCTAAGCATTCTGTTAGGACAGCAAGCGCACCCTTACTTGCTGAATAACCACTTAGTCCCGAAAATTTGGATGAGCCTTGGTATCCGCCCATACTGCCGATATTGACGATATGTCCACCTTCGGTCATTAGAGGAACGATATGCTTAATCATATTCACATGCCCGAGTACATTCGTCTGCAGCATAGCAGCAAAGTCCTCGTAAGTACTTTCCAAGAAGGGCTTATTGATCAGCGCTCCTGCATTATTAATAAGGATGTCAACTTTATCAAATTTGGACTTAATAAAAGGTACCAATGAGTCGGGATAATTATCATGTACGATATCAAATTGTGCTGGGTAAAGTTTTCCTCCATCAAAATTCAAATCAGAAGCTATCTCGTGAAGGCGACGTAGTTTATCTGCCGAACGCGCCAACGCAATCACGTTATTATCCTTATTTGCTGTCAAATCCAATACGGTTTCGAAGCCTATTCCACTGCTTGCTCCTGTGATTATAATATTTGCCATAAATGATTAATTTTCTTCGATTTTTTCAATTTCCTCATCTACTTCGGCCGCTGAAGGCAGTTTTTTGGCACCCAAACGTTCGGGTCTAAAAATGTAGTATATGCCTGAGGAAGCCATGAGTAGAGAAATAATGTAGAAAAACAAACTTAATAAGACTGCAGTGTGCTCGTTGATCTGGAGGTAATTCGCACCATACAACATGACCAACTCACGCAAGCCTACTCCTCCTCCGATAGATGGTATAATCGATACCAGTGAGGAAGCCAAAAATATAAGTAGATAAGGCGAAAATTTGCCTTGAAAATTTAGTGAATATAATATCAGAATCGCTGCTATTACCTGAAAACTCTGTACACCGATGGCCTTGATGTGGGTTTGAATGAATCGCTTGGCGAAGTCTTTGAAAAAGGTATGTAAGATAAAATAATAACTCGCCGTGCCTAGAAGAGCAGCAGATATCGTTAAATAATTAGGTATAGCCAATCTCGGCATGAATACAACCAGTCCGCAGATGATGATGGCCAGTGCCCATAGTCCGCTTAGGCGGTCAAAAAATACGGCACTCAACACTTTTCTGCCTTTGATTTGATGTTCTTTTTTTAAGAAATACACCTTATACCCATCGCCGCCAATACCTCCCGGAAGGAAGAAATTATACAGCAGTCCCAATTGGTATAATCTAAAATTGTATCGCTCCGATAGAAAGAGCTTGATGGCTTTAAAAAAGGAATTAAGACGAGAAGATGCTATTAATTGCGAAATAGCATAACTACAAAAGGCTAGAAATAAATATCCCCAATTGCAGTTTACCAAGGCGGTCTTTAATTCATTGAAATCGATTTTGCGAGTTACCCAATATAAAGCGCCGAGCGTGACTACGACTTTGAAAATGTTTTTGAGAACCTCCAGGGATTTATTCTTCTTCATTCTATACTTTTGCCTTGATTACAAATGTAAACAATCTCTACAATATTGATTCTTTTCATCAATAAAATTACTTATGGTATGATTTTTGGATTACTTGACGAACTAGGTTGACAAGATTAATCTATATTTGTAGTACTAACATTCGTCAAAAGAAAAAACAATAATTAAATTATGCGTAAACATATTCTTTCCTTGTTGTCACTTTTTACAGTGATAGCTTTATTATCTAGTTGTGGAGCACAACGCAAAGATGGTGGTTATAGTTCTGGTTCTTCTAATACGACTACATCGCCATCCGGCCCGACAGCTTCTCAATGGCGTAACGGTGTAAAAGGAACTTGGGTGTTAAATTCAGTAACTCGTCAAGATATTCCACAGTCCTATACTGTAAAGAATATTTTTGATGAAGCTCCCGTAGATTGTTTTATTGGAAGTGTTTGGCATCTGCCTACCGGTAATTACAAAGGTAGTATTTCATTCAATGCTTCTGGTACATTATGTGCGACTGGAGCTGTACGTACTATTATTTGGTCTATTCACAATCCAGGAAATGGTGGTGAACCGGAATTTCAGTTTAAGAAATTATATGCAGGTGATAAAGCATCTAACGTAACCACCGGTTATAGATTAGGTCTTTCGTTTGCAGATGGTAATAGTCTAACCATGAAAATGCCTGTAGACTTGGATAATGGTTCTAGAGGCTACTTGATATTTAATTTCAGTAAACAAAATTAATAACAAAAAGCTCCGATTTTATATCGGAGCTTTTTTTATTTTGTGCTTTCTAAAGCTTGAAGAATATCTTCAACGATATCTTCTTGGTCTTCCAAACCTACAGAAAGACGAATTGTTCCCGGTTTGATTCCCAAACTTTCCCGTTCGTTCTCCATTAGTTTAGCATGTGTCGTTGTCGCGGGATGGGTAGCAATACTTCGCGAATCACCCAAATTCGAGGTATAGCGAATCATTTCTAATTCGTCGATAAATCGAAATGCTCTATCTTTGCCGCCTTTCACTTCAAAAGTAACAATACCACCCCCTGCTTTCATCTGTTTTTTTGCCAGTTCATATTGCGGATGCGAAGGTAGAAATGGGTAGATTACATTTTCAATTGCTGCATGTGCTTCCAGAGCTTGGGCTAATGCCAATGCATTTGAACAATGTCTATCCATTCTCAATCCCAATGTTTCCAAGCTTTTGGATAGTATCCAGGCATTGAATGGTGACATCGCTGGTCCGGTATGGCGAATAAAAAACATCAACTTATTGATGAGCTCTTGGTTACCAACGATTACTCCACCCAATACACGTCCTTGACCATCCATATATTTTGTTGCCGAGTGGATGGACAGATCGAAGCCGTATTTCAATGGTTTTTGTAGATAAGGTGTCGCAAAGCAATTGTCTATAGCAAAGATAATATGTGGATATTTTTTTTTCAGCTCGCCTAGTTTTTCTAGATCATAAAGTTCCAGACCCGGATTCGAAGGAGATTCTAAGAATAGAATTTTCGTGTTGGCTTGAATCGCATTTTCCCATGCATCGATATCGGCAGTATTCACATAAGTATGTGTGACGCCCCATTTTGGAAATACTTGAGTCAGCAATTGGTGTGTGGAACCAAATATAGCTCTGCTCGACACGATATGATCACCCGATTCAATAAATGCAGCGAATGAAGCAAACACAGCAGCCATCCCCGAGGCAAAAGCCAAGCCGGTTTCTGCTCCTTCAAGCGTGGATACGCGCTTGATGAACTCCGTCGTATTTGGATTCGCATAGCGTGAATACACCATGCCTTCTTCTTCTTCCGCAAAAATTGCTCGACCTTGCTCTGCACTTTCGAAAATAAAACTTGAAGTTAAATATAAAGGTACAGAATGCTCTCGAGTTGCCGACCGAGTGGCTTGTTCTCGAATTATTCTGGATTGATCTTTTTTCATAATGGTGATAAAGTTAAGAATTTGTTGTTTGAATATTTGTTGATTTTCTTGAGAATTTTTTGAAAATTATTAAATGTAATGCGTTGAATTTGATTCTTTTTCAAAAGTGTAGTTTCTGCTATTTGCATTTCCTTCTCCTAAATGGGTATTATGGTTAACTTGGTGTAGTTTTAGGTTAATATAGTGTATAGAAATCTTTGTAAATAGCCTTAAATTAGAAGTTGCAATTGATTATAATATTTTAAACCCAAATAAACCTATGCGATTTTCACTTTCTTTATCTGCAGTATTATTAGGATTCATGAATGTATTGGCTCAAGAGCCACCCAAACCGTACGGGGCATTACCTTCAGAGCGCCAGCTAGGCTGGCACGAAATGGAAATGTATTGTTTGATTCATTATACACCTACTACTTTTCAGGATAAAGAATGGGGGTTTGGAGATGCGGAACCAAGCATTTTCAACCCTGCAGCATTTGATGCTAACCAAATTGCACAGGCGGCTGCCAGTGCCGGTTTCAAAGGATTGATTAGTGTCGCCAAACATCACGACGGATTTTGCTTGTGGCCTACGAAGACCACGAATTATAATATTAGTCAATCTCCATGGAAGGGAGGGCAGGGAGATATGGTCAAGGAATTTATGAAGGCGGCCCATCAGAATAACATGGCGTTCGGTATTTACCTTTCTGCTTGGGATAGAAATGATTTACGATATGGTACGCCAGCCTATACAGATGCTTACCGTGCTCAATTGACCGAGCTGATGAGCAATTATGGCACATTGTTTACCTCTTGGCATGATGGTGCGAACGGCGGCGACGGCTACTATGGCGGTCGTAACGAGAAGCGAGTGATCGATCCTGTCACGTACTACGAATGGGAAGAAAAAACATGGCCTATTGTCCGCAAATTACAACCTAATGCAATGATTTTTTCGGATATCGGGCCGGATATGCGTTGGGTAGGAAATGAACACGGTCACGCTGCCGAGACATCTTGGTCGACCATAACACCGAAAGGACGTAATGGCTTGAAACCGATGCCGGGCGCGAGTACGGATGCTTCCAATTTGCCAACAGGAGATCGAAATGGTGCATACTGGATACCAGCGGAATGTGATGTTCCTCAGCGTCCAGGATGGTTTTACCACCGTAGTCAAGACCATCAGGTCAAGACTCCAAATCAATTATTCGATATCTACCTGAAATCTGTAGGCCGCGGAGCCAACATGAATTTGGGATTGGCGCCTATGCCAGAAGGTATTCTTCACCCTAATGATGTCAAATCGCTGGCTGCTTTTGGGCGCAAAATTCAACATACCTTCGGTACTAATCTAGCCAAAGGGGCTAAAGCTACTTCCACTCAGATGCGTGGAAGCAATCCCGAATTTGCGGTAGCAAATATCCTTGATGATGACCGATACAGTTATTATGCACCTAGTGATGCGGTCTTAAATCCCGAAATTGAAGTCACCTTGGCAGAAGAAAAGGAATTTGATATCATACGTGTACGGGAAAATATAAAACTAGGTCAACGACTGGATTCTGTCTTAGTAGAAGTGATGACAGATGGCCAATGGCATAGGGTTGCGTCAGCAACAAGTATTGGCGCTAACCACTTAATGAAACTAGAAAAGCCTATCAAAGCGAAGAAATTGAAGATCAAACTTTATGCTCCAGTTGCGCCGACATTAAGTGATTTTGCATTATTCAAAGAATATGATGAAGCATTTTCATTTGATAATGTGATCAACGAACGTGCAAGAGCTTCATCCACAATTGTATCCACGCAGCGGGTGTCAAAAGGTGCTGTGCAGGAGGTGAAATCCGACGCATTGGTCTTACAATTAAATGAGCCTATATCATCTTTAGGTTATTTGCCGCGCCAAGATGGTAAAAAGGAAGGTATGGTGATGCGTTATGAAATTTTAGAAAGTAATGATGCGAAGAATTGGTCAAAAGTCAAGACAGGAGAGTTTGCTAATGTTCTTTCTAATCCTATCGAACAGATGGTGGATTTTGAGAAAAAAATCACTTCGAAATACATCAAATTTGTGGCGAAAGATCAAAAGGATTTCAGTTTTAAGGAGATAAACACGTATAAATAGTATGATGCGACTTCTTGTATTTCTTTTCTGGATTATTATCCATTTGCAGGTGAATGGCCAAGACTTACGACTTTGGTATGATAAGCCAGCTACACGATGGGAAGAAACGTTGCCTTTGGGCAATGGTTGGATAGGGATGATGCCCAATGGCGGTATTTACGAAGAAAATATTGTGTTGAATGAGATTTCGATGTGGTCCGGAGGTGTGCAGGATGCTAATAATTACAATGCATACAAACAGGTAAGTACTATTCAGGAGCTTCTATTTCAAGGGAAGAATGATGAGGCAGAAAAGTTGGTTAATGCAAATTATGTATGCGTGGGACCTGGTTCGGGGCATGGGCAGGGCGCCATGGTACCCTACGGTTGCTATCAGAATTTGGGATTTCTAAATATAAATTTTCTTCATCAAAATAATGCTACCTCTTACCGTCGGGAATTGGATCTCAGTACTGCCATCGCGAAAGCTACTTTCAAAATAAACGATACCACTTTTTCGCGTGAATATTTTACCTCGCAAGATAAGAATATTGGTGTTATGAAGTTTTCGGCAGACAAAAAGAAAGCTATCAGTGTAGCTATGCATTTCTATAGAGACGAAAACGTCCGTTCACATCAAGTTCATGGCAATACTATTTTGGTACAGGGCACCCTTCCTAATGGTATGGGTGGAGATGGTTTGCAGTTTGCCACTAAATTTTTAGTGGTCAAAAAAGGAGGCTCGATACTCAACTATGATAATCAGATTATTATAAAAGATGCAGATGAACTCGTGGTTTATTATGCCGCATCCACAGATTACTATGGGCACGATCCACTCGAATATGTAGAAAAACAACTTGCGGAAAAATTGGATTATGCGGCGCTGAAGAAGAAACACTTGGCAAAGTATAAAGAAGTATTTGATCGTGTAACCTTAGATATCCAGGATCAAAATCCTCAGCATGACATACCTACTGATAGACGGTTGTCGAATTTTTATGAAAATCCAGCTCAGGATAACGGTTTGGCAACCTTATATTACCAATATGGCCGGTATTTGACCATTTCCAGTACGGCTCGTAATTCTGATAAGGCTTTGCCTCCAAATCTTCAAGGTCTATGGGCACATCAGATACAGACACCTTGGAATGGTGATTATCATCTGAATGTGAATGCCCAAATGAACCATTGGGGTGTAGAGGTGAGTAATCTGTCCGAATATCACAAGCCTTTTATCCAATTGATCAAAAGGTTGGCAAAAGAAGGTGAGAAAACTGCGAAAGCCTATTATAATGCGCCAGGCTGGGTAGTATATATGATGACAAATGTGTGGGGCTATACCGCTCCAGGTGAAAATGCTTCTTGGGGTTCCAGCACGGCGTCAGGGTGGCTGTGCAATCATATTTGGGAGCATTATCAATTTACTCAGGACAAAGAATACCTCAGAGATGTGTATCCTATACTGCGGGCAGCCGCCGAATTTTATAAACATACATTAGTTCGGGATCCAAAATCAAATTATTTGGTGACATCACCTTCGGTGTCCCCGGAAAATGGTTTTATACTGCCCAATGGCAAACGAGCATCTGTGGTCATGGGCCCTACGATAGATAATCAGATTATTCGTGAGCTGTATATGTCTGTGATAGCGGCAGATTCTATTTTGTTGTTGAATGACACTTTTTCCAGCCAGCTTAAAGAAGATTTAAATCAGCTTCCTCCACCTGTGGTTATCGGCCCTGACGGACGGGTCATGGAGTGGCTGGAGGATTACAAGGAAAGTGAGCCACAGCATCGTCACGTATCACACTTATACGGGCTTTATCCGGCACCATTTATCTCACCTATATCCACACCGGCCTACGCTTCGGCAGCTAAGAAGACTCTTGAAGTACGAGGTGATGGAGGTACGGGATGGTCTCGTGCTTGGAAAATATTGTTTTGGGCAAGACTACACGACGGAGACCATGCCTTGGAGATTTTGCGTCAATTGCTGAAGCCTGCTTTTACAGCCGAAGGCAATGTTTCGGCTGGCACGTATCCCAATTTATTCTGTGCACACCCACCTTTTCAGATTGATGGCAATTTTGGTGGTTCTGCCGGCATAGCCGAAATGTTGATTCAGAGCCATGAAAATTTTATCCATCTACTGCCCGCTCTTCCGAATAATTGGAGGGACGGCGAAGTAAAGGGATTGCGGGTAAGAGGGAATATGACAGTGGACATCAAATGGAAAAATAATACGGTCGTAGATTATAAAATCCATGGGCTAAAGGGTACCTCCGTGAAAGTACTTGTAAATAATAAATACCATAATAAAATTATTTAGATTAATATTTGGTATTTATAGTTAATTATATTGTCTTATATGTAACACTCTATTTATAAAACTTCTAAGATATTATTATAATGAAACGTCTTTTCCTAACCAGTTATAGACTTTCATGGGTTTTCATCATTATTATTTTAGCTATTTCGTGTAAAAAAGACAACAGCCTCGATGAACGGAATGAAATAGTCTATCCAGTAAATTTTTACGTTTACTAATTTTAAGGCTTCTACCAGTTTTCTTAAGACTGCTTCAACGAAAGTGAATCGTTATGCCAATGCCTCAAATCCCGCTAATTATAGTAAAGGTAAACTCTATTTTTGGAGCTTTAATAACGAAACGTTAACTCCAGATATCAAGTACAGTAACTATGCGAATCCCTCCATTACATTCAATAATGGAATCGTACCGACAAATTTTGGAGCAGGCTTTGCATATGAAGAATATGCGGCAGGCAAAGCTGTCAACTTCACAGGCCCTCGTGAAATACTTATCAAATTTCCTATTCAAGAAGTTCTTTCGATCAACCGCCTCGGTTTTGACGTCACAGGCTCAGCTACGGGACCGAAAGATTTTGAGCTTTATTACAGCATAGATGAAGGCGATAACTACCAGCTCATCGAGCTAGTAAATCAATTTGTCAATGTAGCAGCTAATTCCAAAAGTTCTTTTACTTATAATCTCGATAGCTTAAATCTTTCGGGTGGTGAACTATGGTTCAAAATGGTGATGAAAGCAGGAGATCGGGGCACAGGAAGTGCCTATAATGAATCTTCAGGCACACTTCGCATCGACAATCTCCATTTGATCGGCTCAGCGCCCACATCGAATACATCTTTTGCAGTCAATAAATTGCATTATTTTCTCTTCCATGTAGATCGCGCAGAAATCACGAAGCAAGGAATAATAGAGGATGCGGAAAACCCTTCGTTGGAATTGGAATTGCCGACAGGTGATTATAAAGTATTCTTCGTATGGAATAGTTCTGATGAAGAATTAATACTGCCCAATACTGTATCTTCTGCGAATGAACTGTACACGGCGACTATTTTTTCGAATAGGCATGCTGAGATTTATGGCTATATGGGTGAGTTGGAAGTCAATGGTAATATGACATCTAATATTGTGTTGTAGCGGCTCTATAGCCAGGTTAAAATTGAATTTACCGACGCCTGGGATTTATCACATATTCAAAAAATAGTCATCAAGCAGGAGCATGAGCCCTTCTTTTTAAGTCCGTTCAACAGCAGTATGGTGAATCCTATATTGGACCAGAGCAGTGTGGAGGTGGAAGATGATTTTGAACTCAATAAACAAGTCGTATTTAATCAATTTATGGGTTTACTGAGTGAGACGAAACCTCTTCAATATACTGTAGAAGTATATGATGATACGGGAATTATTAAGACTTTTGGATTAAGCAGTGCTTTAAAAAACAATATACAATTAGTATTTAGAGGAAAATTACTCGATGATGTAGAGTATGGGGTGGGATTTCAAATCACTAAAAATGAAAATTGGGATGATGAAAATGAAATATCGTTCTGATTTATAGTGATTGAATTTTCTAATAGAGGAATTGCTTAATTGCAAATTCCTCTTTTTTTTGTTTCCACAGTTAGTCGTTTATGGTGAGTTCACCACGTAGATCCTTTTCGACCCAGTATGCTACAGCATCTTGATCTGCCAATTCGCCTTGCAGGTACATGAGTTTGGTTACAGCAGCTTCAAATGTCATGTCATAGCCATTGAGGACGCCAATTGCTTTTAGTCCTTGGCTCGTTTCGTATCTTCCTAATTCTACTGATCCCACCTTACATTGCGAGATATTTAGAATATTTTTACCTTGTTGTATGGCGTCGCTCAGTAGGTCCAAAAACCATTTTTCGGTCGTCGTGTTGCCGGAACCAAAAGTTTCCATAACGATGGAACGAGCATCTGCATTTAAAATAGCTTGTATCGTAGAGGGGCTTATTCCAGGAAATAATTTGAGTACAGCCACTCTATTGTCCAAATGATTATGAGAGATAAATTCTTTTTCTGAATTATTCATCAACGCATCGAAATTATACTTCAGGTGAATGCCCGCTTCAGCCAGCACAGGATAATTAGGGGAGCGAAATGCTTCAAATTTTGCAGAATTGTATTTAAATGACCGATTGCCGCGAAACAATTTATTGTCGAATAAAATACATACTTCTTGGACTATAGCTTTGCCGTTATGCTTGGCACTGGCGATTTCCAAAGCAGTCATCATATTTTCTCTTGCATCCGTGCGGATCTCGCCGATAGGCAATTGGGAGCCAGAAAATATGACGGGTTTTTGTAAGCCTTCCAACAGAAAGCTTAAAATAGAGGCTGAGAATGCCATCGTATCCGAGCCATGGAGGATGACAAATCCATCATAATTTTCGTAATTGTCACGAATCAGCTGTGCCATTTCTATCCATATGGCAGGACTCATGTTGGATGAATCGATGATGGGATTGAATGAATGCACTGTCAATTGATAATTCAGCCGACTTAAGTCAGGCAAATTCCGTTGAATCAATTCGAAGTCAAAGGGCACAAATGTCCCTGTGTCATCTTGTACCATTCCAATGGTGCCACCCGTGTATATGATGAAAATATTCATGCTTTATATGCCAAAAACTTGTTTTGAATTTTGTGTTGTTATTCTTGCGACTTCCTCCATGCTAATCTCATGCAGGTCAGCGACTTTCTGAGCTACATATAACAAATACGCGCTTTCATTCTCCTTGCCTCGATAGGGCGAAGGGGCCAGATAAGGAGAGTCCGTTTCCAGCACCAAATGCTTCAAATCGAGATCTTTCACGACAAGATCCAAACCGGCTTTTTTGAAGGTGACTACACCTCCGATACCCAATTTGAAGCCTAAATTAATGGCACGATTTGCTTGTTCTAAAGTGCCTGTAAAGCAATGAAAGATGCCAAACAACTTATCATCCTGCATATCTTCCAATACCTCAAATATTTCATCAAAAGCCTCACGACAGTGAATATCAATAGGAAGGCCTAATGCTTTGGCCCAATTGATTTGGGTGCGAAATGCATCTTTTTGCCATTCTAAAGTACTCTTATCCCAGTATAAATCTATCCCTATTTCACCAATAGCATAAATTTTATGTTGCGATATTGCTTTTTCAATTACATCAAGCTCCGTTTTGTAATTCTCCTTTACGCTGCAAGGATGCAATCCAAGCATAGGGTAACACATATTGGGATAGGTCTTGACGGTTTCCATCACCTGCGCTATAGATTCACTTTCTACATTAGGGAGGAAAAGACGTTGTATATTATTAATGACACATCTATCGATTTGTTCTTGCATTTTAGGCGAGCCCACGTGATAATATATGTGCGTATGCGTGTCGGTAAGGATTTCTACTGGAACTGTCATGATGATTTCTACTACAAAAATACTAATTTGTCAAAAGAGTAGGGCTTATAAAAACAAAAAACACGATTTTGATAACAAAATCGTGTTTTAATTTTTAATCTTATAATATTGTTGTTAATATATTATATATTAATAGTTCTTGATTAAGGTTGAACAGGTGTCGGTGTTGGGGTAGGTGCACCAACCACTGGAGCTTGACCTTTGATAATGTCTACCAATTCTACATCAAAAATAAGAGGAGCATACGGAGGGATACCACCTTGAGGAGCACCATTAGAACCGTAAGCTAAGCTAGAAGGGATAATTAATTTCGCTTTACCACCTTTGTTCAATAATTGAAGACCTTCTACCCAAGCAGGGATAACTGGATCAACACCTAGAGCAAATTTGATTGGCTCATACGTACGCATAGGATTCGCTGGAATATTTTCTTTGTCCGCTACTTCTTTTACTGATGTATCGAAAACTTTTCCGTGAACTAGACGACCTGTATAGTTTACCATTACTGTATCACCGATAGCTGGTTTTGCACCTTCACCTTGCTTTTCAATTACGTACTGTAATCCTGAAGCAGATTTCTTAGGCTCTAATTTGTTTGATTTAACGTAAGTATCGATTTTACCTGCTTCCGCTTTCTCCAAACCACCGATTAATTCTTTGTAGTAATTATCTAATTGCACGTGTGCTACCGAATCAGGTAACTCCGCTTTTTTGAAGTGTTTTCTAACTTTTACGGTGAATGTTAAATAATGATCTGCAATAGGAAGTTTTGGTTGACCCGATTTTGCAGCCATTGTGTCTAAGTTAAGACGGAATATAGCACTATCACCTTCTCCTAAGTGTTTAAACATAGAAGAGTAGCTACCTTTGTAGTTACCAGGGATTGAATCCGGTACGATTTGTACGTATTGAGGAAGTCCTAAGTCGTATGTGCTTTGGATTAGGGAGTCATTTCTATCTGAAGTAACTACCATGTCAACGAACAAATGGTCGCCATCTACAGCTTTTGCACCACCTTCATCCTTTACGATTTTGTATTCAAGACCACCGTCTCCTTTTTTAAAATTTTGGCATGAAGTAGTGAAAATACCTACTGCAGCAGCTAATAAAAATAATGATTTTTTCATTTTATTGATTAATACTTATTTACTGTGTTAAAATTTCTGAGTATTCAGGTAAAATTGATTTAAATTTATTTACAACCGATGATAATTCTTCTGTGGAACTACCTCCTGAAGCATTTAAGTGTCCACCGCCATTGAAATATTTTTTACATATCTCATTACAAGGGATTTCACCAATCGAACGCAAAGATAGTTTAATTAATTCGGTTCTGTCAACAAATAATGCTGCCAGTCGGATACCTTTGATCGAAAGGGCATAATTTACTAATCCTTCGGTGTCGCCCGTAGAGATTTGAAATTGGGCCAAATCTTCTTTTGATATTGCAAAAAGAGCGGTGTTGTATTCGGGAATGACTTCCAAACAATTCAATAAACAATAGCCTAAAAACTTTAAGCGACGCTCAGTCGAACTGTTATAGATATGCTCATGAATCTCCCAATTGCGTGCTCCGGCGTCGATCAGGCTTGCTATGATATGATGCACGGCAGAAGTAGTCGAGCGAAAACGAAACGAACCTGTATCGGTCATAATGCCTGCATACAGACAAGTCGCTATATCGGCATCGATTTGATCAGCAGATTGACATCTCTCCGCGATGAAAGTATAGATTAGTTGCGCGGTAGCCGCAGCATTGGAATCCCAATACATCAAGTCCGCAAAATCTTCAGGATCTAAGTGGTGATCTATCATCCATTTTTGCCCGGAAGCAGCAGCGATAACAGGTTCCAAGATATTGGTCCGTGATAAAGCGCTATAATCAAGACAAAAGATAATTGCCGCCTCTTCAATTAATTTTACGGCCAATCCGGGGTTTTCGGGATAGGAAATTACATCCTGACGGCCTGGCATCCAATCCAAAAATGTAGGAAAATCAGAGGATACGACTATGGATACCTCATGATTGTTTTTTTTGAGCCAATGGTATAATCCTAATGAAGAACCTAGTGCATCACCATCGGGTTTGTGGTGTGTAGTAATGGCTATTCGTGTAGGTTTGGTCAGTAATTGTAAATTCTCTTCTCCTTGTAACATATCTTTATTAAGAATACAAACGTACAAATAATTAGTTTCTACCTCAAATTATTTTTGATGCTTGAATGCATACAATTTCTTATCTCTTCGCATACACAAAAGATAGGTTTCACTATTGTAATTAATCCTGCCGTAATAGAATAAAGGCTGACCTTCTACGGGAAAACCATCCAGCACCGCTCCATTGTCACCAAAAAGATACAACAGATTTGTTGCCTTGGAAGCGACACCTATTAAATAATCATTGGAGGTTCTATTCTTAAAAAACTGCGGCTTGTCGTCTATATTTCGGGTGAAATAATGCTCAAATTGCAATTGCAGTGAATCTTCATTATTATATACTTTTAATTGATTTTCATTTAATAAAATCAATTCTGGGAATGCCGTTCCGGAGATTTGTCTGAATCCTGTCCAGAATTTGTCCTTCAACGCTTCCAATTCCCATCTGACATGTGAAGTTCCTTCTCTACTACGGTACACCCAACCATCGTCCACCACAGCTTGCACTTTTAGAGGTGAAAAGTCCATAATAGATTGAACTTTACTATCGGAAGGGATTTTCTCTGTCGAAGTCGTTTTTCCTTTGTCATTCAACCAGATGATCGTGCCGTTATCCGTACCAAAAAGTATTTCGTTTTTTTGTGTCAAAATTAAATTTGTCGTGATGCGCTGCGATATGTTTTCTGAATCCCAATCGGTATATCTATTGCCCTCCATGGTATAGGCATAGATCGAATTCGCTGTAGGCACCAAAATAATTTCTCGACCGTTGGTCTTGAATAGGGTAGGTTCGAATAGAGGTTCATTTGGAATTCCAGTCGAAAATCCTTTCAGATTCTTGCCGTAAGTATCCAGGCGGTATAGACGATTTCTGTCTGTCACCAGTAGAATGCTGCGGTCGGCGAGTTGTTGTATCTCTCCGACAATGCGTCCTGCTATTATTGTAGACCATAGTTTGTTTCCCGAAGGATGTATAGCATGTAGTGTGTGATCCAATTCTTGGATTAGAATCATCTGGCTAGTGTCCGAATGTTCGAATACATATGGTGGAGTTATGGCTCTGTCTTCCAGCTGATAAGTCCATGTCGGCGTACTGCCTAATGCATTTTTGCTTTTGTATAAGGCATATACCTGAGAAGAGAAGTTTCCATTATTGCCGGACAACTGCAAAGACCAAGAGTAAAAATCTTGATAACCGTAATTCTCCTTATTTCTGAATTTCTTTTGGTAATGAATAGGGAGAGAATACAAAATCTTAGAAAAAGAATTTTTGTTATGCACAAATAGCGTCACATTGGCTTCATTTCCTTGCAGTTTTTCAAAGTTTTTGAAACCTAATGTTCCCGTCAATAAATCTTTGCGACGGAAATTGTGGATATAATTCTGAAGTTCATTTCGTGAATTTGCTACTACCAAGACATCATCTACACGGCTGACATAAGGACGGGTGTGGTATTTAAAGACTTCGCCATATAGTGCATACAGCACATTCGCATTTCTGAATCGGAAAATATCCTCTCCTTCATCTTCCAATATCCGGCTTTCAATATCCTTCCAGTGAGCGGTATCAGCTATTCCGATGAATCCAACATGCACTTGATTCGTTTGCTCGACCAAGGCAAAATTATGCTGCAATACTTGAGGAAGTTTACCGATCGACGAGCTGCTGTCGGCTAGATTTTGAAAAGTGGATTCAAGCTTTTTGAATTCTTCACGTGCTTCAAAATATTGTTTTAAACTGGCCTCAAATTTCGCGTAATTGCTGATGCTGTATTCCATGAATACAGCTGTATTGGCAGGGAAATAATTGTAAAGTCTTTGTGTCTTCTTCGTTTGATTGCGGAAAAGCGCAATATAGTTGCCTTTTGAATTATCCACCTCACTTTCACCCGTAAGCATAAGAGCATCTTGCTTGAAATTGATGTTCCATGCGGATTGCCCCTCTAATCCAGCAAATTGATCGGAGAATATTCCTTTTTCGCGCTCCTGAAGATGTTTCACTACGGCACTGTAGTTTTGATGCGGGAAAAACACACTGAGTGGCGTATTCCTCGAACTATGTTGTATGAAGTAATCGATCTGCTTTTCGCTAAGTTTTGGGATAGATTTACTCAATACATCGAGTATAATGTCTTTTGAATAAGAAGCAAATAGCACCTGCTGGTAATATGTGGTGTATAGCGTTGTGTCAGGCGTACCAAAGCTGAAAGCCGTGATTCTTTCATTTAATGTATCTATAGTCTGTATCTTGTAGTTTGTGCTATAGGCATTCATTAAGTTATTGACGTCACTTTCACTAATATTTTGTGCGGTAGGAACCGTAAATAATAGGTTTAAGGAGTCCGCGTGGGGATGAAAAGATAGAAATACGTCTTGGCCTTCAATGAATTCATATAAAGCCTCGTGACGTAAAATTTGATTTTTATATCTTTTAATGAGCTCCATTTCTTGATGACCTAATAAGGCATCGAATAGATCAAAATCTTTAAAAATATTGTCGGTGATTTCGTCATTCTTAATTGAGGCGATCAAATAGGTATTGTCCGGAAGATATTTTAGGGGTTTTAGGGTATTATGTTGTTCTTTGTTGATATCGCGGAAATAAAAAATCGATGCCGCAATGACTCCAACAAACAACAGTACCGTAACAATAATCGTATTCCTCATTTTACAAACCTAATTATTTCCATTTTTGAAAAGAAGGAAAAGACAGTAAAAACATAATTTTCTATAGTTTTTTCCTAATATATTTTAGTACATTTATCACTGTATTAACTTAAAAAATATTTTTGAATAGCTATTAATGAATAAACAAATCATTCTAACAGCTTCATTATTTGGACTTATAGCTGTGATTTTAGGGGCTTTTGGTGCACATGGACTTGAGAATAAGATTAGCGATTATCACCTTGATACATGGAAAACGGCTAACCAATATCACTTCTATCACACATTTGCTTTGTTATTTTTATCTACTTTTTCACGCGCAAAAAGTCAGTCAATACGAGTTTCATATATCTTTTTTACCATAGGGATTTTACTGTTTTCAGGTTCGCTCTATCTGCTCAGTGTTCGTGAGCTATTGGGAATCACAAAAATCTCCATCCTAGGTCCAATAACGCCACTGGGCGGATTGTGCTTTGTAGTGGGATGGATAGGGTTATTTGTGGCAGCGCTCAAAAATAGAGCATAGCCTGTTAAACATTTAAAATATTGAGCCCTTGATAATGCACTGCCCCCAAAAAGTTAGACACTTTCTGGGGGTATTTTTATGGAACGAAGAGTCAAATACGATGTAGCATTTAAGCTCAATTGTGTAAAATTAAATATTGAAAAGTATCATTC
>JBMDWK010000070.1:0-9859 GCA_048595255.1 Sphingobacterium sp. | reverse complement strand
TATCATTGACGACGAAACGGTGAATACTTTTTTACAAGATTTAGAGACTAGTAGTACGAGTTTTACTCCCGAAGTCAGATTTTACCTTTCGAAGAAAGGATTTGGGAATGGATTCTATATCGCGCCCTATATGAAATTTGCCAAATATGATTTTAATGTGCCGTATCCCTATGATGTGACGATCGCGTACCAAGGGAGGGTACTTTATGATAGGCAAGAGACAATCTTATTTAGAGGAGATCTATCCACTCTTTCTATGGGCTTGTCTGCTGGATTCAACTTTAGATTAGCCAAGAATATTCATTTAGATTGGCGAATAATAGGTCCTGGATATGGTCAGTCACGTGGTAATCTGGCGGGAAGGATTACCTTGAATGCGGATGAACAAAACGGATTAAACCAACAATTGGAAGAGCTTAAAGAGAGTTTGGACGATCTGCCGCTGAAGTTTAATGTGGATTTCGCGGTGCATGGTAATGGGGCTGATATTAAAGTAAACAAAAGTCCATGGGCAAATATCCGAAGCGGGCTTTCTATTGGATTTAGTTTTTAATCATTCTTGCTTTACAATTCGACAATAAACTCTATTTTTATTTAGAATTTTAAATAAAGATTCATGATTGATTTTTTTAACGATACTCGGAAGAAATGGCTTTTCATAGGCGTGAGTAGTTTTTTGCTGCTTTTGGGAATAGGCTTTGCCGTGGCGATGTCCAAGCGTCAAGGTTATCTGGATCGGGCTGTTGTTCGGGTCAAAGAAAAATTA
The DNA here is from genome assembly GCA_048595255.1 of Sphingobacterium sp. Lineage (GTDB taxonomy): Bacteria > Bacteroidota > Bacteroidia > Sphingobacteriales > Sphingobacteriaceae > Sphingobacterium. The sequence goes on along the minus strand of JBMDWK010000070.1, from coordinate 9,093 downwards.
CGTCAGGAATATGAAGTCGATTTTCAGGTAGATACATATCGTTTCGCAGGGCTTAATACGGTTGAGTTTGAAAATTTACTCGTTGTTCCGAAGGATCGAGACACACTCGCTACCATGGAAAACTTTTCAGTGACTGTAAAGCTGATGCCATTGATTTGGGGTGATATCAAAGTGGGTGGACTGGGTGTAGAGAATGGAGCTGTTTCTTTTGTAAAAAAAGACTCTTTGAGTAATTATGATTTTCTATTCAAGAAAAAAGACCCCGCGGTACAAGAACCTGAAACAAGCACTTCCAAGGGTTTTGCCGATTTGGCAGATCGATTGGCTACACAGTTCTTTTCGCTTATTCCGGACGATTTAGATGTGGAGAATTTTGAGTTGTCTTACAAGGATGATCGCATAGCCCAGCGGATTACCGTTCCCCAGGCCGTCATGAATTCGGGTAAGTTTTCGTCTTCTGTATTTTTGAACGATGAGGAGGCTGAGTGGCTGCTGGAGGGCAAGGTGCGAGCGGAAGACCAGCGCATGCGTATGGAAGTATCTTCGAAAGACCCCGATGTCGAATTGCCTTTTTTATATGGTAAGTATGGTCTGGCGGTAAGTTTTGATAAGTTGATCTTCGACCTGAAAGATGTTAAGAAAATAAACAAGAAACTGCTGGAAATAGATGGTGCTTTTGCGTATGAAAACTTAAAAGTAACCCACCATAGACTGTCAGACTCCACGATTATCCTTCCTCAAGCAGAGATGTCGGGAGGCATTCAGTTTGCAGAGAATTACATCGCTTTGAAAGATAATTCGACCATACGGGTGAAAGATTTTGAAGTATCACCGCAGGTGAAAGTAACGCTCAAACCTGATAAGCAAGTGGATTTGTCACTACATACGGGCGTATTTCAAGCGCAGGATTTTTTTGATGCCTTGCCGAGAGGATTGTTTCAGAATATAGATGGGGTCAAAGTCGAAGGGAGCATTGCATACGATTTGGATTTTTCGGTAAATCTGGACAAACCGGATGACATTAAGTTTGAATCCAAAATCGATGATGCGGACTTAAAGATAATTCAGTGGGGAGCAGCCAATATCGATTCCTTAAATACATCCTTTGTCTATGATGCTTATGATGATACTGTTCGTGTGAGACAATTTTTAGTAGGGCCGGAGAATCCAAATTTCAGACGATTGGACCAAATTCCTTACGTATTGAAAACCACCGTGCGGAATACCGAAGATCCATTTTTTTATAAACATAACGGTTTTGAGATGGAAGCTTTCAAACTTTCTATTGCTACCAATATCAAAGAGAAAAAATTCAAACGCGGTGCCAGTACGATATCCATGCAGCTGATAAAAAATGTGTTTTTGAATCGTAAGAAAACATTAAATAGAAAGTTTGAGGAGATCTTGTTGGTTTGGCTGATGGAAGCATCTGGGCGCGTGAGCAAGGATAGGCTTTTTGAGATTTATCTCAATGTCATCGAGTGGGGCAAAAATGTGTATGGCATTACAGAGGCAGCAAACTATTATTTCAAGAAACAACCCGAGGACTTGACATTGGGGGAGAGTCTCTTTTTGTCTAGTATTATTCCACGACCAAAAACCGGGCTGTCTTCATTTGATTATACTGGACATCTCAAGGGTTGGGTACAGCGACATTTTAATACTTACGGTTCCATTATGCGTAAACTTGGGGAGTTGGATAATGTTTCGGTGCCTGAGAATTACGGATTCTACGAAGTGGTCTTGCAATCGAATTTGCGCCCTAAAGCTCCTGTAATACGTGATACGGTGTCATGGGATATAGATGACGAGCAAGAATTAATCATCAGAGAATTGGAAGCAGAAGAGCAGGCGCGTAAATCCCTCTTAGATAAATTGATAAGACAATAATGGATAAAATTGAGATAAATAACCTTTGCTTTGAGCCTTTCATTAGCTATGAGCAGATAAAGAAGCGTATCCGATTAATCGGTATCGACATTAGCCGTAAGTATGCAGACAAGAATCCAGTATTTATAGGAGTGTTGAATGGTTGCTTTATGTTTATGGCGGACCTTATGAAGGAAATTGATATTCCAAGTGAGATGAGTTTCGTCAAGCTAGCATCCTATGTGGGCACGGATCAAGGACATATTTCGCAATTGCTTGGTGTAGGTATTGATTTGACCGATCGGCATGTAATAATTGTCGAAGATGTTGTCGATAGTGGTAATTCCTTGAAGCATACCATTGAGGCGTTGGAACGTGAAAATGTAAGGGATATCGCCGTATGTACTTTGCTTATGAAACCATCCTGCCTGCAATACGACTTTGATAATATCGAATATGTAGGCTTTGAGATTGAGAAAGAATTTGTGATTGGTTATGGGTTGGATTATAATGGCTATTATCGCAACCTCAAAGATATATACAAAGAAGTGACTTTAGGAAGCTAATCCCTAAAGTCACAACTTAGCAAATGGTCATTGACCATGCCTACCGCTTGCATGTAAGCATAACAGATGGTACTCCCGAAAAATTTTACTCCTCGTTTTTTCAAATCTTTCGCTATAGCTTTGGATTCTTCCGATTCGACAGGAATGTCTTTCATCGACGTTCTTCTGTTTTCTAAACGCTTGTTATCGGGCATGAATCGGTATAGATACGTATAGAATGAGCCGAATTCTTGCTGAATAGCTAAAAATATTTTCGCATTTTGTATAGTAGCTTCTATCTTCCCTCGGTGTCTGATAATTGCGGGGTCTAATACGATACGTTCGACATCATCGTCTGTAAATGCGGCCACGCGATGTACGTCAAAATCAGCAAATAGTCGTCTGTATCCCTCGCGGCGACGTAGAATCGTAATCCAACTCAAGCCTGCCTGCGCGGATTCTAAGATTAAGAATTCGAATAGGGTTTGGTCATCCTTAACTTGTTTTCCCCATTCTTTGTCATGATATTCTACGTATAATTCATCAGTGCCGCACCAAGGACAGCGGTGGAGTGAAGGAGTTGTCATATTGTATTTAAAAAATTTAGTTCAAAATCCTACCTTTGACATCAAATGATACGGATTACATATTTAAGGCAAATTATAAAAAATAAGCAATACTTCGGATTGTATAATGTGCTTTTGTGGACGTTCATTTTTTTGATTTCCACCCCTTCGGCCTTGTCTGCTCATAGCAGCAGTTTCCAATCATCCATAGATTCAGTACAGATGGAAAGTTTGGATACTCCCGCGGTAAGCACATTTGATTATGTATTTATCGATACGGCGCAAAAGCCCACGTTGAATTTTGCGCAGGATAGTGTGTTGCGCATGATCGAGATCGAATATACCGATCTGCAAGCTTGGTTTCACAAAATGGACAAGCTCAAGAAGGATAACGATTTGTCTCCTGTATTAAAGAAAGCTTATAGACCATCCTGGCTCATTGGTGTACTATTGGTGATTCTTATATGTCTAGGGATGGTTCGTGTATTTTTCTACCCTACATTTCTTAATATTATCTATGGCTATTATAATGAGCGGATATTATTGCAGATAAGCAAGGAGGACAACGTATTGACTTCCTGGCCGTATATATTTTTGTATATAATCTTTAGTCTATCCTTAGGACTCTTTGCAGTGATATATTTTGGCGCCAAGCAAGACATTTCATTTTTGACATTCAATAATTTTATCCGTTTATCAGGATTTATAGGTGTCCTTTTTGTAGCTAAATTGTTATTAATTAGGATTATTTCTGTAATTTTTGAAGCCGAAAAATTAGCTCGAGATTATATCACTGTTTTGTATGTAGTATATTTCAACAGTATGATTTTTCTTACTCCATTATTAATTTTTGCCATTTTTTTGCCTTTTTTTTACCTTGATTATTTGCTTATTTTCTTAGTTGTATGCACTGTTTTGCTATTTTCTTACCGACTTGTGCGTACGGCTTGGAGTTTATTAGGTAACCTAAAGTTTTCAATCTTTTACTTAATTCTTTATCTTTGTGCTCTAGAAATAGCACCGATTTTAATATTAGTGAAAACACTAACAAATAAATAAGAGTTTATGCAGTTTGATGTTGCTAGAGCTAAGAAAGTAAAAAGTATCTTAGTTACGTTGCCAAGACCAGAAAATGACAAGTCTCCTTATTTCGCTTTAGCGGATAAATATAACTTGAAATTGGATTTTCGTGGTTTTATACATGTGGAGGGAGTTCCTGCAAAAGAAATCAGAAAAGAGCGAATTAATTTTGCTGAGCACACAGCGGTAATTTTCACGAGTAAGAATGCGGTAGACCATTTTTTCAGAGTATGCGAAGAGATGCGTTTTGAAGTTTCTGCTGAGATGAAATATTTCTGTATCTCCGAAGCTATAGCCTTGTATTTGCAAAAATACATTCAGTATCGCAAGCGTAAAATTTTCTTCGGTAAGCAAACCGCTAAGGATCTAGAAGAAGTGTTGAAAAAACATAGCAAAGAAAAGTTCCTTTTCCCTTGTTCGGATGTAGCAAATGAAGAAACTCAAAATTGGCTACAGGAGAATGGTTACAATTCTACGCCCGCTGTTCTTTTCCGCACCGTCATTAGCGACATCACCGATCTGAAGGATGTATTTTACGATGTTATCGTCTTTTTTAGTCCTTCGAGTGTGCAATCGTTGTACGAGAATTTCCCAGATTTTATTCAAAACAATACACGTATCGCGGCGTTCGGTACTTCGACCCAACAGGCACTATTGGACAAAGGTCTTATCTTAGATATTCCTGCACCTACGCCGACGGCTCCAAGTATGACGATGGCTGTAGAGCAATACATAAAATTGGTAAATAAGTAATTCTTATTTACACATGAAAATTTCAAAAAAAGGCATTATTGTATTTAATATTGCCTTTTTTTTATACATATCCATCCCCGAGTTCGCCGTGTTTTTTTGTAAGTTTTTTTAATTAAAATTCTTTAAATGCATTAATTAACTTATTTTTATGCGCATTACTGTAATGTTTTGTCTGTTGAACTAACCTATATGCTGAAAACTTATGATTATTAATCATTTGAAGATTTATAAATTTCTGGTTGCGCTTATTATAATTACCGTGTCTGTGAGCTGTAAAACATCCACTAACAATGGAGAATTAGTAGGTGTCCGATTAAATAAACTGAAAAAAAGTAAAACACCATATGGTATGGTCTTAGTACCAGGTGGTACTTTTATTATGGGACAGTCTGATGAAGATATCACCTATTCACAGACTGCACAAAACCGCCAAGTGACAATCGCTCCGTTTTATATAGATGATACAGAAATATCAAACAGCGAATACAGACAATTCGTGCAATGGGTTAGAGATTCTATTCTTATCACAGACTACTTGGGCGACAATTCTTACTTTATTCAAAATCAAAGTGCTGGCGGCGAACGATATATCGACTGGGATAAAGTACAGCGTGACTCGCCTTGGAAGATCGCTGATCCTAATGTCCGTACCCGAATTGAAAGTATGTACTATCAAGGAGAGGACCGTGTGCTAGGTAAGAATGAGCTGGATGTACGTCTAATCAACTATCACTATGAGTGGTACGATTTGGAAGATGCGATCCGACACAAAAACGATAAAAGTAAAAAAAGATCAGATTTTATATACCGCGAGAAAGTAAGCATATACCCCGATACTACGGTGTGGCTTTCGGACTTCCATTATGCGGCAAATGAACCACTTGTGAAAGGTTATTTTTCGCATCCTTCTTACGATGACTATCCTGTAGTCGGTGTCACTTGGAAGCAAGCGCAAGCTTTTAATGCGTGGAGAACACGATTGTACAATAATCAAGCAAATAAATCCAAACGTCCAGAGCGCTTCGATTACCAATTGCCGACGGAGGCAGAATGGGAATATGCAGCTCGTGGCGGTAGAGTAGGCTCGCAATACCCTTGGGGTGGCCCTACCGCACGTAATGCACGCGGTTGTTTGATGGCCAACTTCAAGCCTGGGCGAGGAAATTATATGGATGATGGCTACGCATATACCGCACCAGTATATTCTTATTTTCCTAATGATTATGGTTTGTACAATATGGCTGGAAATGTATCCGAATGGACGCAATCCTCTTATGATGAATCAGCCTATTCCTATGTACACGATATGAATCCGACATACAGCTATTCCGCTAAAAACCAAGATTCTGAAACACTAAAACGTAAAGTAATACGTGGTGGTAGTTGGAAAGATATCGGATTTTTCTTACAAAATGGAACGCGTCAATATGAATATCAAGATACTGCAAAATCATATGTCGGTTTTAGAGCAGTAACACGTGTAGCCGGATCGGCTATGAGATAATAGGATAATAGGATCACTAACAAAAAAAATATAAAACTAACCTAATAACATAAATAATGGCAAAGAAGAGCAAATTTGGATTTAGTATTAATACATTAATCAACTGGGGTGCATCCGTTGTAATTGTAGGCTTAATGTTCAAAATTTTACACTTCAAAGGTGGAGAATGGATGATAGGTGTAGGATTGGCAGTAGAAGCTTTATTATTCTTCATAATGGGCTTTATGGCGGCTGAAAAAGATGTGGATTGGACAAGAGTTTATCCCGAATTGGATGAGAGCTATTCAGGTGAACTTCCTACGCGCTCTGTGCATACGGCTGCTGTTGCTCAGCCTGTCGCGATAGGCAATACTGCGGCTTTGGATAAGCTATTGCAAGACGCTAAGATAGATGAGAATTTAATAGGGAATTTGGGTGATGGACTTCGCACATTCAGTGACAAAGTGGCTTCCATTTCCAAAGTGGCAGATACGGCTGTCGCTACTAATCAATTTGCAGACAAGTTGAATGCAGCATCTACAGGTGCTTCCCAACTAAGTCACGCTTTCGAACGTGCTGCCGCGGATCTTCAAACTTTTAATGAGGCTTCTGCAGATATGCAACAATTCAAAGAGCAAGTCAGTGCATTCAATAAGAATCTTTCATCGCTAAATGCGGTGTATGGAAATATGCTGTCTGCGATGAATATCAACAACCGCGCATAATTGTAGTTTTAGCTGAAATAAATTAAGGAGAATTACAAGAAATGGCAGGAAAAAAAGAAACTCCAAGACAACGGATGATTGGAATCCTTTATCTCGTGTTACTAGGTCTAGTAGCATTGAATGTAAGTGATTCCATTTTAGATGCTTTTAAGAATCTAGGCAATAGTTTAAATACCTCCACCCAAAATACACAAGCCGGGGTGGATAATATGTTTTTGGCATTTAGAGAAACGAAGCTAAAAGAAAATCCTGAACGTGCACAGCCAATTTTGGCAAAAGCAGAGCAAGCACAGGCTGTCGTTAGTAAATTAACAGCACAGGTCAAAGAATACAATCAGCTGCTTTCGTCCGAAGGTGGTGGTATTGACGAAGAGACAGGTGATGTCAAGTTCAGAAGTAGTACGGACATATCCGCTCGCTTAATGATCAACGAAGGAAGAGGTAAGAAACTTCGAGATTTGATCAATAATACGGCTGAAGAATTGCGTAAATTGACGAATAATGAGGTTAACTTTTCGCTTTCGGCAGAAGATCCAGCACCTCGTGCAGGGATCAAAAAATCATGGGAAGAATCGAATTTTGGTGATGGTATCCCATTGACAGCAGCAATTACCGCACTGGAGAAAATTAATGCTGATGCAAAAAATGCTGAGTCAGCTGTTGTGAAACATATTTTTGGGAAAATGGATCAGGCTGTAGTAAACTTGGATAAGTTTGCAGCAGTGGCTGTAGCACCAACGTCTTACCTGATTGCTGGTCAACCGTACACGGCCAAAATATTCTTAACAGCATATGACTCGAAGTCCAACCCGAGCATCACTGTTAATGGATCATCGATTCCGGTGAGTGATGGGCAAGGTCTATATTCGTATACGCCGGGTGTCGGTACGCATACTTGGAAAGGTTCCATCTCTGTTCAGCAGACGGATGGTACGGTCAAAGTGTATGAAACCGAGCCTATGACATTTCAGGTATCTAAGCCTTCGGCAGTGGTATCGCCTGATGCGATGAATGTAATGTACATCGGAGTAGATAATCCGTTGTCTATATCTGCACCAGGTGTTCCGGCAGAATCTTTAAAGCTTTCGGGTACTGGTGTTACATTGTCTTCCAAAGGAGGAGGTAAGTATTCTGCACGTGTATCTAGTCCAGGCGAAGTGACGTTGAATGTAAGCGCTACCATTGATGGCAAAACCCAAAATTTGGGAGCTTCTAAGTTCCGTGTGAAGCGTATTCCAAAGCCTACAGCTAAAGTTGGCGGCAAAGATGGTGGTCGTATATCTGCGGCTCAATTGAGAGGTCAGTCCGTGGTTTCGGCGTCATTGGAAAATTTCGATTTTGATGCGAGATTCCAAGTGACTAAATTTAATATGTATATAAGTAAACCGCGTGTCGACCCAATAGGTCCATATGCGGCATCAGGAAATAATTTTAGTGCACAGATGAAAAGTGCCTTGTCGGGTGTTACAGCAGGATCAGTCGTGATGATTTACGATATCGTGGGTGTAGGACCAGATGGAGTGGCTCAAAATTTGAACGCTATTACATTCCAAGTAACGAACTAATAGAATTCATATTCTATGAAAAAGAAATTTTTATTCCTTATTATAGGTTTTGGACTGAGCACTGCAGCCTTTGCGCAAGTAGAGAATCTTTCTAACAGTACAAAACCTGTACAAGAAAAAGAACCACCTGTCGATGGGTATGTGGTGAAGTCTGATGTTGAGAATCGTAAGGTAATTCCTTATGCACCGATTCGACAGACTGATGTTGCTTTCAGCAAGCGTGTTTGGCGCGAGATTGATTTACGTGACAAGATGAATCAGGCTTTTGCTTCGCCGAAGGCCCGATTGATGGATATTATCGTAGAAGCAATTCAGAATGGCGAATTGACTGCTTATGATCCCACGCCGACCAAAAATGATCCGAATGGATACAGCTTCAAAAATATTCTTCCTATTGACCAGGTAATGGCAAGATTGGGTGGAGACAGTGTCCTAGTAGAACAATACAATGAGAACAATGAGGTGGTAAGCTCCCAATACGAAAAACGTGATTGGAGTGGTGAAAGC
>JBMDWK010000069.1:0-44542 GCA_048595255.1 Sphingobacterium sp. | reverse complement strand
CCTCTTCCCATTCCGAACAGAGCAGTTAAGCCCGCCCGAGCCGATGGTATTGCCGTAACAGGTGGGAGAGTAGGTCGGTGCCTTCTTTTATTAAAACTAAGCCTTATCACATCAACGTGGTAAGGCTTTTTTGTTTTATGCAATATATTTGTCTTAATATAGTGTAGCGAATTCATTTTTCAATCGTTATATTACCATACCCTTAAATTTAAATTATGAAATCTCTTTACTCTCTTTTATTACTATTTGTTGTCCTTTTGTCAGGTTGTAAAAAGGAGAATGATAATCATGAGTCTATTGATCTGGCAAATACTAGATGGGCTATTAATGAGTCTAAAGAAATTCCTCTTTCTAAAGATAAAAATAGTCGACTTCCTATTATCTTGTTTGGTGAAAATGATTTTCGTATAACTACTGATTGTAATGGAATAAATGGACTGATAAAAATATCTAATAAAGAATTATTATTTAAAGATTACCAATCTTCCTTGATCCATTGTGAGGGGAAAGGAGAAATGGAAATATATTTAATGCAAAATTTGAGAAATATTAGTTCTTATAAATATAGTGAAGGTATATTATATTTATATATTGGAAAGAAGATGATGGGATCATTTAAACGTATAGAAAATATATAGCTAATGCCAATTAAAATGGCATTAGGAATTGATAACATGTAGAAAAAGCAATCGGCGATTCTTAAACTTTATTATATATAAAATAAAAATATTCATTATGAGGTATTTAGTATTTTTAGCAATTGGTCTTCTATTCTTTGGGTGTAAAAAAGAAGATGAGTATATTAACATGGAAAATTTAACTCATGAGGATATAGAATTAGATAATACAACATGGGTAATTCATAAATCATATGAAATTCCAGTAAGGTCAACAACTAACGGTAGACTTCCAACTTTACATTTTAAAGATGGAGGTATGGGGGTAGGTACCAATTGTAATCATGCTTTTTCTGAATATCAAATAGATGATAATACGATTAAATTTAGGGGCTTGTTTACTACTTATAAATATTGTCCTGATATGGAGATTGAAGCTTACTTTGGAACAAATATAAGAAGTATAAATTCCTATATATATAGTGAAGGGAAGTTATACCTGTTTATTGATAAAAAGATGATAGGATCATTTAAACGTATTGCTAATTAATATATATTCTATTTTTAAAGAGCATTATTATTCATTTTTCCACCAAGATTAATTTGTCTACCTTTGTAACCGAATGGGAACAGCATTAGACAATGGTATTAAGCCGTATAATCATTACGGAGCGTATCTAAAAGAAAAGTACAACGGGCAGAAAGTATTTAAAGTTATCGTAGATGGTAATTTTACTTGTCCTAACCGGGATGGAAGCAAAGGATATGGTGGCTGTACGTATTGTAATGTAGACTCATTTACACCTGATACGGCGCGTAAGATTCCTTCTATCCGTGAGCAAGTGGAGAATGGCATCGAGCGTGCGCGTAATAATTATGGTGCAGAGAAATTTATTATTTATTTCCAACCCAATACCAATACGTATGCACCTACGCATTTGCTTAAAATGATGTATGATGAAGCCTTGAGTATTGATCCTGAAAATACATTGGGCTTGTCTGTGGGTACACGTCCTGATTGTCTAGATTTTGAAAAAATAGCCTTATTGGAATCCTATACCGATCGATTGGATGTGGATTTGGAAATGGGTATGGAATCCATTTACAATGATACATTAGAGCGTATCAATAGAGGATGTTCACATGATGAGTTCTTGTCCACCATGAAGATGCTGGAAAACACAAAGTTGGAATTGTGTGTACATACTATTTTTGGATTTCCATGGGAAACCGAAGAAATGATGCTTCAATATGCAGAAGAAATTAACAAACATCCACAGATTAAATTCGTTAAACTCCATCACCTACATATCGTCGAAGGATCTATCATGGGTGTCAAATACAAACGTGAACCGTTTAAGTTATTCTCCATGGAAGAGTATACGGAGTTTTTGGCTAAATTTATTCCCTTGTTAAGACCTGATATTATCATTCAACGCGTGTTCGGTATTGCAGATCAAGATTTGCTGATAGCGCCTAATTGGGGCTTAAAGAAATCAGGTATTCAAACTTATATTGATAAGGGCCTCGAAGCCCGTGGCGTCCTGCAAGGATCCAACTATAAAATATAAAAGCGACTATAAGTCGCTTTTTTTATTGCTCTACGATGGATTTTAGATCAGCTGGGGAGTAGTTGATGGACTTTAGAGTTTTATGGTCTCCTTCGCGGAAGACTAAAAACAAGCCGTCTACTTCTTTATAATAAGAGTCTACACCCTTTTCTTCTTTATAGTATTTCATTGTCGCTTCAGCCTCTTCTACGGTCTTACAGGCCTTGCTCATGTTGGAGCGTTGTACCTCTTCGAATAAGCTGTTAAATTTGTCTCCTAAACCAAATTCCAACACGGCACCTGATAATACATACTGAATATCACACAGCGCATCTGCTATCTCTACGATGTCCTTTGCTTCAATAGCTTCTTCCAATTCTTTAAGCTCTTCAGCAATCAAAGATACACGCAATTTGCATCTCGTCTCTGAAGGTATTTGTGGAGTTTCTAGTATAGGGTGCTGAAAGGTCTTGTGAAATTCAGCTACGGATGTTAACGATTTAGGGTCTGTCATATTTATTAATATCTTATAAAGTGTAAAAATACAAATTCTTATCTTTTAAAGATAAACTATCCTAAAAACAATAAAGTCTCGATATGTATCGAGACTTTATTGTTTTATTTTACAAAGTGCTTGAGTTGAATTAACTCTTTCTCTTCTAAATATCTCCAACGTCCACGCGGTAAATCTTTTTTGGTAAGATTCGCATATACGACACGATCCAATTTTACGATCTCGTACCCTAATGATTCGAAAATACGTCTCACAATACGATTTTTGCCGGAGTGAATCTGAATACCCACTTCACGTTTGGAGGCACCAGTTACATAGCTTAAATCGTCAGGTTTGATAAGACCATCTTCCAATTCAATTCCAAACTGAATTTTATTAAAATCACCTTGTGACAACGATTTATTCAACTCCACTTGGTAGATTTTTGTTACATTGTTACGCGGGTGGGACAGTTTTTCGGCTAGATTTCCATCATTTGTCAATAATAGCAGTCCTGTCGTATTTCTATCGAGGCGGCCTACAGGGTAGATACGCTCTTTAGTCGCTTTAGCTACCAATTGCATCACTGTACGACGTTCTTGAGGATCGTCAGTAGTGGTGATATAATCTTTCGGTTTGTTCAATAATACATAGACCATTTTCTCACGCTTTAGACGTTCGTTATTGTAACGGATTTCGTCTTTGGCAGGGTCTACTTTGGTACCCAATGAAGTTACTACTTCACCATTTACAGAGATTACTCCCGCTGTAATCAACTCGTCTGCTTTGCGTCGGGAACATATTCCAGCATTGGAAATGTATCTATTCAAACGAATTAAACCATCGTCTTCAGACACTTTATTCGCTGGTTTATTCGCTGGTCTGAATTTTCTGTTTTTGGTGTATTTAAAATCGTTGTTATCTCGTTGCTCTTGATATTCTGGTGTTGGCTCTGGTCTTCTATTTTTAGAGTAGCCTTCTTTATCGAATGATTTACCGCCAAATGGTTTGCGGCCAAAGCTTTTACGCTCCTCGCCAGCATCTTTGGAGAATGATTTATTATAAGGTTTTCTTTCTCCAGACTCTTCTGACCTAGAAAATGATGATTTCGCAGAAGATCTTTTGTTGTCTTTGTGAAATTTAGCGAATGGAGATTTGTCAGCGGATTTACCGTCTTCTCTATTTGTTTTAGAGAAAGATGATCTACCAAATGATTTGTTGTCCTCGCCTGATGATTTTGAAAAAGATGATTTTCCGAAAGATTTGTTATCGTCTTTTTTAAATGAAGACTTTCCGAAATTCTCGGATTTGTTTCCGAACTTTCTGTTAGAATTATCTTTCGATTTAAAGCTTTCTGAGTTGCTTCTACTTTTTCTGGAGTTGTCCTCGCGACTGTTCCTTTGACTTTTGAATGGCATAATTTTTATATAAAAATTGAGGTACAAAGGTACAAAAAATATTGATATATTTCAGTTTTTTTAATTCTTAAACCCTTCATTTCAAAAGGCTCCCGTATTATTTCCAAAAGTGCTTTAAATTTCTTGTTTGTGTAACTATTTGGATAGTAAGGAAATAGTTTGTACCTTTGGCCCTTCAGAATTGGACCAAGCTATTTTTGATCGATTTTATCGTGGATAGGTAGCATTAAGGAAATGAATGATTAAAAAAAGAGTATTGTGTATAACAGCAATTATGTCGATAATGGTTTTATCGAAATTGCAATCAAGCCCACAAGGGATTTCGCTAGAAAATCCGTACAAAAAAATCATGCTAGAGCATGCCGCTAGGCTAAAGGAGGAAGCAAATTCTCCGGAGTTCAAGATGAAAGAATATTACAGCACTCTAACTTTCGCTGAAGAAAGTGTACCTGTAGAGAATACCGCTGTAAAGAAAAAACTAGGAATTTATTTAGATAAATTTTCATTCCGCAAATTGCGTTCGCACCAAATGCACGCTAAGGCGGATAAGTATCTTCCTAAAATCGAAAAAATATTAAAATCGTATGGCATCCCATCGGATTTTAAATACATTCCCATTGTAGAAAGTGGATTAGATCCAAGGGTAAGCTCACATAAGGGCGCTGGTGGTTATTGGCAATTTATGCCTGCGACAGCACGACTTTATGGATTACGTGTGGATGGCAAGGTCGATGAGCGCAAAGACTTTACGAAGTCTACTCATGCCGCAGCCCGTTATCTAAAGGCTCTATACGATCAATTTGGGGATTGGACGTTGGTAGCTGCTGCTTACAATGTTGGAGGAGGTAGTCTTAAATCTTCTATGCGTAGACAGAAGAAGGATGACTACTATAATTTGCGATTGAATAACGAAACCGGATCATATGTGTATAAAATTATTTCTGTGAAAGAAGTAATTGAAAACCCGCAGATGTACGGTTACAAAATATAAAAACATACCCCTAAAGTATGCATTAGAAGGCCTGATTTTTATCAGGCCTTTTGTCGTTTTAGAGAAGTGACGAATGTCATTTTTAATACCAAGTTGTATCATTAGCCTGTCATCAAACTGTCATTACTTTTACACCATAAAACAAAATGATAAAGTAATGCATTTAGAGCAATTTAGTTACGACAACAAGATAGTCCGGAATTTTGGTATCGCGACTATAATTTGGGGTATCATAGGGATGTCTATCGGTTTGCTGGTAGCCTTACAGTTGATATGGCCCGAAATGAATTTTTTGACCCAGTACACGACGTTTGGCCGTGTGCGTCCAGTACACACTAATGCAGTGATTTTTGCTTTTGTGGGTAATGCTATTTTTATGGGGGTTTATTACTCTTTGCAGCGTGTTCTCAAAGCACGTATGTTCAGCGATGTATTGAGTAAAATACATTTTTGGGGATGGCAGCTTATTATTATAGCATCTGCGATCACCTTGCCATTAGGATATACGTCATCCCATGAGTATGCAGAGATGGAGTGGCCGATAGATTTGGGTATTACCTTAATCTGGGTGGTTTTTGGTGTCAATATGTTTGGAACAATCATCAAACGTAGAGAGCGCCACATGTATGTAGCTGTATGGTTCTACATTGCGACATTCGTGACGGTAGCTGTGTTACATATTGTGAATTCCATCCAATTACCTGTCACTTTCTGGAAAAGTTTCTATGTGTACTCCGGTGTTCAGGATGCTTTGGTTCAGTGGTGGTATGGACATAATGCGGTTGCATTTTTCTTGACTACACCATTTTTGGGTATGATGTATTATTTCTTACCGAAGATGGCTAACCGTCCTGTGTATTCGTACAAATTAAGTATTCTTCACTTCTGGTCGTTGATATTTATCTATATCTGGGCTGGTCCTCATCATTTACTGTACACTTCATTGCCTTCGTGGGTTCAATCTTTAGGGGTAGTATTCTCTATCATGTTGATTGCTCCATCTTGGGGTGGTATGATCAACGGACTATTGACCTTGCGCGGAGCATGGGACAAGGTGCGTGTAGAGCCTATACTGAAGTTTATGGTAGTAGCGTTGACCTGTTATGGTATGGCGACCTTCGAAGGACCATTACTATCTTTAAAACAAGTAAATGCGATTGCCCACTTTACGGATTGGATCGTAGCACACGTGCACGTAGGAGCCTTAGGTTGGAATGGTTTTATGACTTTCGCTATCCTTTATTGGTTGTTGCCACGTGTATATAACACCGAATTGTATTCCAAAAAATTAGCAAATGTGCACTTCTGGTTAGGTACTTTAGGGATTCTATTTTATGCGATTCCAATGTATTGGGCAGCTGTAGTACAAGGTTTGATGTGGAAAGAATTTACTCCTGAAGGCGTGTTGAAATACCCTAACTTCTTAGCGACTACATTGGAAATTCTTCCTATGCACATGATGCGTGCAATAGGTGGAGCTTTGTATTTGAGTGGTGTAATTCTGATGACTTACAACCTAACTAAAACAATGAAGAAAGGGCGTCTACTAGCGAATGAAGCTGCTGAAGCTCCAGCTTTAGAGCCATTGGTTACTACGGAGCGTTCTACACACAGAAGGTTAGAAAGAAAACCTGTGTTATTTATGGTGTTGGCCTTGATTGCTATCTTGATCGGGGGTATAGTAGAGATGATTCCTACTTTCACTATTCAAAGCAATGTTCCGACCATCGCTAGTGTCAAACCATATACTGCTTTAGAATTGCAAGGTCGTGATTTATATATACGTGAAGGTTGTGTCAATTGTCACTCGCAAACTATTCGTCCATTCCGTTCAGAGACTTCGCGCTATGGTGAATATTCCAAAGCAGGTGAGTTTATCTATGATAGACCATTCTTGTGGGGATCTAAACGTACAGGACCTGATTTGCACCGTATAGGTGGTAAATATCCACACAAATGGCATTTTGATCACATGATGGATCCGACGATCACGTCTCCAGGAAGTATTATGCCGGCCTATCCATGGTTGATCGATCAAGAGTTGGATAATTCCTCATTGGTAGCCAAGATGGAAGCTATGAAAACCCTCGGTGTACCTTATACAGATGCGGAAGTGCAAGGTGCTCTACAGGATCTCGAAGCTCAGGCTCAAGCGATAGCACAAGATTTGGCTAATAATCAAGTGGAAGTAAAATCCGACCGTGAGATAATCGCGATGATTGCTTACTTACAACGCTTAGGAACGGATATCAAAGCGAATAACTCGACAGCTAACAACAAATAATAGAAGTTATGTTCAAGCAAATTACAAATTTACAAGGTGATGAAATCTATTTAATGACATCACTCTGGATTTTCCTCATATTTTTCATCGTAGTAGGATTGATGTTATTCTTTATGAAGAAAGACTATATCCAATATATGAAGGAACTTCCTTTCGACGAATCAGATCCAAAATCTAATCATTTATCCGATAGCAAGTAGAAATATGAATGAAATTGTAAATGGTGCCGAGGCTGTTGCGGAGGTATCACAATGGAAATTAGGAACGGTCAATCTGTATAGTGATATACTCATCATTACACTGATTGTAGTTATGATTGCGCTCCTTTTTGCTGCACTGGTTGTGAATAAAGCGATGAAATCCATCTTGAGTGTCACAATGCCAGAGGTCGTAAAAAAGGAGCAAGAAGAGAAGCAAGCGAAAGCTGCTCAGCGTAAGCTAAACAGGGCTGCAGCTTGGAATAAGCTATTGGGTGTGCGTCCTATGGAAGAGGAGAAAGATCTCATGATCGATCACAGCTACGATGGTATTGTAGAACTAGATAATCCCATTCCAGTATGGTTTAATGCCTTATTCTATGGCTCCATTATTTTTGGTTTTATCTATTTGCTCGTGTATCATGTTTTCGGATGGGGTATGAACCAAGATCAGGAGTATCTGCATGAGTTATCTGTTGCCGAGAAAGCCAAGCAAGAGTATTTGGCTCAAGCAGCCAACTTGGTTGATGAAAGCACGGTAGAATACAATGCTGCGCTAGCTCCGGCCGGAAAAGCGATTTTCACGGCAAACTGTGCGGCGTGTCATGGCGCGAATGGTGAAGGTACAATCGGTCCCAACCTCACGGATAGATTCTGGATACATGGGGGAGAAATCAAAGATATCTTCAAAACGGTCAAATATGGTGTGCCCGAAAAGGGAATGGTGCCGTGGGAACAAACGTTGACTCCTGGCCAAATCGCTGAAGTATCAAGCTATATTATCAGCCTGCGTGATACAAAGCCTGCCAATGCTAAGGCTGCTGAGGGCGTCGAAGTGCAAAGTTATGAGGCGGAAGGAAGTTCCGACACCGAAGAAGAAGTAAAATAGCGTTTAATTATTATAAAGAAGAGAGAGCGATATGGAAGCAGTAGTGAACAACAGTGAGGGTCCGGTCTTACCATCTAAAGGAAAAAAAAGAAATTGGATTTATGCAAAAAAGCCATCTGGCCAATTGTATAATTACCGACAGTGGGTGGGATATGGTTTGTTACTGTTTCTATTTATCGCTCCTTTTATCAAATTGAATGGGAATCCATTCTTGATGTTCAACATTGTAGAGCGTAAATTCTCCATATTTGGTAATATATTCTTTCCGCAGGATCTGCATATATTCGTATTCGGGATGTTGATTATCATGGTCGGAATAGTCCTCTTTACGGCCATATTTGGGCGGGTTTGGTGTGGTTGGACTTGTCCGCAGACCATATTCATGGAATTAATATTCCGTCGGATAGAATACATGATCGAAGGAGATTGGACACAACAAAAGAAACTTAACGAGGGGCCCAACACCGATGCACGTGCATGGAAAAAACTGCTTAAACACAGCATTTTCCTGCTTATATCTTTATTTATCTCCAATATATTTCTATCGTATATCATCGGCGTAGATGCGTTGTACAAAATAATCACCGAGCCGATTGATGCGCATGTGGGCGGATTTATCGCGATGATTGTTTTTACGTTAGTTTTCTATGGTGTATTTGCGCATGTACGCGAAATTGTATGTACTACGATATGTCCGTATGGGCGGTTACAAGGAGTGCTGCTGGACGACCAGAGTCTGACCGTAGCGTACAATGAGCAACGTGGAGAGCCTAGAGGCAAACTAAGTAAGAAGGATGAAGCTGCAAAAGGGGATTGTGTGGACTGTGGTCTATGTGTACATGTATGTCCTACAGGTATAGATATTCGAAATGGTGTTCAGCTGGAATGTGTCAATTGTACAGCGTGTGTTGATGCATGTGATACAGTCATGGATAAAATCGGAAAACCAAAGCGTTTGATTGGTTTTTACTCGTTGGGACAGATAGAAGGGAAAAAGGATTTTAAGAAGAATCCTATGCGACAAATTTTGTACAGTATAATTTTAGTGCTTCTAACGGGGGTATTCCTATTCCTTATATTCAGCCGCGCGCCTATCGATGGAACTGTCCTGCGTGCTACGGGAAGTACTTTTCAAACCCAGCCTGACGGCCGCATCAGTAATCTGTACACGATGGAAGTATTGAATAAAAGTGGACGAGACATACCATTTGAGCTCGAAGCGAATGCCAATTTTGATATTCAGATCGTCAATAAGATAGATACTTTGCATAAGGATGGTACCGCAAAAATTTCTTTCTTCCTAATAGCGGACAAAAATAATATCAGTACCTACAAGACAAATACAAGGGTACATATACTCTCAAATGGTGAGGAGATAAAATCGTTGAAAACAACATTTATCTGTCCTCCAGGAAAATAAAAAAATGAAACCATGAATTGGGGAAGTAAGATAGTAATCGGATTAGCTGCATTTATGCTCTTCATAATAGGGGCGAGCATATACATGGTGAGCCATGACTCAGATACACTTATTGATAATGATTATTATGAAAATAGCCTATCGTATGACCAAGTTTACGACAGCAAACAAAATCTTATCGATGACAATGCTAAGCCGAGCATTCTGCTCGGAAAGGATACACTGACGATTACTTTTGTAACGACGAATAATCAGGGCAAGCTTATATTTAAGCGTCCCTCGGATGGTGGTTTGGATAGAGAAATCCCTTTTGCCACTGCGGACACGCAATTCAAATTGCCGATTACGACCTTTGTAAAAGGAAACTGGTCCCTGGATATTTCGTGGGAAAATAGCAAAAAAAGCTACCTACATTCACAATCTTTATACATACAATAGGATCAATGAGTTACAATCTGCTGGCGTTTTTTATGGGTTTATTTGGGAGTATACATTGTACACTCATGTGTGGGCCATTGCTATTTGCGCTGCAGCAGAATCAACAGTTGTCCTTCGCCATTGCTACCAATAAAATCCTGTATCAAGTAGGCAGAATATTGACTTATGGCTTTATCGGTTTATTATTTGGTTGGCTAGGTTCTTCTGTTGTTATGAAAGGTTGGCAACAAGGTTTTTCGTTGGTGACAGGAGCCATACTTGTGCTAATCGGTCTTTCGTATGCCTATATCCATAAGTTGCCCGCTCTAGCCCGGGTTCAAACCCAAGCTATTCAACCTTTTGCCAAAGCTATGGGCAAGTGGCTGTATAAACCAAACGGAGCATTTATTGCGGGGATGATGAATGGATTTTTGCCTTGTGGAATGGTCTACATGGCATTGGCTTCAGCCATGAATGCTGATGATATGGTGTCGAGTTTTCAGTTTATGGTGTTATTTGGATTAGGAACTTTGCCTTTGATGCTATTATTTTCCTTTTTCACACATCTTCCCAGAAAACTCTTTAAGTTTAAATTTACTTCTTTATTACCTGCTCTATATATCCTAATGGGCGTGTGGTTTTTGCTCAGAGGAGCAAATTGGGACATACCATACCTCAGCCCATTACTCAATATTGACGGTGCTATCTCCTGCCAATAATTACGACAGGGCAAACTTTTTGCGAATCATATATTTGTATCGCATATATAATAGGATAGAAGATACCAATAGCGCAAACGTTAATCCATACCACACACCTTGCACACCCAACTCTAACACTACACCCATATAGTAGCCCGTAGGTAAACCAATAACCCAATAAGCAAATAAAGTGATGATGGTAGGGATATTCACATCACCTATACCGCGAAGAATACCCAGACCGATAACCTGCGTACCATCAAAGAGTTGGAATAACCCAGCGATGATTAGCAACTGAGCAGCCAAAGCAATTACTTCTTTATCTGTAGTCATTAATGACGCCAATGTGTGGTTGAATACAGCAAAAATAATTGCGGTAAAGATCATAAAAGCCAGAATAATACGGTATGCTATCTTGGCAAATGTTTTTAACCTGTCATAGTTTTCTTTTCCGTAGCTGTTTCCAATTTTTATAGTGATTGCACTAGCAATACCTGTAGCCATCATATACGTCATCGATGCAAGCGTCAAAGCCACATTGTGAGCTGCTTGATCTAAGGCGCCGATTTTTCCGGCTATAAGTGATGCTCCCGCAAATAATCCTACCTCAAAGGTGTATTGAAATGCGACAGGTGCTCCTATTTTTAAAATAGCTTTAATGCGCTTTATTTGTACAGAGAAAAAATTGAAATGCAACATGTATTCCTTAAAGTATTTTGACTTCAAAACATATGCACCCATGATGACCATCATCAATATTCTGTCTATCAAAGTCGCAATACCAACCCCCGCTATACCCATGGGCTCTATACCAAACATACCCTTGACAAAAATAATGGCTAAAACAATATTTAATACATTACCCCAAATAGTAATACGCATCGCTTGTTTCGTAAATCCCAATCCTTCTGCAAATTGTTTGAACGCGTTAAATAGCATCAAAGGGAAAATGGAAAGACTCAATACAAATAAATAGGGTTTCGCTTCTTCTACTACCGCTGGATCCTGATCTACATGCTGCATACCATACATCGACCCGTAAAATACGCCGCAAAAGAGGAATATACTCACAATGATGTTTACCCAGATACTATTGGAAAGAAGCTTAGAAATCTCTTCTTTATTATTCTTGCCACTCGCTTGCGCAATGAGAGGTGTCAGTCCATAAGCAATACCCAATCCAAATACCAATACCATCATAAATACGGAGTGCGCTAATGATGATGCTGCAAGTGATATTTTGCCTAAAAAATGGCCAATAATCATGGTATCTGAGGTCTGTACAAGCGTGTGACCCAATTGAGCAATAATTAACGGACCCGCTAAAGCTAATGCACTTATGTAATATGATCTGTGTTTTTTGATATTCGTAAACATATATTTTGGAAATAGCCTGCAAAGGTACGAAAGTTTCCTTGCAAACTAAGGGCTTTTCGAATGTGTCTAAATATTTACAAATAACTATTGGTCAAAAAGTAGAATACACTTACCTTAGCAATCATAGAAATTGTAAAATAGAAGAAACATGACATTAGCTTTTTTGAATATAGGTACACAAGAGATGATTCTTATCGTAATCGTTATCTTGTTATTATTTGGGGGAAAGAAATTGCCTGAACTGGCAAGAGGCTTAGGTAAGGGTATTCGCGAATTTAAAGATGCGTCTGAGGATATCAAACGTGAAATTTCGGATCAGATCAATAATTTTGAAAAGGATTTGGATGTAACGGTAGAAGATAAGCCCAAGTATCAGTCCACTCCAGTGGAAACACCGGCTCCAACGGAACAAGTAGAGTCTACCGAACAAGTAGCCTCAACAGAGACGCCTGTAGAGGAAAAGAAATTCCCTCAATTTACACAACCTGAAAATTCGGTTCAGCATGATCCAGGAGCTCATCCTGTAGATGAGACTGAGTACTACAAGTATGGTTATAACGATTATTTTTCGGAAGACGAGAAGAATGCTGCCGAAGGGGAGCCTAAGGAAAATGTAGCTACAGATTCTACAAAAGAAAACCCATCGCAAAACGCGTAATATTTAGAAAAATACTATATTAGAAAGCTGTTGAAAGGTTATTTCAGCAGCTTTCTTGTTATTATATTCGATTTTATAAATTACTATATATGTCACACGAAATTATTATTTCGAAGGAATTGTCTATCACCCAAAAGCAAGTAAGCACTACTTTAGCATTATTGGATGAGGGTGCGACCATTCCATTTATATCGCGGTACCGTAAAGAAATGACGGGTTCACTGGATGAGGTACAGATTACTGCTATTCGCGATCGTATTCAGCAATTAAGTGATTTGGATAAGCGCAAAGAAGCTATATTAAAATCTATCCAAGACCAAGGGAAACTTACTCCGGAGCTGGAAGCGCTAGTCAAAGGAGCCGAAACCATGTCTTCGTTGGAAGATATTTATCTACCCTACAAACCGAAGCGTCGTACCCGTGCCCTTATTGCACGTGAAAAAGGATTACAGCCACTTGCGGACTTCTTACTCCAACAACAGACCGGAGATATCGAATCATTTTCCCAACAATTTATCAACGAAGAAGTTGGTGTTCATAACACGGAAGAAGCTTTAGCAGGTGCGCGCGATATTATTGCTGAGGCGATAGCGGAAGATGCTGAAGTGCGTGCACGTGTACGCAAAGTCTTTTTGGAGAAAGGTGATTTCGTGTCGCGCGTTATACCAGGTAAAGAGGAAGCTGCATTAAAGTATAAGGATTACTTCGAATGGTCCGAGCCATTGTCCAAAGCACCGTCGCATCGCGTGTTGGCCATGCGTCGCGGCGAGAAAGAAGAGTTATTGTATTTGGATATAGCCGTAGAGGAAGATTTGGTAATCCCGAAAATAGAATCTATTTATATAAAAGGTAAAAATGAAGCGGCCAAACAAGTAGAGTTGGCTTTGTACGATGGCTATAAAAGATTGTTAAAGCCATCTATGGAAACAGAAATTCGTGTGTTGACCCGTCAGCGGGCGGATGAGGAAGCGATAAAAGTATTTGCGGATAATGTTCGCCAATTGTTATTGGCTGCACCTCTTGGCCAGAAACGCCTGATGGCTATTGACCCAGGTTTCCGTACAGGCTGTAAGACTGTGGTGTTGGATGCGCAAGGAAATTTGTTGGAGAATACCGCTATTTTCCCGCATAATGGAGTTGGCGGGGTGGCAGAGGCAGAGCGTACGATTAAGTATCTCGTATCGAAGTATGATGTAGAAGCCATTGCCATCGGTAATGGTACAGCTGGTCGTGAGACAGAAGATTTCGTTCGGAAATTGGGCTTGTCGTCGGTAACTGTTGTTATGGTTAACGAATCAGGAGCTTCTATCTATTCTGCATCGGATGTGGCACGTGAAGAATTTCCGGATTACGATGTGACTGTGCGTGGCGCCGTGTCGATTGGTCGTCGATTGATGGATCCTCTAGCTGAATTGGTGAAGATAGATCCTAAATCCATCGGTGTCGGTCAGTATCAGCACGATGTAGATCAAAATAAATTGCAGACGGCTTTGGACGATACCGTCATGTCTTGTGTGAATGCTGTAGGCGTCGAATTGAATACTGCTTCTAAGCAAATATTGGCCTATATCTCCGGGTTAGGTCCTGCATTGGCCCAACAGATTGTCAACTACCGCAAAGAGAACGGACCATTTAGTTCTCGTCGAGACCTGAAGAAAGTACCTCGCTTAGGGGATAAAGCTTTTGAACAGGCTGCAGGTTTCTTACGTATTCGCAATGCCAAACATCCATTGGATGCTTCGGCTGTGCATCCTGAGCGCTACGCATTAGTGGAGCAGATGGCCAAAGATTTGGGTGTTCAAGTGATTGAGTTGATGAAAGATGATCAATTGCGCAAGAAGATTGATTTGAAACAATACATCACGGACGAGGTCGGTTTACCTACTTTGAATGATATCATGGCTGAGCTAGCGAAACCCGGCTTGGACCCGCGCGAACAGTTTGAAGCTTTTTCTTTCACCGAAGGTGTCAATTCGATTTCGGATTTGAAAGTTGGCATGAAGTTACCTGGTATTGTGACCAACATAACCAATTTTGGTGCATTTGTCGATATCGGCGTACATCAGGATGGATTGGTGCACTTGAGCCAGTTGGCAAATCATTTTGTGTCCGATCCACATGAAATCGTGAAAGTACAGCAGCCTGTGATGGTGACTGTTACGGAAGTGGATGAAAAACGTAGCCGCATTGCTTTGTCGATGAAAGCCGAAGATAAAGCAGCTCCACGCAAACGTTCAGAAAGGAAAGAAGAGACGGCACCACAAACCGATATGGCCGCAAAATTGGCTGCATTGGCTGGTAAGTTCAAATAGAATTGACAAATAAAATAACAAACGCCCGACATATTCGGGCGTTTGTTATTTAGTAGCTACAAGCGAATAGACCATCGGAATTTTATTGTCCAAATGTGCTATTCTATACTTTTTAGGTTCGAATTCGATAGTATGACGAAAACAATTATATGGTGAATAGTCGTACTCTTCAAATGATCGAATAGTCAGACTATTTCGTATTAAACTACCCACCACCTCACTCAGACTGTGATTCCAACATACATATTCTTGCTCCAAGTCCGCTTCTCTATCCGCGTACGTGCCGGTTTCAGTTTCGATTATTGCACCTGTATTAAAGTAGTTGTATCCTACTTTCTCAAAATCATTGTCAAACATCCACACGACAGGATGAAACTCCGCAAATACAAATTGTCCACCCGGCTTTAGGTATTTGGAAACAATTCCCGCCCATTTGTTCAGATCGGGAAGCCACCCAATAGTGCCGTAGCTTGTGAATACAATATCAAATTGTTGATCTAAGTGCTGCGGTAAATCATAAATGTCACAACATATAAATTGAGCGGATGAGTTTGTTTGCGAGGCGATTTGTTTGGCAGTATCTATAGCCTTATCCGACAAATCTACACCCACTACATTTGCGCCCATGCGACTTAGGGAGATACTATCTTGTCCGAAATGGCATTGTAGATGTAATACTGATTTACCATTTAGATTGCCCAGTAAGGCCTCCTCAATGGGATTTAAGGAGGTATTCCCCTTTAGAAAATTGTCCATATCATAAAATTCGGACTTGACATGGTACTCCGTTATTCTATTCCAGGAATCTTTATTTAAGGCTATATAATCTTTAGGTTGTTCCATTGTATGGGATTTATAACGTATAAATATAGTATTAATTTTTTCTTCCTTATCTTTAAATATGATGACGACTCAAGACTTTAAACACTCGCTCGTTGAAGATAAACCGCCGATGGATCTGAAGATTCAGCTACAAGCGTTATGGTGGGATGCTAAAGGCAATTGGCAAAAGGCGCATGACCTGATAGATCATTTGGAAGACCCTGTTTCTGCACATATACATGCCTACCTGCATCGTGTAGAAGGGGATATATGGAATGCTCGCTATTGGTACAATCGCGCGAAACAGCCAGTATTCGAAGGTAATCTCGAAGAAGAATGGTCGTATTTATTAGCGAAATATATCTAACAAAAACGCAGCGTAATCGTACGCTGCGTTTTTGTCTGAACTTTACATCGGAATGCGCGCTAAAGGTGTTACATCTTGCCCGATAAAATCACCTTTCAGGAATTTGTGATATCCCGCAATAGCAATCATAGCTGCATTGTCTGTGCAATATTCAAATTTGGGAATAAAAACATTCCATTTATATTTTTCGCCCATTGCCAAAAGGGAATTTCGTAATCCCGAATTGGCCGATACGCCACCTGCAATAGCAATATCTTTCACGCCAGTCTGTTTGGCTGCTTTTTTTAATTTATTAAGTAGAATAGAGACAATTCGCTGCTGCACCGAAGCACAGATGTCGTGCATATTTTCTTCCAAAAAGTTGGGATTCTTCTTGATTTCGCCCTGAACCATATAGAGAATAGCGGTTTTTAATCCCGAAAAAGAGAAATTCAAATCCGCAATCTGCGGCTCAGGTAATTTGAAAGCATCAGGATTACCCAATTGTGCATATTTATCAATCAATGGTCCTCCAGGATACGGAAGATTTAGAATTTTTGCTGTTTTGTCAAACGCTTCGCCAGCTGCATCATCCAAGGTTTGGCCAATGAGTTCCATATCAAAGTAATCTTTTACCAATACAATCTGTGTATGTCCACCCGAAACGGTCAGACATAGAAAAGGAAATTGTGGTTTTGGATCATCAATAAAATGCGCTAAAATATGCGCTTGCATGTGGTTGATGTCGATTAAAGGGATATTTCGAGCTAAGGCAAAAGATTTAGCAAAGGATGTTCCGACCAAAAGTGACCCTAAAAGTCCCGGTCCGCGCGTAAAAGCTACGGCATCTACATCATTTTTTGTAATTTTGGCTTGCTGTATCGCTTGATCTACTGTCGGGATTATATTTTGCTGATGCGCGCGCGAAGCCAATTCGGGCACTACACCACCATATTTGGCGTGTATCGCTTGTGTAGCAATAATATTTGATTTGATTTCACCGTTTACACAGATAGACGCAGAAGTCTCATCACACGAAGATTCGATCCCGAGGATAACAGCCATTTTGGAAGAATTTATTTAACGCACAAAAGTATCAAAAAAATACTGAAAATAACGCTTTGGACGCTTACTAGTATCATACTACTGGTAATGCTTGCTGTATTTTCACTGCAATTTGCTTCCGTACAAACCTATCTCACGGGACATGTAGCCAAGTTTCTGAGTAAAGAGCTGAAAGCGACAATAAGCCTGGAAAGGGTTTACTTCAAGCCTTTTTCGACATTGACATTACAAAATCTGGCCGTCATAGAGCACAATGGCGATACGACGCTGTATGCCAAAGCTGTGGATGCAAATCTGGATTTGCTCAAGTTTTTTGACAATAAAGTCACCGTCGAAAAAATCAAATTGCGCGAGGCCTACCTCAACTATCAAATCTATAAGGACAGTACGAATCTGACCAAGTATGTCCAGTATTTTGCTCCTAAGAAGACAAAACAAAAGACCAAGAAGCAAAAGTTGGAACTGACTTTATCACAAATTGAGTTGGTAAATAACAAATTCCGAATGATCAACCACCAGATGAATGCTTCTCACAAAGGAGTAGATTTTGGCGATTTGTATGTGACGGAGCTTTCGGGTTTGGTCGATGATATTTCCCTCGATTCAATTACTTCCGCGCATATTTCTCACTTGACCCTTAAAGAAAAATCAGGGTTTCATCTCCGTGAGCTTTCAGCAAATGCTTCCTATAGCGAGCAGCAGATGAAGTTTGAAAACTTACTCATCCGTACCAATGAATCAACGCTGAAAGATTATGTGGTATTCGATTATAAAGATATCCGTGACTTTACTTCTTTTATTACAAATGTGCGCGTCACTGCCCGACTGGAAGATTCGTACATAGACTCCCGAGACATAGAGTTTTTTGCGCCGTCCATGCGTACCGTTCAGTTTACTACGCATATTAAAAATGCGAATCTCAAGGGCACCGTGGCCGATATCCGCGCAAACAATGTTGAATTAGCAACGGGCAACAACACTTCTCTGAAGAGTGATTTTACTATTAAGGGATTACCCAATATCAATAAAACGGTATTTGGTTTTAATGTGAAAGAATTAATGAGTTCCGCTAAGGATATTGAATATTTTGTTCCAAAATTGGCTAACAATAAGTCGTTGGTACTTCCTGCTGAGTTACATAACCTGAAAGACCTGCACTATACGGGAACCTTTTTAGGGTTGTATAATGATTTCGACATAAAGGGTTTGCTGACGACGGCGGCCGGAGCTGTGCGAGCCGATGCGCATTTGAAAATCCAGGATCGATTATCTTATGATGGCAAGCTAATGGCTTCCAATTTTAATCTGGGTGATGTGCTTCATTTAAAATCTGTCCAACGGAGTACGTTCGATTTAACCCTTCGCGGATCGGGTCTCAATGTGGATGACTTGGATGTAATATTTGAAGGAAATATTCATGATATAGCGACTCCTACATATTCGTATGAAAATATATATGTAGAAGGAAATTTCGCGGATAAGGCACTTTCCATTGAGGGAACTGTCGATGATAAAAATATCCAGTTGACATACAATTCGAGTATAGATTGGAAAAATAGCACGCCCAACTATATTTTGGATGCGGCTATTAGATATGCAGCGCTTAACAAGCTGGGTTGGTTGAATAAGGATAGCGTTATCATAAAACATGCGACTCTCAATACCAATCTCGTCGGTAATAGCATCAATACTCTGGAAGGACATTTGTATGCGGATTCGGTTAGTTTCAGCACAAGCAAAGGAGATTTCTTTATTCCAACGGTTAATTTTGAAGCCGAAGGAAACGAAAAAAGCCGCCTTTTAAGTTTGAATTCGGATGTATTGGATGTCGAGATGGTTGGCGTAATTGACCTAAATACTATTGTACCCTATTTTAAATCTTTGGCCATGCGGTATGCTCCCGCTATCAATCTGGAGACCCAGCATTATAATCCCCAGAATTTCAATCTGGCAATTCATGTAAAAGCTTTCCAGCCGATATCTGCCTTGCTAGATCCTTCGCTCACATTGGATGATGGAGCACTGTTAGATGCACAATTTTCATCAGAAGATTACCAGGCTAAGTTTGTAGCATTCAGTCCTTCGCTGCTATACAAAGGAATAAAAGTGAGCAATCTTTCTGTTCTTGAAAATGCGGATAACCGGGCTTTTTCGCTTGATATAAAAGCCGATAGAATCAATTTTGCAGATAGTACATACATTAATAACGTAGCTATTCGAAATGTGTTGGCCAATGATAGTTTGGTCTTTAATGTGGAAATGTCCGAAAAGAATGCGACGAATTATCTCAATCTTAATGGAGACATACACTTTGCGCACAATGCGCCTGCGTATATACATTTTCGACCTTCATACATTGTCCTCAACCGGGAGACATGGTCGCTGAATGATGATGCCAAAATGCATATTTCGCAAGGCAAGATATATATATCCGATTTAGTGTTGAATCAGGACAATCAACAGGTCAAGTTAGATGGTGTGCTCTCGAAAGAGAATGATAAGTTGAATATGCTGTTCCAGAATTTTGATTTGGCCTCCTTACAAGGTATCACTAAGCCACTTGGTATTAATTTGGAAGGTATGATGGACGGTAAAGTTGATATTGTATCAGTATTTAAAAATCCTGTCGCTTCGATGAATATACAGACTAGTCCTATTGTATATAATGAGGTGGCTATTGGTAAATTAGGATTGAATGCAAACTTTAATCCAGTGACAGGCAACATGCTGATTGATATGCAATTGCTGGATGAACTGCAGCGTGGCGTACTGATCAATGGAGAATATAATTTCTATAAGGAGGACGAAAAGCTGGATTTAAAAGGTAAGCTCCAAGAAACTGATCTTGCTATATTCCAACCGTTTTTGAAGCAATTAGTTTCTAACTTAAAAGGAAAAGGAAATGCAGACATCGAAATAAAAGGCACATTTAAAAATCCAAAAATAACAGGACTTGGAAGATTTAATGCCGCAGAATTTACGGTCAACTACCTTAATACACATTATCTGGTTGACAATCAGATAGCTCTGGTCGAAAAAAATGCTATCATATTGCAGAATCTTACTTTGCGAGATAGCAGGGGCAATACGGCTGTGGCTAATGGGATGGTCAATCTCCAAAAATTGGCAAATCCCTATATCGATGTAGATATCAATGGTAACAAAATTATGATTCTTAATACCAGTTATAAGGATAATAGCCAATACTATGGTACTGCCTTTGCAACTGGGATGTTCCGATTCAAAGGGTATACATCTTCTATAAATATTGATATAGACGCCAGATCGGAGAGTGGTACCTTTATCACGTTGCCATTCAATACGGCCATGACGATTTCGGATAATGATTTCATTTATTTCGTCAGCGCCGACTCTTCCGAAAATGAGAAACGCATAAAACGCAATCTATTCAACGGTCTGACTATGAATATGAACTTGAATTTTACGCCCGATGCGGAAGTTAACCTGCAAACGACTATGGGTTCACTGCGAGGCAATGGTAGTGGCACCATAGCCATGAAAATTTCTAATCTTGGAGATTTCGAGATGTTTGGCGATTATGTCGTTACGCAGGGCAAGTTTCACTTTACTGCGCAAGATTTTATCAATAAGTATTTTGACATCAAAGAAGGAGGTACAATACGTTGGACAGGAGAGCCATCCGAAGCTGTTATCAATCTTAACGCGATCTATCAGCAACGTACAGCCATCGGACCCTTGTTTAATGCTGCGGGCCATGCAGGAGACAATGAGCGCGTGCTCGCACAAGCGGATATGCTTATCAAGGGTACGCTGGAGCAGCCAGATGTCACATTTGACCTTAATTTTCCACAGAATCCATACATTAAAGATCAACTTCAAAGTTACCTGAGTGATGCAAACAATGTCAATCAGCAAGCTTTAAGTCTCATCGTACGAAGAAGCTTCACACCTAGTTCCACAAATGAAATCGGGAGGGAGGTAAATAATACTTTACTCTCCGCCGGTACTGAGATAGCTTTCAATCAGTTAAATAATATTATTTCTCAGTCATTGAATGTGAATTTTTTGGACTTAAATATTCGCTCCTTCAATGACGCATCGGCTTCTTTGCGTTTATGGAATGATAGGTTGGTCTTATCTGGCGGGATTACCGATCGCACAAATTATGAAGCGACGGACTTGACTTTTTTTCGTCAAGGTATTACTACCGATGCTGAATTGACCTATAAGCTGCGCCAAGACGGCAATTTACTTTTTCGTGCCTACAATAGACCTTACACCCGCAATTTTCTAATTCGCTCTCTGGATGCTGAATACATAACCGCTCTGGGTTTGGTGTATCGTCAAGAATTTAACTCACTAGGTGAGCTGTGGAGAAGATTGTGGTTTGTAAAACCTACAAAACCAAAAGATTAATCTTATCCACTGTTTTCATTTCTCCCTTCAATTTCGCTCCGCTATCAAGTCCCACTCAAAGTTAAGTATCTTGTCTTACCGCTTTGTAGTATGAAATACCTTGTTTAGAAATTGATTTTCATTCATTTTGCTAAAATTCTTACTGGTTAAAGTTTTTGACTAATATATTTTCGTTGTAGACGGATGTTGACAAAGGAAAATAATTGTCGTGTGTAAATAAATAACCTCACGTATTAATTATATATTTAACCTGCTTTAAGTCACACTAATCGGCTATATCCTTTATAGCTAAAATTTTTATATTTTATGAAAATAAAGAGATTTTATTTTTCTCCTCATCTTGAGGTAACATGGATTGTTATAGACGGAGCTATAGCTAGTCAATCTGCTTGTGCAATTCCAACTGATGCATATGGTAACATATACGAAGTATGGGAGGATGATCCTGAGGTAGTACGAACAATCGATTGGTAACCCGTGGCATGCATGTATAATATATTATTATGAAAATTAACATTATTAAAAATAATTTTTTATTGTCAGGAGTTATTTGTTTGACATTGTTTTTTTCCTGTCAACGTTGTGAAATGAAATTATCCCGGATGGACAATCTGTTGTTAATCTTAAGCTGGATGGATTGAATTTTGAAGATGATTTGGAATTCTCCGCTAGCACAAACCCTCAAGATGAAGAGCATATTCATATCCATCCTATTAGCAAGGATATGTACATAGAGAGTAAACTCGAAGTAGTCACTCCACAAAATAACCTTAAAGCGGGACTCAAACAAAATGCTTCAGCTTCTTTGAAGGAACTAAAGAAAGGCGTTAAATATCTATTTTTGGTGTACAATGCCGCAGGATCTTTGGTTACTTCAAAAGAATACATTTACAAGCAAGATAGTAATCAGGAAGGAGTCCTTTTAAGCTTAAATGTTGATTATACGTTTGTAATTGTGAGTGCTCGTTCATCCTCCTATCTTCCAACAATTGACAATATTAATGATCTGAATACAGCAAAGGTTTCTAACGCTAACGCAAATCTTTTGTATTGGAAAAAGAAAACCAAATTGAATGTTGGTGACAATTATTTGAATGCGCGCTTGATACCCAAGTTTAGTGAGATAACTACTACATTGAAAATGGACAACTTAATGACCGGTGCAATTACAAAGATTACTAATCCTACATTCGGTCCAGTTGCCTCCGGTGTAACTATGCAATTAGTGGATGGGGCTACGACTTATGGTTCAAATGCTACAGCAGGTCAATCCGTCGAATTCCCTACTATTAATCCAGCAGCAGGAGTGCGTACGATCACAAGTGAAGCGACGGCTGTCAATCAACATTTGCTCAATGCGGGGATTTTCAAAATAGGGACATTAGAGGCTGACGGAGAATCCAAACCATTAGGAGTGAAAGGCTTAAGTTTCAAGCCAGGTGTGCGCTATAATCTTATCCTTACTTTGAAAACATGTACGCAGAATGTTTCGGATCTCAAAGGATTAAATTGGAATTATCCGGAAGTAATTCAAAATGGACAAAAAGGAATTATTTTTGGAGGTTCGTTTTAGAAAAATGGTACAGTTATATCCTTTGACTTTTTAGAGTCAGGTGCTGATTACGGCTTTGTGTACGACGTCACCCATTTGGATAATGCACTGAATTTATCTGTAAATGGTCAACCAATTTTAGGTACTGACGTTACCACTACTGAAATTCAGTTCCAGACTAATGCAGCACTTACTTCTTAAAATATAGAATTTAAAGATGGAAGTCAATACGGAGGGGTAAACGTAGAAGGAGGAACAATTCCTGCTATCTACTTCATGGAGGGCACGGCTTCAAGACCAATAATACGTATTGTCATCAGTAGATATGGTGAAATACTAATGTGTGGTAGTAAGAGAAGTGGAGGTGTACTCTATCCGCTACGCTTAAAAAATGGCTTACAATTTAATACTGTACATTGGAATGGCGGAACGCAGACTAATTCGATAAAGGCTACAACTAGGGTGGAAGGACTGACTGTTATGAAATCTACAGGGGTAGGAAAGAAAAAAGTTCCTTGTACCAAATAGATAGCTAGATCCTAGATCAAAGATGTGATAAGTAAGCAGGAGTGACTAAATTGTCACTCCTGCTTTTTTTATGTAATATTTAGAGCATTTGCATCCATGCAATTGAGCTTCGATGCGGTTTGCCTATTAAAAGGTTATTTTTATTTTTTTATAACCTAATCCTTCAAAAATTGGTTTTAGAAGAGGTAAGGCATTTTGTCGAGTTTGTTGCAGGATATCGGATTGTCTTACTTGTTTGGCCAATTCTTGCTCTGCATATTTGTAAGCTTCATCTACCAAAGTCGCTTCACGGAAAAAGGCAAGTTTGGTGTCGTAGACCTTAGAGTGTTTATGGTCTATTTTGATATAGCAGATTTCTGGTGCAGGCAGCTTAATATGTACCGAATCTCCTTCAGCATAGATATCAGACTCGTTGAGTTTGGTCAAGTCGATACAGCCTACGGCATCGGCTTTTACGATTAAGAGTACACTTGCGTCGGGCAGAAAGTCCGTTTTGTGTGTATGTTCTATCACATCGCTGAATCGATACTTGACGAGTTCTAGCTTACCTATGGCTTCAATTTTTTCCAAAAGGATATGATGCGAACTTACTATTTCGGTCTTGGGCACCCATCGAGTCTTAATCCAATGTCCAGTCAATACCACAAGCCCTAATAAAAAAACAATAGCTAATATCTTTCTCATATATTCATTATCTCAAAATATAAGCCAATAATGAAGATTGTGTGTAACAAAAAAGCGGTCAAATTTTTATTTGACCGCTTTCACTATGAGGCTAAAAAAGCTTATTTGCTTTCTAATACTTTCGTTACTAACTCAGCAGCTTCTTTCAATAAGATTGCAGAGTAAACCTGAAGACCTGATTCGTCAATTAATTTTTTCGCTTCAGCAGCATTTGTACCTTGAAGACGAACAATAATTGGAACAGGGATGTTACCAATTTCATTGTAAGCGTCGATTACACCTTGCGCTACACGGTCACAACGAACGATACCACCAAAGATGTTGATTAAGATAGCTTTTACATTAGGATCTTTTAAGATAATGTTGAAACCAGCTTTCACCGTTTCAGCATTAGCTGTACCACCTACGTCTAAGAAGTTTGCAGGCTCACCACCAGCTAATTTGATGATATCCATAGTTGCCATAGCAAGACCAGCACCGTTCACCATACAACCTACGTTACCGTCAAGTTTTACATAGTTCAAGTTTGATTCACCAGCTTCTACTTCTGTTGGATCTTCTTCGGTGATGTCACGCATAGCAGCGATGTCAGCATGACGGTACAAAGCATTCTCATCTAAGTTTACTTTCGCGTCTACTGCCAAAATTTTATCATCTGAAGTTTTTAATACAGGGTTAATCTCGAACATAGATGCATCGATAGAATCGTAAGCTTTGTACAAAGCAGCTACGAATTTTACCATGTCTTTGTGTGCAGCACCTGATAAGCCTAAGTTGAAGGCAATCTTGCGTGCTTGGAAACCTTGCAATCCTACTTTTGGGTCGATTTCTTCTTTGAAGATCAAATGAGGAGTTTTCTCAGCTACCTCTTCGATGTCCATACCTCCTTCGGTAGAATACATGATGATATTGCGACCAGTTGCACGATCTAATAATACCGACATGTAAAACTCTTTTGTTTCACTTTCTCCAGGATAGTAAACATCTTGGGCGACCAATACTTTATTTACTTTCTTGCCTTCAGGACCAGTTTGTGGAGTTACTAATTGCATACCGATGATATCAGTAGCACGTTGTAATACCTCATCGTGGTTTTTAGCTAATTTCACACCACCACCTTTACCACGGCCACCAGCATGAATTTGCGCTTTTACCACAACCCAATCCGAGTTGAAGTCTTCCTTCATTTTTTGAGCAGCAGCTACTGCTTGTTCTGGAGTGTCAGCAACTATTCCTTCTTGGACTCTAACGCCAAAACTTTTAAGTATTTCTTTTCCTTGATATTCGTGAATGTTCATTGATAAAAAATTTGACGTAAAAATAGGACTTTTATTCTTAAGAGACAAGAATTTATTTGCATACTTTATGTGTGCTTTTCGTTAGATTCTATTTATACTCCCTTCAATAGGATTCTTTTTCTTAATTTCGTAATTATGATTCTAAAAGCATCTAATATCTATAAAGCCTATGGGAGTCTGCCTATACTTAAAGGGGTAGACATCACTGTAGATCGGGGAGAGATTGTGAGTATCGTCGGCGCTTCGGGAGCCGGTAAGAGTACATTGCTGCATATAATCGGAACGTTGGATAAACCTGATCAAGGAGAAATCTATATAGATGATGTAGCTATCCATAAGCTTTCCGCAAAGGATTTAAGTGCTTTTAGGAACAATCATATTGGTTTTGTATTCCAGTTTCATCATTTACTTCCCGAATTTTCGGCGCTCGAGAATGTATGTATTCCTGCTTTTATTGGTGGGGCTAAGCCGCACGAGGCGGAGAAAAAAGGTATGGAACTGTTGGACTTACTCGGCGTGGCCGATAGGGCGCACCACAAGCCTTCTCAGCTCTCTGGGGGTGAGCAGCAGCGCGTGTCTGTAGCCCGAGCGCTAATTAATAATCCTAAAATTATTTTGGCGGATGAGCCTTCAGGTAATTTGGATTCAGAAAACGCTGCCGCCTTGCACAAGTTATTTTTCGATCTACGCGCGTCTATGGGGCACACATTTATTATCGTCACACACAACGAAGATTTGGCTAATATCTCAGACCGTACGGTGCATATGAAAGATGGGAATATTTACTAATAGAAATATAATTTAGCGCATTTTGAAAAAAATATTATTAACAAGTTCAACCCACGTTCTGGGATTGCGTGTAGCAAAGATTCTGGCCGATAAATTTGAAATAGTAGCGTGTACTTCGGACCCTTTGCCGGACTTTATGAAAGCTAATTATGTACAGATTCCGAAAGGTTTAAATCCTACATTTTCGCACGAAATGCTTAAGCTGGCATTGGACCATAATTGCCAATATATCTTGCCTCTACAACTTGCTGAAATAGAATCACTCTCCGAATCTACGATGCTATTTGATGAATATGGTATTACGGTAATCTGTCCGACCAAGGCGGATCTGGAATTGCTGGATATTTTGCCGAACCCGGCTAAAGATATGCAGCTCAGCCTGATTGTCGATAATCAAGATTTGTTAAGTGGTCAACCGGTTGAGGTGACGGTAAATGGATTGGGCGTAATGTCTGATTCGGGGCAGGAATTTTTATTAACTATAGCCCGCTAAATGAATACTGAGAAAGTTGAACATATCGGCTTAGATAAAGTGCTCTATGTTTTTGAGCTGGATGATGTCTTGTTCCCAAAGCAAGATTATGTATTGCAGGTATATTATCTGTTTGGTAGCTTCTATGAATTTACAGAAGGAACAGTCAAGGCAAACGAATTAGCGCAGCTGATGAAAAAAGTTTATTTGCATCATGGCGAAGACAACGTATTCGATGCGGTAAAAGAGATTTATCATGTAGATGAAAAGTATCGCGAAAATCTCGAGCGCCTACGTGCCAATGCGCAACTACCCTTGAGACTCGAACTATTTGACAATACTAAAGTATTGTTGAAACAATTGTTTGAAGCGGATAAAAAGGTCGCTATACTCACCAAAGGCAATCCGGTCGAACAATTAAATAAACTGAAATTTATTAATTGGGCCGAACTAGACGCATACAAAGATAGAATCAAAATCTATTTCCTTGACGAATTACTTCATCGAAATATTGATGTAAACACCTATCTTGCAGAGGATTTCGGTGTTTCGGTGGACGATATGCGCCTAATCAACTAAATTATAATGACCATGAATATTCGTGCATATATATGGGCAATTCTAGCAACCGCCTGCGTTCTTCTATCTTGTGAAAAAGATGACGATGAGAAGGATAGTAGTAAACGCTTTGCTATTGATAAGTCAAAAACATATGTAGACGACGATTACGAAAATAGACTGAAAGACTCAGTTTGGTACTATTATAAATATCTATCTCTTTGGGAATCTGTTATTGAGCCGGCTACGGCTAAACTCAATGATAT
Source organism: Sphingobacterium sp. (assembly GCA_048595255.1). GTDB lineage: Bacteria > Bacteroidota > Bacteroidia > Sphingobacteriales > Sphingobacteriaceae > Sphingobacterium. The sequence continues at coordinate 16,440 of JBMDWK010000069.1, read as the reverse complement.
GGATTCTACTGATTTTCTGAAAAAAAATTATACGCAATATTTTAATTCTGCTAATGATGTATTAGGCTACCTGATGTATCGTACCAAAGCAAGTGTTGTAGGCAATTCGGTACCTTCCAATGCGGGAAGCGGCAATTCTTTCTTTTTTTATCAAGATGTAATTTATAATCACGGGAAAGGGGAGAGTAAAGCATACGATTGGTACAGCTTTCTCGATAGAGGTGGATTTGTTTCGGGTGCCATTCAAAACGGTTTTGTATCTGGATTGGGAATGGATGTGGCTTATGTCGAAAAAACTTCAAGCGGCAATGCCGATCTTTTCGTTCGTTTTGTAGAAAAAAACTCGGCTTCTTATCTATCAGGGCTTCGCAGAGGTTGTCAAATTCTCAAATTAAACGGAGATAGTAAAATAGATTACAACTCCCAAAAAGCCAATAATTTTAATACACTTAATAATTACCTCAACAGCTCTAGGCTTACCGTAGAGTACAAAACGCCTGCGGGAGTGATTAACTCTGTCGAAATTATATATAGAAGCAATCACTATGCAGATGCAGTTTTCGTGGATACAGTACTACAGGCAGGGACAAGAAAGGTAGGTTATATAGGGATGAGTTCTTTTCTCTCTAATGACGCTTGGGTCGTCACAGATGGCGGTTTCCAACGTTTCGATGCGCGATTAAATGGTGTTTTTGAAAATCTACAGACACAAGGAGTAAACGATCTGGTGGTCGATTTACGTTATAATGGTGGCGGGTCAGTCCTTACCACAGAATACCTGGCTGATTGGCTGGTTCCAGCATCTGCTTCGTCCCAACTCATGTATACGTACAAGATTAATGCTATTCTCAAACAATTTGGATGGGATGAAGCCGGCGAAGAGTTTGGACCAGTTTACTTTTCGAAAAAGGGAAGTTTAAACCTCAGTAGAATATATTTTCTAGTATCAGAAGAGACAGCTTCTGCAAGTGAACTACTTATTAATATTCTTACCCCAATGATGGATGTATATGTCATTGGAACTTACCGCGAAGAGAACGGCGCTGCCGTACCTAAGAATACATATGGCAAACCGGTAGGTTTTTTCCCAATTGAAATTGTAAGCGCTAGCAACGAACTGTATGTGACATCCTTTCAGATGTATAACAAAAACGGATACGGTGATTATTTTGACGGTCTTAAACCCAATCATCATGTCTGGGAATATCAATCTTTCTTTGACTTTGGTAATGTAGAGGAGACCATGCTAGCTACGGCGCTAGAGCATATCCGAACAGGTGTTTTCAGAACGACACAACCACGCTCTGTACAAGGTAAAATGAACATTGAGCGTAAAATATCACGTGAAGGATTTGGACCTCGCAAAATCCAAGGTATGTATAAATTTCCGACCAAGAAGATTCATTTTTAATGAGTATCTTTAAAAGTCAATCGAAGTAAGCGTAATTCTAAAATATATGAGCAAACCGAATAAACCTATTACCATTAAGGAAATCGCCCGTAAACTTAGAATATCCCCTTCTACAGTTTCTCGCGCATTAAATGATCACCCGAGTATAGGTTTGGTAACTACGATGCGTGTAAAGAAGCTCGCTGAAGAGCTGAACTATGAGCCGAATCAGACCGCTATTTTCTTTAAACAGCGTAAAACTTTTACGATAGGCGTTATTCTTCCCAAGCTGTCCGAACCATTTTTTGCGTCCGCTATTAGCGCTATCGAAGAAGTGGCAGGAGATCAAAAATTTACGGTGCTTTTGGGCCAGTCTTTGGACAATCCTGAGCGCGAGCTAAATATTATCAATAGCTTTCGTACACATCGTGTGGACGGAATCTTAATGTCTTTGGGTAAGAATACAACAAATCTAGACTTTATCGAAAGTCTGCATAAATACGAAATACCGATTGTTTTTTTTGATTGTGTACCTGAGAATGTCGAAGTGCCGAAAGTTTACTGTGATCTTTCGACAGGTATCCAAGAAGCTGTAAAGGCTTTTGGCGAAAGAGGTCATACGCAGATAGCACTCATTAATGGTCCCGAAACCTTGAATGCTTCGGTAGAGCGTATGTTGAGTTTTAAAAAAGCTTTGGAAGATCATGGATTGCCCTTTGATGACAAGTATGTGGTATATTCGGACTTATCCGAGGAAGGGAATTATGCAGCTATGGAGAAGCTCCGTATGCTAGCGGAAAGACCATCAGCGATATTAGCATTCAACGATTATGTCACGTTAGATATTATCAAATTTGCTAAGGAAAAAGGCATTTACTTGGGGCATGATGTACATGTAATCAGTTTTGCGAACTATTCTTTGTGGAAATATATGGACAATCCACCATTAGGAAGTATCGAACAGTATCCTGCAGAGCAAGGCGCTCAAGCGGCTAAAATTCTTTTTCAATTGATTGATAAAAAGGAGAGTGATGCGCCGATTCCGGATCATATACTCGCCTCAAAGCTGGTCTATCAATAGCTATGTCTATATACTATTTAAATACAATAAAAAACGGATGCATTAATGAAATGCATCCGTTTTTTATTGGAATGTATTTTTTATGGCTTATAAGTGAATTACTTCACCATACGCGTCTGCCGCAGCTTCCATAATCGCTTCACTCATCGTAGGGTGAGGGTGTACAGATTTGATAATCTCGTGACCGGTAGTTTCTAATTTACGAGCCACTACGACTTCCGCAATCATTTCAGTTACGTTAGCACCAATCATGTGTGCACCTAAGAATTCTCCATATTTCGCATCGAAGATTACTTTTACGAAACCATCTTTTGCGCCGGCAGCAGAAGCTTTACCAGATGCAGAGAATGGGAATTTACCCACTTTGATTTCATAACCCGCTTCGCGAGCAGCTTTTTCCGTAAGACCTACAGAAGCAATTTCTGGTGAACAGTATGTACATCCAGGAATGTTATTGTAGTTGATAGGATCTACGTGAAGACCTTTGATTTTCTCCACACAAGTGATTGCCTCTGCAGAAGCTACGTGAGCTAACGCTTGACCTTTCACGATATCACCGATAGCGTAAACACCTTCTACGTTGGTTTTGTAGAAATCATCTACCACTACACGTCCTTTGTCCACTTTGACACCTACTTCTTCGAGGCCAATGTTTTCGATATTTGGAGCGATACCTACTGCAGATAATACAACCTCTGCTTCGATAACTTCCGTACCTTTAGCCGTTTTGATATTCACTTTAGATAAAGCGCCATTGGTATCAACAGATGTTACTTCAGATTTAGTTAAGATATCGATACCCGCTTTTTTCAACGATTTTTCTAATTGCTTAGATACTTCTTCGTCTTCAACAGGAACGATGCGGTCCATGAACTCAACGATAGTAACCTTCGTGCCGATAGCATTGTAGAAATATGCAAATTCAACACCGATAGCGCCCGAACCTACTACTACCATGGATTTTGGTTGTTGTGGTAAGTTCATGGCTTGACGGTAGCCAATGATTTTTTTGCCATCTTGTGGAAGATTAGGCAATTCTCTGGAGCGAGCGCCAGTAGCCAAGATTGTATGTTTGGCTGTGTATTCTTTTGTGCTTCCGTCGGCAGCTTTCACTTCGACTTTACCACCTTTTTTTATTTTGGCCGTACCCATGATCACATCGATCTTGTTCTTTTTCATTAAGAACTGAATACCTTTGCTCATGCCTTCGGCAACACCACGACTTCTTTTTACGATTGCACCAAAGTCAGCTTCACCGCCTTGTACTTTAATACCGTATTCTTCAGCATGGTTTAAGTATTCAAATACTTGAGCACTTTTTAATAAAGCTTTAGTAGGAATACATCCCCAGTTCAAACAAATACCACCTAAAGCTTCACGCTCTACGATGGCAGTCTTAAAACCTAATTGAGATGCACGGATAGCAGCAACGTAGCCACCCGGTCCAGATCCAATCACAATAATGTCGTAGTTCATATAGTTTTTGAATTAGTTTTTCTTTTTCAAATTGTAGCCAAAAATACATTTTTTTTTTGGCTTACCCATATAATATGCATAGCTAATTATGTATTAGAAAAAAATATGGAAGAGAATTACCTGCTTCACAAATAGCCTAGGGAGTTGGTAGCTAGGATTTTGGGCGTGGAATGGATTCAGCGATTTGGATATAAGGGTTTTCCATCGGGTTTATTACATTGTCAGTCAATCGTCAATATCAGTAAAGGTTTATTATTGACAATTTTAATTAATTATTTTAGCGGCCGATTAAACAGATATAAAACAATATGTTACGAATTTTTCAACAAGTTGCGCTTTGGGAGGCTATTTCTACCGTAATCCTATTTTTTGTTGCTATGCCATTAAAATATCTTGCCGATATCCCCGAGGCGGTTAGAATAGCAGGCTCTATTCACGGATTTCTTGTGGTAATCTTCGTCATATTACTCTTGATGTGCTGGAATACCTACGGCTGGAGGTTATCGCGCGTTGTCAAGTATTTTGTACTTTCTTTAATTCCTATCGTATCTTTTTGGATCGAAAGAGATGTCAAGAAAGACATACTTGCCAGAAGATAATTAATCTTTCGGCAAGTCGTTGATACTCATGTAAGCGTAGGTAATCTCGGTTTTGCCGTGTGGCGTGGGAATACCTTCCTCATTTAAATTCACGAAAACCAATTTGTCAATTGATAAAATTGTTTTTCTTGTGATTTTATTACGTACCTGACAGGTCAATGTAATGGAAGTTCTTCCGAATTCGGTAGCTGTAATACCTAATTCTATGATATCTCCCTGTTTTGCAGAGCTTACAAAATTAATTTCAGAAATGAATTTTGTAACAACATGTGGATTGCTCAATTGTACAATCGCATAAATCACCGCTTCTTCGTCAATCCAACGTAGTAGGGTGCCTCCAAATAGTGAGCCATTGGGATTTAAATCCTCAGGCTTAACCCATTTTCTGGTATGAAAGTTCATTGTTGTGGTAGATTAAAGTGGATAGATAAGCAAAAGAGGCAAATGTAAGTTTGCCTCTTTTTATATTTAGTGATTAAGCGTGAATCGCTCTATTCGCTGTTGCTGCTAGAGCTGCTTCTTTTAATGCTTCTGTATACGTAGGGTGAGCGTGACAGATACGAGCGATATCTTCTGCCGATGCTCTGTATTCCATCGCTACGACTGCTTCTGCAATCATATCTGCTGCACGAGGACCAATCATATGTACACCCAATACCTCATCTGTTTCGGCATCAGCCAATACTTTTACAAAACCATCAGTGTCTCCGGATGCTTTAGCACGGCCTGATGCTTTGAATGAGAATGAACCTGATTTGTACTTCACATTAGCCTCTTTCAACTGCTCTTCAGTCTTACCTACTGAAGCTACTTCTGGCCATGTATATACTACCCCAGGGATCAAGTTGTAATCGATATGTGGTTTTTGACCTGCGATGCGCTCAGCCACGTAGATACCTTCATCTTCCGCTTTGTGCGCAAGCATAGCGCCTTTCACAACATCACCGATAGCATATACACCTTCGACGCTAGTTTCTAAGTGATCGTTAACTGTGATTTTATTTCCTCTTTCTTCAGGCGTAATACCAATGTTCTCTAAACCTAGATCTTTCGTGTAAGCCACACGTCCAACAGAAACAATACAGTAATCACCCTCAAATGTCACCGCTTGTCCTTTAGCATCTTCAGCAGTTACTGTAACAGTTTTTCCTTTAGCAGTGGCACCAGTTACTTTATGACCTAAGAAGAATTCCATGCCTAATGATTTTTTCAATACGCGTTGCAATTCTTTTCCAAGACCGCCGTCCATGGTACTGATGATAGATTTAGCATATTCTATCACCGATACTTTAGCACCAAGGCGAGCGTATACAGAACCTAATTCCAAACCGATTACACCACCACCGATTACAATTAGGTGTTTGGGTACTTCCGTAAGGTTCAAAGCTTCTGTAGAGGTGATGATGCGTTTTTTGTCAATAGGTAGGAAAGGCAATGCTGTAGGTTTTGAACCTGTAGCGATGATTACATTTTTACCTGTGATCTCTTCTGTAGCACCATCTTTTTTGGTGATTTTGATAGTATTTTTATTTACGAAAGAACCAGTTCCTTCGTAGGTGTCGATTTTATTTTTTTTGAATAAGTAAGTAATGCCGGCTGTATTTTGTGCAATCACATCATTTTTGCGATCGATCATTTTCTTTACATCAATTTTCAAATCTTTCACGGCGATACCATGATCCGCGAAAGCATGAGCCGCATTGTGATAGTGCTCTGAAGTGTCCAATAATGCTTTGGAAGGGATACATCCTACATTTAGACATGTACCACCATATGTGCTATATTTTTCAATAACAGCAGTTTTTAAACCTAATTGGGCACAACGGATTGCCGCAACATAACCGCCTGGACCACTACCAATTACTATAACGTCGTATTGCATAATTGCTTTTTTATATTTTTGTTACAAAGTTAAGGTTATCCTTTAGTAATGCCAAATTATGTTGGCATAAAAAAAGGCACTGAACGTGCCTTTAAATAGATTTAATATACTGATGTCAGTGAATTATTCAGCGACGATTTTACCTTTCATCATGCCAAAGTGTCCAGGGAAACTACAAATGTATTCATAAACCCCTTTTTCTAAAGTAATCGAAATCTTATCTTGCTCACCAGGACCTAATAATTTAGTATGCGCTATCACAGAAGATAATGATGATTTTGGAATATACTCGTTATCTGCTGCTGCTGCTGCTTCACCACCAAAAGTAGCAATATCTACTCCCGGTTTTAAGATTACTAGGTTATGTCCCATAGATTCTTTAGGCAATGAACCTACATTTTTTAATGTTATTTCAAGAGATTCGCCCGCTTTTACACGAATTAATTCTGTATCAAATTTCATGTTATCATTTCCTTCTACAGTCCATGAGTTAGAAATGTTAACATTTTCGATTCCTTCTACTGTTGGTGTTGCATCGCTTGATGGTTCTTCGGTGGTCGCTGTTGTATTTGTACTGTTGGTATTATCACCACCACATGAAGCAAATGTTAATGCTACAGCCACTGCTGGAATTAAAAAATATTTTTTCATAATCTTTATATAGTTTCTTTATCAAATATAGAAAATTTATACATGTTTTGTAAAAATTAACTACCTATTTGTTGCTGATACTAACAGCTTTGACAATTTTATTATAAAGTTCTATTGGGTTGAATGGTTTGCCTATCACATCATCTGCCCCTACCTCAAAAGCGGCCTTCTGCTCGTGCTCCATCACGGAGGCGGATATGGTGATAATCGGAATTTTGCGCAACACAGAATCTATGCTATTCCGTATTTCGGTTATAGCTTCAAATCCACTCATTACTGGCATATGGGTATCCATCAATATTATTTCGAAGTTGTCCTTATCGATGGCGTCAAGGGCCAGTCGACCGTTTTTGACTATCGTCACTTCACAATCCCAAGTGCGTAGCATATGGGCTAGCATAAAACTGTTGAGATCGTTGTCTTCAGCAATCAGAACTTTTAATTTATTTAGTTTCTCTACTTGTGTGTATTGGAGTATTTCTTCTTTTTTTGCAAGAGATCCTTCAAGAACCTCTTTCATGTCAACGACTAATGAAAAGGTAGACCCCTGACCATAGTTACTTTGAGCCTCTACTTCACCTTTTAGTAGGTTGGCTAAACGTTTTACAATAGCCAATCCTAAACCTGTACCCCCAAATTTTTTAGTGATGCGGTCGTCTCCCTGTTCAAATTCACGGAATATTTTATCGACTGATTCGGGCTTAATACCTATTCCTGTATCGGATACGGCAAACCTTATTTTATTATTAGATCCTTTTTTGGATAATACTTCTACTTTCAGATCAATCTTGCCTTCGTGGGTAAATTTGAGGGCATTTGAAATAAAATTGGTCAATATCTGTTGTAATCGTAACGAGTCGAAGTGTACAATTTTTGGAAGTTCTTCGGCTAAGTGTACCTCAAAATTAAGTTTTTTATTTAGGGCTTTTGTGCGGAAGATATTGGCTGTATCCTCGACTAGATCACGTAGGTTGAAGTTTTCATATTCTATTTTCATCATTCCCGAGTCAATCTTAGAAATATCTAAAATGTCGTTGATGATCATTAATAGTGAATTGGAAGCGTTGCTCAGCCTCTTTACCCAATCAATTTGTTCTTGATTTAAGGGAGAACTTTTCAACATGTTAATGATGCCCATTATGCCATTGATAGGTGTACGGATCTCATGACTCATGTTGGCCAAGAATATTTCTTTAGACTTGCGCGCATGTTCTGCTTCTTTGTTGGCTTCTATTAATGCCAGCTTCGATTGTTCTAATTCTGTGTTTTTCTGAAATATTTCTTCTTGAATGAGCACTTGTTTTATAAATGCATTGACCTTTGCAATCGTAATTTCGGGATTGAGGGGTTTGTATAGGTAATCGACAGCTCCACTTTGCAATCCTTTGATAAGGTATTTGTCTTCCTTGGATATAGCTGTCACCATGATCGCGATGATATGGCTAGTTTTGGGATTCCCTTTTAGTAGAGATACAAACTCAAATCCGTTAATTTCGGGCATTTGTACATCCACTAATGCTATTGATATATCATTTTTCCAGCATAGCTTGAGTGCCTCATTAGGATCGGTAGTACTGATAATATTAATATTTTCTATATCTGCTAACAGCGCCTCTAAGCTGATGATGTTTTCTTCTTTGTCGTCAAGTATCAATAAATTGATTTTTTTCATGACTCTTTATTTAAATTTTTGAAAAATGATACTATTTGTGCATTGTCCCATATTAATGGGTTTTGTGTTTCATTGACCCCAGCTAGCGGCATGGTATTGATAGATGCTTTAGCTGGGTTTTGAATAATTATTTCTCCACCAAAATCTTCTATAATACTTAGTCCGCGAGCGCCATCTTGGTTTGCCCCTGATAGTAGGAAGGCAGTACAATGTTCACGATATATCTGTGCAGCTGTCTCGAACAGCACGTCAATCGACGGTCTTGAGTAGTTGATATGCTCTGATCCATCCAATGAAAATGTAAAATCCGGTTCGATCATCAAATGGTAGCCAGCGGGAGCAAAATACACATAATTTTTGCAAATATCCATTTTGTCTATTGCCGGAGAAATATTACGTAGTAGTCTACGCGATAGACTTTTTTCAATTTGTGTATCGAATTGTTTGTTCCTGTGTAGTATAATACATATTGCAGCCTCAAAGTATTCAGGTAAAGACTCCAATAATTCAGCAATTAATGCATAAGAGCCTGCTGACCCGCCTACAAGGATAATCTCGGAAGCTCTTGCCATTTCTATTTTATTTTTTGATAGATATTATAGCGCTTATCTATTACCTTAAAATTATTTTTAATATCATGTGCATAGAGGCTTTCTTTGGAGCCTAGACACAAGAAACCAAATAAACTTAGTGAATCGTAGAAAAGATTTAATACTCTTTTTTGTAGTTCTTTGTCGAAATATATCATCACATTACGGCACATGATAAGCTGAAACTCATTGAACGCATGATCCGTCACTAAATTGTGCGATGAAAAAAGTACCTTACTTCGGTACTCTTTGTTAATAATTGCCGCATCATACATTGCAGTATAGTGATTTGAAAACTCAGAACGAGGAGAGGTCTTTAAATAATTTTCTGTATAAGATTTAATCTTGCTCAATGAATAGACACCTTTACGCGCTGTTTCTAATGCTTTTGGACTTATATCCGTGCCGTATATAAAACTTCTATCCAAAATACCCGATTCATTCAGTAGGATTGCGGTAGAGTATGCCTCTTCACCACTTGCAGATCCTGCACTCCAAATTCGTATCTGTGGATAAGTCTGGAGGTAGGGAATGACATTTTGTTTGAGTGAAATGAAAAATTCTGGATCGCGAAACATTTCTGTCACATTGACCACAAGCTCCTGAATGAAATAATTGTGAAAGTCCTTCACATTAATTATTGCATTTTTGAGATCCACCAGGTCCATCTTTTCAACTTGCAGAAAACGCTCAACACGTCGCTTCAGCGAGGATTTTGAATATCCTGATAGGTCGAATTCGGAGACGTTTTTCAGTATATAAATAATCTCTTCTAAATCTTCGAATTCTATAAACAAACTTGTCCTTATCCCAGCCATACTTGCATCAATGATGTCAACTTATCAATATCTATAGGTTTGCTCACATAATCATTGGCACCTATTTGTATAGATTTCTCCCTGTCGCCTTTCATCGCTTTTGCAGTTACCGCCAATACGGGCAGATTTTTATATTTCAATTCTTCGCGAATAATCTGTATGGCTTCATATCCATCCATCTCTGGCATCATAATGTCCATCAGAACAATGTCTACACCATGATCCGGATTTCGTAAAATATCTATAGCTTCTTTGCCATTGTTAGCGATTTCAATTTTCATGTCGTAATTCTGCAGACTTGTCGACAGCGCAAATACATTACGCATATCATCATCAGCAATAAGGACTTTCTTACCGTTCAGATTGTTGGTCTGCGTGACAGTCGGAACCGATAAGGACGTAGGCTGTGTCTTGGAATTTAGTTTATTTAAGAATAGATTGACCTCATCAATCAATCGGTCACTTGATTTGTCGGACTTTAGAATCGTAGCTCGTGCATCGGACAAAATTTTATCATACTGCTCTTTTGGCAATTGATAAGCGGTGTTAATGATGATTGGGATTTGAGAAAGTGTTTCATTGTCTTTAATTCTTTCTATTAAGTCCAATCCATTGCCATCTGGTAAGCTCAAATCTAAGATAATACAATCTATATTCTTTTCCTCATTCAGCTTAGTCCATGCTGAAGATAGAGAGAATGTCTGGATAACATTGATATTATGCCCAGAAAAAGAATTTTTGATGAACTCACTTTGTAATTCTTGATCCTCCACCAAAAGAATTTTTTTCACGGATTTACTTATGTTGATATTGATGTTTTCGAAAGTTTTTTGAATGGTTTCTTCGGTCACAGGTTTATGCATAAAACCTATTGCTCCTCTTTCGATGAAATCTTTTTTGGAGAAAGTGGCGGCCGACATCATATGGATAGGGATATGCTTGGTCTGCTCATCATCCTTGAGTGTACGTAGCACTTCCCAGCCGTCGGCAATAGGCAACATGACATCCAGGATGACTGCCGAAGGCATGTGTGTTTTTGCCATTTCTATCCCTTTGGCGCCATCGTGTGCGACGATAACTTTAAATCCATAATCTTCCGCGAATCCTTTTAGGATATCAGCAAAGTTGATATCGTCCTCTATGATTAGGATGGTACGATACTCATCATTTACGGAAGAAGAACTTTCCACAATAGTCTTTACGACTTTTTCTTTTGCAGGAATAGCAGGTTCTTTTATCGGTTCTTTTTCTACTTTATCTTTTTTAGGTGTCTTCTCTTTTATTTGAAAAGCATCTGCTGTTTGAATTGGAATAATTAAGGAGAAAGTACTACCGACTCCAAGCTCACTCTCTAATGTAATACGGCCGCCCAATAGGCTTGCGATCTCTTTGCTGATCGATAAGCCAAGCCCTGTACCTCCGTATTTGCGGCTAGTTGAGCCATCTTCTTGCCTAAATGCCTCAAAGATTAAGTCTTGTTTTTCTTTGGATATCCCTTTGCCTGAGTCTTTGACTTCAAAGCACAAATTGTTGGATTGCAGATTTACGTTAAATTCTACAGTTCCGCCAGATTCGGTGAATTTAAATGCATTCGACAAGAAGTTCTTAAGAACTTGTTGGAGTCGGTATTCATCGGACAAGAACTCTGCTGGAATTTCTTTGTCAATGGATACATTAAATCCGATGTTTTTTTCTTTTGCGATTGCTTTGAATAATTCTTCCGTATCGCGAATGAATTCTTCTGAACGAATTTTGTTGATGTTGAGGTCGACGTGTCCAGCTTCTATCTTAGCAAGGTCTAATAGCTCATTGATAAGCTCCAACAAATCAGCTCCTGCATCATGAATGACCTTAGCATATTTGACCTGTTCTGTATTTAGATTTTGATGCTTGTTGTCATGCAGAAGCTTGGCTAATATCAAAATGCTATTTAGCGGTGTACGTAGTTCATGGCTCATGTTGGCCATGAATTCGGATTTATATTTGCTAGCTAGTTCTACTTCCAGTATTTTTTGCTCTACTAGTTCTTGAGTCTTATTGAGGTCGTTATTTCTGATTTCGAGTTCTTCAGCTTTTTTGTTAAGCTCTAGGTTCGTCTGGGTTAATTCTTCTTGTTGCACGCGCAACTCTTCTTCTGAAGATTCTAATAAATTAGTTTTGTGTACTAGCTCTTCATTTGTAATTCGTAGTTCTTCTTGCTGTGCTTCCAGTTCTTCGGTTTGTCGCTGTGTCTCATCCAATAGCTCTTGTACCATCAAGTGATTTTGGCCAAATTTAATACGTGTAGCTATAGATCGGCTTATACGTTTGAAATATGCATTGTATTTTTCGGCATTTGCGTTCGAATAGTCTGTTATGGCCACCTCTATCAGTCCAATAGTTTCTCCATCATTCACCAGAGGCGAATATATTATAGTATACTCATTTTCAGTCAATAGAGAACTGTGTATATTAAGATAGTCTTTTTGTTGGTTTTTGAGTACTACTGCATTTTGATTTTCTACTACCTTGCCTAAAAATCCATCACCCGTATTGAATTCTTTAATAGCCAGCTCTGTATTAATGCCTTGACTACCCGATAACCTAAATTTGTTGGTGTTTGGCTGACGCGTATAGATAGCGGTCGCAGGGGTGTTGACGTGGTTGTTTATGATATGGATAACCACATCACAGATTTCCCGCTCTTCATCTAATCCTCCAATACCTTCGGATACAATAGAGCTCTTTTCAAGTACCCAGTTTGATTTTTCTATTTCATTTTTAGCAAGCAGAAATTCATTGTTTATAATCGTGAGATTGTCAGTGGTCTCTCGTAGTTTGTTCAAAGCTTGCACTACCCTGCGGAATGTGAATGATATAAATGAAAAAACAGCTATAATTAAAAAAGCGATTATGTATTTGGTTACATCAAACTTTCTATTATTCGCATCGATTTTCTCTCTTCTGTACTTTATAATATCATTCATATGGCTATTAATCAAGTTAATAGAGTATGAGTCTTTATCCTGCCAATAGGCGAGGTGTGCCTCCGGATCCTCAACAGGTGTCTCAGATTTGTTGATTATTTCATTGATATGCGCTATTATTGCTTCGGTAGAGCCTACATCAGTTACATTATTCTGAAATTGAAGTTTCAAAACCTCGTCCCTTAATTTATTAATAGGCGCTTTTGTTTCTGCTAAACGTTTAGTTTGATCATTGGGCCAGGTGATATTGGCATTAATAAGTTCGGTTGCATATACATTAATAGCAGAGGTAATAGTCAGTTGCTCCTGTGTATTTTTCAGTACATTTTCATTTGTGCTGACAAATTTATTAATACTGTAAAATAGATATATTGATCCAAACAGCATTATTAATAATGAAATGATACTGCTTGTGGTCAATTGAGCCCTAAGGGTGTTCTTTTTATTCATAATCTTAGTGTTCGAAGCGTTGTGCCTATCTACATCCAATAAAAGATTTAGATATTGGGGGGTAAAATTAATAATTGGATACAATATAAGGAGAATGCAATTAATAATGTTGTAATAAAATTAATAGATTTCAGCTTTTTCAATATAAAAAATTAGATAAATAAAATTAATTAATATCTTTAAGAAGGTTATTTTAAACTAAAAATTACAAAATATGAATCCAGAAGTTAGTGTTATTCTAACGATCGTAGGAGCGGTCATCGCGTTATCTGTATTGCTTTATCTATTACCTGTAAACCTTTGGTTTACAGCACAGCTTTCTAATGTACGCATCAGCTTGTTAAATCTTGTGCTTATGCGTCTTCGTAAAGTGCCGCCTTCCTTGGTGACGAATGCCATGATCACATCCACTAAAGCAGGGTTGCGTATCACTACCAACGATATCGAAACCCACTACTTGGCTGGTGGTAATGTAAATAAAGTGATAAAGGCCTTAATTTCGGCAGACAAAGCCAATATTCCATTAGATTTCAAACTTGCTACAGCGATTGATTTGGCTGGACGTGATGTTTTCGATGCGGTGCAATTGTCCGTAAATCCACAAGTAATCAATACACCTCCGGTAGCTGCGGTAGCAAAAGATGGTATTCAATTAATTGCTAAAGCACGTGTAACAGTTCGTGCCAATATCAACCAATTGGTCGGTGGTGCCGGCGAAGAAACAATCCTTGCCCGTGTCGGTGAAGGTATTGTAACGACAATTGGTTCGTCAAAAGATCACAAGGAAGTATTAGAAAATCCAGATAAAATTTCCAAGACTGTATTATCCAAAGGTCTTGACTCAGGTACCGCATTCGAGATTCTTTCTATTGATATTGCAGATATTGATATCGGTGAGAACGTGGGTGCGAAATTACAGACCGATCAGGCCGAAGCTGACTTGAAAGTGGCAAATGCCCGTGCCGAAGAACGAAGAGCGATGGCTGTCGCTAACGAACAAGAGATGCGTGCTAAAGCGCAAGAAGCAAAAGCTAAAGTGATAGAAGCAGAGGCACAAGTACCACTTGCATTGGCCGAAGCTTTCAGAAGTGGAAACTTAGGTGTGATGGATTATTACAAAATGCAAAACATCCAAGCGGATACGGATATGCGTTCCTCGATATCGACACCAAAAAGTAATGAAAAGAAATAATTGCAAGGAATATAATTAGGTTAAAAAAACAAAACCTTGACGATGGGCGCCAAGGTTTGCTACTAACCAATTATAAACCTAAATTATGAAAAGACTTTTTTATGAACAATTCAGAATACTATTCCGAATTGTTGATACAAAGGTACATCAACTTTTGACACACGTCAAGAGTTTTCTTTTTAAAAGTTGTAAAAACAACTAGTTTGTGACAATGCTATGATTTTAGGTGTGATAAACAATAATTATTTGACTATTTTGAGTAAAATTTTGAGTTGTATACCTAGAAATTAGGCATTTACTTGGCTTCTATAATGATATATACTAAACTAAAAAGTGTAAAATGCATTGTCTTAGATGTAGACGGCGTACTTACTAACGGCAATATCTTAGTTACAGAAGAAGGTAATCAGCTTCGTACATTCAATGTAAAAGATGGTTATGCAATTCAATATGCAATCAAGCAAGGGTTAGATATTTTTGTAATTACAGGCGCTAAATCGCTGGGTATTCAGAAGAGATTTGAAGGATTGGGTGTCAAGGAAATCTTTCTTGGGATAAGTGATAAATGGGCTGTTATGTCCTCGTTATTACAGCGTTACCAATATACATTAGCCGATGTTTTATTTGTTGGCGACGATATGCCCGACTATGCCTGCATGCAGCAAGTGGGGATAGCTGTAGCCCCATCGGATGCTGTAGAGGATATCAAGAAAATAAGTCATTACATCTCCAAATTCAAAGGCGGGGAAGGAGTCGCAAGGGATATTATTGAGAAGACTTTGCGCTTACAGGGAAAATGGCATATGGATGTATTTACAAGGAGTGTCTAATATGTTGCTCAATATTATTAAAGATATAAAGGTGATATTAGGTTCGCAGTCACCGCGTCGCAAAGAACTCTTAGCCTCATTGGATATTAATTTTGACGTAGTCATAAAAAGTATAGACGAATCCATTCCATCCTCGGTGCCTCCTGCACAAGCGGCTGAATATATTGCTTTGCAAAAATTAGACGTATTTAAAGATAATGTGACGGACGATACGCTGGTCATTACGGCAGATACAGTAGTTGTAGATGATAATGGCATTACACTGGGTAAGCCCGCATCTCCCGAAGAAGCGGTAGAGGTATTGCAATCCCTATCTGGCCAAACGCATACCGTCTATACGGGTGTAGCGCTGTATTACAAAGGTCAGTCCCAAAGTTTTACAGAAGAAACACGCGTTCATTTTGCAGAACTCCATACTGATGAGATTTATTATTACGTCCAAAAGTATAATCCCTTTGATAAGGCTGGTGCTTACGGCATCCAAGAATGGATAGGACGTATAGCTGTAAAATCCATTGAAGGTTCGTATGAAAATGTGATGGGATTACCTACGGTTCGCTTATACCAAGTGCTTAAAGAATTGATTAAATAAAAAAGGAGGCTAAGCCTAGTCATGGTCGGAAGATTTTTCTTCCGACTTTTTTGTGTTTTAGTAAAACAAGAAATTGTTTTAAATATTTGATTATCAAATATTTATGTTGTTTTTTTTAGTTTAAATTTTGTATCTTTATCACTGATAATTATATAGTATGTCCGTATTTAAAGATCGCAAAATCTCTCTCAGCCAAGTTTTAGCATTTATACCCGAAGCCCTTTTAAGTCATCTTTCCGCAACCACTAAAG
>JBMDWK010000068.1:0-40613 GCA_048595255.1 Sphingobacterium sp. | reverse complement strand
CGATAAGTTGGAGTGATGCCGTTGATGTCGCTCTCTGTTTTGGCTGGATAGACAGTAAGAAAATCAAAATAGACTCCGAAAAATCCCATCAATTTTTCAGTAAAAGAAAGCACACTAGTACTTGGTCAAAAATCAATAAAGTTAAAATTGAAAAACTTACCGAGCAAAATTTAATGGCTGAGGCGGGATTTAAGAGTATTGAAATAGCTAAACAAAATGGTTCTTGGACTATTTTGGAAGAAGTAGAGGCACTGATTATACCTAAAAATTTGGAATTGGAATTTGATAATAATGTAGCAGCAAGAGAGTTCTATGAAAGTCTAAGTAAGTCAGCAAGAAAGGCAATACTTCAATGGATTGTACTTGCAAAGCGCGCAGAAACAAGGCAAGCAAGGATATAGAAATTATAGAGCAGGCTGTAAAAAAACAAAAACCAAAACATATGCAATAAGCCTAAAAAAATAATCCACAACATATGTTCAAATTTGACCAAATCAAGCTATCGCGTAGAGAATGAATTTCACAATTTTACTTGTTTTTGTAACGTTAATCCAACTTATTTATGGATGCTCATCTTTCAAACTACATCCATATACCCTATCTGGATAGGAACTTAACCCGCGCTCCAATGACTACACTCCAGATATAAAACGATAATTGGCAACACTATTCAGCATCACATGTCCTCTTCAAATCCAGAATATTTAAGCTACATTTAAATAGCAATTGTCCATATAGAATGTTTAATATTTTCATCCAAAGAGGTGATTGCATGAATTAAAACTAAAAAAAAGAAATAATGGAAAATCGAATAGACATTCAAAAACTTGAACCCAAAGCGTACGAGATCATGTTGACGCTGGAAAACTACTTACATCAATCTCAGCTCTCGAAAACACATCTAGAGTTGATCAAAATTCGTGCTTCACAGATAAATGGTTGTGCATTTTGCATCAATATGCACACGGTGGATGCGATGAAACACGGTGAAACATCGCAACGCATATTTTTGCTGAATGCATGGAGAGAGACGAAACTTTTTACCGAAGAAGAGCAGTGCATCCTGACTATGACGGAGGAAATCACGTTAATCAGTCAAAAAGGTTTAAGTGATCAAACTTATGATCAAGCCAGCAAGCTGTTTGATGCGAATTATATCGCGCAAATCATAATGGCAGTAGTAACCATCAATTCATGGAACCGAATAGCCATCAGTTCAAATAATGTAGTACAATAAATAAATTTTGATAAACAAAATCTGTAGTCAATAGTGACAACGTGCATTTTCCGCCGACGGTCCGGTCGAGATCATCCGTCCCAAGCCTCGGCGAAAAGTGTATTAATAACAAAAGAAATAGGGAAAACCCTAGAGAAAAGATCAAAATAAAGAACGAGAATCTATTTTTTATGAAAGAAGGTATAAATTTCGACATCCGACCCCATTGGTGCCATCTCGCGGCTATTTTTGAACCATAACATTTCAACTTTTGCCGAAGCAACCACGTTCGTCAGACACCTACCCTATGGACGCAATAGAAACAAGGAAGATTTGACAACTGTTTTCCAAAACAATTGTGGAACTTGTAGCAGCAAACACGCGTTATTGAAACGCCTTGCAGAAGAAAATAATGTTGAGGAGATAAAACTAATAATGGGAATTTTTCGAATGAGTGCTAAGAATACTCCAAAAATCTCAGCAACACTACAAAAACATAAACTGGATTATATTCCCGAAGCTCACAACTATCTAAAATATGCTGATCAAATTTTGGATTGTACAACTATAAATTCTAAACCTGCAGATTTTGAAAATGATCTGTTAGAGGAAATAGAAATACGAGCCGATCAGATAGCAGACTTTAAGATTAAGTATCACCGTGATTATTTGACTAACTGGCTTCGTAAACCAAATACATCAAACCTAACACTTGAAGAACTTTGGAAAGTTAGAGAACAATGCATACTAGACCTTTCTACTAAATAATCCAAAGCAATCCCCTCTCCTTCCAAATTTATCACAAAAGCCCTCCATACTTCTGAGATAAGTCCGCTTGCCTTGATGACGACAGATGGCATACCTAAAAATAAGTATAGTTTACAGTCGGCACTTAATTAATTTTCATTATAAGAATTTAGGTTAATCAGTGGACTTTTTTTATCACGAAAACTGCTTTTATTAATCAAAAAAACCATTGTTGGTGTGATATTTGCTTATTGCAAGAGCGAGGTTATGACCTATGATTAGCCTCCCAATCCTAAAAACATTTAATAATAACCTATGATCTTGATTGTCGATGATAAAAAAGAGAATATCTTTTCATTAAAGACCCTTTTGGAGTCCAAGAATTTTGACGTGGACACATCTTTATCAGGTGAAGAGGCTTTGAAAAAAGTATTACGAAAAGATTATGCGCTCATCATCTTGGATGTGCAAATGCCCGGTATGGACGGATTTGAGGTCGCTGAAACGTTAGCTGGTTACAGCAAGACTAAAGATATCCCTGTGATATTTCTGACAGCCAATAATACGGATAAGAAGTTTATCACCAAGGGCTATGAATCAGGAGGTATAGACTATATTACCAAACCAGTGGATCCAGATATATTATTGCTGAAAGTACGCACTTTCAGTCGATTATACGAGCAGACATTATCCCTGAATGAAGCCCAACAAAGACTTCAACTGGAAATCGAAAGCCGTAAACAGGCACAGGAAGAGCTAAAAACCCAAGTAGAACACTTGCACTCCATTATGGAAAGTCTGCCTCAGATTGCTTTCACAGCTGACAATCAAGGTAATATTACTTTCGTAAACCAAAATTGGTATAAATATTCTTTATCTTCTGCCCGCTTTCCGGAGACTCATCCCGATGACTTAAATGCGCTACAGGATTTTCAACTCAACTGCCATTCCCTGCATGCGCCCGTAGAACGGGAAATAAGGATCAAAGAAATAGAAACGGGCACCTATCGCCATCATCTTTTGCGTATCATACCCATAGCGGAAGAAAACAAAGTATGCAATTGGGTGGGAACATTGACGGATATCAATGATCAAAAATTGGTAGAAAGCAAAAAAGATGAATTTTTAAGTATTGCCAGTCATGAGCTAAAAACACCACTGACGGGTATTAAGGCTTATATTCAACTGGTCGAACGTGTAGTCACAAAATCAGATGTATCCACAGCACCTCTCTACATCGAACGGGCCAAAGATGAGGTTCTAAAACTGGAAAGCCTAATCGCTGACTTACTAGATATTTCTAAAATTCAAAACGGCCAACTCAAGGTCAGTAAGAAGGAAATAGATTTAGAAAAAATCATTAGCCATGCGATTGACACAATCCACCAGATTTATCCTTCCAACCTAGCTATAGAACGTCAAGGGGATTTATTTGATCAACCTATCTATGCTGACGCGATGCGTATCGAGCAGGTGCTGGTCAATTTTCTGACTAACGCCATCAAATATTCGCCCGATGCAGAAAAAGTAATTATCAAAACTGAGGTGCAAGAGGATGATATTTTGATTGCTGTTCAAGATTTTGGAATCGGAATTCCAGCAGAAAAACAGAAACATATATTCTCCAAATTCTATCGTGTGGAGGAATCTTCTTTGAAATTCCAAGGATTAGGTATTGGACTATATATCTGTGCCGAAATCCTAAAACAGCATCAAGGAAACTTTGGTGTCGAGAGCAAAGTCGGCGAAGGTACAACTATCTATTTCACATTACCTATTAAACATCATATCAAACATGCCACAGCAACTTATTAAGAAGTTACAAATTGGGTTTGGAATGTCCTTTATCATTCTCCTGATAACTTCGATTGCCTCTTTTATGAGTGTGCGCAATCAGATCGTTCATCGTACGAGTGTATTGAATACCCAATACACATTGCTCCAAGCGGATCGTGTGCTTGTCGATTTGCTGAATGCCGAAACAGGTCAGCGAGGTTACCTTTTGACCAATAATGAAGCATTTCTAACCCCATTTTATCAGGGATTAGAATCTCTTCCCCAATCCCTAGACAAGATTATTAAACAAATTCCCGATACTTCGGTACATGCAGCCAAAATGGATACCGTCTCTCGACTCGTAAATATTCGCCTAAAAATTCTAGGCGAATTGGTAGAAGCCAAAAAATCGGGTCAGGAACTCGATCTATCCAGTCTGGAGCGCGGGAGAATGTATATGGATAGCTGCCGGACTATTATTCAAGACATAATTACGACAGAGTCCGCAAATCTGAACGAACGTAGTCGGGCTATGACGACCTCATCCAATTATACGTCCATCTTTATCCTCCTTGCTTGTTTTGTATCCCTATTCATCACCTTTATATTCTATAGACAGATACGAAATGAATTCGCTGCGCGGGAGAAGCTGCAACGCGAACTGCAGACCAAGGACGAACAATTGGCGAAGCGACTAGCTACAGTACAACGTATTGCCAGCAAGATAGCCGAAGGCGACTATACCGTTCGTGCCGACGAATATGAACGTGACCATTTGGGTGGAATTGCAGCCGCGTTAAACGAAATGACCGAAGCACTGCAAAAGTCATTTGAGGCGATCAGCCAGAATGAATGGAAACAGACGGGATTGGTAAAAATAAATGAAATACTGACTGGCAATAAAGCGGAACAAACTATTGCGGAAGAGGCGTTGACGCATCTTGTTCACTATACCGAATCTACCAACGGTGCTTGCTACATCTTGGAAAACAAACGCCTCTTGCTAAAGAGTGCATACGGTATGGAAGTCAGCATGAAAAATGAGTATGCCCCTGGTGAAGGTATGGTCGGACAAGTCTTTTTAGACAAAAAAATCAGACATTTCGATAATGTAGAAAGCAATGATTATGTGGTAAGTTTTGCAGTGGGTCAACTCAAACTTTCACATATTATATGGCTACCATTGACCGCCAAAGGCGAATGTTTTGGTGTTATCGAGCTTGCGTCATCTAAACCATTTGAGGCAGCTGATATTACTTTCTTAGAAGACGCGAGCAAGCTAATTACCCTCGAAATATTAGCAGCCAAAAGCCGTCAGCGTATCCAAATGCTTTTGGAAGAAACCCAAGCTCAATCCGAAGAATTGCAAATGCAACATAGCGAACTTGAAGGTTTGAACACTGAATTGGAAGCTTACACCCAAAGATTGCAAGCCTCCGAAGAAGAACTAAAAGTACAACAAGAAGAATTGCTACAATCCAATCAAGAGTTGGAAGAGCGAGCTAAATTGCTCGAAGAGAAAAATCAGCTTATCGCCGTTCGAAATTCGGAGATTCAGAAGAAAGCTGAAGAGCTCGCGCTGAGTACCAAGTATAAGTCTGAATTTTTGGCTAATATGTCGCACGAACTGCGTACGCCTCTCAACTCCATCCTATTGCTATCGCGATTGATGGTCGAAAATGATGATAAAAATCTAACCAATGATCAAATCGAATCCGCAAAAGTAATTCAAAGTTCGGGATCGAGTTTATTGAGCCTAATTGATGAGATTCTGGATTTATCCAAAATCGAAGCAGGCAAGATGAAGCTGGAATATGAATCAGTTTCCCTGAAATCGATATGTAATGACACCCACAAAATGTTTCAGCCATTAGCTGAAGAGCGTGGCTTGAATTTCTATACTGATCTCGACGATAATTTACCTGATTTTATAGAAACGGATAGGCTCCGTGTTGAGCAAGTCATTCGTAACCTTATTGGTAATGCCATCAAATTCACACCTCAAGGTGAGGTGCGTCTCTCTATTAAAGTAGATTCAAATCCAGATTTCGTTTCTATCTCCGTTTCGGATACGGGTATTGGTATTAGTGAAGACAAACAAAAAATCATTTTTGAAGCCTTCCAGCAGGCAGATGGCTCTACACGACGTAGATTCGGAGGCACTGGACTTGGCTTGTCCATAAGCCGAGAGATAGTCAAATTATTGGGTGGTAGTATAGCGTTGCATAGTCAGTTTGGTGAAGGTAGTACATTTACCGTGCGAATTCCGATGAGACCTCTTACCGAAGAAATCAATGAATTCGAAAGTCCCATTGTACATGTGGTATCCAATAATCCTCAGGCAGACCATGAATTAATAGTAGACGATCCTTACACACTCAGTGAGATTCCGGAGGATATCGAAGATGATAGAGATAATCTCAAACCTGGGGAAAGATGTATATTAATTGTTGAAGATGACACGAACTTCGCCAAAGCGCTGTTGCAATATACTCGTCAGCAGAAATACAAAGGTATCGTGCTGGTGCGTGGTGATGAAGTGTTGCCTGTTGTCGAAAAATATCAACCGCTGGCTATCTTATTGGATATTCAATTACCAGTCAAGAATGGCTGGGAAGTCATGGATGAATTAAAGAAAAATCCAAAGACAAGACATATCCCAGTACATATTATGTCCTCCTTACAGATGAAAAAGGAAAGTCTGCTCAAAGGTGCAATCGACTTTATCAACAAGCCAATTGCGTTGGAAAAAATGAGCGACATCTTCAAAAGAATTGAAGAAGCACTACAGCGCAATGCACAAAAAGTGCTCATCGTCGAAGAAAATCCTAAGCATGCTGCCGCCCTATCCTATTTCTTGAACAACTACGACATCAGCTCTGAAATCAAAAACAACGTAGAAGAGAGTGTCAACACCTTGCTGAATTCCAAAGTAAACTGTGTGATTCTGGATATGGGACTGCCTGACCGTATAGGATACGAGACTTTAGAAGCTATCAAAAGCCATGAGGGGCTGGAAAATCTGCCTATTATCATCTTCACAGGCAAGAACTTATCACATACGGAGGAGATGAAGATCAAAAACTATGCAGACTCTATTGTTATCAAGACTGCGCACTCTTTCCAGCGTATCTTGGATGAAGTAGGCTTATTCCTACATCTTGTGGAAGAGAACAATGGCGAACAAAAAACTAAACAGAATAAACTTGGCGCGCTGGGCGATGTATTGCACGGCAAGACTGTGCTGATTGCCGATGACGATGTCCGCAATATCTTCTCGCTATCCAAAATACTAGAGAAGTACAAA
The DNA here is from genome assembly GCA_048595255.1 of Sphingobacterium sp. Taxonomy (GTDB): domain Bacteria; phylum Bacteroidota; class Bacteroidia; order Sphingobacteriales; family Sphingobacteriaceae; genus Sphingobacterium. The sequence continues at coordinate 33,567 of JBMDWK010000068.1, read as the reverse complement.
GTGAACGTCATATCCACAATGAACGGTAAAGAAGCGCTAGAAGAACTAGAGCGTAATGACAATATATCTATTGTACTTATGGACATGATGATGCCCGAAATGGATGGTTACGAAACCATTCAAAAGATCCGTCAACAGTCTAAATACAAAAACTTACCAATCATCTCCGTGACAGCAAAAGCTATGACTGGCGATAGAGAAAAATGTATTCAAGCTGGGGCTTCAGATTACATTTCTAAGCCCGTGGATAAAGATCAACTTTTGTCCTTATTACGTGTTTGGTTATATGAGATATAAATTAAGAAGAAAAGAGAAATGAAAACAGTGAAAAGAGATGTTGTCTTAATTATCGATGATGATAATCGGAATACCTTTGCTTTATCGCTCACCTTAAAAGCGAAAGGCTATAAATTTATATCTTCTTCCTCCGCAGAGGAGGGGCTGGAAATAATAGCTACTCAGCCAGATATTGGAATAGTATTGATCGACATGATGATGCCAGAGATGGATGGATACCAAGCTATTAAGACCATGCAATCATCCGACCACTATCCTGAAATACCTGTGATTGCGGTTACCGCACAGGCCATGAGTGGTGATCGAGAAAGATGTCTAGCAGCAGGTGCAACAGACTATATTGCCAAACCCATTGATGTAGATATTTTGATGGAAATACTTAGAAAATATATATAAAATATGGAGCTTGATATTATCAAAGATGAAGAAATAGAATTGCTATTGGAGGATGTATCAGCTCTATACGGTTATGATTTTTCACAATACAGCAGAGCATCACTCAAAAGAAGGCTCAATCGAATATGTGTCGTGGATAAGTTCGCAAGCTTTGCCGAATTGCGCTATCGAGTGATCAATGACAGCTCCTATTTACAGCGATTTGTAGAAGAGATCACCGTCAATGTGACGGAGATGTTTCGTGACCCTAATTTTTATAAGAAATTAAGAACGGATATCCTTCCATTGCTGGGCACCTACCCTTTTATTCGTATTTGGGTAGCAGGCTGTTCGACAGGCGAAGAAGCGTATTCTATTGCCATATTATTACAGGAATTAAATTTGGCACACAAATCGCTGATATATGCTACGGATATTAATCCCTCTGTGATCGAAAAAGCATCCAAAGGAATCTTTCCTTTGCGAACGATGAAATTATACTCCGAAAATTATATTAACTCCGGCGGAGTGAAAGATTTTTCAAGCTACTATACAGCTATGTATGATGTCGTCAAATTCCAAAGCGGGCTTGGTGATCGTATTCTTTTTTCGACGCACAATTTGGTTTCCGATAGTTCATTTAATGAATTTCAGTTGATCCTTTGTCGAAATGTGCTTATATATTTTGATAAAGACTTGCAAAACAAAGTTTTTAGCCTCTTTGATGAGAGTTTACAAAAACTAGGTTACCTGGCATTGGGGGATAAAGAAACCCTGCGTTTCTCCTCTTTGCAAGATAGGTACAAACAGATTCAGAATCAGAAAATCTGGCAGAAAAGCAGTTAAACAATATGGGAACAGATATCTTTTTGATAGGCGGCTCTGCAGGTAGTATTCTTGTTCTGTTGCAAATACTACCCTATTTGGATAAAGATTTACCTTTTCCAATAGTTATTATTTTGCACCGCAAGGCCTTCCCTCAAAGTTCCTTGCATATACTGCTAGAAACTTCAGCAGCTATTAGTGTACAAGAAGCGGAAGACAAAACTGAACTGGAGAATGGAAAATGTTACCTTGCACCTGCCAATTATCATTTACTTTTCGAAAATAAGAAATCTTTGGCGCTGGACGCTTCCGAAAAAGTAAACTTTTCGCGCCCATCTATAGACGTTACTTTTGAGTCTGCTGCTCGGATTTTTAAGAATAATGTCGGTGCACTTCTACTTTCAGGTGGAAGCCAAGACGGTGTAGAAGGTCTATTGCATATCATCCAGAATCAAGGTATCGTTGCTATTCAGGACCCTAATACTGCCGAAGTGAGTTACATGCCGCAGCAAGCCTTACAAGCAATACCGGACATCAGACTATTGCAACCTGATGAAATGGCTACTTTTATTAATAAATTGAAATATAATACCTAATAATACAACCATGAAAAACAAAACTATTCTCGTATTTGATGATGATAAAGCTATTTTGGAAATATTTACTATAGTTTTGGAGAGTGCGGGATATAATGTCCAAATATCTGCGACGTCTCATGATATTATTGAGAAAGTAGCGCAAGTCAATCCGGATGTCGTGATCATGGACAACTGGATTCCCGATATCGGCGGTGTGGAAGCTACACGATTATTGAAAAGCCATGCTGATTATAAACATATACCTGTTATATATTGCTCAGCAAATAACGATGTAGAATCTTTAGCAAATCGGGCAGGCGCAGAAACATATCTTTCTAAACCCTTTGATCTTGACGATTTAGAACAAAAGGTAGAACAAGTGATTGCATCTTCTACGACATAAATGGAACAATGTATTTCTAAAGCATATTTTGTGGTATATACATCATGTAATTAACTGAAAATTTGTAGATTAGGGATAGCAAACTGGGTACTCGAAAGTAAAGCTTGAGGGGCCAAGTAAACTTCGGTCGATCAATATCTGTAAGATGATACAAGCAATGTATGATGGACAAGTCTAATGCGCATCCAAATCCGGAAGCCGAAATCGTAAGTATGCGGATCTTCCCCACCTCTAGAGAAATTCTGTTTAAGGCTTTTTCGGATCCTCATCATTTAGCACAATGGTGGGGTCCACATGGTTTTTCTAATACCTTCCATGAATTTAATTTTGAAGTCGGCGGAGAATGGCGCTATACCATGCATGGGCCTGAAAAGGGGAATTATGAAAATCATTGTGCATTCACGCAGATTATTGCTCCTCAAGTGATTATCTGGAATAGATTTTCCAAACCGCTATTTCAAGTGATGTTTATTTTTGAAAGTATATCTTCGATGCAAACAAAACTTATATTCAAAATGATATTTGCAACCGTAGAAGAGTGTAATAAGCTGAAGCCTTATGTAGTAGACAAAAATGAAGAAAATTTTGATAGGCTATTGCTTCAAATTCCACATATCAAATTATAAACTAGGAGGATTAGACAAAAAAAATAGGGTTTCAATAATTTGAAACCCTATTTTTTTATGTCTAGATTATACCTTATTTTGTTGCTACGATAGTAACTTTGAAGTTGATTTCTTTAGAGATTAAATCATCTTTTTTACCTTCATAGTTTACACCCCAGTCTTCACGTAAAATATTGAAATCTGCAGATGATTTTACAACTGTATCAGAGATTTCATCAACTTTAGCATCGAAAGTAATGTTTTTAGTGATTCCTTTTATAGTCAAGTTACCTGAAACAACTACATCATTAGCAGTAGCGCCAGCTTTTACTTCTGAAATTTCGAAAGATGCTTCTGGATGAGTTGCTACAGCGAAGAAATCATCAGCTTTCAAGTGACCATCTAATTTTCCTTTGTATTCACCTTCTAGGTCTGTGCTGTTGATTGTATTCATATCCAACACAAAATTACCGCCTACAAGTGCACCATTGTCCACAAAAATCGCTCCCGATTTGATATCTACAGTACCTTCGTGAAAACCACTAACTTTAGTACCTTTCCAATATAATGTAGATTGGGCAGTATCCACAGTATATGATGTACCTGTTACTTTTTCAGCAACTTCTACTGAATCTGATGTTTCAGCTTTTTTTCCTTCTGGATTTCCAGCACAAGACGCCAATACTAATGAAGCTACAGCTCCAAATAAAACGAATTTTTTCATGCGTGTATAAATTGTTTTTTAATTAAGTTACAAAAATAAGATACATTCCTATATGTAGTGGTATTATTTTATTTATTAACAATAAACCGACAATTCATTAATGACCCATAGGCTGTGCTTCGATGCGTCTAATGTCAGCACCTAATGCTTTTAATCGTTCTTCAATATTTTGGTAACCGCGTTCGATCTGCTCGATATTAAATATAGTGGACTTTCCTTGAGCGGATAGGGCTGCTATCAATAATGATACACCCGCACGGATATCAGGAGAGGACATCGGAATACCTCTTAATTTTGTTTGCTTATTAAGACCGATTACTGTAGCTCGATGCGGATCACACAGAATAATCTGGCCCCCCATATCAATTAATTTGTCGACGAAGAATAATCTACTTTCAAACATTTTTTGATGGATCAGTACATTTCCTTTTGCCTGGATAGCTGTCACCAATACAATACTCAACAGATCCGGTGTAAAACCAGGCCATGGCGCATCTGAGATCGTTAGAATAGAGCCATCGATAAATGTATCAATCTCGTACGAATCTTGAGCAGGAATAAAGATATCGTCTCCACGCAATTCCATCTTGATACCAAGACGCTGGAATACCGTAGGTATAATTCCCAATTCCTTATAGCATACATCTTTGATCGTAATTTCAGAACCTGTCATGGCAGCCAGACCAATGAATGAACCAATCTCGATCATATCCGGCAACATACGATGCTCGGTACCTCCTAAGCGTTCTACACCTTCTATCGTCAGTAAGTTAGAGCCTATACCCGAGATTTTGGCCCCCATACGGTTAAGCATCTTACACAATTGCTGTAAATAAGGTTCGCAGGCCGCATTATAAATCGTGGTCGTACCTTCAGCAAGTACAGCAGCCATAACAATATTTGCTGTACCCGTTACCGAAGCCTCATCCATCAAGATGTATGTACCTTGCAATTGAGATGCATCCACGTTAAAAAACTCATTCTCTACGTCATATACAAATTTAGCACCTAACTTTTCAAAGCCGATGAAGTGGGTATCAAGACGTCGGCGACCGATTTTATCACCTCCTGGTTTTGGAATCGCTGCCTTACCAAATCTCGCCAATAGTGGTCCGACAATCATGATAGACCCGCGTAGACCTCCTCCCTTCTGCTTGAACTCTTCAGAAGTAAAATAATCGGTATTTATATTTTTGGCTTCAAACTCGTATGTATCTTTGTTTATCTTAGTGGTCACAACGCCCAACGACCCTAATAAGTCGATCAATTTATTCACATCCTTAATGTCGGGAATGTTGCTGATTGTCATTTTTTCCTCCGTCAATAATACTGCGGACAAAATCTGCAAAGCTTCGTTTTTGGCTCCTTGAGGAATTATTTCACCTTTCAATGGCTTGCCACCGTGTATTTCAAATGCATTCATATATACTATAAAGGATATTTCATTAAAATGAAATAAGTAACTAATATCTATATGTACTAGTTACTTATTTTAAAATTGTAAATAACGTTAGAATGATTACTTTTTATAATTATTCTGATAACTTTTCTTAAAACCACCGCCTGTATTGCTATGTGGCCTTTTCTTATCGTTATTATTGTTATTATTATTGCTCTTCATGTTTTGCTTTCTCACCTGCGTACCACCTTTTGTGTTGGTATTGGTGTTTTGTGCAGTCTTCACACGGCTACCTGGAGGCGGTGTGCGGAAATCTAATTTCGTCAACACGACATCCGATGGCAATATCAACTCGCCTTTTGACAATTCCTTGAGATCTTCAACGATTTGAATGTCATTGACAGAATCCTTGTTCCATGTCAAATAAGCCATCTTCATGAAGTTGGCAATACCGAGTGTAAGCTTCGCTTTTGTTTCGTCATTGGTAACAGCTACAGCTTTCTGTATCATATCTTCGACGATATGGCCATAGTGTTTGAAACGAATTTTGTGCTGCGGATAAGCCAATCGCTCCGGTTGCTGTCTCATCTCCTCGCGCTTAGGAATAGGAAATGGAGAATCAACGTCGATTTTAAAATCTGAAATTATATATAAATGGTCCCAAAGCTTATGCTTGAAATCAGATACATCACGCAAATGTGGATTAAGCACGCCCATCATATCTATTACGACTTGTGCCAGTCTATTACGCTCCTCTTTGTCCGGAACAGTACAAATATAGTCCACCATATTTTGCACATTCCTGCCATATTCGGCCAATATTAATTTAGGGCGAGTGCTATTGTAGTCAAAATTCATATAGTGATATTAAACGTATTAATACGTTATTAGTTTATTCAAGTTATCTATGTGTTCTTATTGAACAATTCTAAGTTTTGCAAATTTAAGCAACAATTGTTTCTGTCCCAACTCTTTGAAGAAAATAGTTGCTTTTATATCCGGCTTATTGCCCTCCAAATTGACTACCTTACCAAAACCAAAACGCTCATGCTCCACTTCCATGCCGACTTGGATATTACTCGTGTCGGACGGCGCAAATCCTGGTGTGGGTACGTGCGCTTTGGGTAAAATGGACGTCGTCTTGACAACCTTCGGCTTGGGTTTCGAAAAAGTATCTTTTTCTTTCGTCTGCCAGGCAATACGATCTGATTTAAAGGCTCCTGATTCTGCCGATGGAGCTGAACTGCGAGGATTGAAATCTAAGTCTAAGAAACTTGGATTCAACTCATCAATAAATCGACTCGGCTCACAATTATTCAAAGTACCCCAGCGGTAACGAGAGGTGGCATACGATAGATGCAATTTCTTTTCTGCGCGTGTCACCGCTACATAAAATAATCGTCGCTCTTCCTCCAACTCACTTCGCGAATTTAAGGATAATTGTGATGGAAACAAATTCTCTTCCAATCCAACAATAAATACTACCGGAAACTCTAACCCTTTGGAAGAGTGGATGGTCATTAACGACACTGTATCCGCATTCGGGTCTTTGTCATTGTCATCATTCGTCAATAACGCAACATCCTGGAGGAATACATCCAACGTTTTTTGTTCGATATCTTCCCGTTCTGAAAACTCTTTAATACCATTCAGCAACTCCTGAATATTTTCATAGCGCGCCAGTCCTTCTACAGACTTGTCCTCATACAAATCCTTCAATATTCCCGAATGCTGTGCAATGTGCATAGCGGTATCAAAAGCAGAAGAATTATTGCCAACAGCCTGAAAGCTCTGAATCATTGTCGCAAAATTAGAGACCGAAGTAGCACTACGTCCATCCAAAAACATCTGTGCATTGGCTACGATATCCCACAGTCTGTATTGATTGCGGTCGGCTGCAACAATAATTTTTTCGATTGTGGTATCTCCAATTCCTCGGCGCGGGTAATTAATTACACGCTTCAATGCTTCCTCATCATTGGGGTTATACGTCAATCTAAAGTACGCAATTAAATCCTTAATTTCTTTACGTTGGTAGAAAGATGTTCCACCATAAAGTTTATACGGAATATTGAGCTTGCGTAGAGATTCCTCCATCGCACGCGACTGTGCATTGGTACGGTAAAGTATTGCGAATGCTTTATAATTTAATGATTTAAGCGCTTTCTCCTGCAAGATAGCTTCTGCCACGATCTTTCCTTCTTCATTGTCCGAAAACGCCCGTGCCACTTTTATCTTATCGCCATCTTCATTTTCTGAGAATACATTTTTCTCCAGCTGATTCTTGTTGTTCGCAATGATACTGTTGGCAGCATTCACAATCGTTTTTGTAGAGCGGTAATTCTGCTCCAACTTAAACACTTTTACATCTGGATAATCCTTCTGAAAATTCAATATATTCTGAATATTCGCTCCGCGGAATGCATAAATACTCTGCGCATCGTCACCTACCACACAAATATTTTCATTGACCGCAGCCAATCTTTTCACAATAAGATATTGCGAGAAGTTGGTATCCTGATACTCATCCACCATCAAATATTTAAACTGATGTTGATATTTGTAAAGTGTCTCAGGAAATTTATTTAACAAGACATTGGTCTTGAACAATAAATCGTCAAAATCCATTGCGCCAGCACGATAACAACGCTGTGCATAAGTCATGTACACCTGCCCCATCTGTGGACGACCATTCTCGCGGTCTTCCGCCAGGAGAGCTTCATTCTTATTATACTCCTGAGGAGAAATAAGATTATTCTTGGCCGAAGAAATACGTCCATATACATGATTGACATTGTAGAGCTTGTCATCCAGATTCATCTCTTTGAGGATAGCCCGCAGTAAGCTCTTGGTGTCATCCGTATCGTAGATCGTAAAATTCTTAGGATAGCCAATCAACTCCGCTTCGACACGTAATATACGTGCAAAAATAGAGTGGAATGTACCCATCCATATATTTTTTGCTTCTGACCCTACTACGCTCATAATACGCTCGCGCATCTCTTTTGCGGCTTTGTTAGTAAACGTCAGTACTAAAATATTAAAGGGGTCTACTCTTTTTTGAATAAGGTGGGCAACTCTATAAGTAATTACACGTGTCTTTCCTGAACCAGCCCCTGCTACTATCATTACCGGCCCTTCGGTTTGTTCTACAGCAGCACGTTGGGAGGGATTTAATCCTGCTAAATAATCCAAAGTATAATGCGTTATTTTTTCCGTTAGAAATAGGATGTAAAGTTAGGAATTTTGATTCAATCTACCGCATGCATACCGGAATTATTAGCACTTTTGATTACCTTTATAACTTAGACCTTACAACATGAAAAGACTTCTTTTTGTCCTATTTTTGCTATCGAATATGACCTTATATGGTCAAAAAGCAAAGTTACCGCAAGGTTTTGTGTATGTCACCGATTATATTCCACACATTACGGTGGATCTAAAATATCATACAACGCACAATTTTGTTGGCCGTCAGATAGATGGTTATCACAGCGCAGAAGTCATTCTGACAGAGCGTGCCACCCGCGCATTGCAGCGTGTAGAAAAAGAACTCAATAAAGAAGGTCTTGGCCTGAAAGTATTTGATGCCTACAGACCACAAACAGCGGTCAATCATTTCAAAAGATGGGCAAAAGACATTAAAGACACCTTGATGCGCCAAGAATTCTACCCTCAAGTGGACAAACGGGATTTGTTCAAACAAGGTTTTATCGCTTCCAAATCGGGACATAGCCGCGGAAGCACCATTGATTTGACCATTATTGATCTCAAAACCAAGAAAGAATTGGATATGGGTGTACCATTTGATTTTTTTGGAAAAGAATCTGCGCATAGCTATCCCAAGCTAACCCCTTTGCAAAAGAAAAATCGTCAAAAGTTGAAAAGTCTGATGGAAAAACATGGTTTTAGGGCGTATAGCAAAGAATGGTGGCACTACACACTTAACAATGAGCCCTTCAAAGACAAATACTTTGATTTTAAGATTAAATAATAACCATGAAATTCAGATATGCTAGACATACTCGTAATCTTGCTGAAATAACAACATTCTACACGGAGATAGTGGGATTACAAAAATTAGGAGGATTTGAAGGCCATCGTGGTTACGATGGAGTTTTTCTAGGATTGGAAAATGAGAATTGGCATTTGGAATTTACGGCTTCTTCGGATATGCCGCAGTCTAACTTTGACGAAGATGATGCTTTAGTGTTTTATTTACCCTCGAAGGAAGAATTAGAACAAAAAAAAAAAATTCTACAGCAGAATAACATTGTATTGCTGAAACCTAAAAATATCTATTGGGCCCAGAACGGAATAATGATTCTTGACCCTGATGGCTATAGAGTTATATTCTCCGTGAGTATTGCATAAGCTAAAAAACAGCGTGCTTAATGCACTCTGTTTTTTAGTATTACTTTATTATCTAATTCTTTCGTCAGATCAATAAGGTATCCATTCATAATTGCATATTTTAAGTCACCATTGGCATTTGCAATATAAAAATTTGCTGTTCCGCCAAAGTCTGCTGTGATAGGCAAATAAAATCTGGATTGCGAGAAAAAATGCAAAGGCAATGTATGCAGCGATGCCTCTGGAGAGGCCCCTACCTGCTTAACCTTTACCGCCATAAAACCTTGCTTAAGCAGATCAAAAGCCTGAGCAGAAGAAAGCTGTGTCGCGCTATTTACTGTAAGTGTAGCGACTTTTGCTGGAATAAACTGTAAACCATCTTCCGCTATTTCTTCATAACCGAAAGATTCTTTCAAATCTCCAATATCTTCTATTTTACCACGCACAAAAAAATCTCCTCCTACCGTCGATTCTACTCTACGTATTGCTAGATCCGTTCGGAAAGCTGATGAATCGTTACCAATCTTAATGTTACGAATGACAATATCGTGCAGCTGAGAAGCGTTGAACGGAATATCTTCGTACGCTTGCTTATCGAATCGCGTATAACTTCCTTCTGCAACTTGTACTAAAGCATTCAGAATGATAATAAAATTGAGTTTACGGATTTCCTGTTTCTCTGGATCACCTTTCAGACCTCCAGACTCAATCAACACCGTGCTGGCATCCCAAGACTGAAAATTATCTCCAAAACCGCGAGGCGTGTACGTATCATCGTATTTTGCCACTGCATTTGGAATATATTCTTGCAGTATCTCGTTCATTCCTGCCGCAATCTTCATCGCATTTTCGCGTACTGAATTGATCTCTCTTGACTCATTATAGGCGGGAGCTAATAGAGAAATCGTTACTGGATTTTTGGTATCAGGCACATTGTAATAAATATTTTGGTCATGCAAATTGAAACCGTACTGTGGCACGATTTCGGCTGCCCGCGCACGCAACAAAGCTCCTTCTACCGTATGGCCAGCGCGTGCATCCCGATTCATATCTATCCCTTGTGCTGTCCGGCGGGTATAGCGTTCTGCGCCATCGGGATTTAGCATCGGGATGAAATGAATATTTAACTTACTACGGAGCAACTGCCTAATCTCATCATAGTCATCCTTATCACCATTTAGAAAATTAAATAAATCAAAAAGCGCCATGGTGGCCGTAGGCTCGTCGCCGTGCATCTGGGACCAAAGCATCACCTTCTTCTCTCCTTGCCCATACTCTACTTCATATATGGCTCTGCCTTCAAAAGATTTACCTATTTGCGATATATTTAATTTTCCTTTTTCGCTATGTGCACGCAGTAATGAATCAATATCTTTATGCTTAAAACGTCTATGCTTTAATGCGGATTCCTTGAATTTAGTGTATATGTTATTAAATGTGGTTGTATCTATTTCCATAAAACTAGAGTTTAATCCTTCTGCTTTATTCATGTAGTTACATGACATGAATAGGGTCATAGTGAAATAAAAGAAAATTATTTTTTTCATAGCAATGATTTTTCAAGGTATTCGATCACACCGGTGGATGCATCCATTCGCGCACGTACACCGACAGGCATCAGAAACTGATCTGAAATGTGACCTATCATGGCACCGCTATAAGCCGGAATTCCCAAAGGTTTTATATAATCATTCAACATTTGTTCCAAAGTCAATGAACCATAACCTCCCGAAGGACCACAATTGGTACATTTTCCAAAAATAAAACCCTTAATTTGAGATAATATACCTGCATTTCTCAACTGACAAAACATGCGGTCCAGTCGATCTGACTTCTCATCAATCTCTTCTAAGAACAATATTGCATCTTTAAAAGATGGCAAATAAGGTGTGCCGCACAATCCAGACAACAAGGTCAGGTTGCCACCGAGGATGGTACCTTCAGCGATTCCAGGGGTAATCGTTTGGATTCTATCTTTGTATTGAATGATCTGACTAGCAGACTTCTTTGGATTTTCGTATACAGCGAGTTTATTGTCTATGAATTGTTCTTTGAACAATCTGGCCACATAATCGCTCCATGTACTGCTTCCCACGACACCATGAAAGGAAACCAATCCTACCTTGGCATAAAATGCTAATATCAAAGCCGTTATATCACTATAACCCAATAGGACTTTAGGATTTTTTCGGATCAGCTCGTAGTCAATTTGGGGAAGAAGTCTAGACGCTCCGTTGCCTCCCCGAATACACAATATCCCTTGCACCTCTTTGTCGGCAAACATACTGTGCAGATCATGTAGTCGCTCTCTGTCCGTTCCCGCCAGATTGCCATAGCGCGAACGAATATATTTTCCCTCTTTCACACGAAAACCAAAATGCGCCAAAACTTCCTTCGTCATCGTGATTGTCTCCTCCTCCGATAGTGCACCTGCAGGAGTGATAATTCCTATCGTATCTCCGGGCTTGAGTACCTTTGCCTTTAATAAGGACTGTACCGGATCCGCTATTTCGTTTTGCGCATGTATTGGGGAATCCGTGATGGCCAACGCCCCAATGCTTAATCCTAACGATTTTAAAAAAGTTCTTTTGTCCATTATCTGTTGAATAATAATCGGTGCCCCGAACCTACTTCAATGATTTGTCCTTTAGAATAGGCTACATTTCCAGATACGATTGTGTGTTCGATAGTAGATTGGAAAGTATGATCCTCAAAAGGTGACCAACCACATTTTGATAAAATATTTTGACGATTGACCTGATAAGGTTTATTCAAATCTACTAATACCAAATCTGCCCAATATCCTTCACGGATAAATCCGCGTTGTTCTATTTGGAAACACAGAGCCGTGTTATGAGCGGTCTTTTGGACGAGTTGTTCTAATGTCAATTTACCTTGCTGTACCATATCCAGCAGAGCCAATAAGGCATGTTGCACCAACGGGCCACCTGAGGGAGCTTCCAGGTAAGGCTGTTCTTTCTCTTCGATGGTATGCGGTGCATGATCCGTAGCGATTACATCAATACGACCATCCAATACAGCTTGCAATATTTGGGAGCGATCGGAGGATGTTTTCACCGCCGGATTCCACTTGATATAGTTTCCTTTGCGGGCATAATCTTCATCAGAAAACCATAAGTGATGTACACAAGCCTCAGCCGTAATTTTCTTTTGTTCCAACGGAAGGGAATTATCAAACAAAAAAGTTTCCTTTCCTGTCGATATATGTAAAATATGAAGACGTGTATTATTCTTTTTGGCTAATTCTACGGCCTTTGATGAAGACAAATAGCAGGCCTCAGCCGAGCGGATCAGAGGATGCATATCGATGCTGATATTATCGCCATACTTCTCTTTGTAAGCTGCAAGATTAGCTGTAATAGTGGCTTCATCTTCACAATGTGTAGCTACTAATGTAGGTGCATTTTTGAAAATATTCTCCAGTGCTGTTTCATTATCCACCAACATATTGCCAGTAGAAGACCCCATAAACACCTTAATACCGCATACATCACGTGGATTTGTTTTGAGAACTTCATCCAAGTTATCATTCGCTGCTCCCATAAAAAACGAGTAATTGGCCAAAGAAGAATCTTGACCTATATCGTATTTATCCTGAAGCAATTTTTGAGTCAGCGTATTGGGAACGGTGTTGGGCATTTCCATAAAAGAAGTCGTTCCTCCGGCAACCGCAGCACGACTCTCTGTATAGATATTGGCTTTGTAAGTGAGTCCTGGTTCCCTAAAATGCACTTGATCATCAATTAATCCGGGCAGTAAGTGCAAACCTTCCGCATTAATCTCTTGATCGGCTTGAATGTCAAGTTGCGGAGCCAGTTTCTCTATCCTTCCGTTTTGGATGTATACATCCAAAACTTGAGTAGTTCCTTCATTTACAACTTGTGCATTTTTTATAAGTAGTGTTGACATTCTGTTTTATTGATAAGTAATGAGTAATATACTTACAAACTTAACAAATACCTAAATATTATCAGACTAAATCCGGGTCTGATTGGCAATAAAAAAAGGCGAAACCAACGTTTCGCCTTTCATTTGTTTAGGCAAAGGCTTTATCTCCTTTTTTGTAAGGATATTCACCATCGTATCTGCCTGGCACCTTTACATATCTTAGCGCTTTAGTTAAGCCAAGTTCGGAATTGAAATAACCCGTAAGAGTAAGTTCTTTGAACATGGAGAACCAATGTTTTGGATCTAATTCCAAGTCCTTATACAGTTCATTCTGTTTCACGGAGTTTTTCTCTACGTAATCTTTCTCACGCTCATTTTTCTTGGTGTTGTATTCCGAAGCTTCTTTGTCAAGAACTTCCGCTACTGCTGTTCTCTCTTCGATGCTCAATTCAGCAAAAGTTTTCCCTTTTACTTCTTGACATTTTTTATCCAAAGTTTCGAAACCTTCCAAAAATGCTTTTTGCTCTTTCTCCGTGTAGCAATCTCTTACCATCACAGGGATAAAGCTTCCCACACCTGCTTCTTTAGCGCCTGGTGTAGAAGTAGGTGGCAATATAGCATCTGCTAAATCGCCTAATCTATCAATCATTTTATCTTCGAACAATACCGCTACCTCTTTAGTAGCCGGACGAGTACAACCTTCTAAAAATAAGTTGGCTCCTACTATAGATCCTCCTAGGATCATAGCTACTCGTTGTAATGCTTCTCTTCTATTCATCTCTAAGTCTATTAAAATGTATAGTTAACTTCCCAACCTGGACGATAAGTACGTTTTACATATTGATTTACTTCATCAAAGTTTGTAACTCGCATGTTGTCATTATCCCAGATCAGTTTTTTACTACGGCCAGGGAATTTGCCATCAACGCGCAGATCAACACCTCTAATCGCTAAATTAGCCATCAATAATGCTTCTGTCAATGGTCCAGCAATCTCAAACGGAGACGACATCTCCATGTTGCCATATCCAGCAAGACAGCCTTCCACCCACTGTGCCCAGTGTCCGTTAGCTCCTTTAGGTACGCGTGCGTATTTTTCTTTTACCGTACGGTATGTTTTATTAGTTGGCAATAACCTTGGATTTGCAGCATATGTGTCCGCCAAAATTTTACCTTTCTTACCTATCAACAAGATACCGTTACCCCCGTCACCAAAGATTTCATTTGGTTCTAATTCATCTGGTCTAGGCGGTTGAATACCACCATCCATCCAATGTACTTTCACGTCACCTTTAGTTTTAGCGGTTTTTGGGAAAGTCATAGTCACCGAACTTGACGGAGGACATGATTCAGGGAAATATCCACGTTTGAACTCATCCACATATACCGAACCTACACTTGCTTGTACATCTTTAACGTATTGCAATCCATAGATACTGAAAGGAGCTTCCAAATTGTGACAGCCCATATCGCCTAATGCACCTGTACCATAAGGCCACCATCCGCGCCAGTTGAAAGGAACAAGTTTATCAAAATATTCGGTGTATGGCGCAGTACCTAACCATTTGTCCCAATCCAATGTTGAGGGAGCTTTAGCTTTAACTGCTGGCCACTGAATACCTTGAGGCCAAACCGGTCTGTCTGTCCAAGCATAGATTTCAACAAGATCACCAATCAGACCTGCATCCACCCATTCGCGCATCTGACGAACACCGTCGCCCGAAGCACCTTGGTTACCCATTTGTGTAACTACTTTATATCTTTTTGCAGCATGTGTCAAGGCACGTGCTTCCCATACGTCATGTGCTAATGGCTTTTGTACATACACGTGTTTTCCCAATTCCATTGCCGCTAGTGCTTGTATAGCATGGTTGTGATCGGGTGTAGATACAGATACGCCATCGATGTTTTTGTGTTCTTTGTCCAGCATCTCACGGAAGTCCGTATAGAATTTCGCTTTCGGGAATTTCTGCACACTACCTTTCGCTCTCGCTGTATCCACATCACATAGGAATGCGATATTAGCCTTCCCGCTACCGTGAATATTATTTACATCCGAACCGCCCATACCACCTACACCAATAGATGCAACTTGGAGCATGTCACTCGGAGCTCTGAATCCTGTACCACCCAATACATGTCGAGGTACTATAGTAATGCCTGCTGCACCTATTGCAGCAGTTTTGATAAAATCTCTTCTACTTTTGTTTTCCATTGTAGTCTATTTCAATTCTATAAATTACCTTTTTTCAATTCGTTTACAGCAAAATCCACGGCTCTTGCTGTTAATGCCATATAAGTCAATGAAGGATTGACACATCCACCAGAAGTCATGGCAGCACCATCTGTAACGAATACATTCTTCGCATCCCATACTTGGTTATTACCATTCAATACAGATGATTTTGGATCACGGCCCATACGAGCAGTACCCATCTCATGTATCCCTTGACCGAAACCATATACATTGTCATATACGTAGGTATCTTTCACACCCAGACTGTCAAGCATTTCCTTCATTTCATATTGCATATCCTGACGCATCTTAATCTCGTTTTCTTTGATTTCAGCGTGGAATGCCAATACTGGAAGTCCCCATTTATCTTTTTTGTCTTTATCTAGTTTGATATAGTTGTCATGATAAGGAAGGATCTCACCGAAGGCTCCAAAACCTATAGTCCAATCGCCTGGTTCGCAGATGGCATCCTTAAATGCACCGCCTACATATTTCTCTTCTTCCGAACTCCATGCTCTACCACGACCTGCGCTACCTTGGTAGCCAAATCCACGCACGTAATCACGTTTTTTGCCATCACCATCGACATTCACAAATCTTGGCACATACAAACCATTAGCGCGACGACCATAGATGGTTTTATCCAGATAGCCTTCTACTCGACCTCCTGCCCCACAACGGAAGTGGTGATCCATCAAATTGTGACCTAATTCGCCACTGCTACTGCCTAAGCCACCTTCCCACACGTCTGTTGCAGAATTCATCAAAACCCAAGTTGAATTCAGTGCAGAAGCACATACGAATACCACTTTCGCATAGAATTCATACGTTTGGTTTGTTTCCGCATCAATAATTTCTACTCCTTTTGCCTTTTGCGTATCTTTATCATACAGGATACGGGTTACAATAGAAAATGGTCTCAACGTCAACTTACCCGTCTTCATAGCTGCAGGTAGCGTAGCTGATTGCGTACTGAAATAAGCACCGAAGTTACAGCCTTCCCAACATCTATTTTGATATTGACAGTTTGCTCTACCATTATGAGGCACCGTAATATTGGCTGTTCTACCCATAATGAAATAGCGCTTGCCTTCATATAAATTGCGTAAGCGGGCTGCCAGATCTTTTTCGACAATGTTCATCGGCATAGCAGGCATATAATCCCCATCCGGTAAACTTGGAACACCATCTCTATTTCCGGATATACCTGCAAATTTCTCTGCATAGCTATACCAAGGCGCGATATCCTTATAGCGGATAGGCCAATCCACTCCATGACCATCACGTTGATTCGCTTCGAAGTCTAAATCGCCTAAGCGGTAAGACTGGCGTCCCCACATCAATGATCTACCTCCTACATGATACCCTCGGTACCAGTCAAATCTTTTCAACTCACTATATGGGCTTTCTTTCTCATTCACCCAAAAGCTGAGGTTCTTTTCGTTCAATGGATAATCACGCTTAAGAACGGGATAATCTTGGATCATCTCCTGTGTACGTCCTCCTGCATGCGGAAACTCCCAAGGATCTTTAGTTGCTGATGTATAATCTTTAATGTGTTCTACATTACGGCCACGCTCTAACATTATTGTTTTCAGACCTTTTTCTGTTAGTTCTTTAGCTGCCCATCCGCCACTAATTCCTGACCCAATTACTATTGCGTCATAAATATTATTCTCTACCATTAGTATTTAAGCTTATATTGTTTTAAAAAAATAATCTATTCTACATTACTGACTTTCTCATTTTTGAAGAAAATCATAAATAACAACATTACTATTCCCGCAATTATTGCTGGTACAATCCACAATTGATTCCAAAATTGAGCAATGCTTTCTCCCTTGATATCTGCATACATATCACTTACATATCCTGCTACCCAAAATCCAATAAGCTGCCCTACACCATATGTAGCCAATGTGATAAGCCCTTGCGCAGCGCTTTTATTTTGCACACCTGCTTTAGAATCGGTATAAATCTGTCCTGATACAAAGAAAAAGTCATAACAAATACCGTGTAATGCAATACCCATTAATAGCATAAATGTCATTTCGCCTGCATCTCCAAAAGCAAATAACAAATAACGCAATGCCCAACAAAACATCCCTAACAAAATCGTATTCTTGAAACCAAAACGTGTAAAAAACACGGGCAACAGCAATAAACATAATGCTTCCGAAATCTGACCAATAGTCATCTTACCTGTAGCCTCCTCCATTCCTATTTCTGTCAAAAATTGATTCGCATATTGATAGTAAAATGCCAATGGAATACAGATCAATACAGACGACACGACAAATACCAAGAAATTACGATCTTTAAGCAAAGAGATAGCATCCAATCCGAGCATCTGAGAGATGGTTTTCTTTTCATTCGTTTCCAACCTTACTGGGGGCGTTTTTGGAAGTGCAAAGCTGAATAAGCCCAAAATCAGAGAAGCTATTGAAGCCACTAAAAAAGTATTTCTCAACATGCCTTGGCCGATAGCTGCCTCAGAATCCCACTTGAAAACATAACTAATAGATAATCCCGCTACAATCCAGCCAATCGTTCCAAACATTCGGATCGGAGAAAATTCCTTTTCCGGGTTTTTCATTTGGCGAAATGAAACCGAATTCACCAATGAAAGTGTCGGCATAAATAAAATCATATACCCCAATACGTAGGGATAAAACGAATCAATAGAGTCGCTTTGATACAATTGATACATTAAGAAAGCACCTATGAGGTGTAAAACACCTAAAATACGCTCTGCATTAAAGTATCTATCCGCAATCATTCCTATAATAAATGGTGCGATGATAGCGCCCCATGACTGTGTAGAAAACACACTTGCCGTTTGTAGTCCTGTCGCATTCAAGGTACTTAAGTAAGTGCCCAATGTTACGAACCATGCTCCCCAAATAAAAAATTCGAGGAACATCATGAATGATAATTTAGTTTTTAGAATTGAATTCATATGTTTATAAGTGAGTAATCTCTATTAAAATTTATCCGCTTCTCTATAAGCCGCTACCAAAATATCTTCTCCTTCTTTTCCTGATTTGGACATACCGTGCTCCATGCCAATGATTCCTTTATACCCTTTATTATAAAGCCACCTGAACACATTGCGGTAATTGATTTCTCCTGTGTAAGGCTCTCTACGTCCTGGATTGTCACCCACTTGTATATAGGCAATCTCCGACCAACATTGATTCATCAAATTGATTAGGTTACCTTCGTTTTTCTGCTGATGATAAGCATCATATAAAATTTTACATGATGGGCTATCTACAGCTTTACAAATCTCATATGTTTGGTCTGTGTACCTCAAAAACAGATTAGGAGTATCACTCAGCGGCTCGAGTACCATTGTAATACCATGTGGTTCGAAGATTTGAGCACCTTTTTTGAGGGCTTCGATGACATTGGCTGTCTGTACTCCAAGTGGCAATTCACGTTGGTAATCTCCAGGCACGACAGTAACCCATTTGGCATTAACACGTTTAGCGACTTCCACAGATTCGCGGCAGCCTTTCAAAAATATATCGATATGCTCCTGCTTATTCGCAGCAAGCGTATTTTGCCCGTTCCCACCTTTTGGTACGACGAATACGCCCATGCGCATACCTAATTTTGCTAATAATTCTCCTACTTTTTTTTGCTCTTCAACCGGACGCCCGGTCATCCCATTATCTTCGATACTGCGAAAACCTAGGTCATACATATATTGAATTTCATCCAAGAAATTTTTGCCAGCGCTTGCTGCAAACATGCCTTGGTGAGGTGCGTAATCAAGTTTAAATGGGGTTGATTTCATGGACTCAGGCAAGTCTGAGGTGGACTCTGCTGAAAGGTTACTTGACAAAAAAGTACCCGAAAGCAACAAGCCAGAGTTTTTTAGAAAATCAGATCTTCTCATAAATGTTCTTTAGGTTTACGATTGTATTTTATAAATATAATTATTAAAACCTGAGCTTTGCAATTCTTTTAACGTATTATTTTCAGAATATATTATATATGCTTCCACTTGTGGTAATTTCTCCACGAATGACAAAGCCTCCTGAGGTTTCAAATACATTAAATAATTGTCTATCGCATCGGCTTCCATAGCTGTTCTTGCTATTACAGTAACTGACAGCACATTATTCAACACCGGCTCCCCTTTGAATGGGTCCATATGATGCGAATAATGCTGACCATTCACTGTACGGTATTTCTCATAACTTCCTGATGTCGTGATCGCCATATCTTTTAACATCACCTTATAATTCAAGGCTTGATCTCCAGGCGGCCGCTGTATCTCTATTTTATAAGACGAATTATCACTTTTAAGTCCCTTCGCATATATCTCGCCCCCGACTTCAACCAAGAAAGACTGCAATCCCGAACGGTTTAAATATTCAGCAACAACATCCACAGTATACCCTTGGGCTATTCCGTTTAGATCTATGCTTACATGTGGCTGCTGCTTGGTAAGGACTTTTCCTTGTAAACTGATTTTATCAATTCCAATAAGTTTTTTTACACTGTCTATTTGATGATCCATAGGCAGTCTTCCAAATCCCTTAGGTCCAAATCCCCACAACTGAAGTAACGGATATACCGTAATATCAAAATATCCCTTTGTCAATTTGTTGTAGTAAAGACTCGCTTCTACCACCTGCAGCATGTGAGCATCCAACTCCATGGATAGTACTGTCGGCTTATTAAACGTATTAATCGCCGAATGTGCTTTATAAAGCGACATAGACTGATCAATTACGTTAAAGATGCTATCAATCGATCGCTGTTGGATTAGTTCTTTTTCAGCGTAATACTTTATCGAATAAGTAGTGCCTTGTGCTACACCATAAATGCCATAAACCTGCATGTCACGACTAGCCGCTCCTAAAGAACTAACTGCCGCAAGAATAAAGAATATGGCACTAATGTATCTCAAAAAACTATATATAAAGTCCTGTATTAATTCCTGGTACTGCTACGGTATACAAACCTGATGCATCTGGAAGCACTTTTGGATTCGCATCCCAATTCAGTTGTGCAGGCATCAAATCGACCTCCGATTTTAATGCATCTTCCCATTTAATAACCTTTCCTGTATAACAAGCTAAACGCCCAATAATACCCGCTAGGGAGCTATAAGCACCATACTCTGCATTATTAAATTTATATTCGCCCTTTGCTATTGCTTCGAACAATTCAACATGCTCTTGGCGATAAGGATTTGGATTTCCTTTGGGGTCATGATTATAGATTTCATTACCTTTAGCATCCCATAGAATAGCTCTTCCTCCAGCAGAAAGGTATATTCTACCTTTGGTACCTTGAAAAGTTTCATCAACGCGATTGTGCGATCCTTCGAAGTGACAGCATTGGCTACTCACCACTGTCCCATCATCATAAGTCATTTCGATAGAGAAATTATCATATATCTCGCCATAATCTTTACCTACACGGTGCGCACGCGAGCCCACTCCTTGAATAGACACTGGATACTTGCCTTTGATCCAGTTGGCTACATCGATATTGTGCACATGCTGCTCTACAATATGATCCCCACACAACCAGTTGAAATAGTACCAGTTACGCATTTGATATTCCATCTCCGTTTGTCTTGGAGTACGTGGACGCACCCATACACCACCACTATTCCAATATACCTGACCTGCTACGATATCACCGATAGCGCCTTCTTGGACGCGTTGTATCCCTTCTCTATAATTTTGTTGAAAGCGGCGTTGCAAGCCGACTACGACATTTAACTTTTTTTGCTCTGCTATTTTCGCTGCTGCTAACACTCTACGCACACCCGGTGCATCGACCGCAACCGACTTTTCCATAAAGATATGTTTGCCTTGTCGCACCGCTTCTTCAAAATGCTGAGGTCTGAATCCCGGAGGAGTCACCAACAATACTACATCTGCATCTTTGATGGCATGCTTATAGGCATCAAAACCTACATACTTGCGTGATTCTGGAATATCCATTTTGTCTGCATAGCGCTTAGACAAATTGTTGTAAGAAGCATCTAGATTATCGCGAAAGACGTCAGCTAAAGCGACTAACTTGACATTCTGCCCCGAACTTAGTGCATCTACAGCTGCACCTGTACCACGACCTCCACAACCGATTAAGGCAACCTTAATAACATCTGATCCAGCCGCAAAAACGGAGGATATCGAAGATGCATTCAATGCAATCCCTCCTGACACTACTGCAGTGCTTTTAATGAAATCTCTTCTTTTTAAATTCTCCATGACTTATATTGGTTAAGTTGATTATAAGTTTTAAAAGTCCTCAATGGGAGCTTGGTTATAATAGGCTAATATTTCTGCTTCCGATGGTGGAACAAGTGGTCTCACCACACGAAGACCCACAAAGGGTGCTTCTGGAAACCACCAATTCGACTTCGGCATTTGTGGATCAAGCTGCTTCCATATCGGATCTGAAGCCCCGCGCGCTGCGGACCGCAAATCAAAATCCGCGCTTAAAAACGAACCTCCCCGCACCACGTGGGGATATAATTCTGTAGGTGTCGCTACTGGATTCTGTACTTTCTTACCCGCGAATTGTGCATAGTAATCCTCATGATACTGGTCATAAGTCCATTCTGCCACATTCCCCAAAATATCATATAATCCAAAGGCATTAGGTTTCTTCTGGCCTACTGGATGTGTTTTCTCTTCACTATTGGTTGCATACCAAGCATATTCCGCTAATTTTTGAGGATCATTACCAAAGAAATAGGCATCTTGCGATCCGGCTCGGCATGCATACTCCCACTCTGCTTCTGTTGGGAGACGATAAAATACACCGGTACGTACATACAACCATTTACAGAATTGGATGGCATTGTAATGGGTCATAGCAAGCGCGGGATAACCTTCTTTCCCAAAACCAAATGTCATATCCAAATACGGCTTCGTAGGACGCGTAACCGCATCGACCTCCACCGGCACTTTACCCTCATTTTGTTTGGATTGTTCGTAATCTTTATACAAAAAAGACTGGAACAAGTCCCAGGTAACCTCGTGCGTTCCCATCCAAAAAGCATCGACAGTAACTTCGTGAGCAGGTTTTTCGTCTTTACGAATAGAACTATCGTCCCCCATCATGAAGCTTCCGGTTGGAATGGCTTCCATAGAGAAAGATAATGAGGTACCCGCTATTTCTTGTACATAACGTGAATGATTCGGATTAATTGTTTGTTGCGCAGCTAAGGTTCCAAATGTCCCTACAAAAAATAGGGTACAAAATAATTTGTTCATCACAATTGTTAATGGTTATCTATTAATATCAAAGATAATAAGTTCTAAGATAAAGCTATTAATAATTAATTAACCAAAAACCGTAGTAACAATTAGATTACAAAAGTGTATTTATAACACTATACCACACCACGGATAAAACTAAACCAACAACTATGCTAATACCTATTAGCGTATTTGCAAATTTCACATTTAATGAAAACTTCTCTATCACAATACTGGATGCTACCAAACACGGCATAGTCATCTCAAAAACTGATACACGAAAAAAATTTCCTGACAGATTCAAAAAGTAATAGAGGCCTATCGCTACGATAGGAATAATCAGTAATTTGACAACTAGACCCGCATAAAGTGCGTTAAGCTCATGCGTTATACGTTTAAAATCCAATTGTATACCGATAGAAAATAAAGCCATCGGGCTTACTGTGGCAGCAAACGAACTAAAAAGGGTATTCCATTCGTCGTACACCAAGTGCTTACCAAAGAGTAAAGCAAAGATACAAGCGATAAAAGGCGGAAAAGTGAAGATCCGACGAAATATATAAAGACTTTTCTCTTTGGTACTGGCAAATATATTTCGCGAGCTAGTGGCCAGCAATACGCCAAACAAAGACAGTGTAAAAAACGTAACCTGGTCACTAACGATTGCTACTTTGAGGTATTCTTCGCCATAATATGTACTGACTAAAGGAAAACCAATAAAAGAGGTATTGGATAGCCCAGACACGATTATCAAGGTATACAATGTACGCTTCGAAAAATGCATCCATCTATTCAACAGCTGAAAGAACAAATACGAAGTACCAAAGCAAATAAAAGGTAAAATTGCCGTGTATATATATTCAAACGTCCAATCGATCTGCGGAATAAATTTCAAAGCAATAGAGGGCAAACCTACATATATAATCCATGTATTAATAGCCAAGTGCCCACCTTTCTTTATTATTTTTAAATATCGAAAAATATAACCAAAAGCTAAACACAAAAAGATTACAAGAAAATTTGACATCCGCTATTAATTTGAACTGCAAATACATTGCGTAGGCTAGGTCAACTATGCAACTGCGCAAATGTAACGCATTATCAACAGATTATCTACTACAAATTTGTAAAAGAGCAAATCTGCAATGAGGCCAATAAGAATGGCATAACAGAGGTTAATGGGATAGAAAGGGCATAAAAAATGGGATGTATTTTCATTACATCCCATTTTTTTGACTATTTGTTGAGTACTTTGTTGACGGATCGGGAGACGGATCGACCAAAATCTTTGTCTACTGTAATATATCCTGGATAAAAATAGTTACGTCCTCCAATTTGTACAGATGGTTTTATTTTTAAAGATAAAAAAGCATCACTTTTGCGACTAAAAATATCGCTCAATACCTTTTCGATACCTTGCTCTTTGGCTACGCCAAAGAGATTAGCGCGAAAACTCAATGGTACCACCATGCTTTGGCCTTGTCCCAGATTGATGTTTTCATTTACAGATCCTTCGAACAGAGGCTTACCACCTATCTCTATCAAATATTTGAATTCATTTACCTTTGTGACTGTGGAAGTCGGATTTGTCATCTGCAGATTCACTGTAGCTTCCAGCGGTAGATTCTTGGTCAAAAGTGCCATCGCTATTCCGGGCAAACTATTGATCGAAACCCCGCCATCAGTATTAAAAGAATTAATATCGCGTCCCGCGATGCGCATATTCTGCACGGAAGTCACATCATAATTAAACTGACCTAAAGCTGCAATTTGTGCTTTTTGATTTAGTGCGCAGCCACTCAGCACAAACAGTGAAACGGCCATTATTAAAAATCCTATTTTTTTCATCTCCTTCATATTATCTAAATGTATAAACTAATCCCAATGTGAATACCGAATTGCCTGCTTTCAAATATTCATTCTTATTCAGTCCGATATTGAATCCATTGGTATATTGAACCTGTAGTCCATTAACCAATTGCATCCGGGTAAAAAATAAGGGTTCGATAAAGAAGTTTTCCTCCTTAGGCGCTGCTTCATTATTCACCCAAAGGTCTTTCATCCCTATTCTACTTAGACGAATTGCGGTGCCATAGTTTAATTCCTTTTTGTCGCCAAAGATATTTATTTTCTTTTTGCGTGTAGATGAATAGTTTACCTGCAGAAATATTTTATCAAAATTCATTTCGCGCGCCTCCACCAGCTCATAACCGTATACGGATGCTCGTTGCTGATGGTCCTTTGAGTTACCGATTCCGTATCCTGCATACATTTCAAATACTTGACGCTTGTCTTTACCTATTGTAGTGAAATAGCCTACCCCACCTTCAGCTAGCCATTGGCGGAAATATTCATTACTATTGCCACCTGTATTGACCGTTGAGCCATTAGCTATGACAGCTATATTTTCGGTTACTGCCACACCTAGATTACCCGAAACATTTCCTTTGGCGTTGAAATGCCCGCCCACATACACCTCACCAGCTTCCCTAAACATGGGTGTCGCCGGTACGTTGGGCATATAGATAGAACTACAACTCGAAAAAACTACAACAGAGAAAAGTAATATGTAGAATGGTTTTATATTAATCATGCGCATACAGTTGAATACAAACAATCATGCCAAAATATAACAAAAAATCCTTGATGCATGCATCAAGGATTCATTTTAATATTATTTAACGAAAAAATATTAATAAGCCGGCACTTGCTCTGTTTCCGGTGCTTTGTCAATAAGCTCCATGAATTGATCAAGTTTTGGCGTTATAATTATCTGCGTACGTCTGTTGCGGGCTTTACCAGCTGCCGTATTATTGTCTGCGATAGGATTGTACTCGCCACGACCTCCCGCCGTAAGGCGCTTAGGATCTACTCCATATGTGTTTTGTAGAGCTTGTACCACTGATGATGCACGTAAAGCTGACAAATCCCAGTTATTACGAATATTAGGCTTTGAAATCGGGTCTGTATCGGTATTACCTTCGATCAAGACTTCATAGTCTTTATAATCTTGAATAATCTTAGCAATCTTGCTCAAAGTTTCTCCGGCACGCTCTGATATTTCATAACTACCTGATTTGTATAACATATTATCAGCCAATGAAATATATACTACACCTTTCAAAACCTGTACATCCACATCTTTCAGCTCCTCACGACTCAACGAACGTGTCAGATTGTTGGTCAAGACAAGATTTAATGAATCAGATTTATTTTTGGTATTTACCAGATGTTGAATGTATTTGTTGGAAGCATTGATCTCATCCACCAATTTGGAAATATTCACATTACCTTGCGAATTTTGAGCGATACTCTGATCCAAAGTAGATTGCAATTTGGCATAAGCTTCTTTCAGCGCTGCATTGTTTTTGCGCTCGTGCTCTAACTGATCTTCTAGGCTTTTAACTTTTGCACGGCTTTCAGTCAATTCCAACTGTGTTTTTTGATACAATTGACCTAAATCTTTATACTGCGTATCCAATGCCGCATATTTCTTATTACTTACACAACTGGTCAATATAAGACCGCTGAGTAAAATGGTGATAGGTAGAATTCGTTTCATAATCCCAAATTATTGTTTTCACATTACAGTAAGCAATATTAATACCTAAATTCATAATCATTTTGTTAAAAAACATTAAAAAAATCCTTCAACCGGGGAGATTGAAGGATTTTTAACTAACCAATTATTAACCTAAATTATGAATTATTAAATCATATTCAACTCTTGTGCCAATATTTGATTTGTCAGTTTTATCTTAACACATTTTAACATATTGAATGCTATTATGTGATTTTTTTACAGAATATCTTATTTATTCTTCAAAATACCTTTACAGATTTTACTTATCAACGCAGGGCCTTCATATATAAATCCAGTATACACTTGTACTAAAGCTGCTCCTGCATTTAATTTCTCCAACGCGTCTTCTGCTGTATGAATACCCCCAACCCCGATAATAGGAAAAGCTCCATTGGATTTTTGGTGAATATATTGGATAACTTCTGTAGAACGCTTTGTCAGAGGCTTACCACTCACACCGCCCGTTTCTTTCACTAAATTCGGATCAGATTGCAAACCTTCTCTGGAAATGGTTGTATTCGTCGCAATCAGACCAGCAATTTTTGTTTCGGTAACAATATCTACGATATCATCTAATTGTGAATCCGTCAAATCTGGTGCTATCTTTAAGAGAATGGGTTTGGCAACAGGCTTTCCGGCGTTCAATCCTTGTAAGGTATTTAGAATATGCATCAATGGCCCTTTCTCTTGCAAATCACGCAGACCTGGTGTATTCGGAGAGCTTACATTGACCACAAAATAATCCACATGGTCATATAATGCATGAAAACAATAGATGTAATCATTCACAGCTTCCTCATTCGGCGTTATTTTATTTTTACCAATATTACCACCGATAATTACACCATGACGATTTTTCAGATGTGCTAATCGGCCTGCTGCCACATCTGCACCTTGGTTGTTGAATCCCATGCGATTGATTAAAGCCTCATCGTTCACCAACCGAAACATACGGGGTTTATCATTGCCTGGCTGAGGCTTCGGTGTTACCGTACCAATCTCAATAAAACCAAAACCAAAGTTTGCCATATCTTCGATATACTCTGCATTTTTGTCAAAACCAGCCGCCAAACCTACCGGATTCTTAAATTTCAGACCAAAAACCTCTCTTTCTAACTTTGGATTTTCTACACTATACAAAGATTTCAAAAGAGATTTTGCTCCCCAGATCTTGGTAAATGTGCGTAATCCATTGGTAACAGTGTGATGGGCCTTTTCGGGCTGCATCGAAAAGAAAATTGGTTTTACTAGTTTATACATTATTTAAATCTGCCTATTGAATCCATACTAAAGATATATTCTTTTAGTCTAGCTACAAAGGTAGAAAAGAAGCAGAAATATTCACTACTTTTGCATTCGAAATGATATCAATAAACAACTTAACATTTGAAATTGGGTCAAGAGCCCTATATGACGAAGCCAACTGGCATATCAAACCGGGAGACAAGGTCGGACTAATCGGTGCTAATGGCGCAGGTAAATCGACTTTATTACGTTTGATAGTCGGCCAATACATGCCTACCTCTGGTACCATTTCAATGGCCAAAGACTTGAAAATTGGTTATCTCAACCAGGATTTGCTGTCTTACCATTCAGACAAAAGCATTGTGCATGTCGCGATGGAGGCATTCGAGCGCCAAAATCAACTCCATGCTGAAATAGAGAATCTACTTAAAAAACTTGAAACGGACTATTCGGATGATATCCTCAATAAGCTGAGCGACAAACAAATGGAGTTTGAAGCCTTGGATGGGTACAACATCGAATTTCGTGCACATGAGATTTTGGCAGGTTTAGGCTTTTCGGAAGAAGAGCAAAAACGCCCGTTAGCAACCTTCTCCGGAGGCTGGCGTATGCGTGTGATGCTAGCGCGCATTCTCTTGCAAGCGCCTGATATTTTGTTATTGGATGAGCCGACCAACCACATGGACTTACCTTCGATCAAATGGTTGGAAAACTATCTACAAGCATTCGAAGGAGCAATTGTTATTGTATCTCACGATAGGTATTTCTTAGACAGAATCATCAAAAAAACGGTCGAATCGCGTAAAGGCAAATTGACATTATATGCCGGTAATTATAGCTTCTATTTGGAAGAGAAAGCCATGCGAAATGAAATTCAAGCTGGACAATTCAAAAATCAACAAGCTAAAATCAAACAAGAAGAACGTTTAATTGAGCGTTTCCGCGCCAAAGCATCAAAGGCCAAAATGGCGCAATCGCGTATCAAAGCCTTAGAGCGTATGGAACGTGTGGATGATGTAGATGACGATAATCCAGAAGTGAACTTCAGTTTTAAGTTTTCGAAACCGTCTGGCCGTCATGTGGTTACTTTAGAAAATATTTCCAAGTCCTACCCTAACCTTGAAATCTTGCGTAACACCAGCGCATTGATTGAAAAAGGGGACAAAATTGCGTTGATTGGAGCGAATGGTAAAGGTAAATCTACGTTACTTCGTATTGTAGCCGACGCCGACACGAATTTTGAAGGCAATGCCATCAAAGGACATAATGTATCACAAACTTTCTTTGCTCAGCACCAATTAGAAGCGTTGCACTTAGAAAATAGCATTATCGCCGAAATGCAAGCCTTTGCGCCCAAGCATACCGAAACAGAACTCCGCTCTATATTAGGTTGTTTCCTTTTCACAGGAGATGATGCTTTCAAAAAGATAAAAGTACTATCGGGTGGTGAAAAATCCCGTGTAGCCTTAGCAAAAGCGCTGACGGCAGATGCCAATTTCTTGGTACTCGATGAGCCTACCAACCACTTGGACATGGCTTCGGTAAATATTTTAATCCAAGCTTTACAACAATACGAGGGTACATTTATCGTAGTATCTCACGATCGTTATTTCCTAGATAATGTGGCCAACAAAATTTGGTTTATCGAGAATAAAGAAATCAAAGAATATCCTGGAACTTATCAAGAATATGACGAATGGAACTCCAAAAGAGTAATCAAACCTGAAATAAAAGAAGAGAAAAAAGTAGTTAAAGAAGAGCCAAAAAAAGAAAAGCAAGCTCCTACTGAGGATACCAAACGCCTTCTTTTGAAGAAAAACAAAGAACTGGCACAATTGGAAGAACAGATTGGAACTAAAGAAGTAGAAGTAAAAAACCTTGAAACTTTATTGGCATCCGAAGAAGTGTATTCGGACGCTGTAAAACTGCAAGAGACTACACGAAACTATAATTCCGCCAAAGCCGAATACGACCAATTGCAACAGAATTGGGAAAATCTAGCAGAGGAAATAATGCAGCTGGGAGGATAAAATAAAAGTGGCTTGAAAATTCAAGCCACTTTTATTTTATGTTAAAACCATTTCAACATGAGGTATATTATCCTCCAAATAAGGCTCCTCACTTACCCTTACAAAACCCACATTTTCGTAGAAATTCTGTAAATGTGCCTGCGCACTGATACGGATGGCCTCGCCAGGAAAATATTTATGCATATTCGAAATCGCTTCTTGCATAAGAATGGTGCCCAATTTCAAATGACGCTTGCTCGGACATACCACCACTCGGCCTATGGAAACATCCGAATACGTAACATGATGTGGTAATAATCGGGCATAAGCAACGACTTTACCATCCATCATTCCCATTAAGTGTCTACCCTTCAGATCTTTGTTATCACATTCTGGATAGAGACATTCCTGTTCCAACATGAAAACATTGATTCGAAGCTGTAGAATTTGATAGAGTTCGAGACTCGACAAATCCGCAAACTCTTTGACAATCCAAGTGATTACCACGGTGATTAAGCTAAACTAGATTTTACAATTTCAGAGATGGTTTTGCCATCAGCTTTTCCGGCTAATTGACCATTTGCTAATCCCATCACCTTACCCATATCCTTCATTCCTGAAGCTCCTGATTCGGCAATTATAGTCTTTACTACGGCTTCAATCTCTTCGCGAGACATTTGCTTTGGCAAATATTCTTCAATGACTTGTTGTTCTTCGAATTCAATTTGATATAAATCTTCACGGCCCTGCTCTTTGTAGATTTCGCCAGATTCTTTTCGTTGTTTTACTAATTTTTGCAAAACTTTGATTTCCATATCTTCTGCCAATTCTTCTACACCTGCTTTTTCTGTTTTCGCTAACAAAATCGCTGATTTCACAGCGCGCAATCCTCTCAAACGTACACTATCTTTAGCGATCATCGCCGCTTTGATGTCCTGATTTATTTTTTGTTCTAATGACATAATACAATTATTTTCTATTTACTAAAGTACCATTTGCTTGTGCTGTAGGCATGATAAGCAAATCGTTTATATTCACATGCGCGGGACGCGAAAGCACAAACGCTATAGTCTCTGCTATATCCTCACCACTTAGCGGAATCAAACCGTGATATACTGATTTTGCACGGTCTTTATCACCTTTGAAGCGGACTTCCGAAAATTCGGTTTCCACCATACCGGGATTAATGGCGGTAACTTTGATTCCAAAAGGTAGCAAGTCGATGCGCATGGCTTTGTTGAGGGCATCTACCGCATGCTTAGTAGCGCAATATACATTACCATTTGGATAGACTTCCTTTCCTGCAATGGACCCTAGATTTACGATATGTGCATTTTGGCTTTGCTTTAATAAAGGCGTCACTGCCCTCGTCACATACAAGAGCCCCTTCACATTGGTATCGATCATACGATCCCAATCGTCGGGATTGCCATCCTGCACGGCGTCTAGGCCTTGGCTAAGTCCAGCATTATTGATCAATACATCAACATTCTTCCAAGATGAGGGTAGATTTTCTATTCGATCAAATACCTCATCCCGATTCTGTACATCCAACACAAATGTATGTATTTCTATATTTTCAAAATCCTTTTCTAATTGGGATTTTAGCTCGAGCAAACGTACTTCGCGGCGTGCGCATAGCAACAGCCTATAGTTCCCTTCACGAGCTAGTGTCTTTGCACATGCAGCCCCAATCCCCGAGCTGGCTCCTGTGATTAAAACTGTTCTCATTCTTATTGAAAAATTAAGCTGAAATAGACATTGCGGATCAAGCCTCTGTCTATTGGAGCCATAAATTTATTATTCATCGCCAGTATATGTCTATTGCTCAACACATTGCTCATACTTTGACTAAACCGTACTTCGGGCGACACCCTAAAGTAGGATGTAATAAAGTCCATTCCAACTCCTGCTTCTAGGGACATATATTCCGGCCTTAAAATGATGGCCTCCGGGATCCGTTGACCAGCTTCTACGTCCAATTTTAACTGGGTATATGCTTTCTGTATTCCGGTCCACCGCGTCAATCGCGCCCCTGCAAGCACATACGCACGATAGCGCGTGTCCGATTTGGACAGTTTCTTTTCCTCCGAAAGCAATTTGAGAGCTACCGGAAATTCAAACGAATTAAAATTATCGCCCCTGTTGCTTTGCAGCACATGCTTGGACTTCAGCACCACAGCATCGAGACTAGCATCCTGCGGGCTATAGACGATCTGATGCGAATTTAGAATATTAAAAGAAGGTGTAAAATTGATAGAAAACACTTCATTCCACCGCATATCAATCGGGATTCCAATAGCGAAGCCATGTCCCGGTCGGGAATGAATGTAATGTATCCTTCCAGTAGAATTAACCGTTTCGTCCACACCATCCGCGGGCAAATTAATCAATCCGCCACCCTGTCCAACGAGTTCACGCCAGTTTTTCTTAAGTACGATTTGATAATTCTGGTTAACATAATTATACTGAAAACCCACCTGCAAGGTTGCCTCTTCATCATATCCTGCAAATGGCAGACCTATGAATCGTTGCGCTATCGCTGGTGATGCCGACAACAGTAAAAACAATATTATGCTAAATCCATATTTTATCATTTTGAAGCTTCGTAAATCGTACAAAAACCGAATGTTTGTGGCTTTACTATTGTCGATGCAAAGCCGACTTTATCGGTGATTTGAGCAAAACGTTCGCCATCTGGGAATTTGGCCACAGACTCAGGCAAATATGAATATGCACTAGAATCTTTGGATATCAACCTTCCAAAGGCAGGTACTATCTTATGGAAATACAAATTATAAAGTTGCTTCACCGGAAATGCTGTCGGATTGGACAATTCAAGGATAATAGCCTTCCCTCCTGGACGCAATACGCGGTGTATTTCTGACAAACCTTTTTCCAGGTTTTCAAAATTACGAACACCAAATGCTACTGTAACTGCATCAAAGGTGTTATCCGGAAATTGGAGGTTCTCCGAATCTCCCAGCTGCACTTCAAACACATCCTGCAATCCTTTCTTCACTATTTTTTCTTTGGCAACATCCAGCATTCCCTGAGAAATGTCCACCCCCACGATTTTCGTCGGCTTCAAGATACGAATGGATTCTATAGCAAAATCACCTGTACCCGTAGCCACGTCTAATATATGTTGAGGTTGTATCGCTTGTAGAAGTTTAATTGCCTTCTTACGCCAGATCACATCTATTCGCATAGTCATCAAACGGTTAAGAAGATCATACCTTTTGGAGATATTGTTAAACATATCTGCGACCTGTTCTTTTTTACCACCGTCTTTGGACTTATACGGTTTTAGTGTTGAAGCTTCATTTGACATAACACAAAGATAATATATATTTCAGAGGTCAAGAAAAAAAGAATAAAACACCTTTAGCGAAGCAAACACCTCTTAACCCATTGATAATGAAATCCTAATAGCAGGCAGACAGTCAGAGCGATTGACACGACAACCATTTTGCAATTATCCACATGACCTGTAGTTTTCCACATCTCACAATTATTTGATTATCAAATACGTTTTATAGATATCCACACGAATTAAACATTTAATGTGGAAAACGCAATGAATATTTAAAGCGCAAAATAAACTCCGTCACATTAATTTTTTGGCTGATGTGAACAACTTAAAAAGTATAATGAACGGGTTTTTTATTACTTTTGTTTAACGATGATTGACATGTACAATTCCCCACATGTGATTATTGAAAACAAAAAAATCAAAGGGATAATGGAACAAGAATTTTCGGGTCAGAACACAAACTTTAACAGAGC